>CAWEFA010000001.1:0-11029 GCA_963808135.1 uncultured Bacteroidota bacterium
AAGCCGTTTTGGTTCAATTCATGGTTGGGAAATGACTAAAGAAGCTTTTTGGGATTCATTTTGGCGAATTAAACCATCCGGAAGATTTTATAGCCTTCTTAGAGAACCTGACTGGAATGAAGGATTCTTCGGTGGAAAAACCGATTATCTATACGTAAACAAACAGCCCCGTATTAAAATTATTCATAATAATAACATGCATAATTTTTTCTATAAATTCAACTTCGATACATTAACATTTGATAACAGATATTATATGAGTTATCCTACCGGATTGCTGGCGGGAAATACACGCACCAAAACAAATAAATTTTCTCGATCGGGAAAATATTCAGTTAAATTGGAAGGAAATGACCAAAGTTCAGGTAATTTTTTAATTACTGATTATAATCCAGGAGAAAAAATTAATATAAGTGTTTGGGTTTATAATCAAAATGACAGCGCATTCATCGAGGTCAAAGCGGATAATACAGGAGAATTCCATAAAATTAGTAACAATGTAATAAAAAAGGATTCAAAGGGATGGAAACAAATAGCTTTAGAATTCGTAACACCTCAAAATAAAAATGTTGACATACTTTATGTTAATTTAATAAACAAAGGTAGGGGGATAGTATATTTTGACGATTTAGTTATTTATTCTGTACCAAATTAAGTTATCTTTTTTTACGACTAAAAATGCTATACTTAATTATTACCCATAATATTTTGAGTGCATCAATATTTTTAAGTTTTTTACCTTCACTTTCAAGTCTTGGAAAATAATGAACAGGCACTTCAATAATGTTATTTCGTTTAATCTTTAGGGCTTTAATAATAAGTTCTGCTTCAAAACCAAAACGGTTTTCTTTTAAATCAAGTTGATCCAATAATCTTTTATGTATTAATTTATACCCGCAGGCCATATCGGTAAGTTTAACATTTATAATTAATGATGTGAGGAAGGTAAATAGTTTGTTAGCCAAGTATCGCATGTATGAGGCCACTGGCCTGATAACTCCCGGAAGATACCTGGAACCATTAACAAATTCAACATTAAATTTTTGCATCGCTTCGAGTAATCTTGGTATATCATCAGGGCTTAGCTCAAGGTCTCCATCCTGAAAAATTATAACATCTCCAGTAACATATTTTAATCCCGTTCTTATTGCTGCTCCTTTTCCCTGATTCACGCAGTGCCTAATTAATTTAATTCCTTTTTTACTTTCAATATCCTTATTTATAACTTCAAATGATTTATCATTAGAGCAATCATCTACAATAATCATCTCTTTGTCAGTTATAAAATCAGGTAATTTTATATTTTCTAAACGTTCTAATACAATTAAAATATTATCCTGTTCATTGAAAACCGGAATAATTATTGAAATTTTCATTTATAGAGTTTGTTGTTTTTTAAAAAGATACAAATTTATTAAACCTTTCCATAAGACATATTATAATATTCATTCGAAGGTATTGACTTATAAATCTTATTATTATTGTATATAATTATTCAGGTATCTTAATTGCTTTCTATTATATTAATTTTAAAATATTTTACACATAATTAAATCAGATTTTGAAAACCCGATTTAATATGTTGAATGTAAAATGAGAAACTTTTTAATAATAAATATAAATCTGATTAAAACTATTTGTTTTTTCGCTTCAATACCATAATTTCAGGTTTAGTAATAAAAACCTGCCAATCAGCATCAGCAATATATTTTGCCTTTAACTTAAAATAATCGTCTCTTGACAAAGGATAAAAACTTATCGTATCCAAAAAAATAATATAATCAGTGTTACGAACATAGGGGAAAATGGTAATATTTTTTCGTTGGCTTAAGTGCGGGACTATTTTTTCCGATGCACAAACCGAAGCGTCAGAAGGAATTTTATCCAGTACATTATAAATTTCTTTTAAATTACATTGTGGTTTAAGAAATTTATTTGAATACAACTTCTCTTTCTCAGGATGATACCAAACAGATTTACGCGAATGCATTACCTGTATTGTAGTTGCCAGTGTCAGAAAACAAACGATACACATAACTATATATTTTGTTCTAATATTTTTTATCCAGGCTATTGACATAAAGGATGCAATAGTTAAAATTGAGACAACTTCAATTGAATAAAAGATGTTAATACCCCACCTGACATAATCGTCATTGTACATTTTCTGAGCAATAATTGGAACAAAAATCAGTAACCATAAAGGCCTTGTAAATAATAAAATACCCCCACTTAATAAGAATACAAGATAGAATTCCAATTTTATACCATTTAAAATCGGATCCCCATTATGATTCTGAAAAAGCAACAATAATGCTTCTTTTGGATGTTTGATAATATGCATAAAAGCTTCGCCGGGATTATTACCTAATTTGCTATACATGAATCCCCCATAAGTCCAATTTTTATCGGCAAAATGAGGGATGACCCATTTATAAAGAAAGATTAAATAAATTAATGAGAAAGTCCCAAATGCTAAATTAAATATAAGTCGTTTACGGTTCTTATATTCTATTAAAGCCAGGAATAATGCAATGAAAAAAAACCAGATCGAAAAATTTTCACGAGCAACAATCGCAAATAAGATACATGCAAATGCATATTTAAATTTCTCTTTTTCATAAAGGTAGAAAAACAATGGAATAACTGAAGCTGCAATAGTAGCATCAATATATTCAAATGAAATTGCGCTAAAATGTCCCCAGATGAGGTTATAATGAATAAAACCAAGTATTGCTATCCAATTATTTTTTGTTTTAGTTTGAAGGTATAGATAAGTTCCAATGGCCCCTATAATTATAAATATGTTTTGTATAAATAATAATGTATATGTATGAAATATCCAGTTAAAAATCCAATATAAAGGAATAAGAATAATAAGAGTAAAAGATGGATGTACCTGAAAAAAGTTATTGAGGGCCGGGTCAAAAACCGTGTTTTTATTTATACGAAAATGTGCAAAATCCCAAAACGCCTGGTTGTAAAAACCATAGTCAAGGGCATTTGACCTAAAATAGTAATGGTTTAAAAATGTTTGAAAACAATATAATATAAAAAAAAATATTGCAGTTAAATAAAGAACTATTTTTTGGTTTTTGGTTAACATAATTTATTTTTTAGTTGTTACGAATATAATATCAAAAGTATTTGTTTACAGGAAATTCACAAAATGAAGTTTTCATTATTACAAACAATACAATTTCTCAAAAGTATTTTAATTTATCAGATTCATCTCTGAAATAATATAATTCGGCCTTCGCTTGTTTTCCATAAAAAGCTTTCCGAGATATTCGCCCAGTATACCAATCATAATTAACTGGATACCCCCGATAAAAAGTACGCTTACAATAACGGAAGTCCAGCCGGGAATAGCCCTGTTGGTGAAAATGGATGCATACATAGCAAATAATGCATAAATAAACGCAATAAACGCAATTATAAAGCCAAGTATAATAGAAATTTTCAAAGGTTTTGTACTAAAAGCGGTAATTCCGGAGGCGGCAAAATGCATCATTTTTTTAACCGAATATTTTGTTGTTCCGGAAAATCTCTGGTTCGGTTTATATTCAATCATGGTTTGTTTAAAACCAACCCAAAATATCAGTCCCCTGACAAATAAATAGTTTTCTTTCAGCGCTTTTATTACATCCACAACTTTTTTGTCCAAAAGCCGGAAATCGGCTGCGCCTTCTTGGATTTCAGTGTTCGAGAGAGTATTTAATATTCTATAAAAATATTTTGAAGTGAGCTTTTTAAATAAAGATATTCTTTCTTCGTTATTCCTTATGGTATAAACGACATCGTACCCTTCTTTCCATTTTTCAATAAGCAAATCGATAAGTTCCGGCGGATGCTGCATATCGGCATCCATGCTAATTACACAATCGCCTGTAGAATTATCGAGACCTGCTTTTAATGCCGGTTGGTGCCCGAAATTCCTGGAAAAGGAAATATATTTAACTTTAGAATTTTGGCCTGAAAGGTTTTTAATGGCGCTTAAAGAATTATCACTACTGCCATCGTCGATAAAAATTATTTCATAATTTGTATATTTCGATAATTGTTCTGAGAGCTTTTCATAAATAACCGGGATATTCCCTTCTTCGTTATAACAGGGAATTACGACAGATAATTTGAAACCGTCTTTTGGCATTACAAATTTTTAAAGAAGCTTTATGCCGCTAATTTAAATTTTATTTAGCGGTTGTGCAAAATTTACAACATCTTTGGCATCTATATCTTTATCGCAAAGAATTATCAAGCGTTCCATTACGTTGCGGAATTCCCTGATATTTCCTGTCCAGTTTATTTTTTTAAGCTCTGTTATTGCTTCGCCCGTAATGCTTTTCAAAGGCATGCCGTAGCCATCGCAGATTAAATTTATAAAATAATCGGCCAATAAAGGTATGTCTTCGAGCCTTTCGTTTAAGGACGGAACATTTAAAACTATTACGCTAATGCGATGGTATAAGTCCTGCCTGAACCTGTTTGCAGTTATTTCCTCCATCAGGTTTTTATTTGTTGCAGCTATAACCCTTACGTTCACTTTTATTTCTTTTTCGCCGCCAACGCGGGTAATTTTATTTTCCTGCAAAGCGCGTAACACTTTAGCTTGTGCATCGAGGCTCATATCGCCAATTTCGTCAAGGAACAAAGTGCCGCCTTCGGCAAGCTCGAATTTTCCTTTTTTATCTTTAATTGCCGAAGTAAACGATCCTTTTTCATGCCCGAAAAGCTCGCTTTCTATAAGTTCTGAAGGAATGGCCGCGCAATTTACTTCGATAAAAGGCGCAAGCTTCCTGGGACTGTTCTCATGGATACGCCTTGCAACAAGCTCTTTGCCGCTTCCATTTGGGCCGCATATCAATACCCTTGCCTCGGTAGAAGCAATTTTATCGGCCATTTCGAGCAACTGGTTAATAGCAGTTGAGTTGCCTATTATTTCATAATCCTTGCTTATTTTTTTCTTTAAAACTGTGGTTTGTGTAATAAGTTTTGTTTTATCAAGTGCATTTTTAACCGTTATTAGAAGCCGGTTCAGGTCGAGCGGCTTTTCAATAAAATCAAATGCCCCGCTTTTAATTGCTTCAACAGCGGTTTCAATATTTCCGTGCCCCGAAATCATGATTACCTGCACATTCGATGAATGGGCAAATATTTTCTGAAGCACTTCCAAACCATCCATTTTAGGCATTTTAATATCGCATAGCACCAAATCGTAAACGCCCTTTTCAAATAACGCCAGACCTTCTATGCCGTCTTCAGCAACATCAACATTATGTTTTTCGTATTCGAGAACATCTTTCAGGGTGTTGCGGATGCTTTTTTCGTCATCGATTACAAGAATATGGGCCATAAAATATTTTTACTTTAAATTGAAATGTAAAAAAACATTTTTCTTAATAAATATCAGAAAACATCAAATTTATCAATCAAATAAATAAGTGCGGCAGTAGCAGCACAACCCAGTTGTAATTCACGTGGGTTAACAACTTCAAACCTGTCATTTACGGAATGGTGATAATAAAAGTAACGTTGATTATCTGGAAGCAGGTTGAGCAAAGGCACACCATATTTCATTAAAGGGGCGATATCCATATCGCCCTCTCCTTTGTAAAACTCATGCAACCCATAAGGTTTAAAATAATTACAAATATTTACAAACCTTGTAAATGAAGGCCCTTCTGCGCTGCAACCAAAACCAACCGGCAACAAGCCTCCATCATCCGATTCAAACGCCGAATAAATTTTTTCCTTTTTAAATTCTACCGTTTCAACATATTTTTTTGATCCAACCTGGTTCATTTCTTCGTCCATAAATAGTACAACCCTGATTGTCCTTTTTGGTTTTATATTTAACTCACGAAAAACACGTAATACTTCCATAGCGTGCATGCAACCTGCGCCATCGTCATGGGCGCCTTCGCATATATCCCAGCAATCCAGATGGCCTCCAACTGTAATTATTTCTTCCGGTTTTTCAGCGCCCCGGATTTCAGCAATAACATTGTACGATTTATTTTGTGGCAAAAAGTGGCAATTTGTTTTGAAATAGAAATTTAAGTTTTTATCATTTTTCAATAAAATGCTTAATGAATCGGCGTCGTTAGTGCTTATACAAATTGCGGGAATTTTTGGAATACTGTCTTTATAACGCATAATGCCCGTGTGTGGCTCAAAATCATGGCTAATTGTAACACTTCGCACCACAACTCCTACGGCGCCATAACGCGCTGCTTCAGACGCACCCCAAACCCTCTGGCGAAAAGCTTTTCTATATGCGCTGACTGTACTTATATTTTTAGGGTCCATTGGCTCATTAAAAAATACTATTTTCCCGATAATCTTTTCACTGCCATATTTTTTTAATTCATCCAAACCTTGCACTTCAATTATAGGAGCGCTTAATCCTTTTTTACCGGTATTTATTGATCCGCCAATAGCCAATGCATGAAGTTTTAGTTTACCAAACTTCTTCGAATCAACTATCGCCACTTCCTTTTTGCCGCGTTCCCATGGCGTAGTTTCAACTTCCTGGAGATAAACAGTATCGGGTTTCATTGAACGCAATATTTTCTCCATAAGAAAAGAAGCCTTATGTGAATTTGGAGAACCGGCTAACCTTCCCGGAGCTTCTTTACATAAAATTTTTAAATTGTTTACAGGTGTTTGAGAAGTTAGTTCCGTATCATATATCGACCTGATGATGAGCGAATCCTTGTCCTGTCCGTAAAGCGGCGAGAAAGACAATAATAAAAAAAGGAAAAGGGAAAAGTTTTTCATTGTTTTTATTTTTTTTCAATTATAACAACTTCAAATAATTTAGGCCAGTTTTTTCCTGTAACAAATAAATGCCCGTTAGCCGGGTTCCAGGCAATGCCGTTCAGCACATCGGTATTTTCATCAATATCTTTTTTGCTTAATAAACCTGAAAAATTGATTTTACCCAAAACCTTGCCACTCAAAGGATCGATAATTACAACATAATTTTGCTGATAAACGTTTGCATAAATGGCATCCGGTAAGGTGCTGCTTGCAACTGGGGATTAGTAAGAATTGAATAACCATTCGAAAACTACTCTCATCTAACGGCGTTTCCCGGAGCCATCTAACATCCCCTTCAGTGTATTTTTCAAACACGACATTGGGTTTGATCTTTTTCACATCTTCAATGATTCCATGTTAAACGCCCATCCATTCTTCGCCTGCACGGCGACTTGATTGTTGCAAAAGCGAGTGTCCAATCCATTCCCTCAGGTTGTAAACGATGGATAAGATCGTTAATCCGTTGAACAATTTCATCAATTCGTGCATAAACTCTTTTCGGTTCGAGTTTAAGTTGGGAATCAATCGGTCCAACTTTGTTAATGAATAAAGAGAGGCCGGGATTTTTCTGACCCACCGAGAGTCGAACATTTGTTTCGGTTTGAGTCATAACCCCTTCTAACGCATCTACAAGTGACTGCCCCATCCGAACCAACGGAGTGCCCGGTGAGACTTTTCCTGTAAAGGATAAATGGCCAGGAGTATCGGGCGATTTCGAAGAGATATGTTCGATTTTTATAGTCGAAAGAGAGGAAGTAATACGTGTGTATAAATTGTGATACCCCGTTTTTCTTTCGGGTTGATTGTTAAGTGCCATTAAAAGGCCGGCATTTTCAGGTTGCATTAATCCAGCTGCCTTAAGCAAAAAGTCCGAAATGGTTGTTTTTCCATGGTTGATATGCGCGGCGATAGAGAAGTTGAAATGTCGTTCCATCGCAACTATCTCTGTACCATTGAGATAATTTCTTCAGTATTCTTAACTTTCAATAAAATACACCAATAATAAAATTGATATTATTCCCACATTTGTCCCAAAAACAATGTAAAAAAGATAATTGAAGGGAAAAAAAGTTCCATATATCTTAAATTTTTTGAATTGCAAAAATAATGCTGGAAAAATAAAAATCTAATCTCTTATCCGTACAGGCTCTTCAAGTAAAAGTGTTTCCCCAATCCATTTCCCAGAATTATTATGGATTTTAGTTAAGAATGTTTAAAAAGTAACTGCATCGAACTTAATTTATGGATCAAGTTGGATGGAGAGAACGATTATATGATAAATTTAAAGTTAATTTATCCGATGCAGAATTAGATGATTATGATACCAAGATTTATTCAAAATATGTTCTATCCAATAATGGTTTTGGTTTCTTTGGAATCTGTTTTATGTCAATCCCATTGCTTATAGTATTGTTAAAAGGGCTTTCTATATTCCTTTACCTTATCTTTATTTCATTATAATGGATGTCGTACTTATATTAATCTTAATTCCATACACAAAGAAATATCATAAAGTCGAAAGGAATTTGTTGAGGCAAACTTACACATTTAAGGTAAAATTTGCGAATTAAAAAATTTCTGAAAAAATTACAGATTTATTTTCTTTTGAATTATAATATGCAAAATTTCATTCAAGACAACCCCCACCGACTCCCAAGTGAATTTTTGCATGGCAACTTGGACAAATCGCTGCGATATTAGTTAAATCGTCGACCCGTGCGCCGCATTGATTAAAATTATCAAGAAAATGAATGGAAAGCAAATCAGATCATAAATCATGCTCGGATACACTTTGGATTGACATAATTCACAATGTCCTTTGCCTCGTGAAATAGCAGCATTTCGATTTAAGGAAATATTTTCTAAGGAATTTTCAACCGTAAATTTCCGCTTGGAAAATTCTTTAGTCGATTCAAAATGAAGTTGCTTAGATAACACTTGATTTCGTTCTATCGGGCTCGATTGATAAATCCGTAATAAAGATTCGATTTCTTCGATAACTTGGTGGATTTGGGAATCAGAAATATTATTTTGTTCCATTTGGCGTTTGAGCGAATTGATATTTCCGTGAGTTGCTCGTTTTTGACCTCAGATGATTGATTATAATCGGGAATCTCGATTACCAGTTTCAAGATTATCACTATCGCCACATTCATCATCAGTCCCTTGAATTTTATTTATCTGTTTAAAATCTGGAACTGCCGCTGTGGTTCCTTTCCCATTCATTACATCCATAAATTCGGGTAAATCTTTTAATTTTACAAGAAAAATTTGATAAAAGTTTTTGGATAAATCCGCTTCTTTGAGAACGGTCTTTATTTTATCCGCATTATTATTTATGCGGCTAAGTGTTAAGTAGATTTTCATATTAATCCCGAGAAAGAAGGTTACCAATTACATTTTCATCAGTTTCGGGACGATCCAGAATGTTAAGAATACTATTGAATAAATTCCGTTCCGATTTATCTAATTCATCTGTTGGCGAATTAGAATTAAGTCTTTTTATGGCCAAGATCTATATGGAGATCCCAATTTTTTGGGTACAGCCGAGATCGATGGTATTTTCATGCCAGCAATAAAATGCAGTTTATCTTGCAATTTTGGTATTTCTTTCAATTCTAAAAGCGGATACAGTTCATATCTATTATTGTTGGGAAGAAAAAGTAATAAAGATTTAACCCATACTTTAATTTGGTCTTCATTGATTCCTGTAATAATAATCCGTTGCCCCAGTAATATTGCACGCCATAAAATGATCGCACTTTCATGAAAAAATTGGAAGACTATTTTAATCTGGCCTTCTTCCACTACACATTTCATTATACCTTGGCGGGATTGATTTTCATAATAGACTATATTGGCTGATTGTAAGATCTTATCTAAATATTCATAGATTGGGCCAATCTCTGCAATAGGCTTTATTAATATTAAGATTAAATAATTTTATCTCTTGAAAATATTTATTTATTTCGTTAAAAATTAACGAGATAAAAGAACTTTCCATATCTGCAGTAGTTACGAAGACCATTGTATAATCCGCATTGATTTTTTTAACGTGGAAAAAGTTCTGCCGGCTGAAAAGGATTTCATTGCTGAACCTGCAACTTCCCAGAGAAACTGTCCAGTGCGCTGAATAAACCACCGATTAACTGATCTTGAACATCAATGGCACTTTCAACAATTCGTGAGAGGATGGTTACGCCACCAGCATGTAATAAATAAAACGCTCTGATCGTTTAGGTTCTCCTCGCTAAAGTTATCATTGGGTATCTAAATATATATTATCTTTGATTAGAATACTGCTCCAGAACGGACAATATATATTTTATATACCAACTTGAAATACATTTTCGTTTTTAATTCGAATGATGTATTAATGAAGGAAATTTATTTGTGGTCTTTAAATTAAATTTTCGCCGATTATTAATTGAAGAGACAAAATCAGTTCAGATGTTAAAAAGTAATAAGTATTGAAACCCACGTAAATATATGAAAGAACTTTTAAATCTTCCAGGTATGATCACCGTTTTAAATACACCATTTACCGATGACTTAGCAATTGATTTGGAACTTCTCCAGAAAAATATTAAATATGCAATAAATTCGGGATTTGCCGGTTTTTTGGTGCCCGCTATGGCAAATGAAGTCGAAAAACTTACCGCAGAAGAACGATGTATAATGGTTCAAAAGACATTGGAAGAAACAAATCACCAAGTGCCAGTCATCGGGCAGCCTCAGCAACCAATCCCGAAGATAGGATTCAATATGCAACCCAGTCAATAGAACTGAGGTTGTGAAGGAATCTTGGTAAGTATTCCGTTCCAAGATGAAGAACAATATATTGCGCATGTTCAAGCAATTGCTGATTTGTCACCCCCCTTTTTAATGCTTCAGGATTGGTTCTTCAAGCGGTTATGGTGTCCCTGTGAAAATCATTCAACAATTATTCGAGACAATCCCTTGTTTTCGAGCTTTAAAGATTGAAGTAGTCCTGCTGGTGTGAAATATTCAGAAGTATTAGCAGTCACGGGTGGCAAGCTCATGTGTCAGGGGGATGGGCTGTTTCGCAGATGATAGAAGGCTTGGATCGGGGAATTTATGTTTCATGCCCACTGGGATGCATGAAATTTATTGTGAAATCTACAATTGTTATGCAAACGGGGATCAACAATACGTACTCTAGTCGGTGCCCGCAGGAAAAAAG
>CAWEFA010000002.1:0-6576 GCA_963808135.1 uncultured Bacteroidota bacterium
GGGCATGAATGTTAACACATTAAACCCTGCAAGTTTTTTTACCCTTACACCAAAAGGATCAACAGGCACGCTATCGCCCATAAGCAATGCCATGATCCGCGTATATTGTATTTTATTGAAGTTTACTGAAATTTTCAAATGGGGATAATTAAATGAATTATCCGATAAAAGTAATGAGCGGTAACCATCGCCTATAAAAAGTTTTCCATGCCCGAAAGCAAAATCGAAATGTTTGTTTAAACGGTAATACAACATTCCGGTGGCATAGGCATAATCGAAAAAGTTGGGGCTTCTGATAGCGCCCTGTCCTGGTACAATAAGGCTGCTGTTTACATAATCCTTCAGGTAAAGCGGTAACGACGCCTGGTTTTCATAATCTGAAGATTCAAAAAACAACTCATTGCCGAGGTTTCCGAATATCCTGATGCCCCTTGTATTATAATACGATGTTTTGTTTGAAATAAAATCTTTTTCGTATTCAAAGTTGAAAAGCGGGTCAACGGAAATTTTAAAATTATCGGTATCGACTGAAAGAAAATTCTCATATTTTAATTTACGGATAAACCAGCTTTTTTTTTCTTTGGGCAATTCGGAGCCGAATGAAAACAATGAATCCGAATTAACGAAATCATTTAGAAACACAATTGGCAGCGGTTTTACAGAAACCGGTATATTAACATTGTTTTTGATTGCCCAATTATCAATAGCCAAAGAATAGTCAGATGCCAAAGGTGCCAGTGCCTGAGAGAATATTTTCCCAAATGTAAAAATCAATAATATGATTAAACTGACTTTCTTCATTTAATAGTCTACATCATTGTTATACAGGTATGTTGAGATGCCAATGAAAAAATAATTATCCAGGCCGGAATCAATATTATTCTTGCTGGCAATTAGCCTGTAACCCATTGTGGCATACAGATTCCATTTAGGGATTAAAGAATAACTCAGTTTTGTTTCAATATTCAGTAATTTTGTTTTTAACCCTTGACCGATGTGGTTATTATAATCTGAAACCTGCCATTGCGATTTGGGAATATTGTAATAGCGCAAATCATAAGGCTTATAGATGTTCTGCCCGAAGCTTCTCAGCGAAGTGTCCGCTCCATAAACAGCGCCGGTAGCTTTTAATGTTATCAGCCAATTTTTTTGCAAATAACGTGTAATCCCAACCAGTTCCCAAAAATTTGCGCCAAGCGGATGTGCCAAAGCTTGATATTCATTTCCATAATTTACAAGCGACGTATGTTCTGAATAAGTATAAGGCCTTGCAAAATTGAACTCACCCTGCATAAATAGGTTTCGGCAACCTGCAAAGCTAAAACTTTTAAACCCGGTTTGAATTCCATACTTGTTGCCCCACCAACCATCGCGTTTTATAAATTTACCTACTGTGAAATCATCTAAAAAAAGCTGGCTATAAAAATATGTACGTTTCCAAAATCGTAATTTTAAAGAACCGCCTAAATTGGCATTATCAGGAGAATTTAATGAAAATTCAACAGGCCTGAAAAATATTACAGGATTTGCATAGTTGGGATCAAATCCCCTGTTTCCCGATGTGTCATTGCCGCGCCAAACAATGGCTTCAAAAAAACCTAAATTCAGCCTTTCTGTTACATTATAGCTAAAATAGTGAATTACCGCGTACTTTTCGTGAAAATCGGAATTTCCGGAATAAGAATCAATATCCTTTAAAAAAGCCCATAAGATTATATATTTAATTCGCCAAATAGGGACTGTCAATTCTACAAATGGGTAAGGCGCAGAGTTATCGGAAAGCAACATTGAACGGTATCCGTCGCCAATGAAACGTTTATCAACGCCTAAAGAAATTGCGAGATAAGGACGCGGCGAATATTGTAAAAAACCTGTAATCAGCGGATAACCATAAAACCCGGATGATTTGAATGAATACCGGCCGTAATGCGGTATCACCTGGTTCGAATCGATTTTTTCAGCAATATAACTCGGGAATTTGCTTAAATTTCCAATAAGGTTTGCTTGAAAAAACCAGTGTTTTCCTAACAGCGCCCAAAACCTTATACCGGTTGCAATGTCAATTCCATTATCGCTTTTTAACGATCCTGTGAATAAACTTTCAAAAATAGGCGAAACGCTGACTTTTCTTTTATATTCGGAAAAATCACATTCCAGGGTTTTCAGGCTCGATGTATCCCATTTCAATTCATTAAAATTATATGGCTTTATAGCGCTGTGAAATTTTGCATCGGGGTTTACGGAATTTTCTATGAAGAAATTATATTCGTTGCTCAGGGGCAAAACAGGCTGTGCTTTTAAGTTACCGGAAAAATAACAAATCAGGCATACCGTTAATATTAACCGAAACTTCATTTTTTCCGTACTTGATGAGTATCAGTACTAATTTTGCTTAATATTCTTTTCCCTTAATTTAAAAATAAGCTCAGGAAGCAATGAAAATAAAGTAGCTAAAATGAGGTTGAGGAGCATTAACCTGATAACGCCCCAATTGTTTAAAAATAAAACCAGAAAAATAAATATCACATTTACTCCCAATATAAACAAAGTTGCTTTAATATGCGACAAGCCCATAGAAAGTAACCTGTGGTGAACGTGGTTGGTGTCGGCTTTAAAAGGCGATTGTCCCCTGAAAATCCTGATAATAAAAACTCTCAGGGTATCAAATAAAGGCACAATTAAAATCCCGAACGAAACTGCAGGAGATGCATGGATATGCCATTCAGAGGTTTGGGCTATATTCATTTCATTAAACTGAACGGCAATTACAGCCATAATTAACCCAACCAATAGCGACCCTGAGTCGCCCATAAAAATTTTATTCTTTTTGCCGAACACATTAAACCAGAAGAAAGCCACTAAACTGCCTATAAAAGCTGCACTGATATTTGCATATTCGAACTCACAATTCAAATAAAACCATGTTCCGAAAATGAGAGCGGCCACAACTCCCACTCCTGAAGCTAATCCGTCTATCCCATCAATAAGATTGAACCCATTAATAATAATTACAAAAACGAATAAAGTAAGCAATACCCCTGGAATATAACTAATACAATTGATGCCTAAAAATCCGTGCAGGCTTGTCAACCTGAAATTACCCATTAGAATAATAATTAATGAAGCCAATACTTGTCCCCAGAGTTTTTTAAAAGGCGAAATAATAAGTATATCGTCTTTCAGCCCAATAAAAAAAAGTATTATAGCGCCAACAACCAAATATTGAAATTCGCGATGTTCGGAAAAATCATTAAAAACGCCTATGGTTATAAGAATGGCTGCAAAAATTGCAACCCCTCCAAGCACCGGTATTTCATTAATATGGCTTTTTCTTGATCCCGGCTTATCATAAAGATTCCTTGAGCGGGCTATAAGTACAATTGTCGGTATTGACGTGAAAACTATGGCAAAAGCTGTAAGCAATGAAAATATGATTGTAATTAAATAGTACATTATATGTTGCATTAAAACCTCAAAAGTAAATAAAATTTTAATTTATTATTTTTATGTATTAATAAATAACTGGTCAATCTTTCTTTTCGGTATTTTTTTGAATTTTAATAAAATTAGTACCTATTGTTTTAAAGCATAGACTAATAAAGCTGAACAATTCTTTTAAATATCCAATGAAGGTTGAAAAGTAATTTGACGAACAATACTTTTTTCTTATAAATTCAATATTTGGGAAAATACGATTAAATAAATATCTTATTTTATCTGGCAAACTTTTTATATTACCGAATTTATAAAGATAATGGCTCATTTCGGGCTTAAAAGTTTTATTTTCAAGAAATGGAATTATTTCTTGTGGTTTAGGGCAGTAAAGGACAGTTTTATTTTGAATGGTTTCGTTAAATAAATCCTCGCTGAACAAATAATTTATTATGCCCAAACTATGATAAACCGATTCGCATGCATTGGCCTTACCAACCAATTGATCGAAAAATGCCCAATCCAATATTTCTTTATATTTTCGCAAAAAGAGCAAAATATCGAGATACCAAATAAGCTTTACTTTTCCGCCTCTTAATGTACTGAAAACATGATGGCACAAATAAAGAAGCTGAAGGTGCTTTTTAAGAACATGAATTTGCAATCCTTCAATCTGCCGCATTTCAGTATTTTCCCAAACCTGCGAAACAGGCATTTGAATTGTATCATAAACATCGAACAGCGAGCGGTGGATTTCAATGGAAATATCTTTATAAAAAAATGGCGGAAAATGGTGCTTTAAGGAATCGATAAATGTTGATTCCGAAAAAACTTCAGTTTTGCATCCCATTTCAAGAAGGATTTTTTTTGCTTTTTCAGAATCAACATCGCTAACCATGAGGTCAATATCTATCATAGGCCGCAATGCAGGATGCTCATACAGTTCAAACTGCAATGCAATGCCTTTTAGCGCCATCAAGTTTATTTGAGCGGAACTTAACTTTTTGGCAATTTCAATAAAAACTCCCCTGAGTTTAAGGTTTCTCGCATTTGCCAATCTATACTGATTTTCAAAAGTATTTTTATAATTTTCAGGAATATAATCAAAAGCATTAATTTTTCTGAGATTATAATATATTAACGGTACAACGGAGTTGCGTGCTGCACATTCAACCAACCAATCCCACCGTTCGATTTTATCAATAAGATTTATTAAAATTTTCTTGTTAATATTGTCCCGTTTAAGAGAGGAAACTTTTAAAAGAAATTCTATTTCGGCAGAAAAGCCCATTAAATATATTTTAGAGTTTATTTAAAAAATCATTCAGCGATAATTTTATATTTTCCACTTTTAATTTCCAATACGGCCGTATTTCCGTCAAAACCTTTAAATACTAAATATCCCGGAAGTTTAGATTGGATTTTGCCGCTTTGTATAATTACATTGCCATTGAAAACAATTTCTGCATTATCAGCATTTTTTACAGGCATGTTCAACGTACACCACGTATTTGCCGGGATTATAATTGTAACGGCCAACCCTGCGCTTTCTTTTTCCCAACGTGCTGAAAGTTTTCCATAATTGGTTTCTAAATCGGCCCCGGCCCATTTTAATTTGTCAACAGGGGCCGGGCTTATAATGCTGTGCTTATAGCCGGGAATTTTTTCATCAGGACTAATGCCAACCAGCTTTGCAAACAACCATTCACCTACGGAAGCCAATGCCGGCGCATAAACCGAAGCTTCATCAAGGCCGTCCCATGAGCCCCAGATAACCGATGAGCCTTTTTCAACCATATATCCCCATGAAGGTTTTGTTGTTTGCGATAATAATTGATATGCCAGTTCGTGATATCCGTTTTCGCTCAAAATAGGCAAAAGAAATTGGGTCGATAATACCCCTGTTGTAGGGTGAATATTATGTTTTTTAATATTTGAAGTAATAAAACCAGCAATGCGCTGCACATGTGAAAGAGGAACGAGCCCGGCAGCAAACGGCAGTACATGCGCTGTTTGTGTCGGCGCCCAGTAACGGGCAACCCGGTATGTAAGATAACTTTGGCTGAACTGATCCTTGGTAAACCCGGCAAGTTCAAAATAATCGTTTGATTCGTCAGGCTTATCCAATGCATTGGCGATGTTTCCCAATAATGAAGTAGTGTAAAAATAATAACATGAACCGATAGGCTTTACAGGCGTGGTATCTAAAGAATATAAATCGCCGTTGCCTTCCCGGTTGTGCATGTAGGGTGGCGCGGATGCATCGCTTTCGCGCACCTGGCTGTTGTGCCAGGCTTTTATTGCATCATAATTTTTCAATAACTCCATTTTATTTCCCGTTGCAAGATATGTTTTCCAGGGCAAAGCAACCATCACGTCAGGCCAGCCGGGGGAATATGTCCCGTTGCCATTACCTGGAAAGAATTGAAGCCTGCCGTCAGCGGATTGGATGTCGCACAAATCGGTAAAATATTTATTAAATGCTTTGCCGATATTGAAAATATAAAGGGCTGTAGCTGAGAAAGCCTGAACGCTGACCGGCGAAGCTTTGCGGGAATCGGTTCCGGGAAAGCCTGTAAGGACTGAAACCAAATTATTCCTGCCTGTGCGGGCAATATTATCGTAAATTTTATTTGTAGTGTTGTCCGAACAGCTAAAATGGCCTGTTGTCGCTATATCGGGATATGCTACACGTGCAACAACAGTTTGTGGATCGGGCACATAAGGCAGGCCGGTAATTTCAACAAACCTGAAAGCGTGATAAGCAAATGAAGGTTCCCATTCTTCTGTCCCTGCGCCTTTGCAAACATATTCATCAATTCCTGTTGTTTTGCCGGCTTTATTTTCTTTATAATTGTAAGTAGCCAGGTATTGAATTTTTATGGCTGATACTTTTTTGCAATTAACATGTATTTTTACCCAACCGGACAAGGTTTCGCCCATATCTGCAATAAAAATGTTATTGCCAGGATTATATATTTTAACGGGCTTAATATCTTGATGTATCACAACAGGCTGCATTTGCGGGCTTACAAGATTGCTTGTGTTTTTTTCTGTTGAAACATTTGTCCAGCTTTTTTCTTCAAAACCCTTCCTGTCCCATCCTTCAGCAAGCAGGTTGGCATTGTAATTTTCGCCAATGTT
>CAWEFA010000003.1:0-16042 GCA_963808135.1 uncultured Bacteroidota bacterium
AAAACACCGGCAGTTTTGAAAGTTACAGTCCCGCCGCCATAAGGAACGCTAAACCCTCCATTAGAAGTATTACCATCTGCATTCCATACGCTTTCATTTACTTCCACCGCATTATGCATTGAAGCCAGTGAAAATGTTACTGTATCGCCTACATAAATAGTTAATACGCTCGGTGAAAATGTATATCCACTGTTGGTAACAGTAAAAGTGCTTGCATAATTTGCCACTTCAGCAAATAAAAACGCCAAAATTAGGATAGTAAAATATTTTCTCATAATTATATGGATTTAATTAAGTTTAAAAATAAACCATTTATTCAACCATTTTGTTCAAATTTTTAAAAACTTTTTTTAATATTTTGAGGTACTTATTTTATTGCAACAGCCATAATTTGCAATAAAATGTATAATAATTTTCAAATTCGATTAAACTTTACGATTTTTGCCGATGAAAAAAAATTATCATTATTAAAAAAATTCATCTCATTACTAATATCCAACAGAAAAAATGAAAGAAATTTTTTTAAACGATTTTGAAGAATCAATGCAGGTTTTGAAAGAGTTTATAAGTTATCCCGATAACTTCGATAAACTTGAGAAAGCCGGGCAAGCGATTGTTAAGGCAATAAAATCGGGCAATAAAATAATAAGTTGTGGAAACGGCGGAAGTATGTGCGATGCCATGCATTTTGCCGAAGAACTCAGCGCCCGTTATCGTGATGACAGGAACGCTTTACCGGCTATTGCAATCTCAGACCCATCGCACATAACCTGCACAGCAAATGATTATGGTTTTGAATCGGTTTTTTCAAGGTTTATTGAAGGTTTAGGAAATGAAGGTGATGTGCTTTTGGCAATTAGCACAAGCGGTAATTCTCCAAATATTTTAAAAGCATCGTTGAAGGCAAAAGAAAAAAAGATGAAAGTAATTGCACTAACCGGTAAAGATGGAGGTAAGCTTGCAAATATCGCCGATATTGAAATACGTGTACCCCATTCAAAATATTCCGATCGCATACAGGAAATTCACATTAAAATAATTCACAGTTTAATTAATTTCATTGAAAAAAGCCTGTAACAAAACGAATGGAAATTTTTGTACAAATTTCATATAAATTATAGAGTGATTAAAAAATTTTGATTATGTCTGAAAAACAAAAAACAATTGCAAAAGAGATCAATATTTCGGGCAAAGGATTGCATACTGCCCTCCCTTCGAACATTACAATTAAACCGGCGCCGGCAAATCATGGCATCCGGTTTATGAGGATTGATTTGGAAGAAAACCCTCTTGTACATGCTATTGTTGATAATGTTATAGACACTTCGAGAGGCACAACAATAGACGAAAACGGGGTTAGGATTGGAACAATAGAACATCTTATGGCGGCGCTTTATGGCAATGGCATAGATAATGCATTGATTGAAATCGATGCCCCTGAAATGCCTATCATCGACGGCAGCTCGAAATATTATGAAGAAAAAATAAAAGCTGTCGGCGTTGTTGAATTAAATGCCGATAAGAAATATTTTGAACTCAAAGAACGTGTTGAATTTATAGATGTTGAAAAAGGGATAGAAATAATTGCATTTCCCGACGACCATCTGAGTATTACCGTGCAAATTGACTATAATTCGAAAGTACTGGGAAATCAGTACGCATCGTTAAATTCGCTCGGCGATTTTGGAAAAGAAATAGCGCCTTGCCGGACATTTGTTTTTTTGCACGAACTGGAGTTGCTTATCAAACATAATCTCATAAAAGGCGGCGATGTTGATAATGCCATAATAATTGTCGATAGAAAAGTAACCCAAGAGGAACTGGACAGGTTAGCAGTGCTATTTAATAAACCAAAAGTATCAGTCCAGCCCGAAGGTGTTTTAAACAATATTGAACTTCGTTTCCGCAACGAGCCTGCCCGGCATAAGTTGCTTGATTTGTTAGGCGACCTGATGTTGGTAGGCATGCCACTCAAAGCCCGTATTATGGCTTCAAGGCCTGGACATCATGCAAATACCGAATTTGCTAAAATTATTAGAAAAACCATTAAAAAAGAAGCTTTAAAACCGGCAGTTCCGAAGATAAATATTAACGATACTCCATTATTAGATGTAAACCAGATAATGCAAATGTTACCGCACAGGCCTCCTTTTTTATTGGTAGATAAAATATTTGTGCGAACTGAGAGTATGGTTGTTGGTTTAAAAAATGTTACCATGAACGAACCGTTTTTTATGGGGCATTTTCCTGGCGAGCCCATTATGCCCGGCGTGCTTCTTGTTGAAGCTATGGCTCAGGTTGGTGGTACGCTTCTTCTCAATACTGTTACCGATCCTGAAAATTATCTGACCCTTTTCTTAAAAATGGACAAAGTGAAATTCAAAAGAAAAGTTGTACCCGGGGATACTGTAATTTTTAAATGCGAACTTGTTGAGCCTATCAGGCGGGGCATAGCCACCATGTGGGCACAGGCATTTGTTGGGGAGGCACTTGCTGTTGAAGCTGAACTGTGCGCTCAAATTATTAAGGTTAAATAATTATTACATTTAATCAAAAGAATTCCTCGTAGCTCTGCTACGGGGTAAAATCAAATAATAGGTTTGCTATGCAAACTCCATTGTTGTATTTTTTTTGATACCTCGCAGCTCTGCTGCGGGGTAGTTCATTAATTATTCCTGGTTTTGGCAGTTTAAGTTAAAGAATTTTATGGTTTAAATATTAATTTTGATTTTTAGATTATAAAGTAGGACAATTAAAGAATTAGAATAAATTTTATAAAAAATGAAGTTACACTCGTTAACTAATGTTCACCCAAAAGCAAAGATCGGTGCAAATGTTATAATTGAACCATTTGCTACAATTGCAGAAGACGTTGAAATTGGCGATGATACATGGATAGGTCCCAATGCTGTTATTATGGATGGGGCGCGGATTGGCAAAAACTGCTATATATTTCCCGGCGCCGTAATATCTGCAATTCCACAGGACCTTAAATTTAAAGGTGAAAGAACTTTCGTTGAAATAGGCAATAACACTACAGTTCGCGAGTGTGTAACAATCAACCGCGGCACTGCGGCGAAAGGAAAAACAACTATTGGTGAAAATAGCCTTATAATGTGCTATGTTCATGTAGCCCATGATTGTCAGATTGGCAACAATGTTATATTAGTTGCGAGTGTTGGCCTTGCAGGCGAAGTTGTAGTTGATGATTGGGTTACAGTTAGCGGTATGAGTGCTGTTCATCAGTTTGTGCATATTGGCTGCCATGCATTTATAGGAGGCGCTTCAAAAGTTAGCAAAGATGTACCGCCTTACGTTAAAGCTGCCCGCGACCCGCTGGCTTATGTTGGTGTAAATTCAATAGGTTTAAGAAGAAGAAATTTTACAAATGAGCAAATAACAGAAATACAGGAAATTTACCGTGTAATTTTCCAGAAAGGAATGAATTATTCCGATGCTTGCGAATATATTGAAACAAATATACCTGCCACTTCGGAAAGAGATGAAATAGTTGCGTTCATTAGAGGTTCAAAGCGCGGAATAATGAAAGGCTATGATACCAGCGAATATGAAGATTAACGAATTGGCTTATAAAATTATTTTCAATTGGAAATAATTGTTAATCCTTTAAAGCGAACCTGCAAAACCCTGAAACATTAAGTTCCTTATCTATGCTTTGCAAATATAGCTTTACAGTCTTTTTATTATCTTTAATAAATTCCTGGTTAAACAAAGTGCCTTCTTTAAAAAATTTATTCAATTTTCCTTCAGCTATTTTATCGAGCATATTTTCAGGTTTGCCTTCCAAGCGGGCTTGATCCCGGCCAATTTCGAGTTCTTTTTCAATTCTTTCTTTGCTGATAAATTCTTTATCAATAGCAACAGGGTTCATGGCAGCAACTTGCATTGCAATATCCTTATATACCTGCTCGCCAATACCAGCTTTATTGAAACCTACAGTGCATGCAAGTTGGTTCCCGGGATGAATATAAAAAACAACTTTTTCTGCTTTTACAAACCCATAAAAGCTTATATCCATTTTTTCCCCAATTATTCCAACATTCTCAATAACTATGTCTATAACCTTCCTGCCATCGAGGATGCAACTTTTTAAAGCTTCAAGGTCAGTCGGTTTTTTATCTAAAGCAATTTTAAGGATTGATGCTGCAAGGTCAGTGAAAACCTTATTTTTAGCAACAAAATCTGTTTCGCAATTTAAAGCAATAACAGCGCCAAACTTACCATCGGATGTAATGCCCGATAATACCGCACCTTCGGTAGCATCCCTGTCGGCGCGCTTGCTTGCAACAAGTTGTCCCTTTTTACGAATTATTTCAACAGACTTTTCTATATCTCCGTTTGATTCTTCCAAGGCTTTCTTGCAATCCATCATGCCTGCCCCTGTAATTTTTCTAAGTTTGGTTATTTCGTTTATTGTAATTTGTGACATAATTCTCCTGCTTTTTTAATATTCCTGTCAATACTAATTATAAAATGGCAAATTGTTCTATTCGTCTAATTTTCGTGTTTTCTTTTTAATGGGCGCTTTTTTAACTGCAACATCAACTTTCTTAATCACTTCTTCAATTACCTCTTCTTCAATCACTTCTCCTATTTTTTCAACATTCTCTATCGAATCTTCTTTTTTCTCTGTTTTAGCCTTAGCCTTTTTTACTTCTTTGGGTTTCTTTTCAACAGTAGGTTCGGAATCTTTCTCACTTTTCCGTTCAATTAATCCTTCCTGAATGGCATTGCAAACAATATCAACAATGAGGGCAATTGATTTAGAAGCATCGTCATTTGCGGGTATTGGGAAGTCGATAAGATTAGGATTTGAATTTGTGTCGGCCAATGCTATTACAGGTATGCTTAAACGTTTTGCTTCGCGGACAGCAATATGTTCTTTAGTAATGTCAACGATGAAAAGTGCAGCCGGTAGCCGTGTCAAATCGGCAATACTTCCCAGGTTTTTTTCAAGTTTTGCTCTCTGGCGTTTAACCTGAAGCCTTTCCCTTTTTGAGAGTGTTTCGAACGAGCCATCAATTAACATCTTATCAATAGACGCCATCTTTTTCACAGCTTTTCTGATAGTAGGGAAATTGGTAAGCATACCGCCCGGCCAACGTTCAGTAACGTAAGGCATATTAATTTGTTTAACCCTTTCGGAAACTATGTCTTTAGCTTGTTTTTTGGTTGCAACAAATAAAATTTTGCGCCCCGACTTAGCAATTTGTTTTAAAGCATTGGCAGCTTCATCAATTTTTGCTATGGTTTTTTGAAGGTCGATAATGTGGATCCCGTTCTTTTCCATGAAAATATAAGGAGCCATTGCCGGGTTCCATTTTCTTTTTAAGTGCCCAAAGTGCACACCGGCATCCAGAAGTTGTTCAAAAGTTACTCTTGACATTTATTTAATTTTAAGTTTACATTCTGTATTGGCAATCATCCGGTAGTCCAAAGAAAGCAGGAATCCGAACAATTTAGATACTAAACTCCATAATATAAAACCGCAAAGCGCATGTTCCGGATTACTTATGCGAAGTTTAACGTTTACTGAATTGAAATCTTTTACGTGCTTTCGGGCGTCCCGGTTTTTTACGTTCCACTTCGCGTGGATCGCGGGTGAGGAAACCATTTTTTTTAAGCAGCGGTTTGTTTTCTTCGTTTATTTTTACCAGAGCCCTTGAAATAGCAAGACGTAATGCTTCGGCCTGGCCTTTGAAGCCTCCGCCGTCAAGGTTTACTTTAATGTCATATAGTTCAGAAACATTAAGAACATTAAGCGGCTGTTTAACAATATATTGTAATTGTGTTGTTGGAAAATACTGATCGAAATTACGACTATTTATAACAATACTTCCCTTACCTTCGCTCAGGTAAATTCGCGCTACTGCTGATTTTCTTCTTCCAATTGCGTTTACTATTTCCATAGTTTTTATTTAAGAGAATTGATATCTATTGCTTTAGGTTTCTGTCCCTCGTGTTTATGCTCGGATCCATTATAAACATGGAGGTTTTTTGAAATAGCGTCTCCAAGTTTTGTTTTAGGTAACATACCCCTTACTGACTTTTCAATTAAGAATGATGGGCCTTTTTTAAATATATCCATTGGAGTTTTAACTACCTGGCCTCCCTGGTAGCCGGTATGGGAAAAGTGCACGCGGTCAGTCCATTTTTTTCCTGTCAGCCTTATTTTTTCTGCATTAACAACAACGACATTATCGCCACAATCCACATGGGGAGTGTAATTTGTTTTATATTTGCCTCTTAATAATTTGGCAACTTTCGAAGAAAACCGGCCTAACACCTGATTCTGAGCGTCAACAACCACCCATTCTTTTGTTGCAGTGGCCTTGTTGGCCGATATAGTTTTATAACTGAGCGTATTCACTTTGCTAAGTTTTTAATTTATATACAAATACAAACATAAATTTTGAAAAGCGGAGTGCAAAAATACAATTATTTTTGATATTACAAATATCCAGCCTTTAAATTTGTTGAAAGATTTGACGGTTAAAGAACCCTTTGTATTTTTTTAAGTTTATGTATTTTTTGAATTTAAATATTTAACCAATAAAATTATTTCATAAATTATTATTGGTTATAACTATCAGTTATAACCACATTTTATTGTTAAAAAATATTTATTTACATTAACATTGTAAATAAAATACTATATAATGATTAAAAAAATGAAGAATAAATTAAATCTGTTTTTCATTCTGTACGTTGCATTATTTATATCTTTTTTTGCTTATGCATTCTTTTTTTTCGATACGGAACTTTATTATTTTAATAACCAGCAATTATTTTTATTTGATAAAGGATATTTTAAGGAATTCCTTTCTTACCCGGGCGGAATATCTGAATATTTATCAATTTTTATCCTCCAGTTTTATTTTTATAAAATTGCAGGGGCTTTATTGTTTTCATCTTTTTTAATAATCATTTATTTCCTTCTGAATAAAATTTTCAATCAAATGCAAAATTCCTTTTATAATAAATTAATCGCGTTTGTCCCGCTTATTTTCTTTATTACTTTTCAAAACTTTTATGATTATAACATAACTATAAACCTGAAATTCATTATATGTTCGTCATTTTTCCTTATTTATCTTAAAATTTATGAATTAAAAAATATAAAATATTTATTTGTACCCCTTTCATCAATTTTAATTTATTTTATTACAGGAGGCTTGTTTTTTCTGTTTTACATTTTGCTTTTAATTTCATACGAACTACTTTACTCTGAGGACAAATTAAAAATAATATCATCGTTGTTTTATTTGTTAATAGGATTTAGTTTGCCATATATTGCCGCACGTTATGTTTATATTATAAGCTTCAGGGAAGCATATTTTTACTTTGTACCTCAGCAAGTATCGGTTAAATTGGAATACCTGGTTTATATGTTGATCGTTTTCATTCCTGCATTGTTCATTATCTTAAAAAACACGAATAAAGAATCAGTTGATATAAAACCTGAAAAAAAAATCATCACAATAAGTACAGTTTTTATTTATTTGGCCAGCCTTGTATTTTTATTTGCATTTGCCGAGAGAGCCGAAAAACAAAAAATAAAAATCGATTACCTGGCATATAATGATAAGTGGCAACAAATTGTTGATATGAATTCGAAAATTACTAAAAATGACATATTGAATAACTACAAACTAAATTTCTATAACAATTTAAATATTTCGCGTGCATTATATCATACAAACAATTTGCTGGACCATTTATTCGATAATGAGCAATATTATGATATTGAAGGTTTATTCGCAAACATTTATGCTCCTGAAACTGCTATTCCTGCCGGTTTATTGTATTTTGACATGGGGCAGGTTATTACTGCCCAAAGATATTTTTACGAAGCATTAACAAATTTTCCACATGATCCGGGAGTTTACAAAATGCTTGTTGAGATTAACCTTATTAACAGAAATTACTGTTTGGCAGAAAAATATTTAAACATTTTGTGTAAAAGTTTAATTTACCGTTCATGGGCAGGTTATTATTCGAAATTTATAAACAACCATGAAATGTGTGAGAATGATCCAACATTTTCTGAAAAAAGAAATTACTTGCCTAAATTTCATTACTTCACGTTAGTAAATATGAATTATCCTGATTGGGACTTAAAAAACTTATTGAAAGAAAATAAAAATAATAAAATGGCATTTGAATATTTAATGGCTTATTATTTATTAACAAGGCAATATGATGAAATTGTTTCAAACCTGAAGAAGTTTGCCGAATTAAATTACACCAAGCTTCCCAAACACATTGAGGAAGCCATTTTGGTTTATAAAATGATGTTCCCTGCAAAATGGAAAGAACTTATTGTTAGCGAAAAAATTAATATAAGCCCGGAAACTTTAGACGGATTCGATAATTTTAACAGGATAATTGATGAATACGGGAATAATATTGAAAAAGCTAAATGACAATGTTGCCTGTAGAATTAAAGCATACATATTGGTACTATTTGAGGGTAATATCAGCAGAAAAAGATTTTTTTAAACCACAAAAGGGCAAAAACAATGAATATTAAATCTCTTTTTAAACTGAAAATAATTGTAACCAGCATCATTTTATTTATCCTCTTATTTAGCGGTTGTATAAGGGGCGATTTTCCAAATGGAAAAATTGAAAGCTTTCCGGAACCGCCAATAATATATCCTGATTATGCAAATGTTATTGTGCCTCCTAATATTGCCCCGTTAAACTTTTTAATTAAAGAAAAGGCAAAATCGTTTTATGTTGAAATATATTCGGTTAAAGGTTCGAAAATAAAAATAGCCGCTAAAAACAATAAAATCCAAATCCCTTTGAGAAAGTGGAGAAAGCTGCTAAGTGCTAACACCGGAAAAGAATTATATTTTGATATTTATTCAAAAAATAGCAATGGCTATTGGGAAAAATATAAAACAATAACAAATAAAATTGCACAAGAAAATATTGACAGTTATGTGGCATATCGTTTAATTAACGCCGGATATGTTTTTTGGAACGATTTGGGAATCTACCAAAGGAATATTGAGAATTTTAATGAAACGCCGATTCTTACAAACAGGGCGTTAAAAAGAAATTGCATGAACTGCCATTCGTTTTGCAAAAATAATCCCGATTTTATGATGCTGCATTTACGCCAGGATTATCCGGGAACTTTAATCGTCAGAAATGGAGTGGTAGAAAAAATAAATACAAAAACAAAATATACAATGTCGTCCGGAGTATACCCCGCTTGGCATCCGGATGGGGCGCATATTGCTTTTTCAGTAAATATAATAAGGCAAAATTTTCATGGGGACACAGGAGAAAGCATTTATGTTTTTGATAAATTCTCCGATTTGATAGTTTACAACATTGAAACAAATACTATAACAACTTCGCCTAAGGTTTCGACAGACAGGCTGGAAAACTTACCTAACTGGAGCCCCGACGGTAAATACCTGTACTTCTGCAGCGCCCCGAAAATTAAAAATTTAGAATTTAATGAAATTAAATACGACCTGATGAGAATTTCCTATGATGTTAAAAAAGATATATGGGGAAACCTGGACACTATCCTTACATCAAAAGAAACCGGCAAAAGCATATCATATCCGAAAGTATCGCCTGACGGCAAATTTCTGCTGTTTTGCATGAGCGATTACGGGTACTTCAATATCCACCTGAAAAGTACCGACCTTTACATGATGGACTTACAGAAAAAAACATACTGGAGCCTCGATTCGGTCAATAGTAAACATTCAGACAGCTATCATAGCTGGTCGGTCAATTCGCATTGGTTTGTATTTGCAAGCAGGCGATTGGACGGTTTGTACTCGAGGTTGTTTTTCAGTTATGTCGACGATAACGGCAAAGCCTATAAACCTGTTTTGCTTCCCCAGGATGACCCGGAATTTTATGATTCATTCCTGAAAAATTATAATTTACCTGAAATGATAACCGGCCCGGTAAAAGTAAATCCGAGAGACCTGATCCGGGCGGCATATAGTGAGCCTATAAATGCGAAATTTGATAATAATGTCGATGTCGATGCATTGTCGGGGGCTACGAAAATTGTAAAATAGAAAATCCATGTAATATTTTTTATTCCCCTCCGGCTTTTTTAGTCCACGAATCCTTTAAAGTAACAATTCGGTTAAAAACTATTTTTTCATGATTTGAATCGGGATCAACACAAAAGTATCCGAGTCGTTCGAATTGAATTTTTTCGCCAACTTTAAAAGTTTCAATATATTTTTCGCAATAACCTGTTACAATTTTTAATGAATCCTTGTTAAGATTTTCGGTGAAATCATGGCCTTCTTCGACTAAATCAGGATTTTCGGTTTTAAATAACCTGTCGTAAAGGCGCACTTCCGTTTCAACTGCGTGCTGTTTGGAAACCCAATGTATTGTACCTTTTACTTTTCGGCCATCGGGCGAGTTACCGCCGCGCGAAGCCGGGTCGTAAGTGCAATGGATAACGCTGATTTCTCCATTAGCATCCTTTTCAACAGAAACACATTTTACAAAATAAGCATACCGCAAGCGCACTTCCTGGCCTGGTGAAAGGCGAAAATATTTTTTCGACGGATTTTCCATAAAGTCATCCTGTTCAATATATAAAATCTTTGAAAAAGGCACTTTGCGTTTTCCCTGGCTTTCGTCTTCCGGATTATTCACAGCTTCGAGCTCTTCGATCTGATCGTCGGGATAATTATCAATTACGAGCTTTAAAGGATTTAATACACCCATTACGCGTATCGCCTTTTTATTCAGGTCCTCTCGCAAACAAAATTCAAGTAAAGCCACGTCAATAATATTATCGCGTTTGGCAACGCCAACTTTATCGGCAAACATCCTTATCGATTCCGGGGTAAACCCTCTCCTGCGCAACCCGCATATAGTGGGCATGCGCGGATCGTCCCAGCCTTTAACAAACCCGTTTTTTACCAAGTCAAGAAGTTTGCGTTTGCTCATTATTGTATAGCTGAGGTTCAGCCTGGCAAATTCTATTTGTTGTGGAGCGTATATCTCAAGCTCTTTTATAAACCAATCGTACAAAGGCCGGTGAACTTCAAATTCAAGGGTACAGATCGAATGGGTTATTCTTTCAACCGAATCGCTTTGGCCATGGGCAAAATCGTACATCGGGTAAATACACCATTTGCTGCCTGTCCTGTGGTGATCGGCATGTATAATCCGGTACAATACAGGATCGCGCATGTGCATATTGGGTGAAGCCAAATCAATTTTAGCCCGAAGGGTTTTTGATCCGTCAGGAAATTCGCCATCGTGCATGCGTTGGAACAAGTCCGAATTTTCTTTAACCGGCCTGTTACGGTAGGGGCTTGGAGTGGCAGGCACAGAAGGCGTTCCGCGCATAGCGCTTATTTCTTCGGCTGAGAGGTCGCACACGTAAGCCTTTCCTTTGTTTATTAATTTTATTGCCCACTCGTAAAGCTGGTCAAAATAATCGGAAGCATAGTATTCCCCGTCCCATTGAAAGCCTAACCATTTTACATCTTCGCGGATTGAATCTACATATTCAATATCTTCTTTTACCGGGTTTGTATCGTCGAAACGCAGGTTGCATTTACCGTTAAATTTTTTTGCCAGCCCAAAGTTCAGGCAAATGGACTTGGCATGGCCGATATGCAAATACCCGTTTGGCTCGGGTGGAAACCTTGTGTGTACCCGGCTATCGTTTTTACCGTTTTTTAAATCATTAATAATTATTTCTTCAATAAAATTTAATGAAGGTTTTGACACTTCATTTTTTAAATCGCCGGCTTCATTTTCCATTTTTCTGAAATTAAATCCAATATTTTACAAAAAAACAATAAAATTTAATAATCAATATTTCTTAAATTGCACGTTGGGTTATGAATTTGTATTCTTTGCAAATGTAAAGGATTTATTAATTGCGCGTAACCCGCAAGTTTATTTTTTATGATAATAATCTTTAATTTTGGTAACCTATAAAATATATTTTTTCAGTTTTGACGATATACAATTTTTATAAAAATGGCGCTTATTGAACTTGAGGGAATGGAATTTCACGCCTATCACGGGCGTGCCTCACTCCAACACCTGCAAGTACGTTGAGTGCATTCAGACCGCGGGAACTGGGACTCAACCCCTCTGGGAAGTTCTGGCCGTGGTGGATCACGCCGGCACCCGCACCGTGGTGGATCACGCCTTCGACATCCTCAACTACACCAAGACTGAAGACTGGACTGAAGTTCCCTGAGCAGAGGCTGAGACCGGGGCACAAGCTGGGCCTTCATGGCCGGAGCCGCCCCGGCTCTTTTTTGGAGCCAACATGGCCAATCAATTTGAATTGGATTTCGAGGAGAAGTTCCCCTCCATCCGCAAGAAGTGCAAGGCTTTCCTCTACCGCCTCTACCCTAAGATGCGGTGCATAGGCATGAGGGGAACCATGCCCCTTGACGCGCATATACGAACCAACGATCGTCCGGCGACCACGCGAACGGTGCGAGAACTCCATGCGGCCCCAAACCGAAATGAATTTCCTTTTCCTCAAACAACATCTTCTTCTGTCCCGTGGCGACATCACATGTGAAAACACCCATGCCTTTTTCCGAGGATTGGCAGAACAGAAGCCGGGTGCCGTCGTGGGCGATTTGCGGCCTTTCGTTTTCGAGCATGAAATTCAAATTTCCAGATTCCTCTGCTAGTGCGTCCAGATGCGCCGGATGATGAAATTGCATCCCGAGCAGCCGCAATCCAACAATGGCAAAGACAACAACGGCAACCCCAACGCCGGAACGCAAGAATGCCTTACGCCGCCAAAGGCCAGCACCGAATTCTGCCATGCGCGTTTTCATATAAATTTTGTAGCAGCCGAGGTAACGAGGCTCTTGTCAATTTCCGATTTTTGATTTTCAATTTTCGATTTTTGAACGGTTTCAGTTTTCAGCGCTTGTCTTTCACTTCCTAGTTCCAGCAAAATCCAAAACACCGACGCCGTGGCCAGCTTGAACAATCCGCCATCAAACCAAAACGCCACCAGCATGGCCAAAGCTCCTGCGCGACAGGCGCTTGCGAAGTGACGAGTGACAAGTGACGGGTGACGAGGCTATTCCCTCTCCGCTCCCGGCGGGAGGGGAGAGGGTCAGGGTGAGGTGTGGGCGACTTTCTTCTAAAGCACAGCGCCACATAGCGCACAAAACAAAGCAATCCCGGAAACCCTAACTGCGTTCCCAGCATCAAATAATCATTTGTGGTAATTGCGCCAACGCCGCCTTCCGGCGGTGAATAATTTTCGGCATAGATCTGAACCGCCTTGTTCCAGCCGACGCCAAACGGATGGTCCCGTATCATTTGAAACGCCGCCTCGCCATGCCGCAACCCGGTGCTGCGCTGATGCCCGGCTTAAATCCAGACGCTTGAGATACCACGGTGCGTTGTCTGATGTATTATTCCAGAAGAAACAGACGCCAAAAATCAAAAGCAGAAAACAGAAAGTAGAAAATAGAAAGAATTTCAGAGACCGCCATTTGAATTTCCCGTATGCTTTTGCCAGGTATAACAAACCCACCGCCGTTCCCACCCATGCGCCCCGGCTGTAGCTGAAGAATAACCCCACCCCCATCATCCCCGCCGTAATCAAAAGAAAAACCACCAGCAATTTCTGTTTTGTGCTTTCTGCTTTCAGGATTTGAAGAAGTTTCCATTTTCCGCTTTCCGCTATCCGCTTTTCTTCATTCAGCCTTTGGCCTTTAGCCTTTAGCCTTTCCGCTAACAATCCGATTGTTAGCGTCACCCCCGCTCCCATCAACATCCCATAAATGTTCGGATTATCCCAAAGCCCCATCCAGCGCGGCCCATGATAAAAATTATTCGACATGTCGAAATGCCACCGCGACGAAAACGCCAGCAGCAAGACCAAACCGACCAAGAAAGTGACGAGTGACGAGTGACGGGTGACGTGAACCGCTCCTCCCTCGTCGCGCCGTAGTAAAACAAAGGCGGATTTGCCCAGCGTCACGCCCGCCAAAAGAATAACGGCATCCGCCGCTCGCGAAGACGCTGCATAGCCGATGAAATACGCAGCGATGGCAATAACCAACAGGCCAACAAGCGGCAAATCTTTCCGGCTAAACGTCAGGAAAATAAAAGTGCCGAACCAGACGGCAAGGCAAGCCAGCAGCATCCATTGCTCTTGAAGCAAAGCCATTTGAAACTCGTGAAAAATGCCGCTGTGGACATTTAGGACATATCCAAACAGACAGGCAGCCACAACTGCCAGCAGCAAGGTGACGATTGCAGTTCTCGTTAACATTTTGGAGTGCGCGGACACGTCCGCGCTTTGGAACGACGCGACATGTCGCGTCGTTGAAAGCGGCGACGTGTCGCCGCAGTCCAAGACGCTGGAACGCCAGTTCATATAACGAAAAACCAATCGCTAATTGCCAACTCTCATCTCCGAACTGCCAGATGCCAACTGCCTGCGCCGCCGCCAAAGCCAGAACAATGTGGCGTAGCTGCCGAAGAACAGATAGGCTAAAACAATTTTCATGGTCATGTCTGCGATTTGCGGCGGAATATGAATGGCGTCCGTGAGATTGCCCAAGCAAGGACACAACTTCCCGGGCTGAAGCAAAAACATCCGCCCGATACAGGACAAAAACAAGCGTCAACCAACAAACAGCTACGCATTTGTTGATAATATCCACATTGAGCAATAATAAACCCGCCACCATCAATTCCAATCCACCGGCTAAGTAAAACACAGACCTGTTGGATATTCCAAATAGTGGATCTGACAAATCAAGAACTCCGGCATGACCAGTCGCACTATAAAGTTTAGCCAGTGCCGTTAATATCAGGACAATAATACAGCTACAAAAGAATTTTTTCATAGTTCTTTGTATTAAATGGGCGTGACACAAACGTTGTCCAGCCATCAACTACTTTACTTGTAGAGTTCCTGTCCATGCTCCTTACAAAGAGCAAAGCATTTGCATCGCTCTTCGGGTCGAAGCCCGATGAAACGATTGGCGAATAACGTGCCATCGCCATACTCTTGTCGCGATTTGCACCCTCTGGGATACCGATCTTGACTCCCAGTTGTATCCGCTTGCCTCTATTTCGTCAGATCCATTCTTTTGCCCGCACTATTACATCCGATGACTCTAATATAGGGGCGCGTCAGATGTTACAATCACAGCACAACGCCCTGCCGCATCTGAATCATCTGGATTTGCAACAATGCAATAATCTGTGCAGCAGTCTAGTTGGTTATATGCATTTATATCTTTGCCCTCAGGAGGAAAATTGTGGATGGTAACTGGGTCGTCCCCATCACACTGTTTACACGCCTTTTTTTGATCGTCACTCAGATTTACCGCATAAACGGTAAATGCAAAGCCTACATAGGCACAGACTACTCCGATGATTTGTGTTATATTTCTATTTGTGTATGTTTTCATTTTACATTTCCTTATTGTCAGTGGTTTTGATCTACATTTAGGTGTGGATTCCGGCGGCGAATTCTGGCATATAACAACATAAGGAATGCTGCCGATGAGATCGACATTATCCCAATCATCACGTAGCGGATCCTATTAATGTTGTGCAATGTTAGCGGATTATTACCGTGCGACCCGCTTGCAAAACTTTTCACAACCTGAATAGCATTGGTCGCAATTTCTACGGGAATATTAGGAAGATCAAATTCTGATGTCGGTATTGAAACGTTAACCTGAACAACATCATAAAGCTTGTCGTCCAGAACAGCGCCCGCTTTGTTTTTTTTTCACTTCACCAATAATAACGCCGTCGCTTTTCCGAATAAAAGTGTCTATTTCAGACCTAACATAATTGGCGAGATCGTCCCCTTGTCCAGCCTTATATCTCGGATAATAATTTGTCGTTAGCATCTCCAAGAAATGCTGCGGGGTCGCAATGCGCGCCACAACAAGACAGTCGTTTGTCCCGACTACCTCTGATTCCAGAAGTTTGTAGCCATAAGGGTGATCAAGGGTCGCGGCAAGTAATATTTCTTTTTCGGCCATCCTTG
>CAWEFA010000004.1:0-5342 GCA_963808135.1 uncultured Bacteroidota bacterium
TAACGCCGGCGGCTGGTTTGGATTTAACATCAATTGCTTATGGCTATTGATTCCATAAGCTCTTTTTTAAAAAGACAGATTAAACTTGGTTATATTATTCAAATGTTTTACCCACGCTAAAAACTCCGCAGTATTATTAATGGTCTTTACTGGTTCTGGTTTTGCATTCACATAGCGTCTTTCAAGGATAACTTTACCTCCAGCGAACACTGCTTCTCTGGCACCATCTAACTCTGCTTTCAAGTATGATTCATCACCCGTGACCATAGAATCATACACCGCATCTATATTAAAATTAAAATCTACCATAAAGTTTCCTCCTGCTAAATGTGTATGTAATGGATTAACAGCTTCAGTAATATAACTCCTCCTTCTCCTTTTAGCAATTTTTGTCTTCTCCTATCACCTTTTGTAAAGACAATGACCGATGCAGGGATTTTAGAAACCCTTAAGATAAAAAAGTGCGATAAACATAGCTCGATGCGACGGTTGACGGATTTCAATTGAAGATATCGTTTTCCCAAAGCCCTGAGAAGGAATAGTGGGTATGCTTTCCGACCCGACGCAAAGCGGAGCGGTTCAGTGCGACGGAAAACGACTAAAATCAGAAATCCATAGTAAGCGAAGAGCCCCAGGAATCGGCCAGTGGAATGAAGGTCAAAGCGTCTCCGGAACGATAGTCCCGGCCAGCGGACGTACGTGAAGGTGCGCATCCGGGCGGAAGTTTATTTGCTATTGCGAAATATCTATTGTAAAGATAAAGGAAGGACTGTCATTTGGCTTTAGTTTACATAATCTATGTTATGCGCCGTAAGTTACTGATTATAAACAATATACAAAATAATCAATTCTAAAAGTTCTCTGGCTGCCTGGGAGATCCCATCGAAATGTTTTATCCGTGCATATTCTTCAAGAGCGACGCCGGTTGAAACCCTGATGTAGGTTTTGACTTCGTAACAGTATTTTGAATCGCGTGGTTTCTTGGGCCGTGGCATGGCAGTGCTCTTCATTGGGTTATCCGCCTACGCAGAAGACCTCGGGCATGAATGCGTCGGACGGACCTGCCGTAGCTTTAGCGAAGGCAGGTTCTTGAAATGCTTCGGCGGATTCCGCCGAACAATATTAGGTACCACAGCCGTAAGGCCGTGGGGCTCCATTTGGTTTTTTGGGATTATTAATCCGAAATAACTCCCCCGATGCAAAAGGTATGCCAGATAATTTTTGGGGAGAAAAGTGCAAAAAGAGAGGAAAAAACGAATTCTTGAAGTCTGTATTTAAGAGGGGTGTATCAAAAAGGCTCTTTTGTTTGTATCTTAAGATGACAGTGACGTGCTCCTGTCGAAGATTGCCCGCCTGTCAAAAAATGTGTCAAAAATGGTGCCTGAAAAGAAATTGGAAATTGCAGATTCTGCTGCAAATTAAGAGTTTTTTACAAATATTTCATATCAGTTGCACAAACGGATCCATTTACTATATTCCCTCCATCCTGCCATTTTTTCATCATCATCAAGGAGGTACGAATGTCTTTTGAAACAGTCACCACGGAAGCGGTGCTTCCCGGCTGCGTCCGCAAAGAAAAAGCATGGGACATCATCAGCGACTACTCTCGGTACCCCGCGATCATGGACAACGTCGACAAGGTTGAGATCACCGAACGTACGGGCAAAGAGGGCATTTCACGCTGGTATATCACGGTTGAAGAAGCCCCCTCTACTGGGTCGAAAAGGACCGTTTCAACCGCCGCGACTTCGAAATCACGTTCAAGTCAATCGAAGGCGACTTCGACAACATCAACGGCCGCTGGCACATCAAAGACGGTACCAATGACGGTATCGCCATAGACTTTGAAATCCAGTACAATCTGGGAATTCCGGTCATCGAAGAGGTGCTGGGACACATCCTCAGGGAAAAGATGAAGGCCAACATCGACAAAATGATGGCGGCGGTCAGAAAAGAGCTCTGCGGCGATAATATTGACGAGAGGAAATACCCACGGCACATCATCGGACAGCCGTCCCCCTGTTTGTTTAAAGGGACGCCCCGCAGTCTGTTCGTTCTCAACCTGTCGGCGGGCGGCATGATGACCCGTTTCGTGCCCGGCATAAGCGGCGCCGGCACCATGGATATCGCTTCTGTGCTTCTTGAGGTCGCTGCCGTACACGCCGACGAGAATGCGGACCGCTGCCGGTTCGTTTTCCGCAAGGCCCTTGACGATGCACTCCTCAAACAGCTGACTTCGAGCCTTGCCGCCGATCCGCAAGGGCGTACAGCTTTGAAGAACTGGCGCACGGTTCCAGCCGCCCCCCTTTCTGCGGCTGCATGACAGAAGGGACGCTCATGGCGTTCAACAGGGAACTCCTGCTGTCGCTCGGCAGGAGAAACATCACGAGTCAGAACCTATGGAAAAAAACAGTGTTCAGGAGAGATTGTTTTCAATCCTTGAGCATGAATTTACCTTAAAGTTTGACGGGATAGAACCTGACAGGCCGATCTTCGAACAGCTTCCCCTCGATTCCATGCAGCTTGTGGCAATAGCGGCAACAATCGAAGAGACCTTCGGCATAGAACTGCCCCTGACCTTCATGGAAAAGCCCACGCTCAACAATCTCATCCGGCTGGTGGTGGAGGCGGTGGAGAAGAAGAACATAGGAAAACAATAATTTTCTGAAGATTGCCCGCCTGTAAAAAAATGTGTTAAAGGTGGTGCATGAAAATAAACTGGAAATTGCCTTTTCTGCTGAAAATTAGGTTGGCGTACAATGTTTCAGAACTCCTAAGGTGGAGGTTTTGAGACGGTTTTATTCTCCCTCGGCGTAAACCGTTACACCTTGTCAAAGCGGGCATTCAGTAAAAGTAGAGCCGGTTAAAACCGGATAATATTTATTCGCGCTTAAAGAAGCTTTGTTGTCGGGAAAAGAACAATGCTTATCAATGTTGATTCTGATATTCATAACATCTTATTTGTATATTTCATTGAATAAACTATCGGCAGCTTTTTTATCCAAATCTTTAAGTGTTTTATATTCTTCAACAGCAGCAGCCTTATCCTTATTGACAGTAAGATAGAGTAACCCAAGATTGTAGTGCGCATTAACGAAATCAGGCTTAAGTTTAATGGCTTGCTTTAAAGCAGATATGGATTCTATTAATAAGTCATTATTATTCGCATTATCATCAGAATTAGATTCTATTTGAAAATGATCTTTAACCGCCTGAATATATTTGTTTTTATTGAATAGTTGATTTAAGGCAATGCTGAAGTCAAAATAGATGTCAGGGTCGCTTGGGTTTAGTTTAATTGCCATACGATAGGAATTTATTGCGTCTTTCCATAAAAACAAATCGCTATAAGCATCGGCCAAATGAGCATGGGCAATAGAATTGTCTGGATTTATTTTTATTGCTTGTTTATACTCTTGTATAGCATCTGAATAATTTTTATCATCACTAAAAAATTCACCCAATAATATATACACAGTATCTAAGTTGGGATTTAGCGTTAATGCTTTTCTGAAAAGTTGTACACATTTATCTTTTTGGCCAAGGCCTAAATATGCAAGGCCTAAATTATAATGTAGTTCCGCATCATCCCCAAAACGATTGGCATTGTTTAAAGAAGTTATTGCGTCCTGAAACTGCCGAAGTTTATTGTATGCAATTCCTAAATCGCAATAAGCAGTATAAGCAAAATAATTATACATCCGATTTCCGAAATAAGACGAGTCGGTATCTTTATATTTTTTGATATAAGCAGGCAATATATTTATTTCCTGATTGTATGTTGTTGCAGCTTCTGACCATTGGCCATCTGCTAAGTAAGAATATCCTAAATTATCATACGCTGCGACATAATCAGGCTTTTTATTGATTGCGATTTTTTCGACTGCAATGGCATCTTTATATTGCTTTTTATCAAAAAAACAATTCCCAAGCGTAAAGTATGCTTCGGCATTATCTGGCACTTTTGATTGTAGATAATATGATATTGCTTGATCGCATTCTTCACCGAACAATTTTGTGCCCGACTTAAACAATTCTTTAGGAGAACGAATCGTATCTTTTAATTGGGATAAATTATTATTGAGGGTGTCATTTTTTATAAATCGTCGAAGGACTTCGTTTGAAATAGCAAAATTGAGATTTTGGCCATTAATCATTTGAAATGAAATAATACCAATGACTTGTCCATTTAAGTTCAATGCGGGACCTCCACTTGAACCTGGCGAAATCGGAGCTGTAGTCTGAATAATTTTTCCGTAAGGTGAAACTTCCCTTACTGCTGAAACTATTCCTTCAGAAACACTAGTTTCGAGACCTTCAGGATTACCAATAACAATAATTCGTTCACCTACCTCTGGAATAGTTTTACTAATAGGTAAAATGCGAACCTCGATAGCCGGAATATCTACTTTAAACATTAAAATGTCACAATCTTTGTCCTCTGCAATAATCTCTTTGACAGGATATGATTTACCATTTGCTGTTTTAATTTCTGCGCTACTTGCGCCCTTTAATACATGATAGTTAGTGATAATGATATTCTTATCTATAAAAAAACCACTCCCTAAGGCTAAAGCATTTCCGTCTTTATAGGTTTGAATAACAACTACAGAGGGGGATATTTTTTTAATTAATATTGGCAGATTATCTTGGTCGGGTGCAGCGGAATAGATATTAACAAAAAACAATAATGTGAAAAACGAAAACCACGAAAATGGCATACGAAATTGCCACATGTTATTCTCCTATTCGAGGATAATATTAAATAAATTAGGTATTCCTGACAACAAATGCAAATTTTCCGTCGAAGAGGGGAGGGATTTTAGATGTTTATGGTTTCGTGGCTCGGCCACACTCTCGTTTGGTTGCGTTGTTATGAGGGGAAAAATAATCATATTATTTTTCTCTTTTTGTTTCCTGTTCCTCTATAAGTCTTATAGCAATCATTTCGGTTTCGGTCGGTTTTTTTATTTCCCAAAAAGGCTTTATATCTCGCCGTTTAATAATTTTTCTTTGCCCACCATCGAATGGTTCCACCACTACCATATATTCGTTTTGGTAGTTTTCTTCTTTTTGTCTCTTCTCTTCCTCTTTTTGCCTTTTCTTTTTATAAAGTTCTCCTCTTATATATGCTGTTATAATTATTGTCTCAATTATTAATATAATAGCGTAGACAAACCATTGAATATTGCCACTACGATTAAAGTGCAGATAGGCAAAAATGTCTATTAAGATTAATGTTAAAATTATTAGCGGCATACCCATTTTAAACCCCACGACATCTTGCTCTATTGCAAAGATACCTGCGTTAATTTTGAAGTTCATTTAACCCCCGCATAACA
>CAWEFA010000005.1:0-19002 GCA_963808135.1 uncultured Bacteroidota bacterium
GTTATATGACGACCTCCAGGCCTGCATAAAAGAAGATATAATAGATACAATTATATTAGGTGATTATGGCTGCAGATTTGTGTTACCTGAATGTTCGGAGATAATTAAAATTAACAAATATTTGACAAATAAGAAATTACATTATATAAGTCCCAAATTGCCCAATGATTATATTGATAAGGAATTTGAGAGAATCCAATCATTATTAAATGCAAATATAAGTGTAAGTATTAACGATTTAGGCCTTCTGTATAAATTAAATTTAGTTCACAAACAACTTCAAAAAATATATTTAGGAAGGCATTTATCTCAAAGTATTTCTTATTGGGCATGGCATTCCATTAATCTAAAACATGAAAATAATAATGCACAGGATTTTTTTCTACAAAATAGCTTTAATCATGATGAGAAGATAGATTTTTTTAAAAAGTATCAGATTCTGTGGAATTGAAGCAACTATAAATTCCTTTTCTGAAGAAAGTTTAAAAAAAATAAATAAAAATGGATTTGATATAATAGGTTATGCAGATAGCAGCATTTTCTCAATATCAGAGATCATGTCCTGTGGTTAGAAACAACAAAATAAATAATGATTCAAACTGTAAAAATTATTGTAAACATGGTTTTACTATAACTCCTGAATCTGAAATTCAAAAAAAAAGTTTTCCTAAAATAGAATTATTGGGAAATGTATTGTTCAACCCTGAATTTGTTAAACCCAGTTGGGATGGTTATTCTATGTTAATATTTTATAAATTGGAAAACTTGAAAAAGATAGTTTCTTACCAAATGTTATAATCATTTACCCAACGAGTAACTGAACTTCTGTAATCAGAATTTGAAAAAAAATTAAAATTAAAATAATGAAAAAAAGCATATCAGGTATCTATAAGTTTGTAATTATTTTAGTATTACAGGCATATTATGTGCTGTTGTCGGCTCAAACTGTCAAAAGCGAAAAATTATTTGAGGAGGCATGCAAAACAATTGAAGCATCATTCTCAAAAGCCAATATTCCCGGATTAGCTTTTGTTTTTGTTGACAAAGACAGTACATACATAAAAAGTTGGGGATTTGCAGACAACGAAATAAAATCATTGGTAACTTCTAAAACCTTATTTGAACTAGGATCAACTTCTAAAGCTTTTACTGCATTAGCAATTCTTCAAATGGAAGAACAGGGACTAATCGGTCTGGAAGATAATGTATCTAAATACATTCCCTGGTTTAAGGCTTTTTATAAAGGGAAAGAAATGCAAATAACTATAAAAGAATTATTACACCATACTTCGGGAATCCCTACCTCATCAATTTCAAAAATACCTCAAGGTGTAAGCAATAATATGTTGGAAATAACTGTTCGGGCAATCAATAATATCAACTTAAGAAATCTGCCAGGGATAAATTATGAATATTCAACTGTAAATTATGATATTTTAGGCCTTATTATAGAACAAATAAGTAAAGTTTCCTTTGAAGAGTATTTAAGAAAAAATATATTTCAACCGCTTCAAATGAAATATACTTCAGTAGAAACACCAGCAAATGGTTTCCTTGCAAAAGGATATAAAATAAGTTATTTTGCTCCCAGGGAATATCATGCCCCGAGATTTAGAGGAAATGCTCCGGCCGGTTATGTAATATCTAATGCCTATGATATGGGCAAATGGTTGAAATATCAACTTGAAATTGACACTAATAGTTTTAAAAATTTAATTATAAAATCTCATATTCCAAATTTATCGGTTTTTCCTTCGGGCCTATCATCTTATGCTTTTGGTTGGGAAGTAACACCTTACGGAGAACCTGAAATTTTCCATTCCGGGTTTAATCCTAACTATACCTCATTTATTGGTCTTTATCCTAATAAAAAGCTGGGCATTGCAATATTAGCTAATTCAAATAGCCTTTATACGGCTTATTTGGGTGATATAATAATGAGAAAATTAAATAATGAGCCTATAAAAGATATACCCAAGCCGGAAAATGGTATAGATAAAATCTTTTCGTTGTTGTCAATAGTCCTTGCAATTTTCATTATTGGCATTTTAGTTCTATTTGGATGGGAAGTAAAGGGTGTTTTTAAAGGGACAAGAAAATTTAAAGCTATTGGTTTTAGAGATGTTTCTAAAATAGTTGGTGGTCTTTTAATAACGGTTCCATTAATATTTGGCATTTATTTATTGCCCAAAGCCTTAAATGATTTTTCCTGGGAAGCAGTTAAGATATGGACTTCAAGCAGCTTTTTATATGGATGTATTTTATTTGTCGCTGCTGTTTTGGGAATTTGGATATTAAATGTGATTTCGATCGTTATTCCTACTAAAAATACAAATTTAAGATCATTACCAATTATGATAATACTGAGTATAATGTCAGGAATAGCGAATATGGTAATTATTTTAATATTGATTAATGCCATAGGCAACAAAACTAATCTTTCCTATCTTTTGTATTATTTTTTAATGGCATTGGTATTTTATATTGGAGGAAGAAAAATAGTACAAACTAAATTATTAAAAATTTCGCTTTCTATTGTTTATGAAATACGGATGAGATTAGTGAAAAAGATTTTTTTATCGTCATTTCAGAAATTCGAAAAAATAGATAATGGTCGTGTATACGCTACATTAAATCAAGATACATATACAATATCCAACGCTGCAAATATATTAATCAGTATAGTATCTTATATTATTACAATTATTGGTGTTTTTATATATTTAGGGACTATTTCATTATCGGCCACACTGCTGATAATAGGTGTTATAGTTTTTGTAGCAACAATATATTTTATTATAAGTAGAAGAACTAATGCATTATTTGAACAGGCCAGAGATACTGCAGATACTTTTGCGGGATTAATAGAAGGATTAGTACAGGGTTTTAAAGAATTGAGCCTTTCTGGTTCTAAGAAAAAAGAATTTACAGATGAGATTGATGTTACTTGTACAGAGTTAACTAATAAAACCGGCATTGCAAGAATTAAGTTTGTGAATGCATTTTTAATAGGGGAATCTATGTTAATAATGGTACTGGGTACCATAAGCTTTGTAATTCCATCTTTATTTCCAGAAATATCTAATTCTATGTTACTCGGCTTTGTTATGATTGTATTATATTTGATAGGTCCGATAAATGGAGTTTTAGGTACTATACCCGAAGTTATGCAGATGACTGTATCGTGGAAAAGAATAAAAAATTTCATTGATGAAATATATCCTGATTTGAAATTAACTGATATTTTAAAGAATACCACAAAGAAAGTAAGTGTTAATAGTTTATCTGTGAAAGATTTAGTGTTTAAATATAAAAACGAAAACGAGGATACGTGACTTTTCGGTGGGACCTGTTAACTTAGAAGTTAAAAGAGGTGAAATTTTGTTTATAATTGGTGGAAATGGTAGTGGAAAGTCAACTTTAGCAAATCTTTTAACAGGTTTGTACAATGCAGATGATGGCACAGTAGAAATAAATGGGAATAGAATCAATAATATTGAACTAGGCGAGCTTTACTCGACGATCTTTAGTAGTAATCATGTTTTTAAAAAATTATACGGTATTGATACAATTAATAAAAAAGAACAGATTGATTATTTGCTCAAATTGTTAAAACTGGAAGGAAAAGTCAACATTGAAAATGGCATATTTTCTACAATCAGTTTATCAAATGGTCAAAGGAAGAGATTATCATTAATGAAATGCCTTTTAGAAGATTCACAAATATATCTATTTGATGAGTGGGCAGCGGATCAGGATCCGGAATTTAAAAAAGCTTTTTATCGGGAATTATTGCCCCAAATGAAGAAAAATGGGAAAATAATAATTGCAATTACTCATGATGATAATTATTTTGATATGGCAGATAAAGTGATGAAGTTAGATATGGGAAAAGTAGTATTTATTAAGGAGACAAACGATATAACAGCAAATATATGGAGTTAATAATGGTGGCATCATTCGCTTGAATCATTTTTTTAGTTTCTTTATGCCATATTTATTGAGTTAAACAATCCGGTCGATTTTGCTAGTCGAATTGGTGAGTTGCTTGCTGTAAGCGCATAAGAAAAATGAATTTGATGGAGGCTTATTATTAACCAAGCATAGTATATTCAGAAAATTAATTAGATATGAAAATCATATAAATAAACTAAAAAAGTATGGAAACGATAGAAAATCTGGTAAAATTCGAAATCTGGCACAAGGATTACAATCTTGACAAAAAAGACAATTTGAAAGAAGTGCCAACAGAAAAAGCAGTATTTGGAATATTCGGTATTGTTGACGAAGAACCAATAAACTGTAGATATGTGGGTGAAGCAGAAAATTTAAGGGAAGCTGTAAAAAACGTATTTGAAAATCCGCCAAGTGAAGGAATGAAAAAGTTCATGCAGGGACCATGGATACAAATGTTAGTGTATGAATTGATTTCTGGTTCTACCAAAGAGGAAAGGGAAAAGGCTGTTGAAGAATGGAAACAGAAGTACAATCCCAAAATTGATGATGAAGGTGAATATCCGGGATATTATGATTATTAGGAAGAGAAAGTTATAAGTTTTGTAATAGCTATCTACTTTCGTTAAAACTTATGTTGATTAAGAAGTATCTCAGGTTCAGTCATTGGTTGTCTTAATTGCCAGTCATATCATGGTACATAATTAACAGGTAATAGAAAGTCTATGACTAACTAATGATGAAAAGCAAATGATTATTAAATTTCACGGGGTAAGTTACAACATATAAAATATGAAGGTGACAACCAATGACTGAACTAAAGCCTATGTTCCTATTAGCAGATAGCCAATTGTTATTCCGGAGGTACAAGGATACCTTATTTTTCAGCGGGTAAAAAGCTGTTTCGATAAGGATAAAAAAAATAACAATCTTAAAGCTGCGTACATTGGTGCATCAAATAGAGATAATCCAAACAATCTTTAATTTTACCATCCCAAGGTTCAAAATATCGGGTAAATGAAATCGAAGAACTTCATTCGGCTAATTGTAATTAATAAGAAATAAAATAACATTAAATTTTAAATAGCTTAAAATATGGTACAGGTAGGAAATGTCCCTGAGATAAAAGCTGTGAAAAAGCACTTGGATGAATTAAAAAAAAAGAGGTCTTGTAAAAGAATGGGAATTACCTTACGAAAATATATTAACAAGACTAACGGCAGCAATTTTCTTTTTAACTCCAACAGATGACTCAAAACTTGAAGAAATTTGGAAAGAATTGGAGACACATAAAATGTTGCAATATCGTTTAAACGAAGAAAAAAAATTATCCCAACTTGAATGGGTGGTTGAATTTAATAAAGGATTTGAATTATAAATATCTGAATATCATGAAAAGAGAAATTAACGACTTAGTAGGGCGTTTAACAAAAGAACATGATGTAGAATGTACCCGTCCAGAAAAAACTGCCGAAGCATTGAAGGCAAACATTGACAGGGATTATGTGCATGTGATGTTTAAAGCAACAGGAACTGAAGTAGGCGTCCAATTGTACAGACCAGAATGCAAACTGGATGCGGATTTTGAAAATGCGAAAGGCTATGTACGTATTGTTGGCGGACTCACTTTAAATTATAATAAAGTAAAAAGTATTGCAGATATTGACTTATCAACATGTGAAGGAAAGGGATACTTAGTTCCTGTAAACGATGAAGAATATAAAAAGATTATGGGTAAGTCCTGTGAGGAAGAAAATTAAATAAATGCGAATAACTTATAACTAAAGCGAATGATTGTATAACCAGCTTATTTTTAATTATTTATAATGAAAAAAATTAAACTATTTTGTTTCCCATATGCTGGAGGGTCTGCTATAATTTATAGCAAATGGAAACAATACTTCGACCCTTCAATAGAGCTAAGACCAATAGAATTAGCAGGAAGAGGCAAAAGAATTAATGAGCCTTTATATAACGATATCGGAGATGCTGTTGAAGACGTTTTTAATATTGTAAAGAACGAAATAAATGGACATCCCTATTCAATATTCGGGCATAGTATGGGAGGTATGATATCATATCTATTGAGTCAAAAGCTTAGAGAGAATAAATTTCCCGATGCCATGCATATTTTTTTTTCGGGATGGAGTGCCCCTCATGTAATTAGGCCAGATGAAAAAAAATATCATTTATTGGAGGGAGAAGAATTTAAAAAAGAAGTAATCAATTTAGGAGGCACACCAAGGGAGTTTTTCGAACATCCGGAACTTTTAAAAATATTTCTCCCGCTCTTGAAAAACGATTTTAAATTATCTGAAACAGACATTAAAGGTGAAATAAATCCTTTTGATTGTAACATCACGGTGTTTTTAGGGAAGGACGATGATTTTAACTCGGAGCAATGTGATGGTTGGAAAAAACATACTAAAAAGTTATGTAATATTCATTATTTTGAAGGTGGGCATTTTTTTCTGCATGATAATACTGAAAAGATAGTGAAACTAATTAATCATGCATTGTTAGGTAAAATTTATGTTTAATCCTCCTTCGCGTTCCGCTGTGGCGGACGAGAAGGAGTGGTAAGAAGCAAATTTCGGTTTATGAAACTCTATGCCATCAGTGATTTACATCTTGCAAACAAGTCTAACAGGGATGCATTACTTAATCTTCCATCACATAAAAATGATTGGTTAGTATTAGCTGGTGATATTGGAGAATCCTCAGAATATTTGAAATTTGCGCTTTCAACATTAACACTGAAATTCAAACAAATTATTTGGGTTCCTGGTAATCATGATTTATGGACATTTCCTTTAAATGAACATGAATTAAAAGGAGAGTATAAATATCTACATCTGGTTAATATTTGCAAAAGCTATAATGTTATTACACCAGAAGACGAATTTCCTGAAGTTTTCTTAAATGGTAAACAATATGTCATTGTTCCTACCTTTACTTTGTATGATTATAGTTTCCGCCCACAAGAAATTTCCTTTGAAAAGGCTGTGGATTGGGCCGCCGAATCAGGTGTAGTCTGTACAGACGAGGATTTATTATTTCCTGATCCTTACCAGTCACTGGCAGAATGGTGCCAGATACGTTGTAAATATTCCGAATCAAGGCTCTCAAAACTAGCTTTAAATGTACCTATTATTCTTGTTAACCATTACCCGATTCTCGAAGAACATGCTCAACTATGGCGCTTCCCTCGGTTTGTATTATGGTGTGGAACAAAACGTACTGAAGAATGGATAAAGAAATTTAATATAAAAATTGTCATATACGGACATATACACATTAGGGAAACAAAATACAATGACTCTGTAAAATTTGAGGAAGTTTCACTTGGTTACCCCAGAGATTGGAATGAAAAATATGGTATGCAATATTATCTCAGAGAAATCAATTTCAATAGTTAAAATTTATGGACTAAATAACATAATGCAATTACAATAATATTTATTTTTGACTGTTTTCAATGTTATGATCAAAATTTATTAATTATTAAACATTACGATATGATAAAAACGGAACAATTATTTAAAGTTTTTACTACCGATGAAGTTGAAACAACAGCTTTAAATAACTTAGAGATTCATATTGAAAAAGGTGAGTTTGTTGCAGTAATGGGGCCTTCTGGTTGTGGCAAATCCACTTTACTCAATATTTTTGGGCTTTTGGACAACCCCACAAGCGGGCTTTATTATTTTGGTGGTATTGAAGTCTCGAAATTCCGGGAAACTCTACGTACAAAGTTAAGAAAAGGAAATATAGGGTTCGTGTTCCAGAGTTTTAATCTGATAGATGAATTGTCCGTATTTGAGAATGTTGAATTACCACTGCTTTATCTGAAAGAACCACAAAAGGAAAGGAAGAAAAAGGTTTCAGCAGTGCTCGAAAGAATGGATATAGCCCACCGTGCGAAACATTTTCCACAACAATTATCAGGAGGCCAGCAGCAACGTGTTGCTGTAGCACGCTCAGTGGTCACCAACCCAAAATTAATCCTCGCCGACGAGCCAACTGGTAACCTGGATTCCAAGAATGGCGATGAAGTAATGAAAATATTGGAAGAATTAAATAAAGAAGGAACTACTATAGTAATGGTAACCCACTCCCCTTCCCATGCAGAAAGAGCACATAGGATAATTAAACTGTTTGATGGAAAAGTAGTTGTGGAAAATATTCAAATTTAATTTCTGAAGGTGGTTGATATTCTCTATACCAAATTCGAAGAAGAACTTTCGAGTTTTTTATTTGAAAAGTATTTAAGGCTTTTACCGTCCTCTCTGCAAGAAAAAAATCTAAAATATTTACGTTGGCAGGATAGGCATGCCAATTTATTTGGCAAATTATTGCTTTTAGAAGGTCTTAAAATATATGGGGCATCAAATAATGTTTTAAATGAACTCCAGTACAATGAATATTCACGGCCTTTTATTAAAGGAAATATTGATATTAATATTTCTCATTCCGGCGGATACGTAATTTGTGCTATTGGAAAAGATGTGAGAATTGGAGTTGATATAGAAGAAATAAAAGAAATTGATTTTAGTGATTTTAAAAGTGTCATGACTGATGAGCAATGGAGTACTATTAAAAAATCTCCTGATCCAATAAAAATGTTTTTCAAATTTTGGACATTCAAGGAAAGTATGATTAAAGCGGATAGTCGTGGTTTGTCTATTCCTTTATTGGATATCCATATAAAGGATAACATAGTAAATTATGATAACCAAAATTGGTATTTAAAAGAATTGAAATTGTACTCAAACTATTGTTCATGCCTGGCATTAAATAAAGAACATGTAACTTTGAATTTACAAGAATTTGATTTCTATAATTATAAGTCTGAGGTTGATGGTTATTATTCAAAACCCTTAAACCAAAGGTTAAATTTCAATAGAGAAACAAACCTAATAACTAGCTAAATTAACTCTACAAATATGGGAATGGATAAACAAATAAAGAAAAAGAGTTGGATAATACGTAACAAAATATATGTTATTATTGGAACAGTAATGTTATGCTTCATTATATATCTTATAGCGTTTACAGACCATAGTACAAAATTGAATGTTGAAGTTGAGAAAATTACAATAGATGAAGTAAAGCAAGATTTTTTTAAAGATTATATTGCTATTATTGGTACCGTTGAGCCCATCCAAACGATATTTCTTGATGCTACTGAGGGCGGCAGAGTAGATGAAATATACATCCGCGAAGGAACAATGGTAAAAAAAGGAGATGTTATTCTGAAATTGAGTAACGATAATCTGCTTCTTGAAATATCAAATAATGAATCTGAGGTTGCCCGGGCAATTAATGATTTAAAAACAATGAGAGTTAATTTGGATAATCAAAGGATAAATAATAAAAATCAACTTATAGACTTGAAGTATGATTTATTAAAACTTGAAAGGCAATACCAATATGATCAGGAATTAATAAAAAACAATGATATATCGCAAGAAGAATACTCTCTTGCAAAAGAAAACTACGAAAGAAATAAGCAACATTACGATCTGCTCGTTGAGAAATGCTACCAGGATTCAGTATTCATGAAAATTCGTATTGCAGCTTCTGAAGAATCAGTGGAAAGTATGCAAAACAATTTAAAGATTATCAGGGGAAGATTGAATCATTTAATATTAAAATCACCTGTTAATGGTGAATTAGCTTCTCTTAAACCTGAAATAGGAGAAGTAATTGCCTATGGAAGCCGAATAGGGACAATTAATATACTGGATTCATACAAAGTTCGTGTCGAAATAGACGAACATTACCTGGCGCGAATACAAAAAGGCCTGAAAGGCATGTGTGATTTTTCAGATAAAGACTACCCAGCTACAATTACTAAAATTTATCCTGAAGTAAAAGACGGTAAGTTCTCCGCAGATATGGAATTTGACAAAAATATTCCGCAAGAAATTAAAATTGGACAAACTTCAAGAATAAGGCTTAAGCTTGGAGAATCAAAACGGGCCTTGCTTATATCCCGTGGAGGATTTTTTCAAAGCACTGGAGGCCAATGGATATTTGTTTTAGATAAATCTGGCAAGTATGCAACTAAAAGAAACATCAGGATTGGCCTTCAGAATCCAAGTTATTTTGAAGTGCAGGAAGGCCTGGAACCAGGGGAAAAAGTTATAGTTTCAGGATATGAAAATTTTGGAAATGTAGATAAGCTGATACTTAAATAGTGACAGAAATCATTTGTGTTTTCATGTTTGTTTCGACAGCAATAATTTAAAAGAATGAATGCTTCCTTTATTTAAAGAAAATACTGAATAAACTGTATACCTAATTTCGATATCTGCAAAAAAATAGAAATAGAGAAAAAAATTTTAAATGGCCCGTAATTTTTTTAACATTCAAAACAATTTCTTACCCACTATAAAATATAGGATTCTAATTCTGAGATCAATGCATAAAATTTTATTTTTCAATATCCGGTTTAATATTGTAATATTTACAATATTATTATCCGGTACAACTTATTCACAACAATTAGTATTAACCTATGATGATGCCATTGACATGGCTATCAAACAAAATATTAATATCCAACAACAATCGAACTTACTTAGAGTAACAAAGACAAATAATTTCAATAGTTTGGCAAATTTTTTACCATCAATTAATTTTAATAGTTCTGCTTTTCGGACAAAAGGTTTACAATACTCTAATGAAAAAAGCGCCTTGGTGGATAGTACAATAGACCAGGCTAATTATAATTTATCTGCAGAGGTTACATTATTTAACGGATTCGGAAATATCTATCGTTTAATGCAATCATACCAATTGAATATAGCACAGGAAAAAAAGTTAGAAAGAACTGTCCAGGATGTAATATTTCAGGCATCACAGTCTTTTCTACAGTTACTGTTAGATAAAGAGTTAGTAGCAATTGACCAAAAAGATTTTGAGGTTCAAAAACGTTTATTAGAGCAAATCGAGGCTTTGGTTAAAACAAATACCCGTACCCAGGCTGATTTACTATCACAGGAAGCCGATCTCAAATCAAGTGAGGTGGACTTAATAAAAATAAAGAATCAATTGTTTATTGATAAGGTGAACTTTGCAAAGTTATTAGTTATTGAAACGGGAAAAGAATTTGATATTATTGCTCCTATTTGGAATATTGACACCATATTGAACCAGAATTATCGTTTGGATTCATTGCTTATCCTGGCAACAAAAAGCAGACCTGATATGGCGCAATTAAAAGCAGAGGAAAAAGCTGCATTTCATGACTTTCAGGTTTCACATTCGGCATCTTGGCCAAAATTGACAGCATTTTATAATTACGGCTCTTTCTATAGCTCTGATAATCTAATGTATAATCCAGACGACCATACTTTTCATGCCATTCCTTTTAAGGAACAGATATTACATGAAAATTATTCCAGCCAATTCGGTTTCAAGCTAAACATACCTTTATTTAACAGATTGACTAACAGAGCAATTGTTGTAAAATCGAAAATTAGTTATGAAAATGCCAAAATTATTTACAAAGATTCCGAACGGCAATTATATTTAGATGTTCAACGAGAATATCAAAACTTTGTCTTCTATAAAGAGAGTTATAATGCAAAAAAAATACTTGCCGAAGTTGCCTTACGGTCATACGAGAAACAATATGAGCTTTATAGGATGGGCAACGGGAATATAGTAACTTTAAACCTCGAAAATCAAAAAAATATTAAAGCGCAATCGGAAAAAATTCAGGCAGAGTATACTTTAGTTTTTCAACGGATTATCTTGAATTATTATTTGGGTACATTAAAGGCGAATTAAACTGTAAAATAGAATATGGGATATTTATTGGCTATTTATTTTCAACCGGTTCAATTTTACTTAATATTTCCTTTTCTTTATCAACCATTCCGGAAAGTTTGTAAGTATATGCCAGGTTTTGCAGGGCAGATATATCGTTGGGATCGAGTTGAACAGCTTTTTCGAGATAAAATGCCGATTTGCTGTAATTCCCCGATAACCGGTAAACCAATCCTAAGTCATTGTTCGTATCCAAATCGTCGGGTTTAATTTCAACTGCTTTTGTGAAATAATAAATAGATTTATTATAATCGTTCTTGTACTTTCCATAATAGTAACCAAGCCTGTAGTTTATCAAATAATTGCCCGGCATTTGTTTTAAAAGCTCAAGGTATTTTTCAATTTTATAATCGTTGTTCTTGGAACTTTCAATTACATTGTCAATTTTCCTGTCATTATTTCTTTTAAACCGGGTTTTAGGGAAATAATTTTATTGAAGCATTGTATTGCACTATCCGGTAAATTATTTTCGGCATAAGCATTGCCCAACTGGTCAATTGCTTCGTCATAGCCCGGGATTATTGAAACTGTTTTTTTTGCATATTTGAGTGCGTCGCGCCTGTAGCTTTTAATTAACACACTATCTGAAATCCGATTGGCTTTTTCGAGCAGGACAATACTGGCTTGCATGTTGCATTTTCTGCCGTCGGGCGATGTTTTAACATCGGTGGTATATAATGTAAAATCATCTTTCCAAACTTTATTCCTTTCAAAAGTTTTTATAAAGAAAAGTACGAGGACTATTGCTGGAAAAATAATCTGTAAGCTCTTTAACCTGGCTTTTCCCGGGATTTTTATGGCAAGAAACCAGGCCAGAATAATTATAAAACCAACGGAAGGCATAAAAATAAACCGTTCTCCCATAAAAGTGCTTCCGATGGGAAAAAGTATATTCGAAACTATTGAAACTGTTACCAGGTAAAACAATATCCCGAATGCAACAACTGATTTTCTCCTGATATTTACCGCTGAATAAATAAATATTGCTATGTAAATTGCCAGTGATAATAAGGCAAATAAGTTATCCCAATTTACTATTTTGATATGGTAGGCATAGTAGTCGATTGTAAGCGGATGAGGGAAAATGAGAAGTTTTAAATATAAGCCCAGGGTATAAAAAATAGTGGCATATTTTTCAAAAAAAGTTGTCCCGATATACGGATTGCTTATAAAATCATCCGGGACAGGTTTTACATCGCACAATACAAAATGCCTTATGATGAAATACGTTATTGTAGCCAATAGGAGAGAGGCAATAATAATTAAATAATTTTTAAGGTTTTCCTTTTTGTAAAAATAGATTGATAATGGAATAACAGCCAAAAAAGTAACCGCATTTTCCTTTGAGAATATTGCAAATAAAAAAAGGACAAAAGCGTAAGCCAAGTACTTTAATTTATAGGTATCGGCATATTTGAAAACGAATATCGATGCAGCTAAGGAACCGGCAAGGGACATGATTTCATCCCTTCCTTTAATATTGGCAATAACCTCGGTATGTACAGGGTGGGCAATAAATAAAACAACTGCAAGCAAAGAAAAATTTGGGAACACATTTTTAAAATTGCTATTTGAAAAAAGTTTAGAAAGAAATATATACAAAAGAATTACAGTTAATGCAAAATACAAAATATTTGTAAGGTGGTTGATATGCGGGTTGTCTCCGAAAAACTCATATTCAACGGCCAATGTAGCTAAGGATAAAGGCCTGTAACGGCCACCTTTTACAAAATTTACTTCAGTTCCGGCACATCCGGTAAAGGTGTCGTATTTAAAAATATCCGGTATCCCTTTTATCCCTTCTTTAGTGAATTTATTATGGGTAATAACTACAAAATCGTCGAACGTATATTCATTTTGAATGGTATTGCCGTAGTAAACAAAACAGGCACCAATAATGATTAAGTATTTTACAACCGTACTTCTTTTTATAATATCAAATGATATCTTCATTGAACTGTTTAATTAACCTGGGCATTATAAAAATTTTTTACTTCGTGTGAAATATAACTATCTTCATTACCTTTCGGGACAAACAAAAATTAAAATTATTATTTTTTTTAGATTTGTATTTTCTTTTTCTTTATAAAATAGAATTATTATTCAAATACAGATTTATTGAAGCAAAAAAATATTAAATAAAAGCATTGAGATGAGAAATAAAACATTGGTTATATCATTAATAAGCCTTGTTGGTATTGGGTTACTAATTTTAATTGGAGTTTCAATTGTTCCGGGGATTCTTAAAAACCCATATCAACAAAAGGCCGAAGAATTTTGTAATAATTCCGACCCGGAAGGAGCTTTCAGAACGCTGGAAGAAGGAATTATGAAATATCCCGATAATGAAGAATTATGCGCCTTATATATTAAAACCGTCAATGATTTCTCATTGTTTAATATTTACAATTTTGGGGAATTGTATTCAAGCGCCCTGATAAACCAGATTATTAATCGTTACGGAAATAGCAAAGATGAAAAATTATTGACCGAAATAGGCATTTATTATTGGAACAATAATAACGTTGATGTTGCTTCACATTTCTTTGAACAGGCTGTAAATATTAATCCAAAATATACACTGTCTTTAAATTACCTTTCAAACTATTATTATTTTTCCGATTATACCAAAGGGAAAGAATACTTTAAAAAATTATTCGATCTTAAGCCCGATTTTCTAAATCTTATCGGGATAAAAATTGACGAATATTTTACCGATAAAATATTAAAAGATAAAAACCTTAAAGCGCTGTTTGTAACAAATGTAAATGCTTCACTGCTCGAAGGCCTCGATAATTGCAAAAAACTGGAAATTTTATCAATTGCCAATACTGATTTAAGCGGCAATCATTTAAAATTTGTCAGCAACTTTAATAAATTAAAAATATTAGCGCTCAGTTCAAATAATATTTCAAACATTGGGTACTTAGAAAATTTAACCAATCTCAAAATATTAATAATTGGCAATAACAGGATAAGCAAGATAGAAAACCTGGAAACATTGACGAATTTACGAATGCTTATCATAAATGGAAGCCAGATAAGCAAAATAGAAAATATTGATAAGCTGACAAACCTTAAGGTACTCGATTTCAGGAACAACAAAATAAGCAAATTAGAAAACCTCGGCAACCAGTTAAATTTGCAGGATATTTACCTTAGCAATAATAAAATAAGCAAAATTGAGAACCTCAATAATCTAAAAATTTTGCACAACCTCGATCTCAAGGACAATCAAATTGAAAAATTAGAAAATTTCGATAAACTTATTTTGTTGCACAGTTTATCGCTTAGTAATAATAAAATAAGCAAATTAGAAAATTTTAATCATTTGCAAAGTTTAATAAACCTTGAGCTTAATGACAACCAAATAAGCAGGATTGAAAATCTTGATGACTTAATTTCCTTGCAAAAATTAAATTTATCGGGAAACAAAATAAAAAAGCTTGAAAATCTTAATGGGTTAAAACATTTATTAAACCTTCAACTTGGCAATAACCAGGTAAGCAAAATAGAAAACATTGGCGCATTGATATATTTAAAAAGGCTAAATCTGACAAACAACAAAATAAGCAAAATTGAAAACCTCGATACCACAATTAATTTGAATGTGCTTCAACTCGGCAGAAACCAGATAAACAAATTGGATGGACTTATTAAATTAAGAAACTTGCATGAGCTTTATTTGAATGTAAATAATATACATAAAATTGAAAACCTGAATTTGCTTGCAGGTTTGCAAATTTTGAGCATTGACAGCAACCAGATCAACAAATTGGAAAATCTTGACGAACTAATGAAATTAAAAGTTCTTAGTCTTGAACATAATAATATAAGAAAAATTGAAAACCTGGATAAGCTAATAAACCTGCAAAACCTTGATTTAATAGATAACCGTTTGAATAAATTTGAAAACGTTGAAGCTTTAATTAACGTTCAGGGACTTTATATAACTCTCGATCCTTCCAGCGCTGACGCTTCTGATATGGAAATACCACATTCGTTGATGAACCTGCGGAGCGTGATAATTTTAGGCCCTTCAAAAAGCAATCCCGGAAATTTACAGCATATTAAAGGTTTTGAAAGTTGCATAAATTTGGAAGAATTGGGCTTATCATATCTTAATTTGCAGGAAATACCTGATTTGAAATATTTAACAAGGCTTTTTATGCTCCATATTGAAAAATGCGGGAATATAAAAAAAATTGATTTTGCTAAACTGCCTGTAAATATTAAATCATTGTCATTGGTGGATGACAACATCAAAAATCTTGACGGGATTGAGCATTTGGTTAATTTAGATGAATTAATTGTCAGCGACAACCCTGATTTGACAAGCCTCTCAAAGCTTAATGAAATAAGGTCATTAAAACGGCTTAATATTTCGAAGTGTGCTAAATTGCCATCTGAAGAAGTTTTGAAATTAGATAATATAATTGAATTAATTCTCAATTCAAATTCTTATCCTCAGCCGATTCTTAAAAAGATTTCTGAAAAAGGAATCAGAATAGAAACCCAATAAAGTTTCAAGGCTTTTAAATTATTCTGTAATATGGAAACTGGAAAATTAACTTTAAAGAAAAAATTGCTTTTTAGCTTAATAACGCTAATTTTTTCATTGGTAATTATTTTTGCAATTCTGGAAGTTATAGTGCGAATTGCGCAGCCAAAATCAGATATATATGAATTAACGGGCAGGGTTACCGGAAAAAATCCTATCAGCAAATGGGCAATGGCCGATGCATTTTGCGCTTACAGGGCAATACCCGGAAAATCGAAAGGGACAACGGTAAATTCACAGGGATTTATCGCTACTCCTGAAATTTCACTTGAAAAACCTGCCGGTACTATCAGGATTGTTTTTTTAGGCGAATCTTCTACAGCCGGTTATGCTGGATACCTAAAAGATGCTGAAACCTGGCCTTGGCTGGCGGTTGATTTAATTAGGAAAAAAGTTCATCAACGTGTAGAATTTATAAATGCAGCCCTTGTGGGATATACATCTTTCGAATCAATCGGCAGGCTTTGGAGCAGGGTCAGGCATTATTCTCCCGACATTGTTATAGCCTATCACGGCTGGAACGAAATGTATTATTTTACGGAGAAGGCCGACAGCATTCAAAACTGGCGCACGCTTCATGATGGTTCCTGGTCGGTTACTGAAATGGATAACCCGCTTGCTATTTATTATCCTCATTGGACTGATCCGTTTATAAGATGGTCGCAATTGCTGACATTTATACGTTTAAAGTTTTCATCTCATAAAGAAGGCGAAATCAGTAACAATACCATCGAGCATGAGTTAAAGCCTGACTTTAATCATAAAGGGGTTGGTATTTGGCGCACAAACCTCAGGCTTTTACGCGCTACATGTTCGGTTATAGGGGCAAAACTTTTCGTTTGTAAACAAGCTACGCTTGTTGTTCCCAATTTATCTCCTGAAGAAAGGGCGATTTGCAGGTACGAATATCATGGGTTTAATCACGATGCACATGTAAGGGCTTTTAAAGAAATTTATAAAGTTATTGATGAAGAAATGCCTGCTGAAGATGTTATTGATGTAACATCCCTTTCAGGCCGCCGGGATTGTTTCTACGATCATATTCATCCAAGCCATTATGGTTGCCACGAAGTTGCTTCTATTATTTCCGAACCGCTGATAGCTTATATTAACAAATTAAAATCCGGCAAATAGAATTATCTGAATACAGCATTGGCCATTAGCTGAAATCACTAATGGCCAATTTTATATCTTAACTTTTCATTGCTTGTCTATTTCTTAGGAATGTAATCAGTCCGCAATACCCTAAATTCTGTCCTTCGGTTAATTTGGTTGGCAAATTCCTGGTTATCGGGCGATAGTGTTTTAATAAAAGTTTCAGTTAACACCGTTCCAACTGGCAGAAAATTATATTGGGCATTAATTTTATCGTCAACTTCTTTAGGTTTTGTTTCACCATAACCTTTAGCTGAAAGTCTGTCGGGAGAAATACCTTTTTCTATCAGGTAATCAACAACACTTTGGGCGCGCCGTTGCGATAATTCCATATTGGCATTATCATTTCCGATGTAATCAGTATTTGCCATTAATTCGATGGTAACATTGGGATTGTCATTAAGGGTTTCAACCAGCTTGTCCAGCGCCACCATAGATTCAGGCCTGAGATCGGCTTTTGCAAAATCGTAAAATATATTAGGAAGCTCAATTGGTTTGGCTATTGACGTCAACAATATTGTAGTTTTAAAATCTTTGCTTTTATTTTCCCCTTTTGTAGTTTCTCTTTGTTTGTTATTTAAATAACCTGCATTTGATGCAATAAAAACATAATCGGTATTCGGTTTGAGCATAAATTTAAAGGTTCCGTCTTTGCTTGTTTTAGTATCGGCGGTTATGCCATCGCTTCCTATACTTTTAACAACAGCCTCTACCAAAGGCTGATTTGTATGCTCATCTTTTACAATACCAGCAATATTAAATTTTAATGGCGGCAAAACAAAAGAAAAAATATCATCGTCCCTGCCGTTACGTGATGAGCTGAATAATCCCTTCTCCTGGTCGGCCTGAAACGTAATCCCAAAATCGTCGGCCGAACTGTTAATCGGGTATCTCATATTTTCAACATCCCAATGTCCGTCGGGTTTAAGTTTGGCTTTATAAATATCAAGTCCGCCAAGCCCGATTCGTCCATTTGAAGAAAAATAAAGCGTTCCGTCAGGATGCACATAGGGGAACATTTCGTCTCCGGGCGTATTAATTTCGTTACCCATATTATCGGGAGTTCCCCATTTTCCATCCGTGCCTTTGGTTGTTTTCCAAATATCTTTTCCACCTATTCCTCCCGGCATATCCGATATAAAATATAAAGTATTTCCATCAGGTGAAATTGCAGGATGGGCAACATTAGAAGTATCAAATGTTCCTGGTATTTCAAGAGGTTCGCCTTTGCTGAATGTTTCTCCGCTCAATTGCGATGAATATATCTGGCATCCCATTTTTTTGTTTTTACTGAATTTGCAAACAGTATAAAACATTGTAGTAAAATTTTTATTAAAGCAAGGTGCGCCTTCTTCTGCTTCTGTATTTATTTCTTCCCCAAGTGGCACGGGCGTGTTCCATTTATCTTTCCTGTCCTGTTTTGAAACATAAATGTCGGTAAACAGCTGCCCGGTTGCACCATGAATTGCAGCGCCTTTAGAACCTTCCTGCTT
>CAWEFA010000006.1:0-29892 GCA_963808135.1 uncultured Bacteroidota bacterium
GATGAATGGAACCATCGCTTCCCTCTGAACATGAAGGAGTGTATTGACTGCTTTGCGATAGCCGTTTGCGGCGGTGGATGTCCTTACGCAGCGTGTGCAAACAAGGGATCCATCTGGCACGTCGATGAGCGTATTTGTTCACAAGCGAAAGAACTGCTTGTCTGGATGATTTGGGATACCTGGGAACGGTTTCGCAAAGCTGGATCGCTGCGCTAGTCCACCGGGGCCCCACATGCCCATGCCTACCGAGGCTTTTTCATCTCGCCCTCCCTTTGCCCCGGTACCGGGTTCTCTTCATTTCTTCCATCTCTTTGAGTTCGTCCCTGTAGACGTTGCCGATGCTCGCGGCATCCTGCTCGTAGACCATGAGGACTCTCTCTTTCAAGGGTTCGTACATCCTGTCCCAGAAGTACGGAAACGATTCCTCAAGCAATTCTGCCTCTTCATATTTCAAACTCCTCAGGCAGGCGGCAAACTCCTTGCGTATCTGTTGGTAAACCGCTTCTGCCTCCTGGTCATTGGTCGGCTTGCGTCCTTGCACCCCAGAGGCATTGAGCCGTTTGCCGCGAATGATAGCTAGGAACCCTTCGATGCTCAGCGGTTTCATGCTGCCCGATCGGGCTCCAACAATTCGCGGATCATCCCAATACTTCGCAATCCGCATGTAGACGCGAGCAGTCTCCTGTGAGCCGTTGAAATGCTCGTGCGAGAACCTGGTCCAACGCTTGCCTAGCGCCCGGCGCCTGGCCTCTCGCAACGCCTCGCCCGCTTGCTTGGCGTGATTGAGAGCACTGACGAAGAGAGTAGCGGCCTGATCGTGATGGCTATTGGCCTGCCGGATCAACTGCATTGCTTCTCGCTGCCACTGCTCACGCACTTTCTTGGATGGCTTTCGGCCCTTGTACGTCATGTCTGGTTCTTGGGCACTCATGCAGATGATTCTCCTTTCTTTTCGAGGCCAAAACAGTAGAGGTCTACTGAAGTGGTGATCCGTGCAATGGCCACTAAGAACACTGTCTCCCTCGTCCCGAGGCTTACCGTTTAACGTAGACTTATTAGCGACGCGCGATATTGTACCAAAAGTAAAAACAAAGGCGATTGCAAGGGCGTGCGTAAATATGTCGAAAAGCAAAACCGGCGCATTGATTGTTATTGCAAGGAATTCAGCTTTGCAGTTGTTTGCTGAAACAGGGGAAATTATTAATGCCAATACTACTACAGTGCTTATCGAGACGATATTTTTTAAAAATAACCCGTTACACGATGGGGCAATTATTATTATTGGCGATAAAATTTTTGCAGCCAAATGTATATTGCCAATTTCGCAAAACCTTAAAATCCCGGCAAATCTCGGCATAAGGCACCGTGCAGGATTGGGAATGACAGAGTTTAATGACTCGCTGGTTATTATTGTTTCTGAGGAAACAGGTCAAATTTCAATCGCTGAATTTGGAAGGCTTATAGATAATATATCTTTAAAGGAACTTTTAAAGAAACTTGAAAATGAGTTTTCTAAGTTTAGAACAATACCGGATATTGTTTAAAAACCAATTTTGTTTTGTGGCTCCTGGTAAGTTTTCCTGAAATGTATTAATACCCCTACACAATGCAAATCCTGTCCTTCCTTGCCAGTTGCATCTTCCGGTACAGAAACTTCAATAATTAATTTGCGCGCTACATTGTTCGAAAATGTCATTGTGTTTTGAAAATTAAAGTCCTTATTATCATAAAGGACTGTATGATCGGAATTATCTTCAATTAAGCGCATACGTACATTTTTGAATTTGTGTTCATAGCAAATGCTTATATGATAATCCTCGCCTCCAAAAGTTATAAACTTAAATTCCGACGTCATCCCGAATGCAAAAAGTGCGCTTCGCGATTGACCACTGTAGAAATATGACGAATTTGGGAATTTACAGAAATATTCGTGATAATAAAAACAATCCTGGCTGCTTAAATAGCCGAATGGTATTATAAACGATAAAACACAAATCAAATATTTCATTTTTATTTTCATATACCTTGAAAAATTTCGATTCATTTTTTTGTTTATAATATTTTAATAATTACTAACTATTTCTTTTCTTAATTTGAATACTTCGCTCTTAAGATCATCAAAAACCATACTATCTATTTGCAATTTTGATCCTCCGCCTATAATTAAATTTCCATTTTCATCTTGTTTAACTGTAGTCTTTCCCAAACTTTTTTCTTTCAGTTTACCAAAGATTGAATTCAATTTTCCAAATTTCAATGCAACTGATTTAACTGTCTCATCATCTGAATATATTTGCAAATATGAAAATAAATTTTCAAAAGCATATTTTAAATCAACAATTTTAATAATCATAGGATTATTTTTATTGTACTTTCCGGCCAGGTTAAAAGCTATATAAAAACATTCAATGTAAGCTCCAGCGGCTATCAGGGCCAAGCTCTTTTCCCGGTTGTTTACGATAAGATATTCAACCATACTTGAATATGAGTCTGATGATATATTTTTTAGCGAGTCGAGGTTAAGGAGGTTTTTTTCAATTCTTTTTGTAACAGCAAGATCATATGCCGATGTGATCCTGACTTTTTCACTTAAGCTGTGAATTTGGCCATAATATTCTATGGATTTATTATATGCCTCGAATAAAGTAATGTATGCCAAATCAGATATATAAACGCCTAAATTCAAAGTTTGTGATTTGGAATCGAGATATTTATCAGCATTTTCTTTTGGGTTTAAAAGTGTTGGATCGTATTTGAGCTTTTCATTATTAATGAATCCAAAAACTTCATTTGGCGTAGGAAAACGATAATAAACACTTTCAAGGTATGCGTTGTCTTTGGAGGAAGATTTAATTGAATCGTTTGAATTTGTTTTATCTCTTTTTTGCCTGCTCTGATAAATACATGAATTATTCAAGGCAAGAAAAATTAAAATTAAACATACCAAAGTGTGGTTTACTTTTTTATTTCCAATCATTATTTAAATTTTATAAGATTAAAATTACAAATTTTCTTAATATAAAATATGCAGATTAATTAATATTCATTCTGAAAATACATTTATGACTTTTAATTTCAATGATATAAAAATTATTTATGTTTAATAAATTGTGGAGGTTTTTAAATATTGCTTGTTTTAAATTATGTATTAATAATTTATCGAACGAAAATAATAATTATTTATAACAAGTTAATTGTCATTCATATTTTAGAATGAAATAGTTGATGGTTTTTTCTAATATATTATGTGCAAGGGCTGTGTAAAGCAACAAACTTATAAGCCAAATAACTACAATGTTAAACCAATATGTATCAATATAAGAATTAAAAATTTTTTTATAAGGTGAATAAAAGTGCGCGCGGCCATATCTTGAATCGGAAATATTAAAAACAGGTTCGTATTTTCTATAAAGCCTTCCATTAAATTCAATAATTTTTTCAGGTTCATTTTTATCCAATAACTGATCGGCTAGGCTGGAATTAAAATATTTCTCTTTCAATAGCACCAAATTACTATGTCCATTGACACTTTTTTCAATCAATTGGGTTTGCTTATCTTTGTCTTGAATAGCCATATTTAAAAGCTTTGATGATATTGTTCGTACATGTTTTAAATATTGCTTTGCTTTATTTGAAACAGATTCGTTAAATAATTTAATATTCAATGAATCTTCATCACCAAACCTGCTCAACTGGAGGTGTTCGGCAAGGGAATTAAATTCCTGATTTAATAATTGCAGTTCCTGTTTCAGATAAACCGATTTTTCGGGTACGCCAATATTTAATTCACATGAGCCAAGCCGGTTTAATAATTCGGGAATTAAATAATTGGTTATATAAGTGGCATCACTTTCCACCTTCTCCAAATTGAAAAATAGCGCTTCATATTTATTATTTCTGAATTGTTCAACCGATAGTGCTTCATAAGCCCATCGTGAAGCCATGATATCGCCGACTACCGGCACATAAATTTCCGATCTGAGGAATGAGTTTAGTTTATCAAATTTTACAATTACGCCGTTAAGTAAAATTTGCGGGATTAATAATAAAGGAATAAGAATATAAATAGCAACAAGGGATTTTAAACCACCGGACAAATTCAATCCCATTAAATTGGCAAAACAAGCAGTTGTAAATAATACAAACCAGTGCGACAAATTCATTCCCTTAATTTCAAGAATGTAATTGCTTATTACAACATAAATGAACATTTGTATTGCAGATACGGAAAAAAGGTATAAAACTTTTGAATTAAGATAACTTTGCCTGCTAAGGTTTAGAAATGCTTCGCGCTTTAATAATTTGGCATCCTTGATAATTTCTTCCGCACTGCCCATCATTCCTAAGAATAAAGCTACGATAATGCCCATAAAAAGAAAAACCGGGATATTCAGGTTTTCGCTAAAAATATATTTTCCACTTTCACCTGCTGAATATTTTGTAAAAAAGCCTAAAATAAATGCTAAAGCCGGAGCTTCCAAAATATTTACAACCATGTACTGAGTATCGGCAAATTTGGATTTGATGTTTCTTAATAAATAGAGATAAAATTGTACAAACTTATTTGGCAGGTTAAAATTTGTTTTTGGTATCGGTTTAGAAACCGGGTCGATAGAAATTTTTTCGTTAATAGTACCGAGGTAAAGCTGGTACCATTCTTCAGGGGCTATCATACGGTTTCCCGTATGTTGCCCTTTTTCATTTATTTCATGGGTTTCAATAATCTGGAGTATTTGCTCGGGATTTAAGTTCCCGCACCAGATGCATTCGCTTTCATTTGAATTTACATGTTGAATCGCCGATTTAAAATAAACGAGTGAATCTATTGCATTCCCGTAATAAACAGGCCTGCCTCCTTTATCGAGGACCAATAAATTATCTAACATTTTGAAAATGTCGGATGACGGTTGATGGATATTTATAATTACAAGCTTGCCTTTATGGGTTTGCTGTTTCAGCAGGTCGATTATTTTTTCCGAATCGTTTGATGACAATCCCGAAGTTGGTTCATCGACAAATAAAATGTAAGGTTCACGCAACAATTCAAGGCCAATATTAAGCCTTTTTCTCTGGCCTCCGCTGATAAATTTATTAAGCGATGTTCCAACTTTTAAATCATGTATTTCAAACAAATCGAGATTTTTAAGCAAATTATCGACAATTACCAATATTTCATTTTTAGGTAAACCTCCAAAACAAAATCTTGCATTGAAATATAAATTTTCAAAAACTGTAAGTTCCTCCACAAGAAAATCGTCCTGTGGAATAAAGCCAATTATTCCTTTTAGCTTATCATTATTTTTATATAAATCAATACCGTTAATTAATACTTTGCCTGAATCGGGTTTTAAAGTGCCGTTAAGGATGTTCAAGAATGTTGATTTTCCTACTCCGCTGCCTCCCATAACCCCAATCAATTGTCCGGATCTTCCCTGGAAATTAAATGCCTTTATACCATTTTCGCTATTTTTAAAATTGAATTGTAGTTCATGCGCCGTTAATTTGATATCATTATAAGTCCGCATATGTCGGAAATTCCCGATTATTTCGCTATAATGAATTGTTTGAATTTTTGGACAACGGATCGCAGAACCTTTTTCTAATAAATATATTTTATTAAAGAAAATATATTTTCCATTTAAATATAGCCCATCGTCAACAACTTCATGCTTGAAAAAATATGTATGAATACCTTGAAAGTAAAACACAACAACTCTTCCCGACATATTTTCTTTAACCATATGGTAGCCGGGGGCGATTTCGTTTTTTACTCCTGAAATAATTAAATAATTATCGTTATTTGTTTCCGGTTCATACGTTTTAAAAACGAAATCATATAGCTGGTTAAAATCATCTTTAGCGATACCGAAGGAACTGGCAATAGTATTTATATAGTCATTGATATCGCCTGATATTCTGGTAATTTTTATTTTTCAGGAATATCCAATAACTGTAACATTACAAAAACCTTTTGTTTCAGATGAAGCCTGCTATTTATTTGTTCACAAATAAGGATGGTTTTGACAGAAAACAGGGAAATTCTTTTTATTGTGTTGACAAACTTACGACGTTGTAAATTTCTGAAGTGGAATTCGAACATTTGCAAATATTTTGCCGATTGCTCAGGATTGACCAATTGCGAAAGAAATGCTTCTGTAATTTTATGTGAATGGTGGTAATCGTTTTCATTTGGCCCGAATCAACGTTTTCCTTCAAATTGCCAATTATGGCAAACAAACGCATAATAGATTTTAAAACTGATTCGGTCATTGTTTTTTTTATAAATCTAATTAAAAATTAACTAACAAAAATAATATTAGAAATTTAAATCCTATTGGATATGCTAACAGTTTTGATTAGCGAACGGCTACCATTGACCAGAATCTGAAATTAATGATATTTGGTATTAAAATAAAATATCATTAATAATATTAAGAATTTCAAAATTTTGTTCTAACTTTCATTGAGAAAACATAAATTTGCTAAGTTATAAGGTAAATATAATGGATCAGGATATTACAATTTTGATAATCGACGATGATGCTTTAATGCAGAAAGTAATTGAAGCCAGTTTAATAAAAGATAATTACAAACTGATTCTTGCATACGATGGTGAAACAGGGCTTAAAATGGCAAGGCAATTTATGCCCGACCTTATTTTGTTAGATATTGTTATGCCCGGTATAGACGGGTTTGAAGTTTGCTCATTGATACGCAAGGACGACCAATTGCTTTATATACCAATTATCATGATCACTGCATTGGATGATCGCGATTCAAAAATACAGGGCCTTGAGGCTGGCGCTGACGATTATATTTGCAAACCTTTCGATAAGCTCGAGTTTCGCGCCAGGGTAAGGACAATTACCCGGTTAAACAGGTACACCCGCTGGAGAAAAATCCATCAATTGCAGGAAGAAATTAGAGAAAAAAATAAGATTATTGAAAATCAAAATATCGAAATTGAAAACCTTCGTAACCAATTACTATCAAAATAAAAAATAGAATTATATTCCTTTTGTTTAGGATCAGAATTACTTAAACCATTCATTTACCCAATTTATAAGGCATTAAAGGAAATGGAGTTTCATTTAAGAGAAACTTTTTATGCATTCATTCCGGCTGCCACTAATTTCGAAAACGTTATGCAATTGCAAAAGTTTGAAAGCTCCATTACCTCATGGGCTACATTGCATATTTTTAAAATGTCCGTAATTATTGTTGGCAGCTTTCATTACAGAAAGAAACACCCCAAACCCGGAACTATCAATAAATTGTACGCCTTCAAGGTCTAAAATAAGTTTTGTATTTGCTTTACTAAAAAAGCTTTTTAACTCTTCCTTAATTGGTTCAGAAACCAATGCATTGAGCCTTTGTACATTACTGAACGATACTACAATAATATCGTTTACTTTTTCTGACTTAAGCATATTTTAAATTTTATTTTGTTATTTATTTTCGTTTAAAAAAATATTTAATTCTTCAATTGCTAATTTACATTCTTTGCTAAATTTTTCAACTCTCGAATTATAAGTATTTTCTTCCTTTTTTTCGGAGCTAAGAAGTTCGAGATTTCTAAGTTCTTCTTCTAATTCAGACATTCCCATAATTGCCACAGATGATTTTGCTTTGTGAGCCAATTGACTTAAACTTAACCAATCTTGTTTTTCAAGCGACTTATTCATCCCTTCCAATATTTCTTTTATTTGTTCAATAAAAAGATCAATCATCTCTCTGAGAACTGTTACATTACCTCCAGACAAGGTCTTTAAGTAGGTTAAGTTAGTCTTCATATTCTCAATTTATCTTATATTAAATACGAAGTTAAAGTTAATTTTTTCCAAATTATATTTAATTGATATTGCAAAATTTATTTAAATATAAATATTTTTTTTTATTTTTATCAATGGAAGCTTCGTTTATTTTGTAAACGAATTATAGCCTGAAATCATTAAGACCATAAATATGCACAAAAAACATCTCATCTGCAGCAGCATACTTCTGTTAATTTTAACTTTTACTAATGCGCAGACTGCAACAAATAATGACGCTAATTCTTTCTTAAAGAAGAAAAATGCAGGGTTAGCTTATAATAAAGGCATTGCAAATATCAAGGCAAAAAATTACAAGGAAGCGTCTGCAAACTTTTCTGAAGCAATTGACAACAATCCTTCATTCGATATAGCTTATTTATCAAGGAGTAAAGTTAAATTTGAATTATCCGATACTGCCGGGGCTTTGGCGGATATTAAAAAAGCTTTAGAAATTAATACCTCGCTGGGGGAAGGTTATTTTTGTCTTGGATATCTTTATTTAATAACAGATACTGCTAAAGCTACGGTAGATTTGTTCGATAAAGCAATTCAAAACGGATACGCCGAACCATTTGTATATTATTACCGGGGCATATTAAAAGATTATAAAAAAGACGCTCAGGGCGCTCTTAACGACATTTCAATTGCTATAGAACGAAAACCCGAATATTCTATAGCTTATTTTGATAGAGGTTGCGTAAGAATGCAGCTTAACGATTATCAGGGCGCCATATATGATTTCAGGCAGTCATTATTTTATGATTCGACCATGATTGCTGCCTACAATAACATGGCAAATGCCAAAACCCATATCGGCAATTATCAGGATGCTATTAATGATTTAAATAAATTGATAGAAAAACAACCCGATAACTATATGGCTTTAAATACCAGGGGATGCGCCAAATATCTAAATTCCGCTTATCAGGAATCTTCTGATGATTTTAAATCATCCATCAGCCTTAATGAAAAATACACAGCGGCATACAACAGCCTCGAAACTCAATTGTCCAAATTGGCTGAAAACAAATCAGCTATAGAACAGTATGACAAAGCCTTAAAAATTAATCCAAACTTTGCAGAGGTATACTTAAACCGGGGTATTATTAAAGAATTAACAGGCGATGTTAACGGCGCCTGCAATGATTGGGCGATGGCTGAAAAATTAGGCAACCCCGATGCCGCCAAGTATGTAAAAGAGTGTAAATAATTTAATATATTGCAATAAATTATAAATATGAATTTAGCCAAATTGCTTCTTTGTTATATAGCAACCTGTATAATTTCAAGCCAGATACTCAACTCTCAGGAAAATGTCAGGATACATAGAAGTGAATTCAAAATTAAAAATGAGGGTTTCAGGGAATCATGGAAAGCAGTTAAAAAAGGCAATAGAAATTACAGGTTTGGTAAATCGACTTACAGAGATGCAAGAGAATATTATTTAAAAGCTTATAAATACAACGATAAAAATGCTGAACTGAATTACAAAATCGGGTATTGTTATCTATATTCCGATAATAAAGCCGAAGCAATAAAATATTTAAAAAAGGCATTTGAACTAAATCCAAAGGTAACCGAGGATATTCATTTTCAGCTTGCCCGGGCATATCATATGAACCTCGATTTTGATAATGCCGTTAAAGAATATACCAATTATAAATCAAACGTTTCACAACGAAAGTTAAAAAAACTCGACACCAATATTGATACCTATATAAGGGAATGTGAAACGGGCAAAAGCCTTATCAGCCAGCCTCAGCGAGTTGTAATCGAAGACCTTGGAAGAAATATTAATTCGGAATACGACGACTATTATCCGGTTATAGATTCAAAAGAAGAAACTATGTATTTTACTTCAAGAAGACCAGGAAAGGATAATACAAAAAGAAACTTCTTTGATAAAAAATACAGCGAAGATATTTATATGGCCAAAAAGAGGGGAAATGAATGGGGAATTGCCCAACTATTGAGCAAAAAACTTACAACAAAAAGATGTGAAGCGCCTGTTGCCCTTTCACCTGATGGTAAAACACTGTATATCTTCAAAAGCTCCGGCAACGGCGATATATATTATACTAAATTAGACAATGGCAAATGGAAAAGGCCACGTCCTTTCAGGCATATTAATTCCCGTTTTCGCGAAACATCCATGTGCATCCAATCGGATGGGAAAAAACTCTATTTTGTAAGCGATCGTGAAAAAAATTCCGTTGGCGGAAAAGATATATATTATTGCGAACTCGATAATAAAGGAAATTGGTCGAAACCCAAAAATATCGGGCCTCCAATTAATACGCCTGATAACGAAGAAAGCGTATCAGTTTCGGAAGATGGCAAAACATTATATTTTTCTTCCAATGGTCATCCCGGCATGGGAGGTTATGATATTTTCAAATCAACATTAGACGATAATGGCAAATGGTCCGATCCTGTTAATATGGGATATCCAATTAATACGCCCGATGACGATTTGTTTTTCACCATGATGCATAATGGAAAAGTAGCCTATTTGTCTTCTAACCGGGAAAACAGTATTGGCGGAAAAGATATTTACAAGGCTGTATTCTTAGGTGCTGCAAAAGATATGACGCTAATAAGGGACGTCAGCCCGCTTGCATTTGAATTGTATGACAAAAAAACCCTTTTAAGAAAAGCAGTTGAAGCATTTGCTGTCGATTCATCTATCCTGCTTACCGGTAAAGTGCTCGATTCGGAAACCAAACAACCGATATTAGCCAAACTGATATTTATCGATTCAGAAAAATCGACACTTATATCCACATTAATTTCTGATACTTCCGGTAACTATAAAACCCGAATACCGGAAAAGAAAAATTACGGTGTTGAAATAACTGCAAAAGGCTATTTGTTTTTTCTCGATATAGTTGATTTAAGAAAAGCTACTACCGATGTTGTAAACAAGGATTTCTTTCTGCAAAAATTGGAAGTTGGAGCTAAAGTTGTGTTAAAAAATATCTTTTTCGAAACAGGTAAAGCTGAACTGAAAGAAGAATCGTACCAGCAGTTGAATACAGTAATTGAGTTTATGAAAGAAAACCAAACTTTAAAACTCGAAATCTCCGGTCATAGTGATAATGTTGGCGGACTTACTTACAATTTACATCTTTCAGAATTACGCGCCAAAGCGGTTGTTACATATTTGCTGTCTCAGGGCATTGATAGCTCTCGCCTAACGTATAAAGGTTATGGGCCAAAACAGCCTATTGCGCCAAATACTACTGCTGCGGGTAAAGCCCAAAACAGACGTGTTGAATTTAAGATAACCGGAAAATAATCTATTGTTTTTCCGAAAAAGGAAGAGCAAAATCAGCGCTGGCTTTTTCTCTGTTTTTTTTTACCAAAATTATGTGTAATTATGATATATAAAACAAAAGTATTATTTTTAAGCTTTTAAGGTTTGGTGGTAAAGTTTTTCGAGAGATTATACAAAAGGCTCACCTGCTAAACTTTATAATTATTTTTATAAAACTTAACACAAAAATATTACAATGAAATTAAATTCAATTTTTAAGCTATGTTTGATTATTTCAGTAATCATAATATTTTTCGGGTGCAACAGGCACGATAGGCCTGAACTGGCCAAAATACATTCTGAAGTAGGGAATGTTTTATATAACCAGGGCAATTATGCTGAAGCTAAAAAAGATACGACTCTGCTGTTTGGTATTATTCAAAAGATACAATTTCTTATTTATACGGAGGCTTATCAAATATTTACATAAAAGAATATTTTGACGCAATTTACAATTTCAGTAAATTAATTTCATTACAACCGAATAATGCAAATGCTTATTTGTACAGGGGTATATGTAAATATAATTTAAGAAAATTTCAGGATGCTATTAGGGATTATAGCAAGGCAATAGAAATTAACCCGCATTATCCTGATGCTTATAATAACAGGGGAATATGCAAAAGTGAATTGAGAAAAATGCACGAAGCTTTAAATGATTTTAACCAGGCAATTAATTTTGATTCATTAAACTTTGAAGCTTACAATAATAGGGCTGCTTGTGAAATTGAGTTAAAAATGTTTCCTGAAGCATCAGCAGATTGTGATAAAGCCCTTAAATTGCATCCAAAGTTTTCTGAAGCTTATACAAATAAAGGAATAATCAGCAAGGAATTGGGTTTAAAAATGTATGCATTAGAAAATCTCAGCACGGCAATTATAATAAATCCGTCAAACGGTCAGGCATACTATTTCAGAGGTAAAGTCAAAGAAGATGTTAGAGATTTTATAGGCTCAAAACAGGATTTGGCAAAAGCCAAAGAATTAGGATTTATAAGATAAAAGTTGGCACTACCGGGGAAGATTATCTAATAGTTGGTTTTCATATTTTTTATCGGGCGTTTTTATTTTCAGTTAAAGGTTGAGGCCTGTAAATAAATATTTTCCCTCTCTTAATATTTTTTAATACCAATCGGCTTAATCCAACTTTTCTTCCTGAGAAAGCGGTATTTTGATGGGCTATTTCATATTCGCCCTTTGCATAAACTTTATGAACTATAGCTGTGTGCTGATCCATAGTTTCCTGTTTTATTTCCAACCCTTTGGCAGTTTCAGTACGCGTTTCAATTAAAACATTTTTAAATTGAATAATATCGCCCGGATATATGGTATCCTTATTTGGGTTTAAAAGTTTTCCGTATTTGAATTTCCTGTCCCAATCGGCATTTACAAGTATCAATGCTTCATTGGCAAGGTCCCAGCATTCGCCATAATCAACCTTTTTGCCAATAACTGTTTCAACATATTTAACTATATTTTTATTTGCTTCCGGGATTGAATCCTGGGCATAAATTTTAATATTATTAAGAAATGAAACGATTAATATTGCAACAGCATAAAATATTTTCATAAAAAATCAAATTAAAAACGGACAAAAGCATCTGTCAGAAGTTTGGAATATCGGGAGTCCAAATCGTTTGTCCAACCAATCAAATACTGCGTATAAGGCCCGATGTTTAATTTTTTGATGTTTTTTGCATAAGGGTCGAGCATTATATCATAAGGAAATTCATGCTGGGCAAAAGCAATTTTCTTTTCGTTACGCCGGTAAACAGTTTTAAAAAGAGGGGCTGCCCCATATAAAGCCAAAATATTATGTGCAATTTCCGAAGGGTATTTATAGCTTACAATGGCAAATTCAACATCATCGGTATTATATATGTTAACCGGGAGTGAAATATCATCCCTGAAATAATTATTGACCATAAAAATAAGTGCAACGCTTTCCTTGCTATTTTCATCCCGTAAATAAGCTATTAACCGCTCTTTATTTTTTGGGTTTTTAATTTCAGGTATCCCGTCTTTTTCAACAATATTTAAGGTAGAGCCAACTTTTTTTGCTATTCCATCAGCCCAAAGGTTTAATTCTTTTAAACCCTTTTTAAATCCTAATTCTTTTAAAGTATTTTCGACAGTGCCCTGGGGAAGGTTCTTTTTTATTGTTGTGTATGGCTTGCCGATGTAATAATTAGCCCTCAGTTTTAAAGGAATTTTATTTTTTATAGCCTGGTTGTTTAACCAGGTTATAGCAACATTTATTGAATCGAGGGTTGAACGTATATCAAATTCCAGACAGGGCGATGTTTCTTTCGTATCAACAAATATAAAATATGCAAGGGCGTCGTTTTTGAAATCTTTGCAAACGTTTTTATACATGCCTTCCCTGTAATCGAGCCGGTGAAAACTAATTGAACCTAATAATATAAATGTAAGTATTAAGATAACTGACCTAAGAAAAATTTTCATTTTTTATTAAATAATCACACAATATTACAAATTTAAGAAAGAGAACATAATAATAAAACTTCGAGGATAAAATTTAAGTTTGCTTACATGCCAATATTTGAAAGACGAATTTTATATCATCCGGTTTTTAAAGGATTCTGAGCGATAAATATATCCCTGTAACTTTATTTAACGTTTAGTCAATTAATTTGTATATGCTTAATCCAAGAAGGTTGCAGTATTGCATTGATATTTAAATTATACATAATTTGAACATTTATTATTTTTATTGATTTTCATGACTTAATTTTGGCTTTTATTAATAACCTTAAATAATTTATGCCAAATAAAAAAAAGCAAAAGTATTCCGGCACATCAGATAAAATTGGTCTCAACAACAGAATTCTTGAAATCTTTAAAAATAACCCGACATATTTTTACAATTATAAACAAATATCTAAACTTTTAGGTTTTAATTCACGGGCTGAAAGAGAAGATATAATAGGAATACTGAAAGAATTAAAATCCGGCAATTCTTTAATTGAACCACAACCCGGCAGATATAAAAACAATTCAAAAACAATTTATATAACCGGAAAGCTGCAAATGACGAGCAGCAACAATGGTTTTGTAATCAGCGATGAAGTTGCAGAAGATGTTTTCATTGCCCAGAAAAACCTTAACCATGCCTTAGGCGGCGATGTTGTTAAAGTTAACCTGTTTGCCCGTCGCGAAGGGAGGAAGCTCGAAGGTGAAATTTCCGAAATCATTGAGCGCGCTCATAAACAATTTGTGGGAATTATTAAAGCAACAAAAAATTTTGCTTTTCTTCTTCCCGATAGCAAAAATATTCCTTACAATATTTTTATTCCAACCGATAAGTTGAATAAAGCAAAAAACGGTCAAAAAGCAGTAGCAAAAATTACAAGCTGGCCGAAAAATGTAAAAAATCCGTTTGGCGAAATTATCGAGGTTTTAGGTTATCCGGGACGTCATGAAACCGAGATGCACGCAATATTGGCCGAGTTTGAGCTTCCTAACAAATTTTCAGCCGAAGTTTTGGAATCAGCAGAAAAGATACCCGGCAATATACCTGGGGAAGAAATAGCCAAAAGGCGTGATTTTCGTCAAATAACAACATTCACAATTGATCCGATAGACGCCAAAGATTACGACGATGCTTTATCGTACCGGAAATTGCCAAACAACAATGTTGAAGTTGGCGTGCATATTGCCGATGTTACTTATTATGTGCCTTCGAAAAGCATTGTTGATGAAGAAGCTTATGAGCGGGGCACTTCTGTTTACCTTGTAGACAGGGTTGTACCGATGCTCCCCGAAAGGCTTTCAAACAATATCTGTTCGCTAAAGCCTGATGAAGATAAGCTTTGTTTTTCAGCCGTATTTGAATTGGACAACAATGCCAATGTCCGCAACGAATGGTTTGGGCACACGATAATTAATTCCAACAGGCGCTTTAATTACGATGAAGCCCAAAAAATTATCGAAACCGGCAATGGGGATTTAAAAGACGAACTTCAAGAATTAAACAGGCTGGCAAAAATATTACGCTCGAACAGGATGAAAAATGGTGCTGTTGAATTCGACAGGGCAGAAATAAAATTTGAAATCGATCCTAGCGGAAAACCTCTAAATGTTTTTTTTAAAAAAAATGAAGATTCGAATAAATTAATCGAAGAATTTATGCTTCTTGCCAACCGCAGGGTTGCTGAATTTATTGGTAAAATGAGCCATACCGATAAAAATAGGACTTTTGTGTATCGTGTTCATGATGTGCCGAACAAGGAAAAGCTTATTTCGTTTTCAAATTTTGTGAAGAAATTCGGGTATAAGTTAACCACTGGTTCTGGGAAAAAAATTGCCGGAGAGTCTTAATAAACTTCTTGAAGAGACTAAAGGCAAAGGCGAGGAGAATGTCATTGAAAACCTTGCATTGAGGGCTATGGCCAAAGCCGAATATTCTACAAAAAATATCGGGCACTATGGTTTGGCATTCGATTATTACACACATTTCACTTCGCCTATCCGCAGGTATCCGGATATGATGGTTCATCGGTTATTAGATTTCTACATGAAAAATGGCGAATCGAAGAACCGTGAAAAATATGAAAAAATGTGCAAACACTCATCTGAAATGGAAAAGCGCGCTACTGATGCCGAGAGGGCGTCAATAAAATACAAGCAGGTTGAATTTATGAGCGACAAGATAGGCAATGTATACGATGGAGTAATATCGGGCATTACCGAATGGGGAATTTATGTTGAAATTACCGAGAATTTATGCGAAGGAATGATCTCGATCCGCGAAATAAACGATGATTTTTATTATTTTGATGAAGACAACTATTGCCTCATTGGACGCAATAATGGGCGAAAGTTTCAAGCTTGGCGATCCGTTGTGCATTCAGATATGGCGCGCCAACATGCTAAAAAAGCAATTGGATTTTAAGCTGGCGGAAGACGATATTAATATAGAACAAATCCAAAGAAAGCTTTAGGTGGAAATGCTAATTCTTAAAGCTCATACTTACTAAGCCTTTTCTTAAGTTCCTTTAATTCTTTTTGCATAGATGTTTCTTTGCGGGCCGATTCTTCCTGCGTTGCCCTGAGCTCTTCCATATTCTGTCGCATTTCTTCTTCCTGGGATGTCATTTCTTCGGCCTGGCGGCGCGACTGCTCAAGCAATTTCGATGTTTGGATGTTTATTTTAACTGCCAATATCGTAGAAGCGATACTCGAGGCAATTTTTTCAACAAACTCAATATGGTGAGGTTGAAATTCAGTAAACGATGCCAATTCAATTACCCCGAAAACCTCGTCATTGTACATTAGCGGAACTATTAAAAGGCTGGTAGGATTTGCATCGCCAAGCCCGGAAGTAATTTTAATATAATCTTTGGGAATATCGGTTAAATAAATAGTGGCGCGTTCAAGATAACATCGGCCGATAAGGCCCTCTCCGGGTTTAAATGATTTTTGAAGAAATTTCTGATGGTTATAAGCATAACAACCGGCCAATTCAAGTAACAGATCTGCTTCCGAATTATCGCTAATAATAAAAATACCTCCCTGGTTTGCATCGAGATAATTTACAAGGTTGCTGATGATATTATTAGCTAAGTCGCTTAGGTTATTATTGTTTTGCCTGAGAATTTCCGAAAATTTAGCTATTCCTTGCGTAGCCCAGTTGCGCTGCCATTTTTTAGTTTTCTTTTTCTGCTGCTGCATTCCTTAGTTCTTCCCGCATTTTAATAAGCGAATTTCCCAGCTTCTCCTGGTCGCTTAGCGGTTTTAATTCGCTGTTAAAATTACCCTTTCCGATTTCGATTGAAAATTCGGAGATTTCATTTAATCCTTTTAAAGAATTAAATGAAATCTCCGAATTTTCAATCGAAATCGGAAAGGGTAATTTTAACAGCGAGTTTAAACCGCTAAGCGACCAGGATAAGCTGGGAAATTCGCTTATTAAAATGCGGGAAGAACTTAAGGAATGCAGCAGCAGAAGAAGAAAAACGTAAAAAAGAAGATGCGAAGCGCAACTGGGCTACGCAAGGAATAGCTAAATTTTCGGAAATTCTCAGGCAAAACAATAATAACCTAAGCGACTTAGCTAATAATATCATCAGCAACCTTGTAAATTATCTCGATGCAAACCAGGGAGGTATTTTTATTATTAGCGATAATTCGGAAGCAGATCTGTTACTTGAATTGGCCGGTTGTTATGCTTATAACCATCAGAAATTTCTTCAAAAATCATTTAAACCCGGAGAGGGCCTTATCGGCAGATGTTATCTTGAACGCGCCACTATTTATTTAACCGATATTCCCAAAGATTATATTAAAATTACTTCCGGGCTTGGCGATGCAAATCCTACCAGCCTTTTAATAGTTCCGCTAATGTACAATGACGAGGTTTTCGGGGTAATTGAATTGGCATCGTTTACTGAATTTCAACCTCACCATATTGAGTTTGTTGAAAAAATTGCCTCGAGTATCGCTTCTACAATATCGGCAGTTAAAATAAACATCCAAACATCGAAATTGCTTAGAGCAGTCGCGCCGCCAGGCCGAAGAAATGACATCCCAGGAAGAAGAAATGCGACAGAATATGGAAGAGCTCAGGGCAACGCAGGAAGAATCGGCCCGCAAAGAAACATCTATGCAAAAAGAATTAAAGGAACTTAAGAAAAGGCTTAGTAAGTATGAGCTTTAAGAATTAGCATTTCCACCTAAAGCTTTCTTTGGATTTGTTCTATATTAATATCGTCTTCCGCCAGCTTAAAATCCAATTGCTTTTTTAGCATGTTGGCGCGCCATATCTGAATGCACAACGGATCGCCAAGCTGAAACTTTCGCCCATTATTGCGTCCAATGAGGCAATAGTTGTCTTCATCAAAATAATAAAAATCATCGTTTATTTCGCGGATCGAGATCATTCCTTCGCATAAATTCTCGGTAATTTCAACATAAATTCCCCATTCGGTAATGCCCGATATTACTCCATCGTATACATTGCCTATCTTGTCGCTCATAAATTCAACCTGCTTGTATTTTATTGACGCCCTCTCGGCATCAGTAGCGCGCTTTTCCATTTCAGATGAGTGTTTGCACATTTTTTCATATTTTTCACGGTTCTTCGATTCGCCATTTTTCATGTAGAAATCTAATAACCGATGAACCATCATATCCGGATACCTGCGGATAGGCGAAGTGAAATGTGTGTAATAATCGAATGCCAAACCGTAGTGCCCGATATTTTTTGTAGAATATTCGGCTTTGGCCATAGCCCTCAATGCAAGGTTTTCAATGACATTCTCCTCGCCTTTGCCTTTAGTCTCTTCAAGAAGTTTATTAAGACTTCCGGCAATTTTTTTCCCAGAACCAGTGGTTAACTTATACCCGAATTTCTTCACAAAATTTGAAAACGAAATAAGCTTTTCCTTGTTCGGCACATCATGAACACGATACACAAAAGTCCTATTTTTATCGGTATGGCTCATTTTACCAATAAATTCAGCAACCCTGCGGTTGGCAAGAAGCATAAATTCTTCGATTAATTTATTCGAATCTTCATTTTTTTTAAAAAAAACATTTAGAGGTTTTCCGCTAGTATCGATTTCAAATTTTATTTCTGCCCTGTCGAATTCAACAGCACCATTTTTCATCCTGTTCGAGCGTAATATTTTTGCCAGCCTGTTTAATTCTTGAAGTTCGTCTTTTAAATCCCCATTGCCGGTTTCGATAATTTTTTGGGCTTCATCGTAATTAAAGCGCCTGTTGGAATTAATTATCGTGTGCCCAAACCATTCGTTGCGGACATTGGCATTGTTGTCCAATTCAAATACGGCTGAAAAACAAAGCTTATCTTCATCAGGCTTTAGCGAACAGATATTGTTTGAAAGCCTTTCGGGGAGCATCGGTACAACCCTGTCTACAAGGTAAACAGAAGTGCCCCGCTCATAAGCTTCTTCATCAACAATGCTTTTCGAAGGCACATAATAAGTAACATCGGCAATATGCACGCCAACTTCAACATTGTTGTTTGGCAATTTCCGGTACGATAAAGCATCGTCGTAATCTTTGGCGTCTATCGGATCAATTGTGAATGTTGTTATTTGACGAAAATCACGCCTTTTGGCTATTTCTTCCCCAGGTATATTGCCGGGTATCTTTTCTGCTGATTCCAAAACTTCGGCTGAAAATTTGTTAGGAAGCTCAAACTCGGCCAATATTGCGTGCATCTCGGTTTCATGACGTCCCGGATAACCTAAAACCTCGATAATTTCGCCAAACGGATTTTTTACATTTTTCGGCCAGCTTGTAATTTTTGCTACTGCTTTTTGACCGTTTTTTGCTTTATTCAACTTATCGGTTGGAATAAAAATATCGTAAGGAATATTTTTGCTATCGGGAAGAAGAAAAGCAAAATTTTTTGTTGCTTTAATAATTCCCACAAATTGTTTATGAGCGCGCTCAATGATTTCGGAAATTTCACCTTCGAGCTTCCTCCCTTCGCGACGGGCAAACAGGTTAACTTTAACAACATCGCCGCCTAAGGCATGGTTAAGGTTTTTCTGGGCAATGAAAACATCTTCTGCAACTTCATCGCTGATTACAAAACCATTGTTGCTGCTCGTCATTTGCAGCTTTCCGGTTATATAAATTGTTTTTGAATTGTTTTTATATCTGCCGGGTTGTGGTTCAATTAAAGAATTGCCGGATTTTAATTCTTTCAGTATTCCTATTATATCTTCTCTTTCAGCCCGTGAATTAAAACCTAAAAGTTTAGATATTTGTTTATAATTGTAAAAATATGTCGGGTTATTTTTAAAGATTTCAAGAATTCTGTTGTTGAGACCAATTTTATCTGATGTGCCGGAATACTTTTGCTTTTTTTTATTTGGCATAAATTATTTAAGGTTATTAATAAAAGCCAAAATTAAGTCATGAAAATCAATAAAAATAATAAATGTTCAAATTATGTATAATTTAAATATCAATGCAATACTGCAACCTTCTTGGATTAAGCATATACAAATTAATTGACTAAACGTTAAATAAAGTTACAGGGATATATTTATCGCTCAGAATCCTTTAAAAACCGGATGATATAAAATTCGTCTTTCAAATATTGGCATGTAAGCAAACTTAAATTTTATCCTCGAAGTTTTATTATTATGTTCTCTTTCTTAAATTTGTAATATTGTGTGATTATTTAATAAAAAATGAAAATTTTTCTTAGGTCAGTTATCTTAATACTTACATTTATATTATTAGGTTCAATTAGTTTTCACCGGCTCGATTACAGGGAAGGCATGTATAAAAACGTTTGCAAAGATTTCAAAAACGACGCCCTTGCATATTTTATATTTGTTGATACGAAAGAAACATCGCCCTGGTCGGAATTTGATATACGTTCAACCCTCGATTCAATAAATGTTGCTATAACCTGGTTAAACAACCAGGCTATAAAAAATAAAATTCCTTTAAAACTGAGGGCTAATTATTACATCGGCAAGCCATACACAACAATAAAAAAGAACCTTCCCCAGGGCACTGTCGAAAATACTTTAAAAGAATTAGGATTTAAAAAGGGTTTAAAAGAATTAAACCTTTGGGCTGATGGAATAGCAAAAAAAGTTGGCTCTACCTTAAATATTGTTGAAAAAGACGGGATACCTGAAATTAAAAACCCAAAAAATAAAGAGCGGTTAATAGCTTATTTACGGGATGAAAATAGCAAGGAAAGCGTTGCACTTATTTTTATGGTCAATAATTATTTCAGGGATGATATTTCACTCCCGGTTAACATATATAATACCGATGATGTTGAATTTGCCATTGTAAGCTATAAATACCCTTCGGAAATTGCACATAATATTTTGGCTTTATATGGGGCAGCCCCTCTTTTTAAAACTGTTTACCGGCGTAACGAAAAGAAAATTGCTTTTGCCCAGCATGAATTTCCTTATGATATAATGCTCGACCCTTATGCAAAAAACATCAAAAAATTAAACATCGGGCCTTATACGCAGTATTTGATTGGTTGGACAAACGATTTGGACTCCCGATATTCCAAACTTCTGACAGATGCTTTTGTCCGTTTTTAATTTGATTTTTTATGAAAATATTTTATGCTGTTGCAATATTAATCGTTTCATTTCTTAATAATATTAAAATTTATGCCCAGGATTCAATCCCGGAAGCAAATAAAAATATAGTTAAATATGTTGAAACAGTTATTGGCAAAAAGGTTGATTATGGCGAATGCTGGGACCTTGCCAATGAAGCATTGATACTTGTAAATGCCGATTGGGACAGGAAATTCAAATACGGAAAACTTTTAAACCCAAATAAGGATACCATATATCCGGGCGATATTATTCAATTTAAAAATGTTTTAATTGAAACGCGTACTGAAACTGCCAAAGGGTTGGAAATAAAACAGGAAACTCTGGATCAGCACACAGCTATAGTTCATAAAGTTTATGCAAAGGGCGAATATGAAATAGCCCATCAAAATACCGCTTTCTCAGGAAGAAAAGTTGGATTAAGCCGATTGGTATTAAAAAATATTAAGAGAGGGAAAATATTTATTTACAGGCCTCAACCTTTAACTGAAAATAAAAACGCCCGATAAAAAATATGAAAACCAACTATTAGATAATCTTCCCCGGTAGTGCCAACTTTTATCTTATAAATCCTAATTCTTTGGCTTTTGCCAAATCCTGTTTTGAGCCTATAAAATCTCTAACATCTTCTTTGACTTTACCTCTGAAATAGTATGCCTGACCGTTTGACGGATTTATTATAATTGCCGTGCTGAGATTTTCTAATGCATACATTTTTAAACCCAATTCCTTGCTGATTATTCCTTTATTTGTATAAGCTTCAGAAAACTTTGGATGCAATTTAAGGGCTTTATCACAATCTGCTGATGCTTCAGGAAACATTTTTAACTCAATTTCACAAGCAGCCCTATTATTGTAAGCTTCAAAGTTTAATGAATCAAAATTAATTGCCTGGTTAAAATCATTTAAAGCTTCGTGCATTTTTCTCAATTCACTTTTGCATATTCCCCTGTTATTATAAGCATCAGGATAATGCGGGTTAATTTCTATTGCCTTGCTATAATCCCTAATAGCATCCTGAAATTTTCTTAAATTATATTTACATATACCCCTGTACAAATAAGCATTTGCATTATTCGGTTGTAATGAAATTAATTTACTGAAATTGTAAATTGCGTCAAAATATTCTTTTATGTAAATATTTGATAAGCCTCCGTATAAATAAGAAATTGTATCTTTTGAATAATACCAAACAGCAGAGTCGTATTCTTTTTTAGCTTCAGCATAATTGCCCTGGTTATATAAAACATTCCCTACTTCAGAATGTATTTTGGCCAGTTCAGGCCTATCGTGCCTGTTGCACCCAAAAATATTATGATTACTGAAATAATCAAACATAGCTTAAAAATTGAATTTAATTTCATTGTAATATTTTTGTGTTAAGTTTTATAAAAATAATTATAAAGTTTAGCAGGTGAGCCTTTTGTATAATCTCTCGAAAAACTTTACCACCAAACCTTAAAAGCTTAAAAATAATACTTTTGTTTTATATATCATAATTACACATAATTTTGGTAAAAAAAACAGAAAAAGCCAGCGCTGATTTTGCTCTTCCTTTTTTCGGAAAAACAATAGATTATTTTCCGGTTATCTTAAATTCAACACGTCTGTTTTGGGCTTTACCCGCAGCAGTAGTATTTGGCGCAATAGGCTGTTTTGGCCCATAACCTTTATACGTCAGGCGAGAGCTATCAATGCCCTGAGACAGCAAATATGTAACAACCGCTTTGGCGCGTAATTCTGAAAGATGTAAATTGTAAGTAAGTCCGCCAACATTATCACTATGACCGGAGATTTCGAGTTTTAAAGTTTGGTTTTCTTTCATAAACTCAATTACTGTATTCAACTGCTGGTACGATTCTTCTTTCAGTTCAGCTTTACCTGTTTCGAAAAAGATATTTTTTAACACAACTTTAGCTCCAACTTCCAATTTTTGCAGAAAGAAATCCTTGTTTACAACATCGGTAGTAGCTTTTCTTAAATCAACTATATCGAGAAAAAACAAATAGCCTTTTGCAGTTATTTCAACACCGTAATTTTTCTTTTCCGGTATTCGGGTTTTATAGTTACCGGAAGTATCAGAAATTAATGTGGATATAAGTGTCGATTTTTCTGAATCGATAAATATCAGTTTGGCTAATATCGGTTGTTTGGTTTCCGAATCGAGCACTTTACCGGTAAGCAGGATAGATGAATCGACAGCAAATGCTTCAACTGCTTTTCTTAAAAGGGTTTTTTTGTCATACAATTCAAATGCAAGCGGGCTGACGTCCCTTATTAGCGTCATATCTTTTGCAGCACCTAAGAATACAGCCTTGTAAATATCTTTTCCGCCAATACTGTTTTCCCGGTTAGAAGACAAATAGGCTACTTTTCCATTATGCATCATGGTGAAAAACAAATCGTCATCGGGCGTATTAATTGGATATCCCATATTAACAGGATCGGACCATTTGCCATTATCGTCTAATGTTGATTTGAAAATATCATAACCTCCCATGCCGGGATGACCATTGGAAGAAAAATATAATGTTTTGCCATCTTCCGAAACTGATACGCTTTCTTCGTTATCAGGCGTATTAATTGGAGGCCCGATATTTTTGGGTTTCGACCAATTTCCTTTATTATCGAGTTCGCAATAATATATATCTTTTCCGCCAACGGAATTTTTTTCACGATCGCTTACAAAATAGAGTTTTTTCCCATCCGATTGGATGCACATGGATGTTTCGCGAAAACGGGAATTAATATGCCTGAAAGGACGTGGCCTTTTCCATTTGCCATTGTCTAATTTAGTATAATATATATCGCCGTTGCCGGAGCTTTTGAAGATATACAGTGTTTTACCATCAGGTGAAAGGGCAACAGGCGCTTCACATCTTTTTGTTGTAAGTTTTTTGCTCAATAGTTGGGCAATTCCCCATTCATTTCCCCTCTTTTTGGCCATATAAATATCTTCGCTGTATTTTTTATCAAAGAAGTTTCTTTTTGTATTATCCTTTCCTGGTCTTCTTGAAGTAAAATACATAGTTTCTTCTTTTGAATCTATAACCGGATAATAGTCGTCGTATTCCGAATTAATATTTCTTCCAAGGTCTTCGATTACAACTCGCTGAGGCTGGCTGATAAGGCTTTTGCCCGTTTCACATTCCCTTATATAGGTATCAATATTGGTGTCGAGTTTTTTTAACTTTCGTTGTGAAACGTTTGATTTATAATTGGTATATTCTTTAACGGCATTATCAAAATCGAGGTTCATATGATATGCCCGGGCAAGCTGAAAATGAATATCCTCGGTTACCTTTGGATTTAGTTCAAATGCCTTTTTTAAATATTTTATTGCTTCGGCTTTATTATCGGAATATAGATAACAAATCCCGATTTTGTAATTCAGTTCAGCATTTTTATCGTTGTATTTATAAGCTTTTAAATAATATTCTCTTGCATCTCTGTAAGTCGATTTACCAAACCTGTAATTTCTATTGCCTTTTTTAACTGCTTTCCATGATTCCCTGAAACCCTCATTTTTAATTTTGAATTCACTTCTATGTATCCTGACATTTTCCTGAGAGTTGAGTATCTGGCTTGAAATTATACAGGTTGCTATATAACAAAGAAGCAATTTGGCTAAATTCATATTTATAATTTATTGCAATATATTAAATTATTTACACTCTTTTACATACTTGGCGGCATCGGGGTTGCCTAATTTTTCAGCCATCGCCCAATCATTGCAGGCGCCGTTAACATCGCCTGTTAATTCTTTAATAATACCCCGGTTTAAGTATACCTCTGCAAAGTTTGGATTAATTTTTAAGGCTTTGTCATACTGTTCTATAGCTGATTTGTTTTCAGCCAATTTGGACAATGAGTTGCCCAGGTTGTTGTATGCCGCTGTGTATTTTTCATTAAGGCTGATGGATGATTTAAAATCATCAGAAGATTCCTGATAAGCGGAATTTAGATATTTGGCGCATCCCCTGGTATTTAAAGCCATATAGTTATCGGGTTGTTTTTCTATCAATTTATTTAAATCATTAATAGCATCCTGATAATTGCCGATATGGGTTTTGGCATTTGCCATGTTATTGTAGGCAGCAATCATGGTCGAATCATAAAATAATGACTGCCTGAAATCATATATGGCGCCCTGATAATCGTTAAGCTGCATTCTTACGCAACCTCTATCAAAATAAGCTATAGAATATTCGGGTTTTCGTTCTATAGCAATTGAAATGTCGTTAAGAGCGCCCTGAGCGTCTTTTTTATAATCTTTTAATATGCCCCGGTAATAATATACAAATGGTTCGGCGTATCCGTTTTGAATTGCTTTATCGAACAAATCTACCGTAGCTTTAGCAGTATCTGTTATTAAATAAAGATATCCAAGACAAAAATAACCTTCCCCCAGCGAGGTATTAATTTCTAAAGCTTTTTTAATATCCGCCAAAGCCCCGGCAGTATCGGATAATTCAAATTTAACTTTACTCCTTGATAAATAAGCTATATCGAATGAAGGATTGTTGTCAATTGCTTCAGAAAAGTTTGCAGACGCTTCCTTGTAATTTTTTGCCTTGATATTTGCAATGCCTTTATTATAAGCTAACCCTGCATTTTTCTTCTTTAAGAAAGAATTAGCGTCATTATTTGTTGCAGTCTGCGCATTAGTAAAAGTTAAAATTAACAGAAGTATGCTGCTGCAGATGAGATGTTTTTTGTGCATATTTATGGTCTTAATGATTTCAGGCTATAATTCGTTTACAAAATAAACGAAGCTTCCATTGATAAAAATAAAAAAAAATATTTATATTTAAATAAATTTTGCAATATCAATTAAATATAATTTGAAAAAATTAACTTTAACTTCGTATTTAATATAAGATAAATTGAGAATATGAAGACTAACTTAACCTACTTAAAGACCTTGTCTGGAGGTAATGTAACAGTTCTCAGAGAGATGATCGATCTTTTTATTGAACAAATAAAAGAAATATTGGAAGGGATGAATAAGTCGCTTGAAAAACAAGATTGGTTAAGTTTAAGTCAATTGGCTCACAAAGCAAAATCATCTGTGGCAATTATGGGAATGTCTGAATTAGAAGAAGAACTTAGAAATCTCGAACTTCTTAGCTCCGAAAAAAAGGAAGAAAATACTTATAATTCGAGAGTTGAAAAATTTAGCAAAGAATGTAAATTAGCAATTGAAGAATTAAATATTTTTTTAAACGAAAATAAATAACAAAATAAAATTTAAAATATGCTTAAGTCAGAAAAAGTAAACGATATTATTGTAGTATCGTTCAGTAATGTACAAAGGCTCAATGCATTGGTTTCTGAACCAATTAAGGAAGAGTTAAAAAGCTTTTTTAGTAAAGCAAATACAAAACTTATTTTAGACCTTGAAGGCGTACAATTTATTGATAGTTCCGGGTTTGGGGTGTTTCTTTCTGTAATGAAAGCTGCCAACAATAATTACGGACATTTTAAAATATGCAATGTAGCCCATGAGGTAATGGAACTTTTCAAACTTTTGCAATTGCATAACGTTTTCGAAATTAGTGGCAGCCTGGATGAATGCATAAAAAGTTTCTCTTAAATGAAACTCCATTTCCTTTAATGCCTTATAAATTGGGTAATGTAATGGTTTAAGTAATCCTATCTAAACAAAAGGAATATAATTCTATTTTTTATTTTGATAGTAATTGGTTACGAAGGTTTTCAATTTCGATATTTTGATTTTCAATAATCTTATTTTTTTCTCTAATTTCTTCCTGCAATTGATGGATTTTTCTCCAGCGGGTGTACCTGTTTAACCGGGTAATTGTCCTTACCCTGGCGCGAAACTCGAGCTTATCGAAAGGTTTGCAAATATAATCGTCAGCGCCAGCCTCAAGGCCCTGTATTTTTGAATCGCGATCATCCAATGCAGTGATCATGATAATTGGTATATAAAGCAATTGGTCGTCCTTGCGTATCAATGAGCAAACTTCAAACCCGTCTATACCGGGCATAACAATATCTAACAAAATAAGGTCGGGCATAAATTGCCTTGCCATTTTAAGCCCTGTTTCACCATCGTATGCAAGAATCAGTTTGTAATTATCTTTTATTAAACTGGCTTCAATTACTTTCTGCATTAAAGCATCATCGTCGATTATCAAAATTGTAATATCCTGATCCATTATATTTACCTTATAACTTAGCAAATTTATGTTTTCTCAATGAAAGTTAGAACAAAATTTTGAAATTCTTAATATTATTAATGATATTTTATTTTAATACCAAATATCATTAATTTCAGATTCTGGTCAATGGTAGCCGTTCGCTAATCAAAACTGTTAGCATATCCAATAGGATTTAAATTTCTAATATTATTTTTGTTAGTTAATTTTTAATTAGATTTATAAAAAAAACAATGACCGAATCAGTTTTAAAATCTATTATGCGTTTGTTTGCCATAATTGGCAATTTGAAGGAAAACGTTGATTCGGGACCAAATGAAAACGATTACCACCATTCACATAAAATTACAGAAGCATTTCTTTCGCAATTGGTCAATCCTGAGCAATCGGCAAAATATTTGCAAATGTTCGAATTCCACTTCAGAAATTTACAACGTCGTAAGTTTGTCAACACAATAAAAAGAATTTCCCTGTTTTCTGTCAAAACCATCCTTATTTGTGAACAAATAAATAGCAGGCTTCATCTGAAACAAAAGGTTTTTGTAATGTTACAGTTATTGGATATCCTGAAAAATAAAAATTACCAGATATCAGGCGATATCAATGACTATATAAATACTATTGCCAGTTCCTTCGGTATCGCTAAAGATGATTTTAACCAGCTATATGATTTCGTTTTTAAAACGTATGAACCGGAAACAAATAACGATAATTATTTAATTATTTCAGGAGTAAAAAACGAAATCGCCCCCGGCTACCATATGGTTAAAGAAAATATGTCGGGAAGAGTTGTTGTGTTTTACTTTCAAGGTATTCATACATATTTTTTCAAGCATGAAGTTGTTGACGATGGGCTATATTTAAATGGAAAATATATTTTCTTTAATAAAATATATTTATTAGAAAAAGGTTCTGCGATCCGTTGTCCAAAAATTCAAACAATTCATTATAGCGAAATAATCGGGAATTTCCGACATATGCGGACTTATAATGATATCAAATTAACGGCGCATGAACTACAATTCAATTTTAAAAATAGCGAAAATGGTATAAAGGCATTTAATTTCCAGGGAAGATCCGGACAATTGATTGGGGTTATGGGAGGCAGCGGAGTAGGAAAATCAACATTCTTGAACATCCTTAACGGCACTTTAAAACCCGATTCAGGCAAAGTATTAATTAACGGTATTGATTTATATAAAAATAATGATAAGCTAAAAGGAATAATTGGCTTTATTCCACAGGACGATTTTCTTGTGGAGGAACTTACAGTTTTTGAAAATTTATATTTCAATGCAAGATTTTGTTTTGGAGGTTTACCTAAAAATGAAATATTGGTAATTGTCGATAATTTGCTTAAAAATCTCGATTTGTTTGAAATACATGATTTAAAAGTTGGAACATCGCTTAATAAATTTATCAGCGGAGGCCAGAGAAAAAGGCTTAATATTGGCCTTGAATTGTTGCGTGAACCTTACATTTTATTTGTCGATGAACCAACTTCGGGATTGTCATCAAACGATTCGGAAAAAATAATCGACCTGCTGAAACAGCAAACCCATAAAGGCAAGCTTGTAATTATAAATATCCATCAACCGTAGTCCGACATTTTCAAAATGTTAGATAATTTATTGGTCCTCGATAAAGGAGGCAGGCCTGTTTATTACGGGAATGCAATAGATTCACTCGTTTATTTTAAATCGGCGATTCAACATGTAAATTCAAATGAAAGCGAATGCATCTGGTGCGGGAACTTAAATCCCGAGCAAATACTCCAGATTATTGAAACCCATGAAATAAATGAAAAAGGGCAACATACGGGAAACCGTATGATAGCCCCCTGAAGAATGGTACCAGCTTTACCTCGGTACTATTAACGAAAAAATTTCTATCGACCCGGTTTCTAAACCGATACCAAAAACAAATTTTAACCTGCCAAATAAGTTTGTACAATTTTATCTCTATTTATTAAGAAACATCAAATCCAAATTTGCCGATACTCAGTACATGGTTGTAAATATTTTGGAAGCTCCGGCTTTAGCATTTATTTTAGGCTTTTTTACAAAATATTCAGCAGGTGAAAGTGGAAAATATATTTTTAGCGAAAACCTGAATATCCCGGTTTTTCTTTTTATGGGCATTATCGTAGCTTTATTCTTAGGAATGATGGGCAGTGCGGAAGAAATTATCAAGGATGCCAAATTATTAAAGCGCGAAGCATTTCTAAACCTTAGCAGGCAAAGTTATCTTAATTCAAAAGTTTTATACCTTTTTTCCGTATCTGCAATACAAATGTTCATTTATGTTGTAATAAGCAATTACATTCTTGAAATTAAGGGAAATGATTTGTTCGCACTGGTTTGTATTATTTACAACTGCTTGTTTTGCCAATTTAATTGGGATTGAATTTGTCCGGTGGTTTAAAATCCCTTGTTGCTATTTATATTCTTATTCCTTTATTATTAATCCCGCAAATTTTACTT
>CAWEFA010000007.1:0-24047 GCA_963808135.1 uncultured Bacteroidota bacterium
ATTTCCTTACTATAAAGAAGAATTCGATTTGCCATTTTACAGCGATATTATTATATCTGATATTCATTATGAAAAAATAAAACGTACGCTCGCAAATAAAATTTTTCATTTTTCGCAGTTGCCTGATACTTTCACATTATCAAAATTTACAGGCTTAAGCAGGAAAAAATACATAATCAAAATTTCTTTGATGCCTGTATGGTCAGATAAAAAGTCAATGATTGTTTACCGGCTAACTTCATTTTCTTTTTAAGATTTCCTGCGAATACAATGAAAAAGTTAAGTGTGTCAAAAAGTGATTATTCAACTCATTCGGTACTTTCAACAGGACGTTGGTATAAAATAAAAGTTAATGAAGATGGCATATATAAACCCTAAACAAAACAGATGGGCTTTAGCAACCCCGGAAACGTTTGTGTTTATGGTAATGGCGGAGGCATGCTTCCATTAAATGTGCTAAACCGCGACCGGATGATTTGCGCGAAAATGCTGCTTTATATGCGAATGGTGGCAATGACGGGGGTTATATTTTATTCTTTGGCCAGGGCCCGGATGTTTGGAACTTTAATAATAATAAAAAGCATTTCTATTGCAGCAAACACAAATTTACGGACTATAATTATTACTTTTTAACCGATTCCGATTATTTTGGAAAGAAACAAATTAATACAAGCCAGGAGAATATAACATCAAATATTATAAGCGTTAATTCATTTGATGATTATACTTATCATCATGAAGATTTGTTCAATTTTTTCGCAGTGGTTCTGAATGGTATGGTGAAAGATTTGATGTTAATAGTACTTCATCCTTTAGTTATAATTTCCCAAATGCAGTTAATTCTTCAAATGCTTATTTTTACTACTCGGTTATTGGCAGGGCAAACACACCAAGTAATTTTTTATTTGATTTTTTCGGAAAAGATTATAAAACACCTGCAATTGGAACGGTAGATAAATTAGATTTGGAAGATGATTATGCTGAAACAGTTTCTGGTAATTTTACATTTCCTGTTTCGTCGGATAATATTACAATTAATGTGGGCTATGAATGTTCAGGCGATCAGGATGCTGAAGGTTATATAGATTATTTTGGATTAAACGTACGACGGAATTTAATTTTTGAAGGCAGCCAAATGCAATTCAGGGATATTGCCTCTGTTGGCGCTGGGAATACTGCCAACTTTAATATTTCTAATGCGTCAGGAGATTTAGCAGTTTGGGACATTACAAATGTTTGTTTGCCTAAAAAAATGTCAACAACACTTTCCGGCACTACATTATCATTTAGCGCATCAGCAGATTCTTTGCGACAGTACATAATCTTCAATCCTAATGCGAATTTTCCAGGTCCGATTACTGATGGCGATGATGTTGGCTCAATTGTAAATCAAAACATTCATGGTTCTGCAATTCCCGACATGATAATTGTTACGCCTCCCGATACCGGAATAATAAGACAAGCGCAAATACTGGCTGATTTCAGGACTTCAAACGACGGCCTGAAGGTTTTTCTTACCTCAACCGATAAAATATACAATGAATTTTCTTCAGGTAAAAGGGATATTTCAGCCATTCGTGATATGGCTAAAATGTTTTACGACAAAAGCACAGTCGAAAACAACATGCCAAAATACCTGCTGCTTTTCGGCGATGGAACATATGACAATAAGTCCACAAACCCTGGTAACAATAACCTCGTTCCTACTTATGAATCGGCAAATTCATTAACAACAGCTTTATCTTATGTTACCGATGACTTTTATGGATGGTTGGACGACACAGCGGGCGATAACTCAAATTTGCTTGATATTGGGGTTGGAAGGTTGCCCATTAAAAATGCAGATGAAGCAGAAGCAGTGGTTAATAAAATTATTAATTATTCAAAACCATCTGCAATGGGAGATTGGAGAAACATACTATGCTTCATAGGATGTGATGGGGATAACAATCTTCATGTCGGACAAGCCGATTATTTAGCTAATAATGTCGGTTCGAATGATTCTGGTTTTATAATTCAAAAAATATATATTGATGCTTACCCTTATATTACAACTTCTGTTGGACAAACATGCCCCGATGTTAACAATGCTGTTAACAACAGGATTAATGATGGTGTATTAATTGTAAATTATACCGGGCATGGAAATGAAGAAAAACTTACCCATTTGGGTTTATTGAATGTAGAATCTATTACAACCTGGAAAAATTTCAATAAATTACCCCTGTTTATAACTGCAACATGCGAATATAGCAGGTTTGATGATTTAAATGTGATAACTCCCGGGGAACAATTTGAAGAAAGGACATCCGCCGGGGAAGATGTCCTCCTCAACCCTTACGGAGGAGGTGTTGCACTTTATTCAACTTCAAGGCAAGTTGATGCATATGGAAATTTTGAGCTCAATCAGGCCATTTATGATTCGCTGTTTAAAAAAGACAATTATGGTAATTATTTGAGATTGGGCGATGTTATGAGATTGGCAAAAAATAGTTTGGGAAGTAGTTTAAATAAGTTAAATTTTACTTTGCTTGGCGATCCTGCTACTATATTAAATTATCCTAAAGGCAGAGGAATTGTAACCGATTCGATTAGCGATTTGGCAATAAATTCAAAAACTGATACTTTAAAAGCCCTTGGTTTAGCAAGGGTAACAGGTCATATTGAAGATAAAAACGGCGCTTTTAAAAATGGAACTTTATATACAACCGTTTTTGATAAAGAGGAGCAACTCACTACAATTGGCAATGGCGATAATACCCCATTTAGTTATTCAGCAAGAAATAGCGTAATTTTCAAAGGGGTTTCAAATATTATTAATGGAAAATTTGCATTAGAATTTCCAATACCTAAAGATATAAATTATAGACTGGGAAAAGGAAAATTGGTTTATTATGCTGATGATTCAATATCGGATATCGCCGGATTTTCAAATAATTTAATAGTCGGGAGCATAGAAAACAATTTAAACAACGATACAATAGGCCCAAAAATAAGCCTTTTCATGAACGATACAAATTTTGTTTCAGGCGGAATAACAAATAACAATCCAATTTTACTTGCCAGGTTTTATGATGAAAACGGAATAAATATGACAGGCGCTGGTGTCGGGCATGATATAACTGCAGTATTGGATGACGATGTTTCAAATTTAGTGCTGCTAAACGATTATTACCAGTCTGAAATTAATGATTTCACAAGGGGTTCAGCATTATACCCATTTTATAACCTTAACTCCGGAGAACACAATATAAAAGTTGTTGCCTGGGACATTTATAATAATTCGTCTGAAGCAACCATTACTTTTAATGTAATTGACAACAATAATTTAGTTATTGAAAACGTTATAAATTTCCCTAATCCGTTTTCAAGTTATACATACTTTCAATTCGAGCATAACAGTCCGGATGAGGCATTAGATGTTGAAATTAGAATATTTTCCATGTCGGGGCAGCTTATTTATATTTTAAATGCAAAGAATATTTTATCAGGTTTCCGTACAATGCCTTTACAATGGAACGGAACCGACAGCAATGGACGCCAGGTAAACCAGGGAATATATATTTACAGGATTAGTATCAGTACAAAAACAGGAAAGCACGCTGAAAATTACGGTAAATTAGTAATTATCCGTTCCAAATGAAATTTAGTTATATTTGAAAAATTTTTTAATAATTTTTAAAATGATCAGAAAGTATTTTTTATTAGGGGTTCTTATTGAGTTATTTGTAACTAATTTTAGCTATTCACAATATTCTGCCAATGGCGAGGTGGTAACCCAAAATATTATTCAAACACAGGTTCCTTTTCTCACTATTTCGCCCGATGCAAGAGGTGGTTCAATGGGCGATTTAGGTGTTGCTACCAAACCAGACCTTAATTCAATGCATTGGAATTCGGCAAAGTATGTATTCTTAGATGACGATTTGGGGGTTTCATGCACATATACACCATGGCTAAAAGCTTTAACTAATGATATAAATCTTCTGTATTTAACCGGATTTATGCGGGTCGATAAGCAGCAGGTTATTGCAGGGGCAATCAGGTATTTTTCTTTAGGCTCCGTTCCTTTAACTGATATAAATGCGATGTCTGAAGGCACTAAAAATCCTAATGAATTTACTTTAGAGGGAGCGTATTCCAGGTTATTTTCAGACAGACTATCCGGCGGCATAACATTCAGGTTTATACGCTCCGATTTGGCAGTTGGTACTATTACTTCCGATAACGCTCCGCCTTCCAAAGCAGGCATAGCTTTTGCTGCCGATATTGGATTATATTATCACAAACAAATAGAACTCGATAAGAAACCTGCAGAATGGGCGTGGGGAGTGAATATTTCAAATTTGGGCTCAAAAATTTCTTATACCGATAATGGCGTTAGTGGATTTATTCCTGCAAATTTAAGGATTGGAACAGCTTTTACTTCAAATCTCGATTCCTATAATAAGCTAACTGTTGCTTTGGACTTAAATAAACTTTTAGTTCCTACGCCACCTATTAAAGGTGGAGCAAGTGGCGATTCAATTATTAAAGGAATGAGCGATCAGGTTTCAGTTCCACAGGGAATTTTTCAATCGCTATGGGAAGCGCCCGGCGGTTTTGATGAAAAGATTAAGGAAATTACGGAATCTATAGGATGTGAATATTTATATAGTGACCAATTTGCGCTTCGTTGCGGCTATTTTAATGAAAGCGCAATGAAAGGAAATAGAAAATATTTTACTTTAGGGCTTGGCCTGAAAATGAATCAATTATCATTTGATTTTTCATACTTAATCCCTACCTCTTACAGCAATAATCCATTAGCAAATACTATGCGGTTTACTGCCACTTATGAAGTTGGAAAACCAAAGAAACAACAAAACACCTCCAAATAATGTTCCGTATAGGTTTTGGTTATGATGTGCACCGCTTGGTTGAAGGAAAAGCATTTTGGCTGGGCGGCATTGAAATACTCCATAGTAAAGGAGCTCTTGCTCATTCGGACGGTGATGTACTTATACATGCAGTCTGCGATTCATTGCTCGGAGCAGCCGGGTTACGCGATATAGGTTATTATTTTCCCGATACTTCATTGGAATTTAAAGATATTGACAGTAAATTGCTTTTGAAAAAAGTTATTGACCTTATTTTTAAGCAGGGCTACACCATTGTCAATATCGATTCCACGATATGCCTTCAAAAACCAAAGATCAGCGATTATATCTCAAAAATGAAACAGGTTCTCGCAGAAGTGATGGCTGTTTCTCCTGAAAATGTTTCTATTAAAGCAAAAACTTCCGAAAATCTTGGTTTTGTGGGCCGCGAAGAAGGCGTTACGGCTTATGCGGTAGCTTTATTACAAAAGTCAGATTAATTAGCTATCTTTAAAAGATATATTTCAAAAAAGGCCCGCTTAAAAATTCTCAAAAAATTATCTTGACTGTAAATTAATAACATTTGTAATTATTAAATTCTATTCTTATCTTTGTGCTATTAATTACTTCCTTGTAAAAAAGGTGTAATTATTTATAAAGAAGAGGCGAGAGATTAGGCTCTGTAACCCTCTAGCAACCATTCGAAATTTTACTGAAAATAAAGAGTTAAATTCTGGAAACGGTGCTAAATCCTAATCCCGTAAAAAGCGGGAGAATATAAATAACTTAAACCGATGAAATCGAAATTAAATAACAAATTAAATTTTGCCCGGGCTAAGCAATTAATTTTGCCTGGCATAATTAATCTGTTTTCATTTATTATTAATCACCTTATGCTTTGGATGTGCGTTATGCACATGCGTTAGTGCATCTGTTTTGATATACCATAAATTTATTTAGTTTCAAAAAAGATGCGCGAACCAATGTGTAAAGTATTTGTTTTGTTAATATTCTAAAAATCAATAATAATTTAAAATTAAATATTATGTCAGAAAAAAAATTAAGATTCGAAACGCTGCAATTGCATGCAGGACAGGAACCCGATCCTACAACCCTTTCGAGGGCGGTTCCCATTTACCAAACTACATCATATGTGTTTAAAGATTCTGCCCATGCAGCCAATTTATTTGGACTTCGGGAGTTCGGCAATATTTATACGCGTATAATGAACCCGACTACCGATGTTTTTGAAAAACGCATTGCAGCATTGGAAGGAGGCGTAGCTGCACTTGCAACATCTTCGGGACAGGCGGCACAATTTCTCGCCTTTACAAATATTTTAGAAGCCGGCGATAATTTTGTTTCAACAACGTTTCTGTACGGCGGAACATACAATCAGTTTAAAGTGCAGTTCAAACGATTGGGAATACAGGTGAAGTTTGTCGATGGCGATGCTCCTGAAGAATTCGACAAACTCATTGACAGCAGAACTAAGGCAATATACCTTGAAACAATAGGCAACCCTCGTTTCAACATACCCGATTTTGAAGCTATTGCCAAAGTTGCACAAAAACATCAGATTCCGTTAATTGTCGACAACACTTTCGGTGCGGCAGGTTATTTATGCAGGCCAATTGAGCATGGGGCAAATATTGTGGTTGAATCGGCAACAAAATGGATAGGCGGCCATGGGACAAGCATCGGCGGCGTAATTGTCGATGCCGGCAATTTTAACTGGGCAAATGGTAAATTTCCACAGTTTACAGAGCCTTCGGAAAGCTATCATGGGTTGAAATTTTGGGATGTATTTGGCGCTCCGGGCCCATTCGGAAATATTGCATTTGTTTTGCGCGCCAGGGTTGAAGGCCTTCGCGATTATGGAAGCTGTCTTAGCCCGTTCAATGCATTTTTACTTTTACAGGGCGTTGAAACGCTTTCTTTGCGCCTTGACAGGATTACCTCAAATGCACTTGAATTAGCCAAATGGCTGGAGCAGCATAAGCAGGTTGAAAGCGTTAGTTATCCCGGACTATCCAGCAGCCCATATCACAATTTGGCCAAAAAGTATTTAAAACATGGCTTTGGCGGGGTATTTTCTTTCAAAATTAAAGGCGATAAAGAAACAGCCGATACGTTTGTGAACTCATTAAAACTTGTCAGCCATTTGGCCAACGTCGGGGATGCAAAAACGCTTATTATCCATCCAAGTTCAACCACGCATGAACAGCTTTCGTTTGAAGAGCAAAAAGCTACAGGGGTTGAGCCGGGTTTGCTTCGTGTTTCAGTAGGTATCGAACACATCGAAGATATAAAAGACGATTTTGAACAAGCATTCCAAAAGGTTAAATAATATTGGACATGAAATCATTAAAAACGCTGCCGGTTTAAAATTTTCTGGCAGCGTTTTTTATTTTCTTTCTTATCGGATTATGATACTATTATTTTAATGCATCAAGCGCTTCTTTCAACCTATTCATAGCCAGAACAAGATTTTCATCTTTGGTGGCATAAGAAATCCTGATACATTTATCATGGCCGAAGCCTGAGCCTGGCACCGTTGATATGAAAGCCTTATCGAGAAGGTAAAGCCCCATATCGTCGGAATTCTTTATTGTAAAGCCCTGTGCCGATTTGCCAAAAAATGAACTTATATCAGGGAATACATAAAAAGCGCCGTCAGGTTTTGTGCATTTTAAGCCTTCAATTTTCATAAGGTTGCTTAATACCAAGTCCCTGCGCCTCTGAAATGCTTTTCTGGAATTTTCTGTAAAAGTATTTTCAGACTCTAAAGCTGAAATGGCTGCGCGCTGGGCAATAGATGAAGCGCCAGTTGTCATTTGTCCCTGGAGTTTATTGCATGCTTTGGCAATCCATGCCGCTGCTGCCATATAGCCGATCCGGTAACCGGTCATTGCATATGATTTTGAAACGCCGTTAACAAGCACAACCCTGTCTTTTATTTCAGAAAATTGTGCAATGCTTTCATGGCCGCCAATAAAATTTATATGTTCATATATTTCATCGGCAATAATAAAAACCTGTGGATGTTTCACCAATACATCGGCCAGCGCCTTCAATTCCGATCTTGAGTAAACGCTGCCTGTAGGGTTTGATGGCGAACATAGCATCAGCGCTTTAGTTTTAGGCGAAATTGCTTTTTCAAGCTGTTCTGCTGAAATTTTGTAATTTTGTTCAAAAGTGGTTTCAATAATTACATTTTTTCCTTCGGCAAGCTTAACCAATTCGGCATAGCTAACCCAATATGGGGCAGGAACAATTACTTCGTCGCCTTTATTTATAAGCACAAGCATTGCATTTGCAACACTATGTTTTGCCCCATTCGAAACTATAAATTTGGCCCGGGGAATAATCAAGGTTGTTTTCGCGTTTAAATTTTTTAGAAATAGCATTGAGCAATTCCGGGTAACCGGCAACGGGAGAATAAAAAGAATAATTTTCATCCACAGCTTTTTTTGCTGCGTCTTTTATATGGTCGGGAGTAAAAAAATCGGGTTCGCCGACCGTTAAATTAATTACATCAATACCTTTAGCCTGAAGCTCTTTGGTTTTCTGGTTCAGGGCTACCGTTTGCGATTCCGATAGCGCCATAATTCTTTGCGACAATTGTTCCATAAATTTGATTTTATTGTTTAAGGTATTCCAATAAGACAAAATTAAAATTTTATCTACTATTTTAATTAATATTGTAGGTTAATGTTAAATAATTTCAAAAATGGATGTTTTTTTAGAAATATTGAAATATACCATCCCTGCGTTGGTAATTCTATTGATTACACTATTTCTTGTGCGCGCTTTCCTGAGAAGTTCAGAAAAGCAAAGGAATGTGGAATTAATGATGAAAGATCATGAAATTACTATCCCACTCAGGCTGCAGGCTTATGAAAGAATAATTCTTTTTCTGGAAAGGATTTCAATTGAGTCGTTGTTAATGCGGCATAACCAGGCCGGTATGACCAGCATGCAGTTACATTCCGAACTGTTAATGTCAATCCGCAATGAGTTTGAGCATAACCTGTCCCAGCAGGTATATGTATCGGCCAAAGGGTGGGAGATGGTTAAAAGCGCTCGCGCCCAAATGATTAAAATAATAAACACAGCTGCGGAAAAAACCAATCCTGCCACAGCAGCTATTGAACTGAATAAAAAAATCCTTGAAAATATAAGCGAATATCAGAAAACGCCGACACAGGCTGCAATCGACTTTCTGAAATCAGAAGTGCAGGGATTGTTTTAAAGCTTTCTAAAAAATATGCACTTTGTAAAAATTAGGAAGCGTTCCGTATCCGTTGTGTTTCAGAATATAAATTTTACCACAAAGTTACACGAAGGATATCACAAAGTTTCACTAAGGAACTTTTATACGGCTTTAATATAATTTGAATTAACAAATTCAAATTATATTTTATTGTTGTAAGCAGTCATTGTTCTTTCGAGGCCAATGTATGCAAAACTTTTAATTATTTCACAGGCTGCTTCAATACGCGGGATTAATGCTTTTTTTTCATCATCGTCCCAGGGGCTTAGTACATAATCTACCTGCCGGCCTCTGGAAAACTGGCTGTCGATACCGAAACGCAAACGTGCATAATCCTGGTGGCCGAGAATTTCACTTATATTTTTAAGTCCATTGTGTCCGCCATCGCCGCCTTTCGGGCGTATGCGCAACGTGCCGAAAGGAAGCGCCAAATCGTCGACAATAACGAGCATGTTTTCAACGGGGATTTTTTCTTTTTTCAGCCAGTAATCTATAGCCCGTGCCGCTAAGGTTCATGAATGTAGAAGGTTTGATGAGGACAAGCTGTTTTCCCCTGAATTTCATCTCGGCTTTAAAAGCATATCGCTTGTCTTCAAAAAAAATATTGGACGCCCCGGCCAAGGCATCCAATATGTCGAATCCTATATTATGGCGGGTATGGGCATAATCGTCGCCGATATTTCCTAGGCCGGCAATAAGATATTTCAATGTATTAAACGAATTAAACTTAACCGGTTATAAATTGTCAATTATTGACTATTATTCTGCTTTTTCTTCTGTTGTTTCAGCAGGAGCTGTGGCAGCGACGGCAGCAGCTGTAGCAGCAGCTTCTTCGGCAGTCGGTTCAGCTATCCTCGATACAAGAACACTAACAACTGATTCACGGGCATTATTCAGAATGGTTATATTCTTATATTTCAGGTCGCCAACCTTTATACTTTGACCCACGTCAATATCTTCAACATTTAATTCGAGAAAATCGGGCAAATTTTTAGGAAGCCCTTTAATCTTCAAAAGTCGTTTGGCCAATTTTAATTTACCGCCTTTCTTAACTCCAATTGCATTGCCCGTGAGGTGTACCGGTATTTGCATAACTATTGGTTTGTCTGCGGAAATCTGGACAAAATCAATATGAATTACTTTATCGGTTACAGGATGGAACTGAAGTTCTTTCATGTATGTGTCATAAACATCACCTTCAATATCCAATTTAACTAAATACACATTGGGAGTATAAATAAGGTTTTTCAATGACAGCAATGATGTATAAAAATTAACGTTTTTCTCTCCCCCGTAAATTATACAAGGCACATTGTCATTTTTTCGAAGAATTTTGGAAGCTTTTTTGCCCAAATCGGTCCTTAAAGACCCTTTAATTTTAATAGTTTTCATTTTAAAATAATTTAATTGTGCTACTCAGAATTAACTAAAACTAACATTTGTGCTGTTAATTCCCCATTACACGAATGCCCGAAGGCGTTTCAAAAACAGGGACTGCAAATATAACAACTTAAACGAGAAAATTACTACTGATTGATTGGTAGTTGTAAACTTTATTTATAGTGTCAGCAAAAATCTCAGCTATAGAAAGGACTTTTATTTTCGGGTTTTCCTTTCTTAGCGGTATTGTATCGGTAACAATTATCTCGGTGATTTTCGAATTTTCAATTCTCTCGTAAGCCGGGCCGGAGAGAACGGGATGTGTTGCAAAAACCCTTACACTCCTGGCGCCTTCTCCCATCATCATATCGGCGGCAATTTGAATTGTTCCGGCTGTGTCGATCATATCGTCGATGATAATAATATTTTTGTCTTTCACTTCGCCAATAACTTTAAACTCTTCAATAACATTGGCTTTCTTTCTGAGCTTATAACAAATAACCATTTCGGTTTTCAGAAACCGCGAATAGGCGTTGGCGCGTTTTGTGCCTCCCATATCGGGAGCGGCCACCACCAGGTTATCGAGGTTTAAATTCATGATATAAGGAACAAATATCGATGAAGCGTAAAGATGATCCACCGGAACGTCGAAAAAGCCCTGGAGTTGGTCGGTATGCAAGTCCATTGTCAAAACCCGGTCTACTCCTGCAGCAACCAAAAGGTTGGCCACCAATTTAGCGCCTATTGCCGAACGTGGCCGGTCTTTCCTGTCCTGGCGTGCAAAACCGAAGTACGGAATTACTGCTACAATCCTTTCGGCCGATGCGCGCTTGGCTGCATCGATCATCAGCAGCAATTCAAAAAGATTTTCGGCAGGCGGAAAAGTCGATTGAATGATGAATACATCACAGCCCCTGACCGATTCAAGATATGACGGCTGAAACTCGCCATCGCTGAACCTGAGAAGCAGCGTGCTTCCTAATTCAGAATTATTACATTTTGCAATTTTTTCCGCAATATTAGCAGATGCTGTGCCTGCAAAAAACTTAATTGGCGATTTTCGGTCCATCTTCTTCTATTTGACTATTTATGCCGGTTTTGATTGAATTATCGGTTATTCTGAAATAATCCCGCTTAAAAACAATCTGTTAAAATTGGCACGCAAATTTAAAAAATATCGGGTGATGTTAATTTAATATGTGGGTAAATATTTTTAAAAAGTTCAGATTTACTTTTTAAAAGATTGAATGGCGCGTTCTATAAAAGACAGGATTTCCTTCTTTCCGCTTTTGTTTACAACGGAAGATATAAATATTTCCGGCAGCGTTTCCCATGTTTGGAGCAATGCTTTTTTGAACCCGTGAATATTTTTCTGCAACTGACCGGACGAAATTTTATCGGTTTTGGTAAAAACAATAACAAAAGGAACCTTTAACTGTCCTAAAAAAGTAATAAAACCGGTGTCGTTTTTCTGGGGTTCTAATCTCGAATCGATCAGCACAAACAGGCAAAGCAAATTTGGACGGGTAACAATGTAGCCTTTTATAAGCTCGTTAAAATGCCCGATGCTCGACTTTGAAGCGCGTGCATAACCGTATCCGGGCAAGTCGACAAGATACCAGTTATCATTTACCAGAAAATGGTTGATGAGTTGCGTTTTTCCCGGCGTTGAAGAAATCTTTGCAAGGTTTTTAACGCCGGTAAGCATATTTATAAGCGACGATTTACCAACATTGGAGCGGCCAATAAATGCAAATTCAGGAAAATTCCCTGCCGGGCAGAGTTTATAATCGTTACTGCTTTTTATAAATTTTACAGATATTGAAAAATTTGACATATACCGGATGAATGGATGTTTTTTGGTTTTTAAATTTTTTTAGAGTTTCAAATTTCAAGTTTCAGGTTCCGAAATTAAAACAAAATATGGAATATTGAAGATTATCAGTCATTGTAATTTTTGTTGAATTAACTTGGGCAATCCGAGAACAAAAATTTATTAGCCGGTATTTAATTTTAAATTTTCCCTTTATATTTGTTTGATAAACTATAAGTAAATGATTCAGCTTGCGTGGATTTAAAGATAGCTTAATTTAAGCGTTTTAATAAAATTGAAAGTAATGGATTATGAAAATCCATTACAGCGAAATAATAATACTTTTATTCAATTAAATAATTAATAAATGCTAAAAGAATCGAGTAAAAAAAGAGAATGCACCCTTTTATAGGATTATTGGTATGTATATTTATTATAATTGTTATAAGCAAATATATGCAACAATCAAGGCAAGCTCAAATTGAATACATGGAAGATAATGGCGCCTACACGATAGGTAAAATTATTGAATACAGTCCTTCAACACTTATTGGATTAGGTGGTTCTCCACAATCCATTGATTTTTCATATTCTGTGCAAGGCAAAGAATATGAAACCCGTTATAATGATGGGGATTATCCTGTACCTAATAAAGACTTTGGCCCAAAAGAAGGAAAATTATTTATGGCAATATATCTGCCCAACAAGCCTGAGAAATGTGCCTTGTTGTTTGATTATCCCGTAATGGACAGCGCGGATTATAAACTATATTTTGAAGCGTTTAAAATTAAACGGCCAAAATTAGGAAATTAAAAAGTTAAGAACCGCTCGTATGGCTCAATTTTATTTAACTTGAGCTATTTTTCTTGAAGTTTGTAACTTTTTATTTTAAGTGGCAGGTTCAAATAGTCCAAGTTGAAAACTTGAACTATTAAGGTGCTTGCAAGGCAACTTGTCCGGAATCATTTAATATACACCTCTAAAATTTTAGCCTGTTCTTTGGGTTCCAGTTCAAGGTTTTTAACAACCGCCGGCAGAAGTACGCTTTCCCCTTTGTTTACTTCCACAGCTTCGGTATCAAGAGGTTTTATTATAAATTGCCCTTCAATTGCCATGTAAATTACGAAAGAATCAATAAGGTTATAATCCTTCTCTATGGGTTTATCGAATTGTAAAATGTTTGTAAAGAAGTAAGGGCAATTGACCATGTTTACGGTTTTGTTCAATATGGTATTATAATTGGTTTTATAACTTTCGTAAAAATTAAAATCAATTGCTTTAAGGGCTAAGTCGGTATGTAAATCGCGGGGTTTTCCGTTATCGTCCAAACGGTTCCAGTCAAAAATCCTGTAAGTAATATCCGATGATTGTTGTATTTCGGCTAAAAGTATTCCCGCCCCGATGGCATGCACCCTTCCCGCCGGAAGAAAAAATACATTTCCCGGTTGGACTTTCTCGAAATTTAATATGTCAACCAGGTTGTTGCTGTTTAAATGATTCAGGTATATCTCCTTGTCAACTTTTTTATTAAAACCGGCAATTAACTCCGCGCCCTGCTCATTGTCCACAATATACCACATTTCCGTTTTTCCCTGGCAATTGTGCAGTTCCTGCGCCATTTTATCGTCGGGATGAACCTGGATGGACAGCTTATCGGTTGCATCAATAAATTTAATAAGCAGCGGAAATTGGTTTCCAAATATATCGTAGATTTTGTCGCCAACCAGATCGCCCATGTACACTTCCAATAGCTCCCCGAGATTGTTGCCGGCCAGGTATCCGTTGCCAACTACCGAAATATCTTTTCCAACATCGGCTATTTCCCAGCTCTCGCCGCATTTATCGGAAGCTTTCTCTTTGTTCAGCAAATTTTGCAACCTGTTTCCGCCCCAAATCTTGCCTTTGAGGATGGGCTTAAATTTTAAAGGGTATAAATATTTATTCATGCTAATTTGTTTAAAAAGGAATAAAACGTGTTTCGTTTAATAGAAGAACTATAATTGTGTATCGAAGAACATAAGCGCTTCATAAAAAACAGCGGGTATATTTTATTTCAGGAAAATGCTAAGAAGTGCCAGCATGCCAAAAATAAAAATCAGGGCGCCTGTAATTTTATTTAACCACCAAAGATTTTTTAAACTGAATTTATCCTGGTAAACATTTACAAAAGATGTAAGGATAAACCACCAAAGCGATGTCCCGATTAATATACCTGTGAATACGAATATATTGAATAAAAAATTATGGGAAACTTTAACCATGTTAAGGCCGGCAAATACAGCTATAAAAACAAATAAAGCAATAGGATTGGATAAGGTAAGCATAAGAACGGACAAATAGTCGGTATAAAGACTGTTTTTCTTTGATTTTTTCTCACGGATTTGTTTTACAGGGCTTTTAAAAAAAATTCGGATTCCCAAAACAATAAGGATTATGCCTCCTGCAAGTTTAATAATAATAGGATTGCCTTTAATGAAATTGATAACAAATGAAAGCCCGAGCCCGGCAGTTATAGCCAGCAGTGTATCAGCCGATGCTGCCCCCAGCCCCGATATAAAGCCCGACAACCTGCCTTTGCCTAATGTCCGCTGTATACAAATAATTCCAATCGGCCCTAATGGTATTGATAATAAAAAACCCATTACAATACCTTTTATAAGATTTTCTAACTCTAACACAATTCTGAAATAATATCTTTAATAATATTTATTTTCCTGTGAACCAATCCAGCTTATTATAACTGAATAATAGGACGCATATTGCGTCGTTAATATTGCGACAAAGATAATAATTGTATTTTTATATCAAATGAAATTTAAACCGGCGCTCATCCGGCACATTGTTTTTAACAAAAAATAATACAATGAAAATGGACAATCAATAATCTGATAACAATTTTATTTTTTCATAATTTTAAAATATTCTAACAACAATTGGTTGGCTGCGTCAAAGCTGCTGATGTTCCCTGCAATTAAATCTTTCTCTAATTGTTGCAGCTTGTTTTTAATATGATGGTTTTCATAAAAATGCCCGCTTAAACTTTCCCTGATTGTATGGTGCATCCAGTATTTCGATTGCTCAATCCTGCTAAGCTCAAAGTACCCGTTACTTTTTACTAAATTGATATATTCATTTATAACTTCCCATACGTCATCAATGCCTTTGTTATCATGCGATGAACATGTAAGGACTTTTGGCGCCCAGCCCGATTCGGCAATAGGAAAAAAACTTAAAGAACTTTGAAACTGCAATTTGACCTGGTTGGCTTTTTCAATATTATTTCCATCAGCTTTTGTAATAACAATTGCATCGGCCATTTCAATAATGCCCCTTTTAATGCCCTGAAGTTCGTCGCCGGCCCCGGTAAGCATAAGCAGCAGGAAAAAATCGACCATTGAATGGACTTCGGTTTCCGATTGCCCTACCCCCACAGTTTCCACAAAAATAATATCAAAACCTCCGGCTTCGCATAAATAAATAGCTTCGCGGGTTTTTCGGGCTACGCCGCCCAATGACCCGGAGGCCGGAGAAGGCCTGATGAATGCATCCGGATGGTTGGCAAGGCGCTCCATTCGTGTTTTGTCGGCTAATATGCTGCCGCCGGAACGCTCGCTGCTGGGGTCGATAGTCAGCACAGCTAATTTATGGCCTTTCGAAACAATATATAACCCAATTGCCTCGATAAATGAACTCTTTCCCACTCCTGGAACTCCTGTAATGCCTATCCGTATTGATTTGCCTCTATAAGGAATACAACTTTCAATAACCTGCTGCGCTGTTTTCTGGTGTTTGGGCAACCTACTTTCAATTAGCGTTATTGCCTGGCTAAGTATTGTACGGTTGTGTAACAGGATACCTTTGGTAAATTTTTCAGCAGTAAACATTCTCCTGTTTTTTAGTTTGAAATTGGTTAAATATTCATCGCTAATTACCGGCAAATGCTCAATACCTTTGTTTACAAAAAGAGCGCTTTTTGCTTCTTTTAATTTATTTGGCATTAATTTGTTGCTTTTTACTTGTAAAATTAATTTTATACAATTAATATTTCAGAAATATTAGATTAAGTTTGAATATTCGAAAATTAAAATGAGAAAAATATGTACAACTATTATTCTTATAATATAAAGCGAATATATGAAGTTGCCGCCGAACTCGGATTTACTGCTGATGAAATTCTTCCCCATGGACATTATATAGCCAAAGTGCCGATTGAACAACTTGAAAAGCGTGCAGGTTTGCCGGACGGAAACTTAATCCTTGTAACCGCGATGACGCCCACGCCACAAGGCGAAGGCAAAACAACCACTTCTATAGGATTAGGCGATGCACTGAGGCAATTGGGACATAAAACCATGATTTGTTTGCGCGAACCTTCACTTGGGCCATATTTTGGGATAAAAGGCGGAGGCACTGGCTCCGGCCTTGCACAGGTAATGCCCGCGGAAGATATTAACCTCCATTTTGTTGGCGACATGTATTCGGTTAGCAAAGCCAACAATTTGCTATCGGCATTAATAGACAACCATCTTCAGCACGGAAATGAATTAAATATTGACCCGAGGCGGATTGTTTGGAGACGCGTTATAGATTTAAACGACCGCGCATTGAGGGAAATTTTTATTGGTTTGGGAGGCGTTAGCCACGGTATCCCGCGCATGGATGGTTTTAATATCACGCCTGCATCGGAAGTTATGGCGATGCTTTGCCTGGCGACCGATTTTATGGATTTGGGAAATCGTTTGGCGCACGCCGTGGTAGGTTTTACCTATAAAGGCGAACCGATAAAAGCCGAAGATGTAAAAGCCCAGGGCGCTATGCAGGTATTATTGCGTAACGCCATCCATCCAAACCTCGTTCAAACAATGGAAGGGACGCCTGCTTTCGTTCACGGGGGGCCATTTGCAAATATCGCGCAAGGGACAAACACTGCAATTGCCACCAGGATGGCGCTTAAACTATCCGATTATGTTGTAACCGAGGCGGGGTTTGCAACTGATCTTGGCGCTGAAAAATTTTTCAATATTAAATGCCGGGTTGCAAATTTAAGTCCCAAATCGGTTGTTATCGTAGCTACCGCTAAAGCCATTCAGTTTCATGGCGGATATACAAACGAAGGAGGCTTGGGCAACCTTGCTAAACATATCGAAAACATCAGGCTTTTCGGTTTAAATCCGGTTGTGGCAATAAACCACTTTGCCGATGATAAAAAAGAAGACCTGGACAAGATTATTCAATTCTGCGATTCTTTAGGCGTTGAAGCTGTAATAGCAAAACATTTTTCAGAAGGCGGTAAGGGAGCGCTAAATTTAGCCGAAGCCGTTTTAAGAAATATAAATCAAAATGAAAATGTAAAATTGAAATATTTATATCAGTTGGACATGCCAATAAAAGACAAGATTGAAACCATTGCAAAAAATATTTACGGCGCAAATGGGGTTGATTTTAACCAGCAGGCATTAAATGATATTGAGCAACTCACAGCGCTTGGCTTTGATAAATTGGCAATTTGCATTGCCAAAACGCCAAAATCGCTTTCCGATAACCCAAAGCTAATTGGCAGGCCGAGGAATTTCAATATTGTTGTAAATGAACTTCGTATTTCTGCCGGCGCCGGTTTTATAGTCGTTATCTGCGGTAATATTATGACAATGCCCGGCTTGCCGAAAGTCCCTGCGGCTGTAAAAATTACAGTGCTTCCCGACGGACGGGCAATAGGATTGTCATAATATTTTTCCAGCAGTTATTTTGTGTTTTTTAACTACCCCGCTGTTGCAGGTTTTCATAATCCGCAACTTTCAACTTTTTAAAACTCACAGATTATATGCGCTAAATCTGTACGACCATAAGCGAGCTAAACTTTTATTTATTCTTAGATTTAGCAAATTCTATAAACCCATTGTAATATTCGACAATAGTCTTCTTTTTAATTTCAGCCCAATTGTTTTTGGGCTGTGTCAGTTCTTCCTTTTCAGAGTACCCGGTTAAAACTGTACCCGTGCTTTGATGAATTATCCATCTATGGTCATATTTTTCATCGTTATTGTTTACAAAGTCAACAACCTCTTGAGTTCAAATATCTAATGCAACTTTATTCTAAAAAGTTGCACTATGAATGGATACACAAGAATTAGTTATGAAGAAAGAGTAAAAATCGAGTTATTACTAAGTCAAGGTAAAAAGCGGTCAGAAATAGCCCTGACACTTAACCGACCGAGGAGTACAATAAATCGTGAAATAGAGCGTAATAGCGGTTTGATATATCGTTCGGAATTAGCTCAGTTGAATGCTACTCAGGGTAATAAAATAAAACACAAAGGGAGCAAGATACAGAAAGACCCTTTGCTTAAATACAAGATAATACTTCATCTCAAGCAACATTGGTCACCTGAACGAATATCAAAACGATTAAGACAAGTTTATAAACATAATAAGCAATATCACGTGTCACACGAAAGCATCTACACATACATCTACCTATGGGCAAAGAAAGAGCTTCGTAAGGAATTGATAAGCTATTTGCGACAGCAAAAGGGCCAAAGGAGGAAGCCTGAGAGTAGAGGTCTACTTCGAAGCAGGATACCCGACAGGATAGATATATCAGAGCGACCACCTGAGGTAGAGGATCGGTTGATTCCAGGTCATTGGGAAAGCGATTTAATCATTGGGAAAGATGGTAAAAGTGCTATTGGGTCCATAGTAGAACGAACCACACGGATATCGGTTTGCTCATAAAGGGGCGCCGGTGTCTTCAGCGGGCAGACGTCGTTGTTTACGACTATCGTCAACGCCCAGCTCCTCAATTACGTCGGCAGGGGCGCCGAGTTCATATACGCGGGCAAAAGAGGCGGCCACCACGCCATGTCTCAGGACGAGATAAATCGTGCCCTCGTCGAAAAAGCCAAAGAGGACAAGGTCGTGTGTCGCCTGAAGGGGGGAGACCCCTTCGTATTCGGTAGGGGCGGCGAGGAAGCTGAGGTGCTCTCCCGTGAAGGAATCGAGTTCGAGGTGATACCGGGCGTGACATCGGTGGTCGCAGCGCCGGCTTACGCCGGCATACCTCTCACGCACCGCGATTACTCCTCATCCTTTGCCGTGATTACCGGCAACGAAGCGGTTACGAAAAACGGAAGTTCCATCTCCTGGCCCAGCCTGGCGGCAAGTTACGAGACTCTTGTTTTTCTCATGGGCGTGAAGAATATCGGCCTTATCAGCGACCGGCTCATAGAGGCCGGCAAGGCATCCGACACCCCTGCGGCAGTCATTCGTTGGGGTGCCAGGCCGGACCAGGAGACCGTCGTGGCCACCCTGGGGACCATCGCAGCCGCGGTGGAGCAAAGGGACTTCGTCCGCCTGCGGTCATGGTAGTGGGGAATGTGGTGGACCTGAAAAGCCGGCTCGAATGGTATGAAAAGAAGCCTCTTTTTGGCCACAGAATTCTCATAACCAGGGAATATTCGGTTGAATACGAACCGCTACAGGACCTGGGAGCTGAAATCTTTGAATTCCCCACCGTGAGGATCGATCCCCCGACGAATTATGATGAGCTTGACGACGCGATAGACGGCATCGCGGGCTATCAGTGGCTTATTTTCACCAGCGCTAATGGTTTTCGCTCTTTTATAGACCGTTTTTTTCAGAAGGAGCGTGATATCAGAGACCTTAAAGGTCTGCGCCTGTGCGCGATAGGCACCAAGACAGCGGCCACGATCAAGGCTTGGGGCATGAGGCCCGATCTGGTTCCCGAGACGTTTCATTCAGAAGGACTCGCCCAGGCGTTTGCACGAATATCGGGCAGCGGAGACTTGCGAGGCCAACGCATCCTTCTGCCCAGGGCTGAGAATGCTCGCGAAGTCTTTCCAGAAATGGTGCGTTCATTAGGCGGTCACATCGATACACCTGTTGCCTACCGGGCTGCCAAGCCTGACAGGCACGGTAGAAGGCTGAAACGCTTCCTCTTTGAAGGAAAAATATCCATCGCCACCTTCACGAGCAGCGCGACTTTTACCAACTTCGTCGACATTCTGGGCGGAGACGCCCTCCCCTTTCTCCGCAATGTCACTATCGCAGCTATCGGCCCGGTTACGAAAAAGACCATAGAAGCGTCTGGTCTGTCCGTATCGATTATGCCGGATCAGGCAACCAATGAGGCAATGGTGGCAAAAATCGTGCAGTGGGTTGCGGCCGGGAACAGCCCCGCTCCATAGACCGTCGGTTCAGGGTCGTGCACGGAGCACATAAGAGGAAACATGACACCGAAAGAAACAAACTCAGGGAATAGTGCCTCCCTGAAATTTTTGGCAAGGGCTCTTGGCCACAGAAACTATCGGCTCTGGTTCACCGGTCAGGGCACCTCGCTGATCGGTACATGGATGCAGCAGATCGCCATGAGCTGGCTTGTTTACCGGCTCACCAGTTCCCCTTTCCTCCTCAGCCTCGTGGTTTTTACGGGCTCCATCCCGATGTTTCTCTTCGCCTCCTTCGCCGGCACATTCGTGGACAGATGGGACCGTCACCGTCTGCTTCTCGTCACTCAGGCGGCGGCTATGATCCAGGCAGCTTTACTCACGTTTCTGACCCTTTCGGGCCACATCGTCGTCTGGCATGTGTTCGTGCTCAGTTTCTTTCTGGGTATTGTCAATTCCTTCGACATGCCCGCACGGCAGGCTTTTGTGGTCGAAATAGTAGAAGACAAGGCCGATCTGAGCAATGCCATTGCCCTCAACTCGGCCATGTTCAATGGGGCCCGACTCATTGGACCATCCCTCGCGGGTGTCACGGTTGCTGCCTTTGGTGAAGGCATATGCTTCCTGTTCAATACCCTCAGCTTTCTTGCCGTTATACTCGCCCTGTTGGCGATGCGGATTCAACACCGGGTCAGACAAAGGAGCACAAGCCGTCCGTTCGAAGGCTTAAAAGAGGGCTACAAGTATGCCTTCAGCTTTGCGCCGATACGCTACCTTCTTTTGGTGCTTGTGTGCCTAAATTTCCTTGGCTTGCAATATGTCGTCCTCATGCCCGTCTTCGCGAGGGATGTTCTGCACGGGGGGGCGCATACACAGGGGTTCCTCGTCGCAGCCTCCGGGGTTGGGGCGCTCCTCAGCGCGGTTTTTCTCGCGTCGAGAAAGAGCGTGGTCGGGTTAGAGAAGCTGACCTTTCGGGGACTTGCCCTGTTCGGCTTCTCCGCTATGGCCTTCTCCTTTTCCCGAAACGTGTACATTTCCCTTGCCGTGATGGTTGTTGCCGGGGTAGGCATGATGTGCGTCCTCATCTCGTGCAACACAATCATTCAGACCCTCGTGGATGAGGACAAACGAGGCAGGGTTATGAGCTTTCATGCCATGTCAACCATAGGCTGCATGCCCTTCGGAGCCCTCATGGCAGGAATACTGGCCTCGTATCTCGGGGCGCCTCGTACGGTCTTTATCAGCTCTGCGTGCTGTATCGCAGCAGCATTCGTCTTCCGCCTGAAGCTTCCCAAGCTCCGCTCATAACCCGGCCTATATACGTCGCCCGCGGATTCGTTGAGGAGGCATCGCCGCAATTGCAGTAAACCTGGGGGCAACAGTGTGTGACAGCACGCCCCTGAGCGAAGGGGGGGTATCTATAGAGGATGGTTGCCATGCCTCATAATCTACGTCGACCGCCGAAAGCCCTGAAAGACGTGTCCATACTCCTCTCCGAGGGGTCGAGCTTATCGTCCCGACAGACCATCTCTGCCCTGGGCCTTTATGGTTATCGGGTCGATGTGTGCGACCCCGAACCATTCTGCATTGGCCGCTTCTCACGCTTTGTCCGCCGTTTTTACCGGTGTCCCCCGTGGACTGACGACCCCATGGGGTATCTCGATTGGGTCGTCTCACGGCTTGACGCAGAAAGATACGACGTTCTGTTGCCGGTGCACGAGCAGGCCTATCTGTTTGCCGCGGCAAGGGAACGGCTCGGCCCGAAGGTCGGACTGGCTTTAACGCCATTCGGCGGATTCGCCCTGCTTCAAAGCAAAACCTTGTTCATGAGACTTGTTGCCCGTCTCGGCCTGCCCCATCCTACCACCCGCTACGTCAATTCCTGTTCCCAGGTCGAAGCGATAGCTGACTATCCGTACTATATAAAGACGCCCTATGGCACGGCCGGGTACGGCGTATGGAAGATAAGCAACCGGAATGACCGGTCGGCTGCCGCTTTCGCCCTGGAGGAAGAGGCCTCCTCGACGGCTCGACCGAGATTCTGGTCCAGGCGATTGCCCAGGGTATCCTGAGTCAGGCCCAGGCCGTGTTCGAGAAAGGGCGCCTCGTCGCCGTGCATTGTACGTCCCAGCAGGCGGAAGGGCCTGGTGGAAGTCAAAGCGCCCGTCTCAGCGTGGACCATCCTCACGTGCGGGAGCATCTGCAAATGGTGGGTCACGAACTCAAATGGCACGGTGCCCTGGCCCTGGACTATTTCTTCGATCCAGGCACCGGAGAACCGGCATACATAGAGGCAAATCCGCGCCTCGTAGAGCCCATGAACGCCTTGGCGGCCGGTCTTAACCTGCCGGACGTGCTGGTGCGGCTCTCTATGGGTGAGACCTTGGCGGCCGGCCCCTCATGAGGGGCCGGCCGGGCATCAGGACCCACAGCATCGTGCCTACGCTCCTCGGCCTTGCGGACCGCGGGGCTTCCCGGCTTGAGATCCTATCGGAGTCGTTCCGCGCCCTTTTCGGTCACGGATCTATAAAGGAAGTATCGAGGACCTTACGCCGATTGGGCGGGACTGGCAGAGCATAATCCCCCTTGCCTTCGTCGGCTCGCGATTGTTGATGAACCCTAAGCGGTCGAAACAGGTTACCAGCCATGCTGTCTCGACCTATGCTCTGGCACCGGAGGCCGTAAGAAAGATACATGCCCTGGCAGAGGAGTCTACACGGGCCGGGGATCGAGCGCCCACACTTCCCTGATATATCCGTCCAGGGCGGGCAGTTCCCATCGCCTGTCACCGGTACTCCAGGTCACAGGAAGATAGACGAGCTTGTGGGCACGGTCATCCGAGTTGGTCACGTAAAGACCCTGAAAACACCCGGTCTCATCCATTTGGCAACCCCACACGGTCAACACGTGTCCCACGGGCTTCCCCGCCTCTCAACTCCCGCCACAACCCCGCACCCCTTGTGGAGAAACGCGTTTATGGCGTCCATGGCCTTGGACGTATCCAATTCTTCGTGGAAATACCGGTGGAAATCGAAGGAAGCCCAGTAGTCGCCAGCCTTGTCACTGCCCTTCAGGTGAGCCCCCCACTTCCCGTAATCATAAGACGGATCATCATTTCGTCCATGCCCGGCCGGCAAACCCGACTCGGAATGGACGGTCGGCCTCCCATTGAACCACCACTGCCAGGCAACGACGGGAGAACCCGTTCCGTTCGTCCAATGGTCATGAAAGATAGCGAATATGGAAGCTGCCGTATCGCAATTTGCGGTATCCCAATGGCCCCATTTCAAGACATTTGCTGCCGCGGCCGCCCAGCACATGAGGCTGTCGTCCTGATTGGAGAAGGTCTTGTCCGCGTCCTGCCATGTACCGCCCCATTCCTGAAAGACAAAGTAGGACCCGCCAAAAGAAGGCTGGACAAGCCAAAGGACGAGCAGCACAATCATGAGAAACTTCCCCATCTTCAATTAACTCCTTGAAATGTTTGTGATTGTCGCGCGGTGATTCTATCATAAAGTTTCTATTTTCTTCAACCC
>CAWEFA010000008.1:0-36265 GCA_963808135.1 uncultured Bacteroidota bacterium
TCAGAAACTTTTTCACTGACTTTGCGATTACCTCTGTGATGGCGATGATGATAATGCTAATGTGGTGGTCTTGCTTTTTGTAGCGATTTTGGCTACCGCTTGGCCTGCATTGAAACGACACAGATTTTCCATGGAATGCTTTGACATTCTCGTGACCAAAGTCGGTGAGTCGAAAATTTCTATTTCAAATCCGTGTGAAATGGAGCCCCATGCTAAGCTGACATTTTTTTCTGTTTGCTCACACACTTACTGTTGACAAAAACAGTGTACGAGATGACAAACTTCAATTTTGGTCTTCGTGCCATTGGATTGAGCCTTTCAACCTTGGAAATGGATTCGAAAAATTAGTGCGTTTGAACCCCCCTCCCTCCCTCCCTCCCTCCCCTCTCGTCGATCATCCGGATCGCTTGACTTAATTTTTTTTTCTCGACAGGACGCAATACAACCGGTGCCACCTTCATGGCCGAAGCTTACATTGCTGCGGAAAAAGCAAGTGAAGAGGAAGATTCTAGACTCGCTCAACCCTACTGACCAGAAGAAATACGCCCAAGATCTGCAACCTGCTTTTCACAAGAATCTATCCAGTAAGTGTGGTTTTAGCGGCGTACGCGGGATTGGAAACTGACAGACCACTACTAATCAAATATGTGTTTGTGACTTGTTCTTTCAGCTGCTTTGCCTAATCCTGCAGAAAAGAACGGAGAAGATCCTCATTTTGTGTTCTGTGGTTGCGACATGCGTGATGGTCAACCATTCTACTTCACGCAACAATCAGGTGATGACTGACTCGCGCTCGTCTTGTTCACAAGTAGTACTCGATCGTTGTATTGACACTTGATGTTTTTCCTGTGTCTTCAATAGTTGGTCCCTTGTATCCTGATGGTCCGTTGACTCCTGGAAAGCATCGATATTCCATGGTCAAGGTGTGAGCGCGAGCAACCTGCTCTCCATCCATCCCGCTGTTCTTTTTTTGTTTTCTTCGAAGCTCGTTTGCTCATTCATTCATTCATTCGTTGGTTCGCTGTAGGGAGAACCTCGACGACTTACTTTCTCCGTCACTCTGGCGCAGGCTGTTGCTGCTTCCTCAGCATTCCCAGGTAGGAGGGAAAATCAATTTGTGATCTGAACGGCGGGCGATTTACACAATCATACTAGTCACTTTTGAACCTCTTCGAGTGGAATATTTTGCCGAGCCTGACAGTCGACGTGTTCATGCTCCAGTTACCGATGGTGGAGTGTACGACAACTTGGGTAAGTACTAGTAGTAGGGCCTGCCAACAAGACATTTTTCTCGTTTGTGACTGAGTCATTTTCCGGATCGTTGGCAGGAATGGATCCGCTGTTAGCACCGAATCGTTACATTCCTCATCCAATTGCTTCGAGTGATTACGTGACAAAGTTCAACATCAACGTCGCGGTCCCGACTGGCTCTCAGAAGAAAGGTGACTGACTGACTAACAAGCCTAGCACTTTCTCGAAAATCCTAGCAGCCTCGCCTTTCGTCTATCCATTCACTATTTGATGATTGATTTTTTTTTTGGCAGCCACTAGTGCCGGTGAACACAACTTGGTTCCTTCCACCCCAGACGCTCCTGCTAGACGCTACTGCGACAAAAACCACTGAAGATCCGAAAGATGCGAAATTGGCTGCAGCCAGCGGCGCGGCGGAAGCAGATGAATCAATGACGTACCACACATCATCGTATTTGTCAGTGACGCGGTAAGTTCACTTCTCGCTTGTGTTCTTGCTTGGATTTGTGTGTGTGTGTGTGTGTGTGTGTGGTGTTGACATCTTCTTTGCGATGTTGTGCGTGTGTGTGTGTGTGTGTGTGTGTGTGAACAGGGAGCTCCGTTGGTTGAGCGTGATAATCCTCCGACGGGTCTTCGCACTTACAACACATTCCGTGCCTTGGACATCATTGCGGACCAAACTGGAAGGTTGCGAACCAGAGTCTTGCGAGACAATTTCATGCATCATCATATGTTCGGTAAAGTCAAAATCATGCATACAACACGTCACAGGCGTTGTTCTTTTCACACTCATTTTTTGTTGTTTTGTGGTGTGTGTGTTTCAGGTTCTCGCTGGGCTTTGGATCAATTGTGGATGTACTTCTATTCGATCACGCGCGGAGTCAAACAACGTCGAAGAAATTACTATGAAGAGAAAGAAGAAGAGGCAGAAGAAGCTGCCATGAGCGCTCAAAGCAAGACCAAACTTGGTAAGTCGAAAGTCAGCAACCTGCAAGTGCAGGCCTGCACGACTGACTGACTGACTGCATTTGTTGGTGCTTGTGATTCTTGTCTCTCACGTTGTTCTTCTTCTTCTTCTTCTTCTTTTCATCCCCCATCATTGGTGGTTGTTCGTTTTTTCGTTGTTTTATTGTTGCCTTTTCATAGAGTTACCCAAACTTCCTGATCCTCGCAGTACTTCCGACGATGACAACGAAGCCAAGTAAATCAGTCAACAAACCGCCACTCAGCAAGCTTAATTGATTTTTCTTTGTGTCTGTCTATTACTACAGACGTCATGCGACCTTCAACTCGTCCGACGAGCAAGTCATACGATTCCTCACTTCCATTGCCAAACATGGAGGGTACTGTTTTTCCGCTGCTGTGAAGCTGAAAAATGCTGTTTGGCGCCTGTGTATATTTTAGCTTTCCCGACTTGGGCAAAATCTTTGGAGTGAATCTAGAACGACCACACGAGAGTACAAAAGGTTCTTAACTACTTGCTGCCAAACTCACACACATCTTTCTTGTTGTGGTTTACAGAACAATGGAAAGCTGCTGCTAAGTCTGCTCAAAGCATCATCAGGTTCGTAGCTTTCAATATCGCGTCATGATGGTGGTGTTGCTGACTCCTTGCACACTTTTTGTTCGTCATTATTTGTTTTTTTCTTCGCAGAGAGCTTACTATGTTCCGTACTGACTTGGACACGCTGGACAACGCCGAGAAGATGATTTTGGAATGGTGTGGGTACTTCTTGTGCTCGTTGAGCTTCAGGTCAGGCAGCTTTTGGCACCCCCTTCCTTTTGTTGTTCGTATGCATGTTGACAGTTGAGGTGTTTTCTCGTTTTTCGTTCAACAGACGCCACTGCGCTCAGCTTTTCGATATCATGTACGGCTGCATTGAGCCTGAACGTGCCAAGGAAGAAAACACCGAAGATAACTACAAACGATTCCACGGTTCGCAACCCGCGCTTTCAGTTCTCTCAGTATTTTGCTGAATTAATCACTGTGGTGTGTGTGTGTGTGTCGTGTGCTGTTGCAACAGGTGAACGTTACGAGAAGTACTTCTTTCGAACCTAAGAAGATTGCTATGGCATTGACTGGATCTGACAGCATTCTCTAGATGCTGATGGCATTCGTCCGTCTTCTTCTGGAAATATGGACATTAAGCAACAAGAACATGGCAACGGGAGCGAAGTTATGGAATCACCTCAGGAAGCTTCGGTCCCCACTTCTAACACAGCTACTGCTTCAGAGAATTTCCTGCCCCTTTACCATCAGTTTGTGTGTGTTTGTGTGTGTGTCGTTGGCTTATTTATTCAATCTTTTATTTATTTATTTTGTTCCTCTTTTTCGTTCGCTGAATGAAGAGTGTCACGTTTTGGTCAGCAGTACTTATCTCAATGACGAAAATTGAATTCCATTTAAATTATTCACAACAGGAACACAATGTACACGGAAGATAATTACAAAAAAAAGGTAGAAATACATTGCTCCTCGTGCATTCGGTCCTGTTCCTGACGAGACGAAGCTTTTTCGAGGGTTCAGGTGTTGCAGGAGAGGCGGCTCAATAGCGAGAATCACTTTTTCGATCTTCCTCCTGAGAAATGGCACTCTTTGAGATTCAGCTGCGTGGCGCAGTTTGTGCAAACGGAATGTCCACATGGTAAAAATGAAGAACCCAAGGTTTCCTCCTGGCAGATAGCACAGATTTCTCCTTTTGAATAGAGGACGGTTTCCAGGCATTCTGTGCGTGTGGTCAGTTTCTGGAGTGACGACTTCATGTCATTGATTTCCGTTCGAAGAGTGGAGTTCTCTTTCAATAGATATTGGTTATACTCAACCAGTCGTGTGTTTTGATTGCTGAGCTCTTCGTTGTGCATTTTTAGCCGATTGTTGCTTTTGGTCAGCTCCATGTTCTGCAACACCAGCTCCTCAGCTTCGGTCCTTGGGAATTATGCCTAGTCGAGCGTTACCATCACGAAAATTTATCATTTCGCTGTGTGACTCACTTGAGCGCAGTATAAGCAACAACGCAAGCGCCAACGACCAAATCCCTCCCACGCGTTTGATGTTCAAAGACAAAACCTCCCATCCTCTCCACAGTATCTCGGAAATACTAGAACCACGTACAACAGACGGGTTTGTCTTTGTATTGACGAAGTGAATCAGTTCGGAAACCGTGGGAGAAGGCGTTACAATTTCCTCCATGCGAAATAATATGTTCAAAAAGAGCAATTCGACCGCGACACTAAGTCGGGAAAATTCACAAAGAAGACAGTCCGCCTTCAACCGCAATTTTCGTAGTGAAACAAATGGAACAAATTGGACATGTTTCACCTGCTGCTATGTCGCACCGATCACCAACAAAAAATTTGCATGTCCGGGTGCAACTCAATTGTTCATTGTGGAACGAGAACTGCATGTTAGCAACAGCACATGACATTCAAACAACTCCAGAGTGCAGGGGTGTTCCTTGCGCAACTTGGGCAACATTGTTTTTCATCACTCTTCTCTGAAAGGCATCACCTCCATTTTGTGTGAGCTCTCCTGAAGCTAGAGAACCTGTAACGACAGCCAGTGGAGTCAGGGGGGGGTGTAAATTCACATTTCTGCTGCGCAAATGACTGCGGTGGGCGAAGTTGGCAATTCTGCAATTCAGGCTCAATTTGCATTTAGTTCCATCTCTTTTGCTTGAACATATTTCGGTTATTTGGAATTCTGTGCATGATGGTTCCGTAGAGGCAGTGAGGTTGTTTGCGTATTCACGCTTGCTGCTGCCTGGAATCCACATGATCGCTCAAATTTGTTAATTCATCATTTATGCGTGTTATTAGACACTTCATTGCAGATATTAAGCAAAAAATCGCAGGGGGTACGAGAAGGGACATGCAGGGACACGCAGCTGTGCTCTGGGAAGAAGACGAAGTACTATCAACCTCACCATCATCAACAAGTGGACACGTTGCTCAACGAATAGTGACCATGTCTGCCACCGATTCTGCTTCTCGCAAAATTCCCAGTCCCCCTGGCGCCCTGTCGCCCAATATATCACTTGCGTCGGCGTTGTCGTTTCAAAGTGGCTCTGTTGTTGTTCTTTTCACCGGCTGGTTGCTGAAGAAAGGAGCAAGGCTCTTTCGGTCTTGGAGAAAGCGATTTTTCCAGCTGAACAATAATGGAAAGTTAGAGTACTTTAAATATGTACAGGCAAGCCTTCGTTTCAGCAGTGGCGCTGAACGTTTATTAGGACACTGCTGCTGCAGGTTTCATCGACATGACTGAAGTAACTGCCATTGAAGAAGTTGCCATCAACGATACTGGCTATGACGGTTTCTTGTTTCAATTGAAAACCCCGTCTCCGACTATCAGCTGATCGCAGAGACAGCAAAACAGAGATCGGATTGGATTAGAGCAACGAAAATTGTAAAGTGGTCAGTGGACGCCGCCCATGAGCTGCACAAAAAGCAGCAACAAGATTCTAGTCTTGCGAAGAATTCCAACGCGGCAGCATTTCTCGTTGCTTCTGAACAACAGTTTTTGGAAATGATGCGAAGAGATCAGGAAGCGGAACTCTACCGACAGCAGCAGCAGGCCGCTATGAATCAACACAAACTGCAGAAGAACTTTCTCTCAACAATAACAATAATTCTCAGGCAGTTCAAGATAACAACGCGACTGTACCCAACGGAGTTGGTGAAGCCCAAGAATCAAGTGTTGCGCTGAATAGCAGTCTTTTAACGAGAGCCTCTTCATTCAATTCCACTACGCCTGTCATTGATCCGCGGCTTCGATTTTCGTATGAGAGACCGAACCTTGACAGCGGCTTTCACAAAAGAAATATGCAAATTCAGGTATGGCTCCATTGAGCGCCTTGTCCTTCGCTCTTCCTTTTTCTTGTTTGAAGAATTTTCCGGAATTGAGATTGAACTTTTTGCGACTTTTCTTTTCACTTGTAGGCGTTCACTCGTTGGGTGAATTTTCGACTTTCGCAATCTCCTTTCACGTTGGAAACGGTTCGAGATTTGACAACGGATCTTGCAGACGGAGTGAAGTTATTGTACCTGGCGCAAGTGTTGACTGGAAAAAATATCATTGGAACCACTCACAATGTTTCTTCTTCTGCTTCTTTAATGCCCTCTTCGCCTGCAACTTCCCCGATAAAAGCAGCAAACGCGTCTTCAGACTATCGGTTCAATCTCAATCCCACCAGCAATGTGCATAAAATTCAAAACATAAATTGCGCCATTAAGTCATTAAGAAACATTGAGAAGCTCTTTTCATCTGCAACAACCACAAGCTTGACTATGGATGCCTCTGCGGCAACTTCTTCTCCCTGTTTCCCTGCGATTCCCGTCCAAGGTTCCGCAAGTTTTTTCGCTTTATGATTGATTGCTCAGCGAGTCATACTTTTCCTGATTTTCCTTTTCTTCACTGACAGCGATTATCGGTGGAAATCTCAAGGCGGCACTCGATCTTGTATAGGGCTCTCATTTTTGCGTGTGAAATCGAACCCAAACGCTATGATGGACATGTTGGTGCCGACGCTCTGATGCACTGGTTTGAAATCAAATGTCGCGAAGACACAGGCGCTGAAGTGAATCAAATGTTGCAAAGGTACACTTGTGGTGACTCTTTGTTGTTTTCTAAACTTTGTTTGTCGGGTGCTTGCTTGTGTCGTCGTTAGATTTCAAGATGGTGTCAGTCTCTGTGCATTGGTGCATGCTCATCTTTCTTCCTTTCCCCTTAACAGTTTGGTTTCGGTAAGTGAAGGACACTTGAGGTGCGTAAGTTACATTTACTTTTGTTGCAGTACAAGAAAAGAGATAATGTGGCGCTTGCCTTAGACACAGCGGCAAAGCAATGGTAATTTCTGCTGCTGTTCCAATTCGACGTTTTTTTAACGAGATTCTTGTATTGTTGTTGTTTGAAGGTCGATACCAAAGCTGTTTGAAGTAGATGATTTGCTGGCTTCTGAACCCGATGAACTGGCCTGCTTGACTTTTCTGGCGCTTGCTTTTGAGGCAATGACCGTAGATCCGAACGCTCCATGAGAGTGAACTGTAACATTTGTGTGTACACTTGTTCTTTCTGTATCAACTGTGCAACTGAAGTCTTCCTGTGCTTCTGCCCTTTCTGAGTTTTATTTGGTGATTTTTCTTCTTTGCCTTCCTCTGATATTGTCTCTAGAACCTCGTCATTTCGTTAGATGACATTGCTCTTTTGTTTTGTGTTGGGTCGGATGTGAGCAGCGGATTGATAATTATCAGCGGATTTCATGTCTGCGTTGCAGGTTAGTTTGAGTTCACTAAATTGGCAATTCAGGCAAGATTGAATTCATGTATTTGTGAGTTTCTCATGCAGTAACACTCGACCAACCAGCTGGAATTGTGATCAGACAGACAACTGGAACACAACTTCATGATGTCAAGGACAAAAAAACACAACAACAAAAGAACTGATTCAGCACTGATCAGGAAACCTCTTGTAGTCTGGGGGCAGAGCGCCGCACTTCTCGTTCATGTGTAGAATTACAAAGGAAGCTTTTTTTTAATTTCAAAGTTGCAAAGAATAAAATGGCCATTTATGGTAAAATGACCGGAGTTTTATTTTATTTTATTGAATGATATTTTTTACATTAATAAAAAACATTATTTTTGCACTCCTTAATTAAAAAAGTTTTCAGTTTGAAATTTAATATATTTTCTTATGAAACGTACATTTCAGCCTTCGAACAGGAAAAGAAAGAACAAACATGGTTTTCTTGAAAGAATGTCAACGGCTAATGGCCGAAAAGTGTTATCGGCCCGGCGTGCAAAAGGAAGGAAGAAACTTAGTGTTTCCGATGAATTGAAGCATAAAGCATAATAAAAAATATTTGCTGGAAAAGGCTGTTCTACTTTTGGACAGCTTTTTTGTTATTCTTTCACTGTTTAGGATTGAGTTCAGTTTTCACCGATTTATTTCCATAATTTTTCAGGATATTTCCCGGCTTTTATCAAATTGTACAACCTTTTTATTGTAACCTCTTTATCTTCTTTATATGTAACACCAAACCAGGAATCGTTCGAGTTTAATACATGCAACCTGGCTTCACCTTCTTTAATCAATTCATTTACGGCCGAAGGAATATAAAACTCAGCGCCTGGGTTCTGATAATTAGATTCGATAAATGTAAAAAACTTATTTATAAAATGATCGAATACACTCAACGGGAAACCCCAGAAATTCATCGATACAATTTCCTTTCCGCTTAATGGCTTCAGACTTTTGTCAGTATCTTCAAATACAATTTTCCCATTAATTTTTTGGATCCGTGTACGCTCAACAATTCCTTTAAGAATATGTCCGTCCGAAATTTCACAGACCCCGCGTGCCACATGGCCATATTCCGATAGGGTGTTTTCAAGAATATAACCTACCATACAATAAGTGTCTTTATCGGAATTAGACTTCGAATTTAAATGTTCCGAAATAACCCGAAACGATTCGGCCCCATAAAAATCATCGGCATTGATAACTGCAAACGGAGTGTTAATTTTATCAGCCGATACAAGGACCGCATGTCCTGTTCCCCAGGGTTTTTGCCTTTCCGCTAACGCCTTTATCCCCAGCGGCAAATTGTCTATTTCCTGGTAAACATAATCAACTTCAATTCTTGTATTGAGCTTATCAAATACCTCTTTAAATTCTTTTTCAATACTTTTTCGAATAACAAATACAACTTTCCCAAACCCTGCCCTTATGGCATCATATATTGAATAATCCATAATTGTTTCCCCCGACGGACCTATTTTGTCCACTTGTTTTAAACTTCCATAGCGGCTTCCTATTCCTGCCGCTAAAACTAATAATGCAGGCTTCATTTGTAAAATGTTTGTTATTATTTTCGGGCGCTAATATAGCTATTTATGCCGATTTGAAAAAATGATTTGATGGCCCCGCTAAAAATGTTTAAATTTTTATGTGCGATTTTCAAAGCTTAAAAAAAAAGGATTTTAAAACTGAAGTTGCTTAACATGCAGAAAATTTTATTGAAGTACGAAATGATAGCTAATGGTTCCTTTTTGAATTGTTGCGTCAGGCTTTGTATTGAATTTAGATTGCAAAGCAGCTTTTTGGGCAGCATGGAGCAGGTTATCATCAAGAGTTGTAGAGCCTTTAACGCCGGGAACTGCTTTGGTAACAATCCCGTTTTTATCTACTGTTATTTCAACAACAACTTTTCCTTCGGTCTGATAGTTATATTCGGGTTTTTGAAGATAAAGAATATCGCGCCCATCAAGACTAAATGATATACCGCTTCCCTGACCAGCGCCAATGCCTGTTCCGGCCCCACCGCCTGTGCCTCCGCCGCTTCCTTTACCATTCCCGGTATAAAGCGAAGAGCCCGGTTCTCCATTTGGATTTCCCTGATCTCCCGGCTCTCCTGTAATTCCATTATTCCCGTTACCTTTTTTTGGAGGGAATAATGCATTCGGATTAAGCTTTTGTTTTACTTCCGCTGTAACGGTTTTATTTTTTTTAGCAGGTTTATGTTTTTCTTTTTTTGTAGTTCTTTTTTCAGATACTTCTTTTTTATTCAATTCATGGGTATTCGATTCTTCAATATTTTCTGTTTCTTCATTGTCCTGCGTAAGTGTTTTTTCAGTTTCATCGGAAGCAGTTGAAGCATTAAAATCGGGCATATTAACAGGTTGCGAAATTAAATCGTTATCCATTCCCTGGTCGCTTGTGCCAAGATTGACTTCGAGCCCCATTTCAGGGCCGCCTCCACCTTCAGGGTACGGCGGAATAGGGGTTCTTAAATGAACCCATAGCAATACCAGAACAATAATAACAAAAACAATTATTGTTCGTGTTGATGCAAAAACTTTATGTCGTAAACCCAGATACATAATAATTTCAAGTTATAATTTATTATGCATTTGGCGCTTTTGTTGCCAATATCATTTTAATTTTGAGCTTATTGCCAATCTGCAAAACATTTACAAGTTCCTGGACAGGGATTTTATTATCGCACCTGATTACCACCGTAACATTGTTCATATTTTTAATTTGTTTGCCCAGTTCATTCTCCAGTTCGCTGAAAGCCACCTGCCTGTTGTTAATAAAGTACTTCAAATCTTTAGTGATTGAAATAGAAACTTCAGTTTTCCTAACCGTTTGATGGTACTTTGAGTTAGGGAGCGTAAGCTTAATAACACTGGGACTTATCAGTGTACTTGTTATGAGAAAAAACAGCATTAAAAAAAACATAATATCGCTCAATGACGATGTGCTGATTTCTGCCTTAAATTTGTTTTTACTCCTGAGATTCATCTTTTTATGGGTTCTTGAAGTAAATCGATAAAGTTCATTGCACTAAATTCGAGCTTGTGGACTACTTTCTCAATCATTACATTTAGCCAGTGATAAAATATATATGCCATAATGCCAACAAACAAGCCAGCCGCGCTGGAAACCATTTTCTGGTAAAGCCCGCCGGCAATCAACCCAATGCTGATATTATCAGCTAAAGAAATATTAAAAAATATCCTTATAACGCCAGCAATGGTACCGATAAAGCCAAACATCGGGGCTATCCCGGCAATAACGCCAAGTATAACCATATTCTTTTCAAGGCTGTAGATTTCAAACTTACCTACAATTTCAATTGAGTCTTCAATTTCTTTAATTGGCCTTCCAAGTCTTTTAATGCCTTTTTCTATCATACGGGCTACCGGTCTGTCGGTGCTTTGGCACAGGTTCAGGGCTGCGTCTATTTTTTCATCATGTATATAATCGCGTATGCGATCGATAAAATTACTTTCGAACCTGGCGGCTTTGTTAATAGCATAATATCTTTCGAAAAAGATATAAACGGCGGCAACTGCCATAACAGCAATAGGCGCCATTAGCCAACCTCCTTTTAAAATAAGGTCCCAAAGTGAAATTGTTGAATCGGTTTTAATGTTCCCGGCTATTTTAGCTGCTGTATCGGCAACATTAATTTGTAAGATAAAAGTTAATATGCTCATAGTTTATTTTTTTAATCGGATGTTTTTTATATTAACAAATTATTTATGATTATTTGATTTCGATGTGCTATCGGCATTTTGATTCATAGGTTTATATTTTTTCTTTCCTAAAAGTTCGTAAAAATATTTACTAATTAAATCGCCAAAATTACTAAATTCTTCGCGGTAGAGCAAACCTACACCTTGGGTATAAAGCGATTCTTCGGTAAGTATCTGGTCATTGACCCTGTTAAAAGCCCTTAATCTCAATTTGCCGTTATCAGTAAGTTTTACATCAACGTTAACATCGCCGACAAGATTATTGGTTTTTGAATTCACATTATTGGTTTGGCTTCCTACAACATCGAGATTTCCGTTAATACTTACATGATCGTTAAGCAACTGGGTTGATAATGCAACTTCAACCTCATCGCTTGTAATATTTTTTTCTCCGGGCCGGTAATTAAAACCAACATCAAAATCTTTGCTAACCTGTGAAATCCAATTGCTGAATTGGTTCGAAAGTAATTCGTATGAAGTTGTAGTTGCAATGTTTCTGCTTATTTCAGATCCCGAACTGGTAAATGTTACGTCTGTTGAAGTTGAATTAAGATTGGGAAAAAAGTTATTTGTTACCAATAACATAAGGAATTGTCTGCTTAATTCTTCGTCTGTATTAATAGCATCTTTAACTTTATTTCGTGTTTCTTCTGTAGTATTGGGCAAGTAAATGTCATATCGGATTTCAGGGTTCATAAGTTTACCTTTAATAAATAACTGGCAGTCGACAGGTATTCGTTTTTTGTATTCAGGAGCCTGGTCAACAAGCAAGTTATAAAGAGCTGCTTTCATATGGTAAACGGCCTTGATGTCTATATTTGCATCAGTTGGGTTGCCATTCCACGAAATCACCCCGCCCGGTTCAAGAACGAACTTTTTATTAATCAGGTTTTGGAGGGTAAACAAATATTCTCCGCTTTCTATAACGTAGTCCCCGCGGATATTAAAATTTCCGGTCGGGTTGATTTCTATTTTAATATTTCCTTGCCCTTGGCTGTGCATAATATCTCCGATTTTTGGATCGAAAACCAATTGAATTTCCGCATCGGGAGTTATATCGAGGTTCAGGCTTATAGAAGTTCCGGAAGGGGATGCGTCATATTGTTGAATTGCCAATGGAACTTCTTTATTGTAATTTTCCTCCTGGCCGGTAAATGTAAGAAAATTATTTTCAACAATATCCGCCCTTTTATTGAGTGGAATATAGATTATTGAATTTTTCCCTGTAATTACTTCCTGCATATCAATAGTAATATTTTTAGCCGGGCCATAAATGTTTACCAATCCGCTTGCAAATCCTTTTCCATAGTAAAGGGCATTATCTTTTGCATTAGTATTCAACACAAGATTATTATCGAGAGATATTTTCAGGTTAAAATAAAAATCCTTCAAATATTTATTGGAAATAAAACCATTTACGGTAGCCAGTTTTTTATATTTATCAACCATTTTAATATTTGAAAAGACAAATTTATTATCCTGGATGCTGAGTTTTGTATTAAAATTATAACTGGTTTTCAGGTAATTAATCATGAGTTTGGCATTGTCAATATCAACAACTGCATTTAACAGTGGTTTATAAATATCTCCGGTAAGAGTTGCATATCCTGAGCCCGAACCTTTTTCAAGTGTAAATGTATTGCCGATAAGAGGTTGAAAAAGCAATAAGCTAACATTATTTATAGTACTTTTAAAATCCAGTTCTTTATTTGGAAGCAGGTAATCCCCTTCAACATGCAAGGTGTGGTTATCTGATTTATAAGCGTCGGCAGAAACTATAATTTTTTGTTGAAGATTATTCCAGCTTATATCCATATTTGTTTTGCCAAGTATTTCGTTGTTTATTGAAAGGCTGTCGATATTTAATGATGCAATTAAATGGCGTTGGTGGTACAAATCAGAAAGAACGGCATTTCCGTTTAATTTTCCATTAAAAAGCAACTTGTCGTTTTTAATTAAAAAACCGAGATTTTTAAGGTCGAAATTTTTAAATTCTACTATCGTTGTGTCAGTTGGGTTCTCAGTAACTTTACCTTTTAAATAAAATTCCTGCCTGTTATGAATTAGTTTGAAACCGGAGACTGCAATGCTCGAGGTATCAATTGAAATTGAAGCTTCATCGAGTTTCCATATACTGTCAATAAAAAATACCTGGGTAGGAAATAGCCTTACGTTTAAAATCGGATGTTGGGTGGAAGAATTTTGAAAAAAATAGGCCAGTAAATTTATTTGACTGTTAATCGTGTCTTTATTAAGCCAATCAATTTTTGTAAATATACTGTCGTTTTTAATAACAGATTTCGCATTCAGCTTCCCAAGGTTAAACTGGCTTCCACGAAATGCTTTGCTACTGTTTAAAACAATAACCATTGAATCTTTGTGAGTATGCAGTTCAATATTTAAGTTTTCAAATCTGTTAGCCCCTGTTTGAAAAAAATCGGAATTAAAGACAAATGAAATTGCTGAATCAGGAGGGAAATAATTTCCGGTCAACCTGCTGTTCCTTGACAAAACAGCGCCTTCAGTAATAAAATCCAGAATAGGATTGATGTTTTTAAATATTATGTCGAATTTAAACCGGTTTAAAGCGGTTGCATTTTCTTTTAAGTTAATCCGGTGAAAGCTGTCTGGCAAATATTTTTTAAATACACTAATTAATGAAGGGATAAAGTTTTTAAAATCACGAGCGCCTGAAATATCACCATCTATAAAATCGGATATAACTTTTAGTCCATCTTTTTGTGAATATATTGAGAAATCGGAAATATTTAGCGTTTTATTTAATCGCTGCAAACAGGCTTGCTTCAAATTTATTTCACCTTCAACATTCTCGAATTTTGTGCCTTTGAATTTTGCATTCAATTTGCATGTAACGTTGAAAACACTATCGCTTTTAATAATTTTCAGCTTATGAAGTTTAGCATTTATAAGGTCAGCGGTAAAGTTGAATTCGGGGATTTTTTTTGAAAAATCACCTTGGCCCAACAGGTTTAATTTTATATTTGGGTCTTCCAATAAAACCGAACCATCGAAGTTGTTTTCAATTAAGGAACCTTTAAGCAATATGTCGGAATATGTATAGCCATAAAACTCGAAATTATTGATATTGCCTTCGAAATTACCTGAAACTTTTTTATTGTCTTCAATAGTGCCATCTGCAGTAAAATTAATATTCGCCTTTCCTAAAATATTTTCTTGTTGAACTAATTTGCCTAATGCAAAATTAAATGCTACAAGTTTTCCATTGAAGTATATCCGGGTTTTTGATTCCGGTTTAAGTGAGAAGTCAGCTTTTATCGTACCCAGGTCGGAATTAAAAGTGCCATAGGTAACAAAATCATTTATATATCCGGTAAAATTTCCATTAAAGCTAATCAGGCCGGCCTTATTGATAATATCTGGCAATACAAGTATTTTCCCCTGCTTGTTTCGTAAATGAATATTTTCAATATCTGAAGGTAAAAGCAAAAGTTTTTTTGTATCGATAAAAATAAATGTTTCGCTAAAATTTGGGAGACCTGTTAAGCTCAAATTTCCGTTAAACATAGAAGTATTGCCAAATTCAACTTCAATTTGCCTGCATTTCAAATTGCTTATTTTTCCTTTTACCATGCCAGCAAGCTTAAATTGTTCATGGATTCCCCAAAACGATGGGACGAAATAGGCAATATCATTAAATGAACCTGTTGACGGATTAATCTTATAATTGATATTAACTTTTTGGGCAAAACCTGAAAAATCTTTAAAACTTGAAAAATCGAAATAAATTTTTGGCGCTTTAATGTTTGAATACTTTGTAATAATGTGAACATCGTCAAAATGCATAAAACAATGCGTCAGGCTCATTTTTGCCGAAAGGTTTTCTAAAATAAAGCCTGTTCTTTCATTGAATGAAAGTTTGTTAATTTTAAATGAATTTACATGGTTCTTTGTTTCGAAGTTTTTGACCCTGATATTTAAATGTTCAATATTTAAATCGGTAAAATTAATGCCGGTATCTTTATGGTTGAATAATTGGTTTCGAAGAATAAATTTCGAATCAATTAGTCCCAAATTGTTAAAAGCAATATTCCATCCGGGTTTGTGATTGGCAGTGTCGCCCGAAAGTTTCTTTACAATAAACTGAATGTTCGGCGTTTTTGATGAATCGATGAAAAAATTTACAAATGCATGCGATAATTCTATTTTTTCAATTCTTATATTTCTTTTGGAGATATTTATGGAGCTAACGGAAAAAGTTAGTTTATCAGTGTAAAGCAAAGTATCGTGCCTTAAATCTTCAATATAAAAATTTTTCAAAACGAGCCTGTTCAGCATATCCATTCCAACAGACCCAACTTTTACTTTTGTGCCAAAAAAATTCGATAACCCGGATGCTGTAGTTTGGGCAAGGTAATTTTTGACGCTGTTGTTTTGCAGTAAAAGGAATGCAGTTACCGGAACTGCAAAAACCGACAGAAAGAATATGAATAATATTTTGATTAATTTTTTGATACTTTTGTGCATTAAAATTAAATAACGTACAGAAACCACAAATTAGTTTCAAAAATATATTATTTATCGTTAAATGAGTATAATCATCCTTGGAATTGAGTCGTCATGCGATGATACTGCCGCAGCAGTAATAAAGGATGGTTATTTGCTGTCGAACCTCATTGCAAACCAGAAAATACATGAATCATACGGAGGGGTAGTTCCGGAATTGGCTTCCAGGGCGCATCAGCAGAATATTGTGCCGGTTATTGACCAGGCCATAAAAACTGCCGGCATTACTGCTGACCAAATTAATGCAATTGCTTTTACAATTGGGCCCGGATTAATGGGATCGTTGCTTGTAGGCGCCTCATTTGCCAAAGGGTTTGCCCTGGCGCGAAAAATACCGCTAATCGACATCAATCATCTTTTGGGGCATATTTTGGTACATTTCATTAAAGAGCGGGGAGCTGAGCATAACGAACCACAGTTTCCATTTTTATGCCTGCTTGTTTCCGGCGGCCATACGCAGCTTATTGTTGTAAAAGACTATCTCGACATGGAAAACATCGGTTAAACAATTGATGATGCAGCCGGCGAAGCTTTCGATAAATGTGCCAAGATGATGGGATTGCCATATCCCGGCGGCCCTGAAATTGATAAATTAGCGAAAGCAGGTGATATTAATGCATTTAAATTTAATAAACCGGTTATAGCCGATCTCGATTTCAGCTTTTCAGGTTTAAAAACATCTTTCTTATATTTTCTGCGTAATCAGATACAGGAAAATACTGATTTTATTGAGCTAAGAAAAAACGATCTTTGTGCTTCACTTCAAAATACAATTATTGAAGTTTTGCTCGACAAGCTGGTAAAAGCTTCGGAATTAACAGGTATAAATCGAATTGCTATTGCCGGCGGAGTATCTGCAAATTCAGGACTTCGTAACGCTTTGATAAATGAAGCTGCAAAACACAAATGGAAATTATTTATTCCCAAATTAAAATTTACCACCGATAATGCTGCAATGATTGCAATTGCGGGATATTATAAATATCTTGCAGGCCGGTTTGCTTCATACGATATTACGCCGGTGGCAAGAATAAATTAAATAAAAATAGAAATTTTCGAATCAATTATTAATTAAAATTTTAAAATACATAAAATGAAAAAAACGATAATCGGCAGCGCACTGCCCAATATTCCGTGGGAAGATAAACCCAAAGGTTATGATCGGGTAATATGGAGATACAGCGATAATCCCATAATAGACTGGAACCCGACTCCTTCGACGGCCAGAATATTTAACAGCGCTACAATACCTTTTAATAGAGAATTTGCAGGTGTATTCAGGGCCGATCACAAAAACGGCCGCGCTAATCTTCATTTTGGAACCAGTAAGGATGCATTGAACTGGAAAATTGACGATAATATAATTCCCTGGGTAGATGAAAACGGTAAACCGAAACCTGTAAGCTATGCTTATGACCCGCGTCTTGTTAAAATAGATGATACATATTATATAATATGGTGCGATGATATGAGAGGGGCATCGATAGGTATGGGAATGACAAAAGATTTTAAAAAATGGACCAGGTTACCAAACCCGCTTATGCCATTTAACAGGAATGGGGTACTTTTTCCGCGAAAAGTAAATGGTAAATATTTATTACTAAGCCGACCGAGCGATAGCGGGCATACCCCTTTCGGAGATATATTTTTAAGCGAAAGCCCCGATTTGATCTATTGGGGTCGCCATAAATTTGTTATGGGAAGAGGAGGAAAAGGATGGTGGCAGAGCACAAAAATTGGCGCCGGACCAATTCCCATTGAAACAACAGAAGGCTGGCTGCTTTTTTATCATGGGGTTTCCCAAACCTGCAATGGCTTTGTATATAGTTTTGGAGCAGTGTTGCTCGATATTGATGATCCAAGCAAGGTGCTATATCGTACAGGGGATTATCTGTTAACTCCTGAAAAAGATTATGAAACCCGCGGATTTGTCCCTAATGTGGCATTTCCATGTGCTAACCTTTACGATTCAGAAACGGGCCGCATAGCTATTTATTACGGCGCTGCCGATACATATACCGCTGTTGCTTTTTGCCAGGTAGATGAAGTAATAGATTATCTAAAACATAATTTTGAAGTTATAAGTTAGAATTATTTATTTCCAAATAAATTAATTAAAAACCCTCAGTATATAAAATTCTGGGGGTTTCTGATAATTGCCTGGTTAATGATAATTCCTTTGAAGGTTTTTATTTTATTTTAACGTGAGTTCGATGTATAAGATATTTAAAATATGACTGTTGCGTTATTCCCCCTTGGCGAAGGGGGTAGGGGGATTGGATTCTTATTTGCTAAATTGCCAAAAATATCAATCCCCCTGCCCCCTTTTCAAAGGGGGACTTGCTTTGTTCTTGATTATATGAAATTTACACATATATTATATCGAACTCACGTTATTTTATGAAACAAACATTTCCAATTATGATATTTATTTACACAAATCGCTAATTTCTATTGAATAATTTACACTAAACCAAATTATTTTTTTTAAACTCCGAGCAGATAATGGCCGTAGCCATAGAAACATTAAGCGATTCGGTTTTATAAATTTTTGAATTAAATGACGGGATCGTAATTTTTTCATCAATAAACCCGACAAGTCCCGGTGAAATACCTTTTGATTCGTTTCCCATTACAATAATACCTGGAATGGAAAGGGTTTCTGTATAAATGTTTTTTCCTTTGAGGAAAGTACCGTAAACAGGTAATCTACAATTTTTCTTCACTTCTTTAAAAAAGTCAGTAAGCTCAGTATAAATAACTTTTACCCTGAGGAAAGCCCCCATTGTTGCCTGTAAAACTTTAGGATTGTATAACTCGGCCGAATTTTTTGAGCAAATAACATGTTCAATTCCAAACCAATCTGCAATTCTGATAATTGTACCAAGATTTCCCGGATCCTGTATGTTATCAAGGACAATCGAAAGTTGGTTATTGATATCATTTATTTTAAAATCGGGTTCAGGCATTTTCACAACAGCAAGAACTTTATTAGGCGTTTTCATAGAACTTATTCTGGCAAGCTCCTCGCTATTTGATTTCAGTAATTCAATGGATTTGTTTATTTGTTCATGGTTATTATGTATCCATTCATCTACAGCAACTATTGTTGTTATATAATATTTTGAAGTAAGTAATTCCGAAACAATTTTTTCCCCTTCGGCAATAAACAGTAATTTCTTTTCCCTGTTTTGCTTTTTTTTAAGGGCAATAATCTGTTTAATTTGCTTTGTACTTATTTTTAGCATCTTTATGTTTCTGATGAAAATTTAAATAATGTACATGCCTTCTAATTTTTTAGCTTTCGATATTAATTCATTTTAATCAAAACTCAAATAAATTTCGTAAACTTTTATTTCGTGTTATATATTAAAAACCATTTTAATATATCATCAAAAAGCAGTTTTTGTTTTTATCAAACGAAATTTTTACTGGACAAATTATTCAACTTTCTTAAGTTGCTTATATTTGCCGGGAAATGATTTTTATAAAATAAAGTGAACATATTTAATATTAAAGTAAATTTTAAACAAACAGTATTATCATTTGTAATGTTTTTGTTGATATTATCAGCATGCAATACAGTTAAATATGTTCCTGATGATAAATATTTACTCGATAACAATTATTTAAAAATCGATGGCAAAGGTATTGGTAAAAAAGATATTGAATTGTTAATTCAACAAAAGCCAAATAAACGCATACTTTGGTTTGCAAGGTTTCATCTCGGATTATATGATCTGTCAAAACCCGGAAGCAATAAATGGCTTAGCAAAGTATTCAGGAAAATTGGGGAAGAACCGGTAATTTATGATGAAGATTATAAAGAGAAAACGAAGCAACAAATAAATTTATATTTAAAAAATAAAGGTTACTATAATGCACAAATTACAGATACTGCCATAATTAAAGGAAAAACAGTAAAAGTTCATTATTTTGTTAAAATTGGGATTCCTTATAAGCTTGTAAAGTTGAACTATTTAATTGAAGACACATCCATAAGCAAACTTATATTTGCCGATTCTTCTAATTGCCTTCTTAAACCGGGATCGACATTTGATGCCGACCAAATGCAAAATGAACGCTTAAGAATTGAAACTTTTCTTAAAAACAGAGGGTATTTCAAATTAAATAAAGAATATGTTTATTTTCAAGCTGATTCGGCTTTTGGTAATCACACCGTAAAATTATTGCTGGGGATCAAGAATTTTCAAACTAAAAGCGATTCAGGAATATTAATCGTTCCACATTCATTATATAAGTTAGGCAATGTGAAGGTGATATTTGAAAAAAAACAATTGATGGATACAATTGAAGATAAATTATATATTAATCATCTACCCGATACAGTAATATTAAACAATATTCAAATTATATATCCATATAAGCATATTGTGAAACCTAACTTAATTATCGATAAAATATATTTAGCTCCCGGGCAACTTTATAACCAGAACAATGTAGATGAAACTTATAAAAGCCTGTCTGCACTTAAAATATTTAAATTTATAAATATTATTTTTGAAGAAGATACTTTGGATGTTAATGATAGTATTAAAGTTATTAATTGTAGAATAAACCTTGCAACCTCCGATTTTCAATCATTTCAAACAGAAGCAGAATTAACAAACTCTGAAGGGTTCGGTGTTACTGGAAGTTTAGTATATCAGCATAAAAATTTATTTAAAAGCGCTGAAATTTTCAATTTTAAAGTTAATGCCTCTACAGAAGCAATTAAACAAACTTCATCAGCATTAAAGTTTAGAAATACATTGGAATTGGGGACTGAAGCAAATATTCAATTTCCAAAATATCTGTTGCCATTTAGAACTGAAAAGTTTATCAGAAAGTATAATCCTAAAACCGTATTCTCTATTGCTTATAATTATTTTCGCAGGCCTGATTATACCCAGGCATTAGCTAATATGTCATTTGGATACACTTGGAATGGGAACAGATATACTACTTTTCAACTCAATCCTATAAATGTGGATTATGTTAAATTGCTCAATTCCACTCAAAGTTTTAAGGAAATGATTGATACCACTTATTTAAAATACAGTTTTATTGATCACTTGGTTTCAGTTACAAGTTTTAGCTTTACATATAACAACCAGAAGGTTAAAAAAAATACAAGGTTTTTTTATTTCCGGTTTAATGAGGAAACTGCAGGAAATTCCTTAAGGCTCATCAGCAAATTGTTTCACGAAACGCCTGATACAAGTAAAGCTTATCAGTTTTTTAAAATATCTTTTGCACAATATATAAAAAGCGACATTGATTTTCGCTACTATAGTCCAATAAATGCAACAGATAAAATAGTTTACAGAATTTTTTTTGGTGCTGGTTACCCTTATGGAAATTCACAATTTATTCCATTTGAAAAACAATATTTTGCAGGTGGGGCAAACAGCATGCGTGCATGGCAGGTCAGGAACCTTGGACCTGGTTCTTATATTGAACCTAAGAGTCCTTATCCCGATAAAACCGCAGATATGAAAATAGAAGGCAACATAGAATACCGGTTTAAGTTATTCTGGATTCTTGAAGGCGCATTATTTGTTGATGCCGGGAACATTTGGTCAATCGATAAGAATGACAATAGAAAAGGTGCGATATTTAGTTTAAATAATTTTTATAAGCAATTGGCAATTGGGCCGGGATTTGGAACGCGATTCGACTTTACATTTTTCATTTTTCGCTTCGACCTTGGCTTCCAGCTTTGCAATCCCGGTAATAATTGGGCATTTGGAAAAAATATTTCGCACAATTATGTTAATCCGACAATTGGGGTAGGCTATCCTTTCTAATAATTAAAAATTAATCATTAAATGCAGCATGTTCTAACAGAATTGATTTTAAATAAATTTTCCGTATTGTTATAAAAAATCATTGCACATAAAATGTTTAAATACTTTATAAATGAATATTTTGCTTATTCCAAATCTGCAAGACGTGGTATTTGGGTTTTAATTATTTTGATAGTAATAATACTGTTAACATCATATATTTATCCGCTTTTTCTCAACAATAGCTCAAACACTTTAGATAGCCTATCAATTAAACAATTTGATAAAGCGCTAATCGAATTAAATAAACAAAATACTTCCTATGTTTTAGCCGATTCAACACCCTTTGATCCCAATCGGCTTTCAAAAACCGGTTGGGTCAAACTTGGCGTTTCAAACAAAACTGCTGAAAATATTGAAAAATATATCAAAAAGGGTGGATGCTTTCATAAAAAGGAAGATATATTAAAAATTTACGGCTTTGATACTTCTTTATTTCTGAAGCTATCGCCATTATTCATATTTCCCAAAAAAGAAACTGTTACAAAAATATTTCATAAAAGTTTAAAAAGAAATATTGAAAAAGTTGAACTAAATACTGCAGATACTTTAACTCTCGATAGTTTGCATGGTGTCGGGAAAGTACTTTCGGCCCGGATTATTAAATATAGAAACTTGTTGGGCGGTTTTTATAAGTCGGAGCAATTGTTAGAAGTGTACGGACTAAAAAAAGATATTTTTGAGAAAATAAAAGATCAAATTAAGGCCGATTCTATTCTTATTATTAAAATTGATTTAAATATTGCAACTGTCCAGCAGCTTTCAAAACATCCTTACATTGGCAAGTATGATGCAAACGCGATTGTCAAGTATAGAAATTTCAATAAAGGGATAAATAATAAAACGGAGTTATTAACCAATGGTTTAATAACAAAAGAAAAATTTGAGAAATTAATTCATTACCTAAAATAATTTATGCCTATTTAAATATTTTTTAAAAGGTCTGACAACATTACGACAAAAGTTTCATAACTTTAAATATTTCATTATATTGCATAATAATTTGCAATTGCTTAAGATTCATTCAAACATATTCATTTAAAATATTGATTAAATTATTTTTAAAAATAAATTTTGAATTATCATTTTCATTTTAATAAATTTGCGGCTCATTAAAAAATTACAGTCATTATGATTATTGTACCAATTAAAGAAGGTGAAAATCTTGAAAGGGCGCTTAAAAAGTTCAAACGTAAATTTGAGAAAACCGGAATTGTAAAGGAGTTGCGCGAAAGGCAGTTTTTCACCAAACCTTCCATTAAGAGACGTCAGGAAGTAATTCATGCAGTTTATAAGCAACAAATGCAGCAAATGGAAGAATAGTCCCATTTTGTTGGCTATTTAAGGGTCTTTTAATAATGAATTAAAGGTTTTATGTTGTATGCAGCATATTGAAAAGTTTTTGAATTATCTAAAATTTGAAAAACGCTTTTCAAACAATACGCTTATTTCATATAAAACTGATATAAATCAATTCAGCGATTTCATTCAAGAACATTTCAACTGTACCAATCCGGAAAATACAGACTATCAAATAGTCCGTAAGTGGATTATTCACCTTATTGATAATAAAATTACAAACCGGTCAGTGAACAGAAAACTTTCAACGCTTAGGAAGTTTTATAAATATTTACTTATTGAAAAATTAATAGAAAGCAATCCCCTTGATAAAATTTCATCGCCAAGAATAAGCAAAAGGCTTCCTTCATTTGTTGAAGAAAAACAAATGGATATATTGCTGGATGAAATTGAATTTGGTGATGATTTTAAAGGACAAAGAAACAAGCTTATAATTGAAATGTTCTATTTTACCGGGATGCGTTTATCGGAATTAATAAATCTTCTCAATAACGATATTGATTTTCATACAAACGCAATTAAAGTTATTGGGAAAGGAAATAAAGAAAGAATGATCCCAATTAGCAAAGAATTTAATAAAAAGCTTCAAGATTATATAAATTATAAGATAAAAAATGGAATAGCAGCTCTGAGTAGTGGTTACTTTTTTGTTAATAATAAAGGTTTAAAATTATACCCTAAAGCTGTGTATAGGATCATTAACTCATATTTACGTTTAATTACTTCAACCGACAAAAAAAGTCCGCATGTTATCAGGCATACATTTGCAACCCACATGCTTAACCACGGGGCCGACTTAAACGCAATAAAAGAATTGCTTGGACACGCCAATTTATCGGCCACCCAAGTATATACACATAATACTTTTGAAAAATTAATTCGAATTTATAAACAGGCCCATCCTCGGGCCTAAATAAACTGGAGGACTTGTTGATGAATATAAAAATTCAAACCGTACATTTTGATGCTGATAAAAAATTAGTTGATCTAACCCGCAAAAAAATTGAGAAACTGATGAAGTTTTATGATGGCATTGTAGGCGCCGAAGTAATATTTAGGCTTGACAAAAATCAAAATGAAGAAAATAAAATTGCCGAAATAAAACTGGAAATACCAGGGAACGATTTGTTTGCCAAAAGACAATGCAAGTCATTTGAAAGAGCAGTTGATGAAGTTAACGATGCTTTAAAAAAACAAATAACCAAGCATAAAGAAAAGCAACGAGGTTTATAGAACTGACAAAAAAAAGAATATTTTTTTTGATACATAGATAAAATATTATAAATTTGCAAACCCAAAAATAAAGCATGTGAATGGGTTATTTAGGGTTTTGTAATATTCTGCCGATGTAGCTCAGTTGGTTAGAGCGGCTGATTTGTAATCAGCAGGTCGGGGGTTCAATTCCGTCCATCGGCTCGTTCAATTGATAGGTAGAGTATTATTTTTACAAACCTGATTACTTAATTAATTTTAGAATTTTAAAAAAATAAGTTCTTATAAATATTGATAAATGCAAATAAGCTCCTTCGCAGCGGAATAAGTTAGGGGAGATACCAAAGCGGTCAACTGGGGCAGACTGTAAATCTGTTGGCTGATGCCTTCGGAGGTTCGATTCCTCCTCTCCCCACAAGTTTATTTGATGATTTGGCAATTTTATAATTTTTTAAATTATAAAAATCGTTTAAAGTTTTGCTAATTAAAGAAAATCTTTATCAGCAAATTCAAATCATAAAATAATTTGCGGGAGTAGCTCAGTTGGTAGAGCATAACCCTTCCAAGGTTAGGGTCGCGGGTTCGAACCTCGTCTCCCGCTCATTGCAGGCCGTAAGCTCAGGAGTTTGAAAATAATTTATAATAAAAAATAGCTGGGTGCAGGGCTTAAAAACAATTAATAAGCCGTTGTAGCTCAGTGGTAGAGCACTTCCTTGGTAAGGAAGGGGTCATGGGTTCAACTCCCATCAATGGCTCAGACCAATAAAAAAGCAGTTCATTGATAAAAATATATTTTTATAAGTTAGTGCAGTAAAACTTTTAGTTCAGAAATTGGAAGCATTTGTTCCTATCAACAAACTAAGATTGCAAATAATTGAAGGTTCATATAATAAAAAAATAAATTATAATTAATAAACTCTCATTTTAATATTCGAATTATGGCAAAAGAAAAATTTGACAGGTCAAAACCTCATGTTAATATTGGAACTATTGGGCACGTTGATCACGGTAAAACTACTTTAACTGCCGCTATAACAATGGTGCTTGCTAAAAAAGGCCTATCCGAAATCAGGACATTCGATTCAATCGACAATGCACCTGAAGAAAAGGAAAGAGGTATTACAATTAATACAGCTCACGTTGAGTATATGACAGAAAAACGTCATTATGCACATGTTGATTGTCCGGGACACGCAGACTATATTAAAAATATGGTTACCGGCGCTGCTCAAATGGATGGTGCAATAGTTGTGGTTGCTGCTACCGACGGACCTATGCCTCAAACCCGTGAACATATTCTTTTGGCTCGCCAGGTAAATGTTCCGAAAATTGTTGTTTTCATGAACAAAGTTGACATGGTAGACGATGTTGAAATGTTAGACCTTGTTGAAATGGAAATGAGGGAACTTTTAAACTTTTACGGTTTTGATGGCGACAATGCGCCTATAATTCGCGGTTCAGCTCTTGGTGCGTTAAACGGTGAGGCCAAATGGGAAGATAAAGTTATGGAACTCATGAAAGCTGTTGATGAATACATTCCCATTCCTCCGCGTGATAATGAAAAGCCATTTCTTATGCCTGTTGAAGATATATTCTCAATTACAGGTCGTGGCACAGTAGCTACAGGCAGGGTCGAAACAGGTGTTGTCACTACAGGGGAAGAAATGGAAATTGTTGGACTTGGCGCTGAAAAAAAAGAGAACAGTTGTTACAGGTGTAGAAATGTTTCGAAAGATTCTTGATCGTGGAGAAGCCGGCGATAACGTTGGTTTATTGCTTCGTGGCGTTGACAAAGATGAAATCAAAAGAGGTATGGTTATTGCAAAACCTGGTTCAATAACACCACACACCGTTTTCAAAGCCGAAGTTTATGTTTTGAAAAAAGAAGAAGGCGGACGCCATACACCATTCCATAATAATTACAGGCCACAATTCTATTTAAGAACATTAGATGTTACCGGAGAAATTACACTTCCTGAAGGCCGTGAAATGGTAATGCCGGGTGATAATGTTACCATAACAGTTAAATTAATTTATGAAGTAGCAATAAACCAGGGGCTTCGTTTTGCTATTCGTGAAGGCGGCAGGACAGTTGGTGCAGGGCAGGTAGTAGAAATTGTTGAATAATTTTTATTAAACATAAACGCTCTGTAAAGAAGGTTATTCCGAACTTCTATTTTGAATTATGGTACGGGTGTGGCTTATTCCGATCCCGACAGCAAACGGAAAGAGCTAGTGCAGAATTTTACATAAATTATTGTATTATTAAAAGAATACAAAAACGGGTGTAGCTCAGTTGGTAGAGCACTGGTCTCCAAAACCAGGTGTCGGGCGTTCGAGTCGCTCCTCCCGTGCAGATAAATAATTATTATGAAAATGTTTAAAAGTATACAACTTTATGTGAGGGAATCTTTTGTTGAATTAGTTCAAAAAGTATCCTGGCCAACATGGAGTGAATTACAAAACAGTGCAATTATTGTAATGATAGCTTCGCTAATTTTTGCTTTAATTGTTATGCTAATGGATTTATTATTTAAGAATGGTGTTAGCGCTATTTACAGTATGTTTTCTTAATGCATGAGGTCAATTAAATGGGCGATGTAGAAAAAAAGTGGTATGTTCTTAGAGCTATAGGCGGCAAAGAAAAAAAAGTCAAAGAATATATCGAAAACGAGGTTGTCCGTTTGAAACTTATGGAATTCATATCACAGGTGCTTATTCCAACAGAGAAAGTATATCAAATTCGGAATGGAAAAAAAATAAGTAAGGAAAGAATTTTTTTCCCCGGTTATGTTTTAATTGAGGCAGCGCTTGTTGGGGAAGTGTCTCATGTTTTAAAAAATATTCCCAATGTTATCGGTTTTCTTGGTTCAAAAGGCGAAGAACCCATTCCTCTCAGGCTATCTGAAGTAAACCGGATTCTTGGGAAAGTTGACGAGCTATCAGAATCGGGCGAAGAATTAACAACGCCGTTTTATATTGGCGAACCGGTAAAAGTAATAGATGGCCCATTCAATGGCTTCACAGGTGTTATTGAAGAAGTAAACGAAGAAAAGAAAAAATTAAAAGTAATGGTTAAAATATTCGGACGAAAAACACCACTGGAACTCAGTTTTATGCAAGTTGAAAAAGAATAAGTTTATATATATTCTAAAACATGTTTTGTTATAATTATTGTTTTCAATAGAAATGCTTCCCTTTAATTGTAGCAAAATAGTTGACTTTGAATTTAAATTATTTTATTATGGCAAAAGAAGTTGTTGGACAAATTAAATTACAAATAAAAGGAGGGGCTGCAAACCCTTCTCCACCAGTTGGGCCGGCGCTCGGTTCGAAAGGTGTAAATATTATGGAATTTTGCAAGCAATTTAATGCCAGGACGCAAAGTATGGCAGGCAAAGTAATTCCAGTTGTTATTACAGTTTATGCCGATAAATCCTTTGATTTTGTTACCAAAACTCCACCGGCTGCCGTTCAGCTCATTGAGTTATCTAAAGTTAAAGGAGGCTCGCCCGAACCCAATCGTAATAAAATTGGCTCGGTATCATGGGATCAGGTTAAGGAAATTGCGAATAACAAAATTTCAGACCTGAACTGCTTCACACTTGAAAGCGCTATGAAAATGGTAGCAGGTACCGCCAGAAGTATGGGTATAACTATAAATGGTGATGATCCTTTTTCAAACAATTAAAAAGCAAATAAATGGTTAAATTGACTAAAAAAAGGAAATTAGCTTTTGAAAAGTTAGAGGCCAATAAACAATATAAATTAAATGAAGCAGCTGTTTTGGTGAAAGAAATATCCAAAACAAAATTTGATTCATCAGTTGATTTAGATGTTCGTTTAGGCGTCGATCCCCGTAAAGCTAATCAAATGGTACGTGGCGTTGTTACGTTACCAAATGGCACCGGAAAACAAACCCGCGTACTCGCGTTATGCACACCTGACAAAGAACAGGAAGCCAAAGATGCAGGCGCTGATTTCATAGGTTTGGATGACTATATTGAAAAAATAAAAGGTGGCTGGACTGATGTTGACGTTATCATTACCCTTCCTTCAATAATGGGGAAAATTGGCGCTTTAGGAAAAGTTTTAGGCCCAAGGGGCTTAATGCCAAACCCTAAAAGTGGAACTGTTTCTGTAGATATTGGTAAAGCGATAAAGGAAGTCAAAATGGGCAAGATTGATTTCAAAGTTGATAAGTCGGGCATTGTACATTCCTCAATTGGCAAAGCTTCATTTGAAGCTGAAAAAATTGTGGAAAATGCACGGGAATTTTTAAATACCATTATTAAGCTCAAACCATCATCTGCAAAAGGTACTTATATCAAGAGTGTGTATCTTTCTTCTACTATGAGCCCAAGTTTAAAGATAGATACTAAAACTATCACTGAGTAATTAAAGAAAATTATGAAACGGGAAGAAAAAAATACCATTATTGATAGCATCGTACAGCAAATTCAGAATAATAAACATTTCTATATTACTGATATTGGCAACTTGAATGCCTTAGATACCAGTAAACTTAGAAGAAAGTGTTTTGAAAACAAAATTGAACTGATTGTCGTTAAAAATACTCTTTTAAAGAAAGCATTAGAGAAACTTGACAGCGATTATTCCGGCATTTATGAAGTTATGAATAATTCAACATCGCTAATGCTATCTGAAGTAGGCAATGCACCGGCAAAAATAATTAAAGAGTTCAGGAGGGATCATAAAAAACCTGTTCTCAAAGCTGCCTATGTTCAAGAGTGTTTCTATTTAGGAGATAATCAACTGGATTTACTGTTGAATATAAAATCGAGAGACGAACTTGTAGCCGATATTATTGGCTTGCTTCAATCGCCTGCTAAGAATGTAATTTCCGCATTACAGTCAGGAAAAAACAACTTGGCAGGAATAGTAAAAACATTATCTGAAAAATAAATTTTTAGTAAATAACAATTTAAAATTATATAAAAATGGCAGACTTAAAAGTATTCGCTGAACAATTGGTTAACTTAAGTGTTAAAGAGGTTAATGAATTAGCAAAAATATTAAAAGATGAATATGGCATTGAACCGGCGGCTCAAGCAATTGCAATTGCAGGGCCAATTGGTGGAGCTCAGGGAGCTTCTGCTGTAGCTGAAAGAACAACATTCGACGTTGTTCTAAATAGCCCAGGCGGTGCCAAGTTACAAATTGTTAAACTCGTTAAAGATATAACAGGTTTAGGGCTTAAAGAAGCAAAGGATTTGGTTGATGCGGCTCCTAAAGCTGTAAAAGAAGGAATATCAAAAGAAGAAGCTGAATCAATTAAAGCACAATTAGTGGATGCCGGAGCAGAAGTTGAGCTTAAATAGAACCTGTTGATATATTGGCATTAGGTTTAAGGAATCACTTAAATGATTTGATTTGCCTTAAGCCTTTTTCTTGTTTTAATATAATGTGCTTAATTAATCCAATAATTCGATGGCTTCAAATAATGTAATTGAAAGAATATCTTTTGCTTCCAGTAAAAACCAGTTTGAATATCCTGATTTTTTAGAAATTCAATTAAAGTCGTTTGCAGATTTTTTTCAGTTGGAAACGACTCCTGAAAACAGGAAAAATGAAGGATTATATAAAGTATTTCAGGAAAATTTTCCTATCACCGATACACGAAACAACTTTGTTCTCGAGTTTATCGATTACTTTATCGATCCGCCTCGTTATACAATTGATGAGTGTTTGGAACGTGGCCTTACATACAGTATTCCGTTAAAAGCAAAATTAAAACTCTATTGTACCGATCCGGAACATGAGGATTTTGATACTGTTATACAGGATGTTTATCTGGGTACAATTCCCTATATGACCCCGCGCGGGACATTTGTTATTAATGGCGCCGAACGTGTTGTTGTTTCTCAATTGCACCGTTCGCCAGGGGTGTTTTTTGGCCAAAGCTTGCATGCAAATGGCACAAAATTGTATTCTGCACGTGTTATCCCATTCAAAGGCTCATGGATTGAATTTGCGACTGACATAAATAGTGTTATGTATGCTTATATCGATCGGAAGAAAAAATTACCTGTAACAACATTGCTTCGTGCCATTGGTTATGAAAATGATAAGAGTATCCTTGAAATTTTTGACCTGGCCGATGAGTTTAAAGTTTCAAAAACCGGGTTAAAAAAAGTGGTTGGCCGCCGTTTGGCTGCCCGTGTTCTGAAATCATGGGTCGAAGATTTTGTTGATGAAGATACCGGTGAAGTTGTTTCAATTGAACGGAACGAAGTAATTATCGACCGCGAAACAGTGATCGAAAACGACCATATTGATCCCATAGTCGATGCAGGTGTAGATACCATTCTTCTTCACAAAGAATCAGCCAATATGGCCGATTATGCTATAATTTACAACACCTTACAAAAAGATCCATGCAATTCTGAAAAGGAAGCAGTTCTTCATATTTACAGGCAGTTGCGCAATTCCGAACCTCCTGATGAAGCTACTGCAAGGGATGTTATCGATAAGCTTTTCTTTTCCGATAAGCGTTACGATCTTGGCGATGTTGGCCGTTTCAGGTTAAATCGAAAACTTGGCCTGAATACTTCTAATGAAATTAAGGTTCTTACCAAAGAAGACATTATTTGCATAATAAAATATTTAATTGAACTAATAAATTCGAAAACCGACGTTGACGATATCGATCATTTAAGTAACCGAAGGGTTCGTACAGTTGGCGAGCAGCTTTATAACCAGTTTAGCGTGGGTTTGGCGCGTATGGCGCGCACAATCCGCGAGCGCATGAACGTACGCGATAACGAAGTTTTTACACCTATTGATTTAATCAACGCCAAAACACTTTCGTCTGTTATAAACTCTTTCTTTGGAACGAACCAATTATCACAGTTTATGGATCAAACCAATCCGCTTGCGGAAATGACCCATAAACGCCGAATGTCTGCATTAGGCCCCGGCGGTTTGTCCCGTGAACGTGCAGGTTTTGAAGTCCGTGATGTTCATTATACCCATTATGGCCGCTTATGTCCTATTGAAACTCCTGAAGGCCCGAATATTGGTTTAATTTCATCGCTTTGCGTTTATGCAAAAATAAATGAGCTTGGCTTCATTGAAACTCCTTATAGGAAAGCAGAAGGAGGCAAAGTTGATTTATCAAACGAAGGAATAATTTTCCTGAGCGCTGAAGAAGAAGAAGAAAAAATGATTGCCCAGGCAAATGCTGCTATTAATGATGAAGGACTATTCGTTGAGGCCAAAGTGAAAGCAAGGTTTGAGGGAGATTTCCCTTATGCCGATAAAGACAGCGTTCATTTGATGGACGTTGCGCCTAACCAAATTGCTTCAATAGCTGCATCTCTGATTCCTTTTCTTGAACATGATGATGCAAACCGGGCGCTTATGGGTTCGAATATGATGAGGCAGGCGGTTCCTTTACTGTGTCCCGAAGTTCCTATCATTGGAACAGGTATCGAACATCGTGTTGTCCGCGACTCCCGCATTCATGTTGTTGCAGAAGGCGAAGGTGTTGTTGAATATGTCGATGCTAACGAAGTAGTTATTCGCTACGCTTTGAACGATGAGGAAAAATTTGTAAGTTTCGACGATCCTATTAGGTCATACAAAATACATAAATTTCTTAAAACAAATCAAAATACCTGTATTAACCTGAGGCCAATGGTTAAAAAAGGCGATAAGGTTAAAGCAGGCCAATTGTTAACCGAAGGTTATGCTACACAAAATGGTGAACTGGCCTTGGGAAGAAACCTTATGGTTGCCTTTATGCCTTGGAAAGGGTACAACTTTGAGGATGCTATTGTTTTATCCGAAGAAGTTGTTCGAAAAGATTTTTTTACATCAATTCATATAGATGAATATTTGTTGGAAGTGCGGGATACAAAACGTGGGCTGGAAGAACTTACTGCCGATATTCCAAATGTAAGTGAAGAAGCTACTAAAAATCTTGATGAAAACGGATTAATCAGGATTGGCGCTGACGTTAACCCTGGCGATATTTTAATAGGTAAAATTACTCCAAAAGGCGAAACCGACCCATCACCTGAAGAAAAGTTGCTTCGCGCAATTTTTGGCGATAAAGCCGGCGATGTAAAAGATGCTTCGTTAAAAGCTTCTCCTTCATTGGAAGGTATTGTTATTGATAAAAAGTTATTTTCAAGGGCTGTAAAAGATAAAAAGAATATTAAGATTAATGAAAAAAGTATCCTGCAAAAATTAGACGATGATTACGCTAAGCAGTTGGAAGAACTCAATGCCAAAATGGTTGATAAATTATTTATCCTCATAAACGGCAAAACTTCACAGGGTGTTAAAGATTACCTGAACGTTGATGTAATTGCCAAAGGAGTTAAGTTTACACAAAAAGTTCTTCAGGATATAGATTTTCTTAATATTAATCCTAACAAATGGACTACAGATAAAGACAAGAACCATGTTATTAAAGATTTGTTTCATAATTATCTTATTAAGTTTAAGGAAATAGACAGCTTATATAAACGTAAAAAATATAACCTGACCATTGGAGATGAATTACCCGCGGGAATTGTGCAGCTTGCAAAAGTATATATAGCCAAAAAAAGAAAAGTAAAGGTCGGGGATAAAATGGCAGGCCGCCATGGCAATAAAGGAATTGTTTCGAGGATTACGCGTGTTGAAGACATGCCATTTCTTGAAGATGGCACCCCGGTTGATATTGTTCTTAATCCTTTAGGTGTTCCATCGCGTATGAACCTTGGACAAATATATGAGACTGTTCTGGGTTGGGCAGGCGTATCATTAGGCGAATTTTTTGCAACTCCAATTTTCGATGGCGCCAAAATAGACCAGATTTCAGAATATACTGATAAAGCAGGTATCCCAAGATTTGGAAAAACTTATTTATACGATGGAGGAACCGGCGAAAGATTCGACCAGCCTGCAACAGTTGGCATTATTTATATGCTTAAGCTTGGACACATGGTTGATGATAAAATGCATGCCCGTTCAATTGGGCCATACTCGTTAATTACCCAGCAACCCCTTGGTGGCAAAGCACAATTTGGCGGTCAAAGGTTTGGTGAAATGGAAGTATGGGCGCTTGAAGCATTTGGCGCTGCTAATATATTACAGGAAATACTTACCGTTAAATCCGATGATGTTATTGGAAGGGCAAAAACTTATGAATCTATTGTTAAAGGTGAAACAATGCCTATTCCGGGAATACCCGAGTCATTAAACGTTCTTTTACATGAATTAAGAGGTTTGGGATTAAGCATAAACCTGATGAATTGAGAATTCTTAATTCTGAATGCTGAGTTAAAAATCATTCAGCATTCAATTATCTCAGTTTTAAACTATGTATTACCATCTAAAAGCTTTCTTATTAAATTAAACAATAATAATACAGAAACATATGTCATTCAGGAAAGATAATAAGCAAAAAAGCAGTTTTACTAAAATTTCGATAGGTTTGGCTTCACCTGAGGAAGTACTGGAACGTTCAAGTGGAGAGGTTTTGAAGCCGGAAACAATTAATTACAGAACATATAAACCTGAACGTGATGGCCTTTTTTGTGAGAGGATATTCGGGCCGGTAAAAGATTATGAGTGTCATTGTGGAAAATATAAACGTATTCGCTACAAAGGTATAGTTTGTGATAGATGTGGCGTTGAAGTTACTGAGAAAAAGGTGCGTCGCGAACGCATGGGGCATATAAGCCTTGTTGTTCCTGTGGCACATATATGGTATTTTCGTTCAATACCAAATAAAATAGGCTATTTGCTTGGCATACCAAGCAAAAAACTCGATGCGATAATTTATTACGAACGTTATGTTGTTGTTAATCCTGGTATTAAAGCAGCAGATGGAGTTAAAATGCTCGATTTTTTAACTGAAGAAGAGTATATTGATATCTTAGAAAGTCTTCCAAAAGAAAACCAATATCTCGACGACAAAGACCCGAATAAATTTATTGCAAAAATGGGGGCTGAAGCGTTACAGGCATTGTTAGAAAAGATAGATTTGGATGGTCTTTCATTTTCTCTTCGTCACCAGGCTAACACTGAAACATCGCAACAGCGGAAAAGCGAAGCATTAAAAAGGTTGCAGGTTGTTGAAGCTTTCAGGGAGTCGAAAATAGCCAATAAACCGGAATGGATGATTTGTAAAGTCGTCCCGGTGATACCTCCGGAATTAAGGCCTTTGGTTCCGCTCGACGGCGGCCGGTTTGCAACATCAGACTTAAATGATTTGTACCGTCGCGTTATAATTCGCAACAACCGTCTTAAACGTCTTATAGAAATAAAAGCCCCTGAAGTAATTTTAAGAAATGAAAAACGTATGCTTCAGGAAGCAGTCGATTCACTTTTTGACAATTCAAGAAAATCCAGCGCTGTTAAAACAGAGGCCAATCGTCCGTTAAAATCCTTATCAGATAGCTTGAAAGGTAAACAGGGACGTTTTCGTCAAAACCTGCTGGGTAAACGTGTCGATTATTCTGCCCGTTCGGTAATTGTAGTTGGGCCTGAACTTAAGTTACATGAATGTGGACTTCCAAAAGAAATAGCGGCTGAACTTTATAAGCCTTTTATAATTAGGAAACTGATTGAAAGAGGAATTGTAAAGACTGTAAAATCTGCTAAGAAAATTGTAGACCGCAAAGATGCAGTTGTTTGGGACATTCTCGAAAATGTTTTAAAAGGGCATCCTGTTTTGCTTAACCGTGCACCAACATTGCACCGGCTGGGGATTCAGGCATTTCAACCCAAACTTATTGAAGGAAAAGCCATTCAATTGCATCCCCTTGTATGTACTGCATTTAATGCTGACTTCGATGGCGACCAAATGGCTGTTCACTTACCTCTTGGCAATGCAGCTATAATGGAAGCTCAGATTCTGATGTTGGCTTCCCACAATATTCTAAACCCGGCTAATGGCGCTCCAATTACGGTTCCTTCGCAAGACATGGTACTTGGATTATATTATATGACGAAAGCACGCAAAAGTACTCCTGAACATCCGGTAAAAGGTGAAGGAATGATATTTTATTCCCCGGAAGAAGTTAGTATAGCTTATAATGAAAACAGGGTTGACCTTCATGCAATTATAAAAATCCGATTAGGCAAAGATTATAATGTTGAGAATAAAGACAGAATTATAGAGACAACTGTTGGCCGCGTTTTATTCAATGAAGTTGTGCCAAGGGAAGTCGGTTACATAAATGAAATCCTTACAAGAAGATCATTGCGCGATATAATTGGCAAAGTACTAAAAATGGCAGGTACAGCGGATACAGCCAAGTTTCTCGATAATATAAAAGATTTGGGGTTCAGCATGGCTTTCAAAGGCGGGCTGTCATTCAACCTCGATGATATTTTGGTACCGGATGAAAAAGAAGCGTTGGTCGACGATGGCTATAAACAAGTTGACGAGGTTTTGGAAAACTATAATATGGGTTACATTACCAATAATGAGCGATATAACCAAATTATAGATATTTGGACACATACAAATGCAAAAATTACCAATATTTTAATGAACAAATTAAGCAATCATAACCAGGGTTTCAACCCGGTATATATGATGCTTGATTCAGGCGCCCGTGGTTCTAAAGAACAAATCCGTCAGCTTTCCGGTATGCGCGGACTTATGGCTAAACCTCAGAAATCGGGCGCTACAGGTAACGAAATTATCGAAAACCCAATTCTTTCGAATTTTAAAGAAGGCCTTTCTGTACTCGAATATTTTATTTCCACACACGGTGCAAGAAAAGGTTTAGCCGACACGGCTCTTAAAACAGCCGATGCTGGTTATCTTACACGCCGTTTGGTAGACGTATCGCAGGATGTTATAATTACTGAAAACGATTGTGGTACGCTTCGCGGGTTGGTTGCAACAGCAATAAAGAACAATGAAGAAGTTGTTGAGTCGCTTTATGAAAGAATACTTGGACGAACAACGGTACATGATATTTATCATCCGTTGACAGGTGAATTGATTGTTTCTGCGGGCGAGGAGCTTACCGAAGAAATTGCAA
>CAWEFA010000009.1:0-3066 GCA_963808135.1 uncultured Bacteroidota bacterium
TGGATTATTTCATGAGATAAGTTATTTATAAACAAATTAAAGTAACCATTTTAGATTGAGGTCTAATGTTAATGCAGAGTTAACACTCAGTTAATGATTTAACGGTTTGGCGGGTATCTGACTACTTACGAATATAACCTGAAATTTCGGGTTTTATTATGCCCCACAATTAAATGGCGTATTATACAAAGTCTTATGACAGCATTCCCATTAAAGGTATGCATAAAAACAGATTTACTGACTTGAAAGTTATAAAATCCGGCATTATTGCAATGCCTTCTCCGGATAAAAGTTATTCAAATTATCAGCCGGCATAAAAATGGCAAGTTTGCCTGCAATATAATAGTAAGCCTCAGAGCTGATTCCAGGCCCGACTTCTCGCTGCATAACGGATGTGCTGTCCGTCCCATCAAAATTTTTTGATATCCAAATTTAAAATCCTCCATGGGACAGCAAGACATTTTTTTCTTGTTTCCGGGAGAAATAAGCTTCAAAATTGGAATCGTGAGAATGCTCATCAATAAATTGTTGTAATATTATCTGAATAATCCATTATGAAAGTGTATATGTTTAAAACGGAAGCACTTTAGCCGCCATATTGCCAAACCTATGTTAGCGGTTCGTTGTTTTCTTGTATTTCGTAATATTTATTTTATAAAACGATGAATTGCTTTATCAGCGTTATCTTGAAATGTAGTATTTTTCAAATCAGTATAAAAAGTGCTCTGGTCAACCACGTCCCCTGATAACTTACCCTCTTTACTTGCATAAAAAATGCCACTTTTATATCGCTCATCCGAAATGCCATCTACAAAGCGTTTTGCACCTACTTCCAACTTATGCACCATTCCTCCCATCAATGGGAATACAATAGGCATCATAAAATACTTCAACATAAATTTCATTGCCGGGGGAAGATTATCTGGTGCCTGAGTTCCCTTTGTGTTCCCGGGACTCATAACAACAAATTTGAGGTCAGGATATTTTCTTGCCATTGATAACATCCACATGGTTGCTGCATATTTGACATATCCGTATGCTTGCATTACATCGAATTTATTACCAAAATATGATCCATCAAGAACAGCAGCAAACTCATCTACAGAAGAAGTCTTCATGGCAACCGGTTTCATTCCGAGCATCTTTACTCCCGGTACAGCTTCCGCACTGGGATATAGTACTGCTTTTTTTAACTTATCATGTTTAATTAATTCCTCCACTAAAATCACATGACCTAAAATATTCGTAGCAGCTAAGTCATTCATACCGGAAGGCGTAATTTTCGCAGCCGTTTTCCCAACCATTCCACCTGCATTTAAAATTACTGCATCAATAGGTTCCTTTATTTTTTCTACTGCTTTTCTTACAGAATTTGCATCCGAAACATCTCCAATAATAATTTCAAAAATCTTTTTTCCCGTTTTCTCCTCAAGGTCTTTTTTTGCTGCCTCGGCTTTCGCTTGATTTCTGCAGAAAAGAATTACCTTTTTTGTTTCTTTTTTCAATGCTAACTGTCGGGCAGTCTCTTTCCCAAGCCCAATATTTGCTCCGGTTATTAATATGCTTTCGTTCATTTTTTTATCTTTTTTTATTAATGTAAAATCACGATGCAAAAATGAAACTTAAAATAAATTCAAACTTGGCTAGTAAAGTTCAAAAACTGGTAAATTCAGTTCAACTACTTCTTACGATACTCAGAAGGCGATTGATTATACTTTTGTTTGAAGGTCTTTGTGAAATGTGAAGTATCTTGAAAGCCAACTTCGTAACAAATTTCAGATACAGATAATTCGGTTGATTGTAGTAGCTCAAGAGCCTTTTCCAATTTCTTTTCTTTAATGAAATTGGCTGGTGTATCACTAAATTGTGTTTCAAAATCTCTCTTAAATGTTGACAGGCTCCGCCCTGTCAAACGTGGCTAACTCGACTATAGAAATGGATGAGTATAAATGTGCTTCTACTACCTCAAATAAACCTGCTTGTCTTGGGTTAAATAAATGAGAGAATAAAGTAATTATATTTTCTGCATTGTCTGTTTGAAGAAGCAATAGGATGAGTTCTTTGAATTTTAATTTAAGCAAATCGTCTGTAACCAAGTTTGGGTTCTCAAAATAAAAATCAAGGCTTTGAATGAAATGGGTTATGACACTTTGTTTTTCTATTTTCCTGATATAGGGTTTGTGAGCATATGTCTTTTATGAAATTTGGAAATTCGTTTTTGTATAATTCTTTCAAAATGTCTGGATATAGATGGACAGCAAAAATTTCACAAGTCTTGGCAGGTAGTTTCCGAATTGCGTTTGCGAAGTAGTTACCACATCTAAGTAAAACACTTTCCTCTGTTTGAATAGATAGGTTGTTAGTTGGTGAAGTATAAGATACTTCCCCTTCCTTAAGGTAAATAAAACAGGCTTCGTCCTGAAAAACTGAAGTCCAAGTCTTAATGGTGTCTTGATTATTAATTTTTCAATTGCACATTTATTATTGAAAGTCTTTTATAAAATTTGGAAATTCATTTTTGTATAATTCTTTCAAAATATCTGGATATAAATGGACAGCAATAATTTCACAAGTCTTAGCAGGATGTTTTCCGAATAGCGTTTGCGAAGTAGTTACCACATCTAAGTAAAACACTTTCCTCTGTTTGAATAGATAGGTTGTCAGTTGGTGAAGTATAAGACACTTCACCTTCCTTAAGGTAAATAAAACAGGCTGGTCCTGAAAAACTGAGTCAGTCCAAGTCTTAATGGTGTCTTGATTATTAATTTTTCATTGCACATTTATTATTGATGTCAAAATGTTTTCTGTCGAGTATCATTTCTTATTGTTCCTGTCTCAATAGTCCTGGGTGTCTTACAATGACCGCTAACGCTTCGGTAAAATGAACATTACAGATTTATAACCATGAACATGATATTAACAACATCTTCAAAAAATAAAATTAGAAAAAATTTGGAACCTGCTGAAAACAGAAGAAAAACTTCTCTTTTTTCAGGAAATGACAATCACCTGCTATCCAGGATCGTTATTGTCAAAAGCCCAAAAACCTCTACGTCCCCTGCCGTC
>CAWEFA010000010.1:0-5367 GCA_963808135.1 uncultured Bacteroidota bacterium
TAGCAAATTGAATTGAAATATTTAAATTAATTATTTATAATATTAAACCATCTTATTTTTATTATTCAATTTTATTCTATGTAGTTAATCCGGCACGACCAACCGATTATACCTTAATAAATTTGCATTTGTTGCATTAATGGCAATAAACTTTAATTAATAAAAAAAATTACGATGCGTTAAAATTTTTCATAATCATCATCGGAATGTATCGCCTTGTGTTCTTTTCCTAAATCAATAAAAGCTCCTTGCCTGGTTTGAATTGTTGATTTATGGTTAATTATTGCAGGTTTCTTTTGTAATATCTGGTTTGTTTTAATAACCGATAAATTAATTTTCTCTTTGTTATTTATAGTTTCTTTCTGTATTTCAGGTTGAACTTTTGTTACAGGAATTTTTAAAGTTGGTTTAACAGGTTCATTTTTATTAATTTCTTTGACTATGCTTTTCTGTTGAATTTGTTGCTTTTTCTGATTTGTATTTATAATTTTTTTATTAACTGTAAAGAATGAAATGATGTTTCTTAACTTTTCAGCTTGTTTTGAAAGGGTTTCAGCATTAACGGCAACATTTCCGGAAGTGGAAGCGCTTTTTTGCGTAATAATATTTAATTGTTGGATAGCTGTATTAATTTGTTCTGCGCCTGAATTTTGCTCTTTACTGGCAGCAGCTATCTCCTGGATTAATTTAGCTGTTTTTTCAATTTCAGGAACAATTGCTTCAAGTTGTTGACCGGCTTCCTCAGAAATTTTGACACCCGATCTGAATAATTCGTCTATTTCTTCAGCAGCGTTTTTACTTCGTTCTGCGAGTTTACGCACTTCAGTTGCCACAACTGCAAAACCCCTTCCGTGTTCGCCGGCCCTTGCAGCTTCAACGGCAGCATTAAGCGCCAGAATGTTGGTTTGAAAAGCTATGTCATTAATAATGGAAATTTTTTCTGCAATAGTTTTCATTGATTGAACAGCCGATAAAGTTGTTTTTGACCCATTCTTTACACCTTCAGCAGCTTTTTTATTGAAATGTTTTCTGTTTGTTTCGAATTTTCGGTATTTTGTTCAATATTCGAAACCATTTCTTCCATTGACGATGATACTATTTGGGCTGCATCTGCCTGCTCGTTGACGCCTTGAGCCATTTCATGTGCATCCTGGCTTATTTGCGAGCTTGAGTTGGCAATTGTATTTGTGCCTTCAAGTACTTCTCCAATTATTACGTGTAATTTATCTACCATTGTTTTTAAGGCTTCTGCCAATTCTCCTATTTCATCTTTTTGTGATATGTCAATCGTTGCATCTAAATCCCCCGAAGCAACTTGTTTAGCAAATACAACACCTTTTTTGATAGTTGATGAAATATTTTTTGTTATAAAAAATGCAAAATATATTGATATAATTATTGTAATTAAAAATCCAAAAACCACTACATTGGTTGAATTATCGACAAATATTTTTGTTTCTCCGGCATAATCTTTTAATAGTTTAATATTTTGTCCTAGCAACAGAGCTATAATCATCTAAAAGTTGATTGGTTAGATTAATATTATTTTCTGTTACTTTTTTAATTTCATTGAAATTTTCAAAGTTTTTATTTGAAAGTATTTTGGTTTCAATTATTTCATCTTTTATATTTGCAACCTGTTTATTTTCTTCGCCTCTTGATACTGTTTGTATTTTGGTAAGTTGCGTTTCAACATCGTCAAAACAATTAACAGCTAATGATAAGTTGTTAATTTCTTGTATATTATTAATACCGAGAAGTATGTTAAACCCTTCTAATGCTTTATTGAATGACTCATTGAATGTCAGAATCCTGTTTAATCTTTCATTTATCCAATTTGGTTTGGCATTAAAAATTTCATAATTAAGCAATTTTCTTTGAAGGTCGAGATATTTTATAGAGTTGTTGTTAAAGTCCGATTTTAATTGTTCAGCCCGGTTTTTATTTTCATTTAAATTCGCTGCTTTATTTTCAATTAATGAAATGCCTGATTCATAATCTGCAATACTTTTATCAGTATTTTCAATAGTTGATTTGAATAAATCTAAGTTAGAATGTTTCTCAGTTAAATCTTTTGCTTCTTTTAAGTATGTTTTAAGGGAATCCAGGTATTTACGGCTTTCATCAATATATTTTTTTTCAAATGTATAGGAAAAGTTTTGCTGTAATAGAACCACTTTTTGTGTTGATAATGAAATGTTGTTGGAGATAATTGACATGGGCAAATAATCATCGCTTAATGAGGAGGTTTTCTTATCAATGTTAATGATATTAAATAGATAAATTCCCCCTATAATTAAAAGTAATATGATAATTGAACCAAATGCTATTCCAAGCTTGGTGCCAATTTTAAAGTTTTTCCATTTCATTGGACTTTTCCTCCTTAATTAAATATATTAACCTGTAATGATTTTAAAATTAATCAATTTTATTGGGTTGAACAGGAATAATTTTATAATTTTTGACGGGAACATAAAAAAGTAAGTTAAACAAACAAAGCTTGATGCTGAAAGTTTAATTTTCAATAAAAATTAATTAAAAAAAACTCCGGGATATCCCGGAGTTTTTTTTAATTAACGTGAGTTCGATGTATAAGATATTTAAAATATGACTGTTGCGTTATTCCCCCTTGGCGAAGGGGGTAGGGGGATTGGATTCTTATTTGCTAAATTGCCAAAAAATATCAATCCCCCTGCCCCCTTTTCAAAGGGGGACTTGCTTTGTTCTTGATTATATGAAATTTACACATATATTATATCGAACTCACGTTAATTAAATTTCTTTATACCTAAGTTTCCTCCTGTCCTTCTTGAAATGATTCTTTTAGTATACTTAATTCATCAGTTGAGAATATCAGATCCATATTAAGGATCATGATAAATTCTTCCTCTATTTTAGCAATGCCTTCAATAAATTCAGTCCTATAACGGGTGCCAAAATTAGGTGGAGGCTGAATATTTATATCATCAATTTCTATAACCTCTTGCACCGAATCAACTAAAGCGCCGACATGAACCGATTCGCCATTTAAAATAATATCGAGCACTAAAATGCAGGTGTTGGTAGTATATTCTGTTTCAGGCATGTCGAATTTTATGCGTGTATCTACTAAAGGTAAAACAAATCCGCGCAAATTTATCACCCCTTTCATGTAGGTAGGAGCTTTAGGGACTTTGGTTATTTTTGTCATTTCAAGAATATTGAGTACTTTTGAAACATTAGCTGCAAAATATTCGTTGCCAAGTTTAAATGTTAAATATGAATTTATTTTACTTTTTTTTTCTGGGTTCATTTTACTTCCTCCGTTGATGCAGTTTGATATGTAAATTGATTTGCAAAATATTTTATAGCTTTATTGGTATCGATAACAAGGGCAATTGTTCCATCGCCAAGAATGGTAGCGCCTGAAATTATTTCCTGGTTTTTATAATATTTGCCTAAAGGTTTCAGCACGGCCTGATATTCGCCTATAACATAATCGACAACTAATCCTATACGGCGGTCTTCATATCTTACAACAACTATTTGTTCGCTGGGTATGTCATTTTCTTCAAGGCTGAATTCATCTCTTAAATAAAAGAAAGGTATTTGTTGACCATCTAAAACTATTAAATTATTAAAGTTGTTTTTAAGTTTGTTGTGGTCTACTGCATAAATTTTATCTACTGATGTAAGAGGGAGCACGTAAAACACATCTTTAATTTTAACAAGCAATCCGTCAATGATTGAAAGGGTAAGAGGAAGTTTAATTGTGATAGTTGTTCCAAGCCCGATTTTTGATTCAATCTCAACTTCTCCACGGATATCGGCAATTTTTCGCCTTACAACATCTAACCCAACACCTCGTCCCGAAACATCGGTTATGTTTGATGCAGTTGAAAACCCAGGAAGAAACAATATATCCATCAACTCTTTAATTGTCGGAACATAATCTGAGGAAATCAGGCCTTTACTGATTGCTTTTAAACGGATTTTCTCCGGATCAATACCGGCTCCATCATCGGATATTTGAATATGCACATTTGCCCCGGAATAAAATGCTTTTAGAAGTATAGTCCCTTGCCGGGGTTTGCCAAGTTTCATGCGTGTTGTAGGATTTTCAATTCCATGGTCAAGGCTGTTGCGTAAAATATGCAACAATGGGTCTGTTAAGTTTTCAATAATTGTTTTATCAAGTTCAGTATCGGTACCCTCGGCAACAAAAACGACTTCTTTTCTGAGTTCTTTTGATAAATCCCTTACCAAACGTTGAAAACGGGTTAAAAGATTTTCAATTGGTATCAACACGATGCTAAAGGCAATATCGCGCAATTGACGCGATAATTTTTGTACATTTTCCGCAATTGCAATAAGTTCAGTATTCACAGCCTGTTCTGCGTATAAACTTAAGCGGGCTTGCGTGGTAACAAGTTCGCTTACCAGGTTCATAAGACTGTCCAATTTTTCAGAAGATACCCGGATACTTGAAATAGTATTCTCTTTGGATGCTGTAATAGTGCGCTCTTCTGCTTTTTTTTCTTTTATTTTTTGTGTGCTTGATATTTTGCTTACAAATGCCTGTAAATCATTTATCCCAATATCTTTGTTTTCTTTTCTGAGCTCATCTAATCTATCAAGAAAAAGTTTATCAGTTAAAAGGTTATAATCGCTCAGTTTATGAATATCGAGGATACATTCATCTTCAACAAAAATGAATACATCGGTAATTGAATTTACATTATGTTGTGTTGCTAAGAAGATTTCCCAATAAGTATAACATTTTGCCGGAACAATTTCTTCATAGCTAGGGACTTTATTTAAATGGGGAATAGCAATACAAGTTCCTAATTCATTTATTTCATCCAACAAATATAACGGGTTGGTACCATTGTCGAAAATATTTTCATCGGGTTGAAAAAGAATGTAATATGTAGCAGTTTTCTCGCCTTTTGAGGATTTGTCCTGAGCGGCTGAACCTGAAGATGCTTCTTTAATTTTTTTAGCGGAATCTGAAGTAAATGTTTGACTAACGGTAATAATATTTTCAATTTTTTTTGTTAGTTCTTCATGTGTGTCAATTGTTGATTGTAGATTTATTTTATCATCGTCTAATAGATTTGTCAAATGGTCAACCGAGGCAAGGGTAGCATCGAGCAAATCTTTTGAAATGTACATTTGCCCTGATCGAACAAGGTCGTAAACACTTTCGAGGTTATGAGTGAATTCACTAATTTTATCGAAACCAAACATTGCACCGCCACCTTTTAGCGAGTGCATAATTCTGAAAACTTTTTCAACGATTTCCTTGTTTTCAGGATCGCGCTCCATTTCTAACAGGGCTTTCTCCAGTTCGCCTATATGCTCTGTAGCTTCTTCAATAAATTTTTT
>CAWEFA010000011.1:0-15128 GCA_963808135.1 uncultured Bacteroidota bacterium
GGCAGTTTGCGCGACACAGACAAGCGAACCTGGCTCACCGGCACGCTCGGCGTGCGGTTTCCGAACGCCGGCAGCACCGCAAGCGGTCAACCCGTCCACGCCACGCTTGTCAGCCCGGGCATTGCCGCCCCGCGCGCGGACGCCGGCCTGATCCAATGGGCCAACCGCCCGGGGACGGGTGAGCCGATCGGCGATGCCATCCCCAGCGGCCCACGCCAGACCTTCTCCGGCGCCAACGGACGCAACCTTGCTATCACGGTCGGCCCCGACGGGCGCGTCGCCCTGAGCGCCCCGCCGCCACCGGTGCAGGAGATCACCTTCGCCGGCGGCGGCGGCAAGGGCGCGGCCCTGCCAGGTGCGGTGCGGGCGCTGCACGACTTCGGGGTGCTGAAGGACGTCAAGGGCGGTCAACGGCGCCTCGGTCGGCTCGATGACCGCATCCCTCGTCGCCGCCGGCTGCACCACCGAGGAGTTCATAATTTCCCCGTTTCAGCAAACAACTGCAAAGCTGAATTCCTTGCAATAACAATCAATGCGCCGGTTTTGCTTTTCGACATATTTACGCACGCCCTTGCAATCGCCTTTGTTTTTACTTTTGGTACAATATTGCGCGTCGCTAATAAAAGGTTTTCAAGTGAGAATCTTTTTGACATGTAACGTGTTCCCAATAACAATAAAAATCGCCTTATTTCCTGTTGAAATACTATTATTAACGCTATTATACCAACCCCGATTACCTGTCCGAGTATGGCAGATAATAACTGCATATTTAATGCTTTGACGATAAGCCAGATTAGGTAAATGGAAAAAATAGTAATGAAAATATTTATGGCTACCGTCCCCTTAATTAGCATATAAAACTGGTACAGGAGCAATGCAACCAGAAAAATATCTAAAATATCTAAAAATTTTATATTAATAAAAAGAGAAAGCATGGTATAATATTTACTTCAAAAGTAGTTATTTATTCAAATCTATTCTTTTTGGTACTTGTTACAAACAATTTTGATAACCTCGCATGCTTCTTTTACATCATGCACCCTAAGAATACCAACCCCTTTCAATAGCGCTATTGTATGCAAAGCAGTAGTGCCATTGAGCGCTTCATCAGGGGAAATGTTTAAAAATTTATATATCATCGATTTTCTTGATAATCCCACGAGCACAGGAAGCTCAAAAATTTTAAACATATCAAGGTTCCTGAGAACCTGATAACTTTGCTCAATTGTTTTTGCAAACCCAAAACCCGGATCAATTATTATATCGTTAACTCCATCTTCCCTGAGTTTGAAAATTTTCTGCGAAAGTTCATTTATTATTTCTTTTACAACATTAACATAATTGGTCTGTTCCTGCATATTTGCAGGAGTTCCTCTCATATGCATTAATATATACGGTACTTTTAAACGTGCCATAGTTGGAAACATTTCGGCATCAAGGTTTCCGCCGGAGATGTCGTTTATTATACCAATCCCAAATTCATTCACAGCCCATTCAGCAATTGAAGCACGGAAAGTGTCGAGAGAAATAATTATTTCAGGAAAATTTTTACGAATCGTTTTTAATGCAGATGTCAACCGATCTTTTTCAGTTTTTTCGTCAATGTTTTCTGCTCCCGGCCTTGATGAATATGCCCCAACATCAACAAATGTAGCGCCTTCAGCTATAATTTGATTTACCCTGTTAATAATTGCCTGCTCATCGGTACACCTGCTTCCGGCATAAAATGAATCGGGCGTAATATTAACAATGCCCATAATTTTGGGCTCAGAAACATCTATCAGTTTACCATCAATGTTAATTGTAGCCTTTTTGGAAAAAAATGTATCTTTATAAATCATTATCTCGTATTTTGGAAGTGTAAAATTATAAATACTGATTAAATAAAGGATTAAATTTTAAAAAAGTGAAATTTATTGTAATTGAAGGTATTGACGGCTCGGGAAAATCGACCCAGATTTCTATGCTACAGAAATATTTGAAAGAGAAAAAAATTCTGTTTGAATATCTTCATTTTCCCCGGACCGATTCTCCAATATATGGTGAGTTAATTGCCAGGTTTTTAAGAGGTGAATTGGGTTCAAACAATCAGGTAAATCCTTATTTGGTTGCTTTAATTTATGCCGGCGACCGAAAAGATGCATCTTCAATTATTAAAAATTGGTTAAACGAAAAAAAACTTGTAATCGTCGATAGGTACGTTTTATCAAATATTGCGTACCAATGTGCAAAACTTTTCGATATAAACGAACAGGATAAATTAAAAGACTGGATACTAAATTTAGAATACAATTATAATCAAATCCCTAAACCTGACATCAATATTTTTTTCGATGTGCCGTTCAATTTTACCATTAACAGGCTTGCAAAAAGCAGGGAAGGAAAAGACCGCTCATATTTAAAGGATTCCGTAGATATTCACGAAGCCGATATTGATTTTCAAAGCAGGGTGCGAAATATGTATTATTACCTGGCTGAAACCGAACCAACATTGAAAGTGATTTCCTGTTCTGAAAACAACCAGATGATGGAATCGGAAAAAATATTTAAATTGCTATTGGAATGTTTATTGAAAGAAGAAATGATTTAAAAATTAATAACCAGCTAATTTTTATAATTTATGGAAAAGCTATTAAAAATATTATTCAATGGTAGCCGCATAATACTTGGAATTGTTTTTATTTTTTCCGGTTTTGTTAAAGGCATCGATTTAACCGGTTATACTTATAAAATCAATGAGTACTTTGGCGCTGCTGGATTGCCTGAAATGCCGCAAATTGCGCTGATAATATCATTTTTAATGAGCGGCGCTGAGTTCTTGATTGGAATTGCCCTTGTTACAGGCATTTTTATAAATCTTACCGCATGGACAACAGTATTCTTCATGGGATACTTCACACTGTTAACATTTATTCTGGCAGTTTTCAATCCGGTTAGCGATTGCGGCTGTTTTGGCGATGCTATAAAACTGACCAATTGGGAAACATTCTTAAAAAATCTTGTTTTCTCAGTATTGGTAGTATTTATTTTTACCAGGAGAAAAAAATTTGTGTTTCATTCGCCTCTATTGATGGAATGGTCGGTGCTGATTACCACAATTATCATTTATTCGGTAATTTCAGTGTATTCTTACAGACATTTACCAGTTATCGATTTTTTACCATATAGCATTGGCAGCAATATTTCAGAGAAGATGAAAACCCCGGCTGATGCTCCAAAAGATGAATATGAAACAATATTCTTGTACAAAAATATTAAAACGGGAAAGGTTAAAGAATTTAACATGAACAATTACCCTTGGCAGGATACAGTTAATTGGAAATGGGTAAAAACAGAATCGAAGTTAACAAAAAAAGGATATGTTCCACCAATCCACGATTTTTCAATTTCCACGCCGCAAGGCAACAGCATTACAGACATAATATTGTCAGATACTCTTTATACTTTCCTTTTCGTATCTCCGGATTTGAATAAAGCCGACCCTAAGGGTTTTGAAGCTGCTAAAAATATTTTTTCTTATTGCCTCAGTGAAAATAATTGCAGGTTTTACGCTGTTACTTCATCTACTGCCCAGGATATTGAAAAGATACGCACAAAACATTCGATACCTTTTGATTTTTATTCAGCCGATCAAACTGCACTAAAAACAATGATCCGCTCCAACCCGGGACTTATATTATTAAAACATGGCAATATCATTGGTAAATGGCATTATAATGATATGCAGGAAGCATTATCAAATTCAACCGGAAATTTTTTAGCAGATAATGTTACAAAATTAAGGAAGGCAAAGGAAAATGCATTAAGCTTATCTGTTATGTTGGGAACAGGTTTGATATTATCGCTATTCTGGGCATTTTCGCTGTATTTTGAGAAAGGAAAAAGAAAACGATAATAGCGTAACATGTTGATACCCCTGACAGGGTTTAAAACCCTGTCAGGGGTATGATTATTAAAAATCCATAAAGCAACTTTTAATGTTGAAATATATTTTCAGGAAATTACTCTATGCTTTGGCAATCCTTTTCGGGGTAATTACTTTTATCTTTTTTCTGTTTAACATTTTGCCCGGCGACCCTGCGCGTTTAATGCTTGGCCAGCGCAGCGACAGCGCATCTCTCAACGCTGTCCGTAAAGATTTGGGGCTTGACAAACCGATATTGCAACAATATTTGAAATACATTAACGATGTTTCTTTTGTAAGCATATTTGAAATTAAGGATTCCAAAAGTTTTTTTTTCTTTGATGAAAAAATATACGGAACTGCAATTAAATTATTTAAAACAGGTAAAACGCACCGGTTAATAATTAAATCCCCATACTTGCGCCGTTCATATCAAAACCAGCGTTATATAACCGATATAATTAAAGATGCTTTACCGGCGACTTTTATCCTGGCTATTGTTTCAATAATATTTGCTTCAATTGCAGGTATAGGACTGGGAATAGTATCTGCATTGAAATTTAACAGTTGGATAGACAGGTGCTTGATGGTCATTACATCTTTCGGCATGTCGTTGCCTTCATTTTTTGCCGCTATACTCATCGGCTGGTTGTTCGCTTTTGTGTTGGGCAACATTACAGGGTTAAACCTTACCGGCAATCTTTTTGAAATTGACGATTTCGGCGAAGGCTCGCATCTTATGCTGAAAAATCTTATTCTTCCTGCGTTTACCTTAGGAATAAGGCCGCTTTCGGTAGTAACCCAGTTAACCAGGAAATTCGTTGCTCGAAACTTTATCGCAGGATTATATCAGGACTGCCCGCGCCAAAGGACTTTCCGAATCAAGAGTTATATGGAACCACGCTCTAAAAAACTCATTGAACCCTGTAATTACTTCAATCAGCAGTTGGTTTGCCTCGATGATGGCCGGGGTTATTTTTGTTGAATACATATTCGGATGGAAGGGCCTGGGATATGTTATGGTTAATGCACTGCAGGGTTTTGATTTGCCGGTTGTTATGGGAGCAGTTTTAGTAATTTCTGTTATTTTTATTGTGGTAAATATCATAACGGATATCGCATATTCATTGCTCGATCCGCGAATAAAGCTTGAATGAACTGCTGAAAAACTTATATGGTTTTAACCGCAATTAATTGTTCATTTTAAAATTTTTAAAAACAACTTTCTTTATATTGTCAATATTAATGAAAATTGATACTTTGTATTTTATTGCTATGTCAGGTTTAAATTTTAAGCTCCCTAACCACCCCTACCCCTCCTTAAAAAGGATGGGAAACTGGCCAGTACTTATGTCCAGTTATTGCCCCTTTTTAAGGGGTTGGGGTTTGTAGCGTCAAATTAAATTAGGCATGACATTAGTTTAAAAATTCCGAAATGTCGAAAGAGTTTATTATAGTCATTACAAATCACAGAAAGCTTGGCGAGTTATTTGTTCCATATTTAATCGACCGTAAGCCGGGGCAATCGTTCTTTCAGCTTAATGATATTGCTACTTCCGAGAATACTGAAAATTTTCCGGAACAATTCAAAAAACTTGTAAAGATTCTATTCGGAGTATTCTGAAAAGCAAATACATAAATTATTCAGTAAGCAAAAAAACCTGAAAGAATTTTTTGATTCATTGGATGACAATTTAAATAAGCAGCAGATAAGGCCGTACATTGAAAAAAGGATTGTAAAGTGTTTTGAAATTATTGTTAATTCAGATATCCCGGTGTACAAAAAAGAAAAAAATTACCCGGTTATACATGACGAAGAACGAATTGTTGTTGCAAAAGAACCGGCACAGCCTGTTTTCAATTTTATTAAAACTGATGTTGAATTAAAATATTTTCTTTCAATTCGATTAAAAGACGATGAAATAAAACTTTTTAATAAGCAATACATTTTTCTTTCGCACAAGCCTTGCATTTTCGTAACCGGAAATACACTCTATAGCGTCGAAAATATCGATTCGAAAAAGTTATTGCCGTTCTTTAAAAAGGATTTGATTTCAATTCCAAAGACGAGTGAACGGGAATATCTTGAAACTTTCGTTAAAAATGCAATCCTCAATTATCCGGTAAAAGCAATAGGATTTGAGATTATTGAAGTTCAATCCGAACATAAAGCAAAGTTAATTCTTGATTCAAATCTGAAAGGAGAGCCGGTATTAACATTAAAACTTTATTATAACCAGGCTGCCTTCTTATATGGAAGTGCAGAAAAAGCAAATATTTTGCTTGAAGCACAGAACGGCAAATATTCATACTATAGGTACAACCGCGATTTAACCTGGGAAACCGAAATGGCAGCATACCTTGTATCATTAGGTTTTGTTAATACCGAAGGCGCTTTTTTTCAAAAAAAATTACTTGCCGGTGAAATCGAATATCAGTTCTATGAAATGATCAAACTGGCTGAATTTTAATGTTGAAACCCTGCATAAAGCCGGTTTCGAGATTGACAAAGCCAGGATGGAAAAGAACTATTACCTGGATTCTATTTTACTAAATATAGAAATAGAAGACAAAAACGACTGGTTCGATTTAAATGCCGTAGTAAAACTTGGAGAATATCGTTTTCCATTCAGCCGGTTCAGGAAGCATATTATAATGGGCATCAGGGAATTTACGCTTCCCGACAACCAGGTTGTGGTTTTGCCGACGGAGTGGTTTTCCCGTTATCGCGAAATCTTTTTATTTGGCAGCGGGGAAAATGAACAAATCAGGTTAAAAAAATATCACTTCCAGTTACTTCGTGAAGCTATCGGCAAAGAGGAAGGCAATAAATTATTAACGCTTTTTGAAAAACCTGATCTTTCGGCAATAACTGATTTTAAAATACCGGTCGGGTTGAACGGCACGCTCCGCGAATACCAGAAAACCGGGGTTAACTGGATGCACCGTTTATATGAAAATAATTTTGGCGGTTGCCTCGCCGACGATATGGGACTTGGAAAAACGCTACAAACCATTGCCCTTTTGCTTAAAGTGAAAAATGATTCAAAAAATACAACACCCATATCTTCAGGTACAAAAACAAGTTTACAATTAAACCTTTTTGATATTCCCGGGTTCAATAATGAAAAACCTTTAAACACTTCCCTCATCGTAATGCCGGTATCGCTGATCCATAACTGGGAAAATGAAATAAATAAATTTGCGCCATCGTTAACAACCTTTAAATTTTTTGGTACCCAGCGTACCCGAAGCTTCGAAGATTTATTGACGGTTGATGTTGTTCTCACCTCATATGGCGTTGTCAGGAATGATATCGAAAACCTGGGCAAGCTGCATTTTAATTTTATAATATTGGATGAAAGCCAGTTTATAAAGAATCCCGATTCTAAAATTTATAAGGCAGTTATCCAGCTTCAATCCGGGCACAAATTAGTCCTTACCGGAACCCCGGTTGAAAACAGCCTGACCGACCTTTGGGCACAACTTAATTTCCTAAACAGGGATTTATTGAAAAGCCAGCATTATTTTCGTGAAGAATTTGTAACGCCAATTGAAAAATATAATAATCCGGAGAAACAGCGCAAGCTTCAAATTTTAATCAGCCCGTTTATTTTAAGGCGTAAAAAAGAAGAAGTTGTAAAAGAATTGCCGTCATTGACTGAGCAAGTGCAATTGTGCGAAATGACAGAAGAGCAACAAAAAATTTATGAAACCGAGAAATCATCCATTCGCAACCTTATATACGATTCAATAGAAAAAAGCGGGTTTGAAAAGTCGGCCATTATTATTTTAAAAGCGCTCAACCGGTTAAGGTTACTTGCAAATCATCCTGTGTTGACCGAACCCGGTTATTCCGGCGATTCGGGAAAATTTGAAGAAATTATCCGTAGCATCGAAAATGTAGTCCAGGAACAACATAAAGCGCTCATATTTTCTTCTTATGTAAAACATTTGAACCTTGTGGCCGGATACCTGAAGCAACAGGGAATAAATTTCAATATGCTGACAGGTATTACCCGGAACAGGCAGAAAATTATAGAATCGTTCCAGGGTGAAGAAGATAAAAGAGTTTTCCTTATAAGTTTGAAGGCAGGCGGCACCGGTTTAAATTTAACTGCCGCCGATTATGTGTTTATCCTCGACCCCTGGTGGAACCCTGCTGCTGAAAATCAGGCTATAAGCCGCGCACATCGTATCGGCCAGGACAAGAAAGTATTTGTTTACCGTTTCATAAGTTGTAATACTGTGGAAGAAAAAATTCAAACCCTTCAGCAGAAAAAATCAGCTTTAGCTGAGCTGTTAATTAACAATAACAATCCGTTCCGAAGTTTTGGAAAAGGAGAAATTGAAGAGTTGTTTAAATAATAATTTGAAATTGATGATTGAATGAAAACAATAAATATTGATAGCAAAACCAAAGCTTACAAACATTTAATCGATGCTTTCAATATTGTAAGGTGTAATCTGGTAAACATAATAATTAAGCCAGTTAGAGTAAAAGAGGTTTGCATGGCTTCGCCAGGTTACTAATGGCGGTTTTTCAGGATCATCATTTGAAAAATAATTTGCAGGAATTTTAATGTCAAGCCCTTTTTTAATGTCGCGTTCATATTCAGTTTTCAATGTAAATGGGTCGTATTCAGAATGGCCTGTAACAAATATTTTCTTCCCATTTTCAGCCAACAATATGTGAACACCGGCAACATCTGATTCAGCTACTATTTCAAGTTCAGGCACTTTTTCAATATCCTCCCGTCGAATTTCAGTATGCCGTGAGTGGGGAGCCATAAAAACATCGTCAAATCCCCTCACTAATGGCAACTTTGTGTTATGCAATTTATGTTCGAAAACACCGAACATTTTAGCCGGAAGCGGATATTTCGGAATATTAAAAAAATGATATAAACCGGCTTGTGCAGCCCAGCAAATAAAAAGTGTAGAAGTTACATGGTGTTCTGTCCAATCCATAATTTCCTGGATTTCTTTCCAATATGTTACTTCCTCGAATTCGAGATGTTCAATTGGCGCGCCAGTAATTATCATCCCATCAAATTTATTATATTTTATATCATTGAAGCTTTTATAAAATTCTTTAAGATGATCTTCTGCCGTATTTTTTGATTTATGGGTAGCAATATGAATAAGTTCCAATTCAACCTGCAGGGGGCTGTTCGAAAGCATGCGGATAAGCTGGGTTTCGGTAGTTTGCTTAATTGGCATAAGATTTAGGACAGCAATTTTTAATGGACGTATATCCTGGTGCGTGGCCTTGCTTTCGTCCATCACAAAAATATTTTCCTTTTTCAGTACCTCTATTGCAGGCAATTTATCAGGAACATTAATAGGCATAGTTGTAAATTATTTATTGTTAATTAAAACATGGTGCAAAGTAAATAAAGATATTTTTAGCTTTTATTTACAAAACAAATATTTTTATAAATTGTCAGGCAACGATGTTTAAAAAATGCAGAAATATAAACTATTTCTTTGCTTCGGTCAGAGTTTGAAATTCCTATACCGAACCGCTAACATGATAATCAAAACAATTCGCTTCGCTTTTGTTTTGAAACAGTTAGCAGGTCGGCATTAACTAAACCAGCTAACAATATGCATTATAAATATCTTGTTAGCGGTTTAGTATTAATTTCAGGTTTCAAATTTTTACAAAACATATATCAAAGCTGTATCTGTTATTCAACAAAAAAATAATAAAATTTATTTGTTAAGATTTTTTTCCGGAGTATTATTATTTGGCTGCCCTTCATTTGACTGTTCCTGTTTAGGCTCTTCCTGAGTTGGCTGTTGTTCTTGAATTTCCTGTAATTTCTCATTGTGTCCCTTAAAATCATTCCATCGTTTAATCACCAAATCCATTTTTCTTGCTGAAGAAATAAGAAAACTATATGGGGTTTCGTTACGTTTGGTTTTTAAAGTGCGTTGTTTGTCTTTTAAGTTACGGATAGGATTGTTAAAATTATTGTCGTCCGATGACAAAACCTGCATAGTTCCCCTGGTGTAACCGAAATAATAAAATGTTTTATCGTCAATTTTTAGGTATATATCACAAATATCGCCGGTTCTTTTGCGCCATATTTCAATATACCCGTCAACATATTTATTTATTTGACGTCCGAATATATAGCCGATGCCAATTTTTCCAATTGATCGGTAAGACTTAGACGCAGTGTACCATTCAAGCCTGACATCGTTTAAAAATAATGTTTTTGATAAAATATCAGGAAGTGTAATAACCTTCCCCGTATCTGCAAGTTCTTCATAATATTTGTTTAATTCATCGGGTTCAGTGAGGTTACCTAAATCCCTTTTAAATTGAGGCGAATTTATATCAACCTTATGATAATTTGTGGTTAAGCTGTCTGTTAATTTGGCCATAGCTTTCATTGACACATCGTGCATGAAAAAATCAAAACCCATCATCAGGTGCAGGCAAACCCGGTTACTATCCAAATCATGATCAATACTTCCGGCAGCGGCAATTTTTAGCTGACCAAGTTCAATACCTAATTTTATGCGGCCTTCATCATGATGGATACACGTATTCCTGTTTATGGAAACAAGCGGCCCAGGCAATAAAGGCTTTTTAAGCTTTTCATTCGTAGCGACTAAATAAGTAGATGAATCCTTATTAAAAATTAATTGGCCGGTTGCTGTTGCAATAATAGTATCGTTATAGTTTTTGCGAACGCCAAAAAAACTGGAATATATATGAATAGAATCGTTTGTTATTAACGTTCCCAACACTATTGGCCTATGGTTGAGCTCAATTAATTTTTGCTCGACAGGAATACTTATTTTTACAGGATTGATCTCCGATTCAAATAAAAACCATGACTTCCTATAATTCGGACAACTATCAACAATATGAACTGCTCCTTTAAAATTTAGTAATTTGTCTTTTGAAAGCAATTCAACTTTGCCCTGGTACATAAAAGCGGGGCTTAAAGTAAAATTATCGGGTTCAACAATATCGCCTGTCGCAATGGTTTGCCCGGAGGTATCGACATTAATATTGCTAAATTCAATCACCTGGACTTTATTATTTTCGTCAACATAATTATATTTTCCTTTACCTGAATATTCATTGCGGCTTTCAATATTAACATTGCAATCATATATATTATGAAAACGGGTTTCGGTATTGGCAATAATTTTAGCATTTACAAAAGGCTGCATTTTTGCATCGGTTTCAATAGTAACATCTCCATTATCAGGAAATATCCTCGCATCGGCAACATCAATATATTTAACCTGTTTGGCCTTTAAAATATCATTTGCGTAATCATAAACCGCAAGTGGGGACACAAAATTTAACGAATCCTGTCCGTTTTTAATTGATGTATATTTGCTTCCGGTAAGGTCTTCATCCTTAAATCCGAATTTCTCTCCCACCGTTGATGCTTTTACTTTTTTCCACGAAATCATATCGAGTTCTTTCAAATCCATTTTCCATTTAAATTCATCGAGCCGGGCAATATATTTATTTTCAGGAAATTTTGTAATTGTTTGTTCGTCGTTGGATTTAAAAGTTCCGGTGCGGCTACTGAAATCAATATGGGCTATAACATTACTTGTAAGAACCGTAAATCCGTTATTATGTAATGAACGTAGCTGAAATGTAGAACTGGCAGCGTCAATAGCGCTATAACCGAAATAAAACTTTTGTGATGAAGCTAAAGCAGTTTTCATATCAATCGTGCCGCTACCCGATAAACCTTTAGGCTCAAGTTTTAATGAACCAGATATGGTGGTTTCATTGTTAATAATATTTATAGGTTTGTCTATGCTGCTTATTTGCATTTGGTCGCTATAGGGTTGCCAGTGAATGTAAATGTTTTGCCCGTTAACCTGCGGATATTGTGTGCCTATAGTTTTGGCCTCGAGTGTAAAATCCAAAGCTTTAGTGTTCATGCTATCGGGAAAAAATATAATTTCATTAGAATTAATTTTTGATGACAAATAATCGACAGCGCCATCGCACTTAAGACCTCTATTGGAAAGGTTGATTTTATTATAAAACCGGCCTTTGTTTTCGTACAATGGCAAACCTTCAGCTGATGTAGTATATGTGAAACCAAGCGAATAATCGGGTTGCAGAATTAATACTTCGGGAATTACAGGGAAAATTTTTGCTGACAGAAATTGTCCTTTAAATATCATATCTGCTTTATTAAAAGTATTCAGGCTATCGAAGGTAAATGGATAAATCTGAAAGTAGAAATCCCTGCCCCGTTTGTAAACTCCATTATGTATTGAAGGATCGTCATAATAAACATACGAATTTCCATAGCTATGAAAAATTGGGAATTCCGGATTGGACTTTAGCCCCCGATTTATTTTCAGGCTTATCGATGAGCACTTCGCCGGTTGCATCCTGAATTACATTATGCACTTCCTGCAAAACAGGTTTGTTATATAAATCATAACCTGTAATAACTTTTATTCTAACCGAATCGACATTCTTCAAAACAACTTTGAATTCGTTATAATTAAAAAAGAAATTCTTTCCATAAAAAGTAAATAAACCTGCCTGTACGGTTCCGTCAAATTGAAAACTCCTGTTTTGTTTCATTAATATTGTGTTGTCTTTAGGAAGAAAACCACATTTTGACTATCGCTAACAAATACATGAGGCATTCCATTAACCTTCAAATCATTGTTGCTATGTCAATTGAAGCGTTTTCAAGAGGTGCATTTGTCGAGGAAACAAACCTGAGCACATCATAATCGATAACTCCTGAGTTGGCTTTTATATAATTAAATAACCTGTTTTTTAATTCAACAGTTTCCGAGGAAGCATTATAAAATATAAAACCTTTAACAGCCAATGGAAATAAAAGAACATGAATTTGGTCAACTGGTTTTTTTCATGTAATGAGCAAATCCTACTGCAGAGAATCTATTGCTGTCAATTTTTTCGGCATAGCGTTTTAGTGCATTCAAAGGATTAAACTCATCGTAATACTGCAAATCGGAATATTCTTTGCTAATTAAAAAAATTTGTCGATTCAAAAACAGCTTTCCAATCGATGAACCCGGGGTTGTGGTAATAAGGATAATAGGCTCGTCAATTCGCCAAAGCAGTTGTTCGAAATTCATGTCGATTTTATGGTACGAATCAAGGTAAGGGCTTTGGGCTGTATAGTTCTCCGATTTGATTAGTGAAATTTCTTTATTTTTTGCATTATACGTTAACTGCAAATCGCCATGATATAAAGAATCTTTATCAATATAAATTGAAACTATTGCATCATTTCCAATTATTTTTCCAGGCCTGAAAACAAAATATTGCGAATACGCTTTGAGCCTTAACGTGTCTTTTCTGAAAAAATCAAGGCGTGCCGGATTTTCTTCATTCCCTCTCCCGACAAGCTTTGCCCCTTGCATTGAAAATCCTCCCTCATAATTTACATTCGGGTACAATTCTTTAATTATAAAATGTTTTTTATATGAATCGAATTTAGGAAATGCCGCTGATGAAGGATTGGAAATAAGCGTTACCTCGTCATCCAAATGTCCTGATAAAGGTGCGTCAAAATAAGCTTTATTGATAAAGCTGACAGAATCGGCGCTATACGATGATTTTGTTAAATCAATTTTATAATTTCAAAGATTGGCTGAAATAGTATTCCGGCTCATATCCTGCCCTTTGCCATGTAACCATGCCATTTTTACCTGTCCATTGCATTTCGGAAGGGCGGACTTCACCGCTTGTTTTATAAATATTAATGCTGTCGCGCTTTGAATAGCAAACCAAATCGGTGTTTGCAAAAACAATATGCAAATCGTTATCATATTTAAAATAATACGATGTTGAAGTCGGTTTCCATTTAAGCGATGGGGACTGGTAAATAACATTATCTGCCAGAAGATTGAAGGTGTGCAATATTAACCCGTTTATTTTCGAAGCAGTTGTCCTTCTGATATTGCAAATATCAATTAATGCGTCGAGCCATTGTTCAAAACTGTTGCGTGGATGTCCTTTTTCAAGAAACTTGTTCAGGGTTTTCAGCAGGTTATAAAAATCGGGATTTGGGCGAATTTTCTTTTCAATATAGCAATAAGAAAATGTATATCGCAGACTCACTGCCTACGATGGCGCCCCTTACGCAACGCCCCTGACCGTCAATATATTTGGTGGCTGAATGCACGACCAGATCGGCGCCTAAGCCAAAGGTTTCTGTAAAACAGGCGTACAAAACACATTATCGACCACCAGCAGACAAGCATGGCGGTGAGCGATATCCGCCAGGACTTGTATATCAGCTATCTCAATGAGGGGATTAGACGGCGTTTCCAGAAACAAAAAGCGGGTATTGGGTTTGATGGCTGCTTCCCATGCCGCCAAATCGGTCAATTTAACAAAATCGGTTGTTACCCCGAATTTGCCGAAATAATTTTGGAAAGCCATTACCGTATTGCCGAACACGCTACGCGAGCAGACAACATGGTCTCCGGCTTTCAACAACGCCATGCCTACCGCCATGATCGCCGCCATGCCGGAGGCAAAGGCCAAACAGCGCTCGCCCTGTTCCATAAGCGCCAAGCGTTCCTGAAAAGCGCTTACCGTCGGATTTGTAAAGCGGGAGTAAATATTCCCCCGCTTCCTTACCTGTAAAGCGCAAGGATGCCTGCTCGGCGCTCTCGAACACATAGCTTGAAGTAATACCCAGTCCCTTCTTGAAAAACGGCAATCAAATCATAGGAACCATTTGGCAGCTGCAATTGTGCGTTGTATAGATCAAGCCACGTAGCCGTTGCGTTAGAGAATCCCATCTTGGTATTGAACAGTGCGAACGAGGTATTAGGCAGATTAAAAGTGAACAAGACCCTCGCCATTTTCACAAATGCCCATGGAATGTGCAGGGTGTCCCTGCTTCCACACAAGTAACCATTTCCATCGTATGCACATGGAAGATTTGATGGATATGGTACAATCGAGTTATTCACTGCAAGGGTAATAATAACCATCTGTGAATCGTTGCTCGATAATGAAAATGTCGAAGGATTGGCGGAGAGCGACACACCAGTCGGAAGATTGCCGAATGACATCGAATAATTCTGACTTTGCGAATATTCATTTGAAATCCACAATGTATCAACGACAGTCCAATGGGAGAACGAGCTGCTATCAAGTCCAAAGCTGAGGTCAGACGGAATTGAGAATGATGAGACCTCTGCTGCATTCACCGCGTCTACCCTT
>CAWEFA010000012.1:0-12332 GCA_963808135.1 uncultured Bacteroidota bacterium
AAATGATTTAAAAACGGGCCAATACCCAAAGCCACAGTGAGTAGAAATATTAAATAGGTAAACTGAAGTATGAAAAAAGTAACAAAATTTGCAACAATAATGTTATTCTTATTTGTTTTTCTTTCTTTTTCTTTGTAGTAGGAATTTATTAAGAAGTGAAGTATAAGTTTTAATAATGAAAAAATTTAACCTGCCTCAAACTGATAGACTGAGGATTTCTACAAAATACTTTAAGAGCTCAAAATATGTTGATTATTGCAGCTTTCCAAAAAGTCAGCATTTATATTGGGAGGTCGAATAAACATACAGTGATAATGAAAAAGTATTAATTACTCTGAAAGAAAAAGGTCTTGATTAATATTAGTGAAACTGTTGAACAGGGAAAGGGAATATGATGAAGATAAATACATTATGAAATTGTATTTATTGAAATATGAAGAAAAAAATACCTTATTAAGGAAGATGATGTGAAATACATAGTAAAAACTCTGTGAAATTACTTTCCATTGCCAAATAACTGGAATCCAGATGCAAGAACAAGTTAAATTGACAGAAGTAAATTATACTCTTAAAAGAATAAACTTTACAATCTATTTGGGAATCTAAGAATTCAAGAAACAGGAAACTCTGATAGCTTCATTCACATTATTTGATGCAATGACTGGAATAATTGAACTAATAAAATGAATAAGACATGTCCTTGCAGGCTATCAACTTTAATGCATGTGAGTTGTATTGATCATATGTTATTTTACTTTGCTTGGTCATTAAAGAAATGCTTATGGCTGAAAATCTGCGAAAAATTAACCTAAAATCTCGAAACATGTATTGTTGAATTTGTGGGATAGTGTGTGCACCAGAATGCTGTAGCCTGTCCAAAATGCTGCAATACCTCTATTACTTGAGAAAAAAGTTTTGTTAATAGCTGTGGTATGGAAACAAAAGAAAATCAACTTATTTTGTATCAAATGGCCAGTCAAATTAATAAAAGAAGGTTTCTATTTGAGGTAATCTTAATTTAAATATTTGACATGCATGTCAAATTTAAACATTCAAAGTTTAATTTCTGAACTTTGCGTAATGTTTGTTTTTTTTTATGCTTTTCCTTTGGCTCTTGGAAACCTTCAGTAATTATTGGATAAATGGACTTCAAAGTATGAATTCGTTAACTGGATTGACAGACTTTTCTCAACTGGCGTGTTTATGTTATTGTTTACTTTAGGTGGAGTAGCATTATCCTTCCGTAAATTTAAATATACGTTACTAATTCATTTTATTTTTTGCATTGTTATATTATGGTGATTACTTCAAATATTGGAAGGAATGGTCATTCGGTGGATATGTCTTTATGGTTGGAGCTATAGCTTTTACAATAGTGAACATTAAAACTTTTAAACGTATTTAAAGTGTTAAAAATGAAAAATGTAATACCTACAATATCAAACAAAGTGTTATAAGTATAGACTCTTACATAGAAGTTGAAATAATACATTGTACTTGTCAGTTAAAATTATACTTAAAAATATTTAATATGTTTTGTGTAGAAATTGTGGCCAGAGGTACACCAGATGCCGTAGCCTGTCCAAAATGCGGAGTATCCCTACTTGAGAAAAAGTTTTGTTAATGAATGGTGGGCGGAACAAAGCCCAACCAAATTATTTGTATAAAATGTGGAGTCAAACTAATGAACAAGAGTTTTATAGGTTCAATCGGTTCAATCAGTCCAATCTGGAACGGCAAGCACCTATTATTCCTTTTTCATTTGCTCTTGCTATTATTTGCTTTTTCTTAAGTTTTTGTGTGTTTAGTTGTGGTGGACAAAAAATCGGTTCTGTTTCAGGTATAAATCTTGTAACAGGAACTGATCTCAAAAGCCATGATATGATAACTGGCAATGAAACAAGGGGTGAGAAGATTCCAGCAAGCATTTGGGCAATTTTCGCTTTTGGTGCTGCTATTGTCGGACTTGGAGGATTTTTAATAAAGGAAAAAAGAGAGAATTTAATTGGAACAGGAGCTGGAGCAATTGGTTTTATTTCATTGCTTATCCTCCAATTTGCAATTAACAGTTCTTTCAAAGAAAAAGGGCAGGGGCAAATTGATGTATCATTTCAGTTTGGGTATTGGTTAGCGTTACTTGCACTGGGTATTGCTGGTCTATTGAGTTTTTTGCGCATGCGAAAGATTAATACAGTTGTCATTAATGATTTGCCACAACTTAATACTTCAAAGGAGAATGATGTAAACCCTGCAAGCCCATACATACAACAGCAATTCTCGAAAAGTATATCTCCTCAATTGTCATCTTTTAAACTTGATATTGGAAAATGGTTAAGTAAAAATAAGAAATTGGTAATATATTGTTCATTAGGAATTCTGTCCATCTTCATTTTATTTATTATTCTAACTAAAACTATCTGGAGTATAGAGCATAAAGCACAAAAATATTTAGATTCAGGGATGTTTGAACAAGCAAGAATGGTATTAGATGGAGAAATTCAAAAAAATCGAGACAATGCAATGCACATTTTCTCCTTGGTAAATATTATTTATCGACAAATAATATTACTAATGCATCTGAATCATTTGAAAGAGCAGTTAGAATAAAATCCAGCATGGGTGAAAAAATTAGTAATGCTTATTTCGAAGAAGCCGAAAAATCTGTAAGGAAAATGCAGACAGAGCAAATAATTTTTATTTCTCTTTGTGCATTAAACCATATCAAAGCCAAACGAAAGTAGCTTGTTAAATCCTTAATTCAAGCAACTTGTAATAATCTAAAAACAAAACCATATAGTTGCTGGGTACTCTTACGCCCAATTAGCAACTACTTTTGACGCAAATTCTTCAAAAATATTTTCTGAAAAAGCCTTTGAAAATTGCTAAATCACTTGTTAGTTCACCTCAAAATTCAAATTAATTGTTGATTTCTTTTTTTTTTTTTTTTTTTTTTCTTTCTTTTCTTTTTAAAAAAAATCTTCTTCTTCTTCTCTCTCTCTCCATCATCACCACCACATCTCCATCCAAGAGAATTATTGAAGGAATTTGAAAAATCGCCAAGATCAACAATTAATTTGGAATTTTGAGGTGAACTAACAAGTGATTTAGCAATTTCAAAGGCTTTTTCAGAAAATATTTTTGAAGAATTTGCGTCAAAAGTAGTTGCTAATTGGGCGTAAGAGTACCCAGCAACTATATGGTTTTGTTTTAGATTATTCTCAGTTGCTTGAATTAAGGATTTAACAACTGCTTTCGTTTTGCTTTGGATCAGATTTAATGCACGAGGAATAAAAATTATTTGCTCTGTCTGCATTATTTTCCTTAACAGATTTTTCGGCTTCTTCGAAATAAGCATTACTAATTTTTTCACCCATGCTGGATTTTATTCTAACTGCTCTTTCAAATGATTCAGATGCATTAGTAATATTATTTGTCGATAAATAATATTTACCAAGGAGAAAATGTGCATATGCATTGTCTGGATTTTTCTGAATTTCTCCATCTAATACCATTCTGCTGTTCAAACATCCCTGAATCTAAATATTTTTGTGCTTTATGCTCTATACTCCAGATAGTTTTAGTTAGAATAATAAATAAAATGAAGATGGACAGAATTCCTAATGAACAATATATTACCAATTTCTTATTTTTACTTAACCATTTTCCAATATCAAGTTTAAAAGATGACAATTGAGGAGATATACTTTTCGAGAATTGCTGCTGTATGTATGGGCTTGCAGGGTTTACATCATTCTCCTTTGAAGTATTAAGTTGTGGCAAATCATTAATGACAACTGTATTAATCTTTCGCATGCGCAAAAAACTCAATAGACCAGCAATACCCAGTGCAAGTAACGCTAACCAATACCCAAACTGGAAAGATACATCAATTTGCCCCTGCCCTTTTTCTTTTAAAGAACTGTTAATTGCAAATTGGAGGATAAGCAATGAAATAAAACCAATTGCTCCAGCTCCTGTTCCAATTAAATTCTCTCTTTTTTCCTTTATTAAAAATCCTCCAAGTCCGACAATAGCAGCACCAAAAGCGAAAATTGCCCAAATGCTTGCTGGAATCTTCTCACCCCTTGTTTCATTGCCAGTTATCATATCATGGCTTTTGAGATCAGTTCCTGTTACAAGATTTATACCTGAAACAGAACCGATTTTTTTGTCCACCACAACTAAACACACAAAAACTTAAGAAAAAGCAAATAATAGCAAGTGCAAATGAAAAAGGAATAATAGGTCGTTTGCCCGTTCCAATTGAACTGATTGAACCAATTGAACCGATAGAACCCTTGTTCATTAATTTGACTCCACATTTTATACAAATAATTTGGTTCGCCTTTGTTTCCGCCCCACATTCATAACAAAACTTTTTCTCAAGTAATGGGGGTACTCCGCATTTTGGACAGGCTACAGCATTCTGGTGTACCTCTGCACCACAATTTCTACAAAACATATTAAATATTTTTAAGTATAATTTTAATTGACGTACAATGTATTATTTCAACTTCTATGTAAGAGTCTATCTTATAACACTTTGTTTGATATTGTAGGTATTACATTTTTCATTTTTAACACTTTAAATACGTTTAAAAGTTTTAATGTTCACTATTGTAAAAGCTATAGCTCCAACCATAAAGACATATCCACCGAATGACCATTCCTTCCAATATTTGAAGTAATCACCATAATATAACAATGCAAAAATGAAATTGATTATACCAATTAGTAACGTATATTTAAATTTACGGAAGGATAATCCTACTCCACCTAAAGTAAACAATAACATAAACACGCCAAATATTGAAATGTGTGTCCTTCCAGTTAACGAATTCATACTTTGAAGTCCATTTATCCAATAATTACTGAACCTACCAAGCCAAGGGAACCATAAAAAAACAAACATTACGCAAACACAAATTAAACTTTGAATGTTTAAATTTGACGTATCAATGTTTAGATTAAGATTACCTCCGATAGAACCTTTGTTTATTAATTTGACTCCACATTTGATACAAATAAGTTGATTTTCTTTTGTTTCCATACCACACTCCTGACAAAACTTTTTCTCAAGTAATGGGGGTACTCCACATTTTGGACAGGCTACAGCATTCTGGTGCACCGCTGTCCCACAATTTCGACAATACATGTTTCGAGATTTTAGGTTAATTTTTCGCAGATTTTCACATAGCATTTCTTTAATGACCAAGCAAATTAGAATAACATATATTCAATACAACTCATCATGCATTAAAGTTGATAGCCTGCAAGGACATGTCTTATTCATTTATTGGTTCATCCTCCATCCATCATCAAATAATGTGAATGAAGCTGTCCGATTTTCTGTTTCTTGAGAACCTTCATTCCCAAATGGTGTAAAGTTTATTCTTTTAAGAGTATAATTTACTTCTGCCAATTTAACTTGTTCTTGCATCTGGATTCCAGTTATTTCACCGAAAGTAATTTCACAAGTTTTTACTATGTATTTCACATCATCTTCCTTAATAAGGTATTTTTTACCTTCATCTGTCAATAATACAATTGCATATGTATTATCTTCATCATATTCCCTTTCCTGTTCAACAGTTTCACTAATATTAATCAGACCTTTTTCTTTCAGAGTAATTAATACTTTTTCATTATCGCTGTATGTTATTCGACCTCCAATATAAATGCTAACTTTTGGAAAGCTGCAATAATCAACATATTTTGAGCTCTTAAAGTATTTTTTGTAAATCCTCATTGTATCAGTTTGAGGCAGGTTAAATTTTTTCATTATTAAAACTTCTGCTTCACTTTCTCGATAAATTCCTACTACAAGAGAAGAAAAAGAAGGAAACAAATAAGAATAACATTACTGCTGCAAATTTTGTTACTTTTTTCATACTTCAGTTTATTTTAATATTTCTACTCATGTGGCTTTTGGTATCGCCCCGTTTTTAAAATGGTTTCTGGTCTCCACTGGATTATTATAAGTTTATTAGTTTTGCAACATTTACAATCGAGTTTGTGCGTTGCTCATGGTTATTAATCACCCGTTCTACCTGTTTTTTCTTCATTGAACCAATTAGTTCCTTTGTGAATATTACCATCTTCATCAATTCGTCCAATTTTTTCTTCGTTGAACCAGTTAGTCCCTTTGTGTAAATTTCCATTTTCATCAATTCTACCGACTTTTTCTTCATTCAAAAAACCCGTGCCTTTGTATACAGTTCCATCTTTATCAATTCTTCCAATTTTTTCCCTCGTTGAACCAGTTGGTTCCTTTGTAAATATAACCCTCGTTATCAACTCTTCCTTTTAATTCCTCATTAAACCAGTTTGTTCCAGAATATATCTTTTGTCCATGCAATCCCATGTTCTCAGTAAGATCATCCTGATTTGACCGAGAACTTTGAAAAACCCTCTTACCTTTTTCATATCCCCGATTTACTTCTTCATTTGAACTAAGTAAAACCTTAAATATGACATAAAGAATAACTCCTACAATGAGCACTATTAAAACCGCCATAAATGCCAGATAGAGTAAAAAACACCAAGCCGCAATTAAGTATAGTGTTGCAGCTACCCGAACTCCGTTCTTTAATCCACGGTGTTCAAAAGAATCAGTCCAGTCGCAAAATTTAACAATAATCCACAGTACTGGGTGAATTATCAAATTATAAAACCAACCTGTTTCCAGCGCAACTTTGGCTTGCATTCGCCTTGTCCATGCTTCCACCTTTTCAGTGCTATCATTCACTCCAGATGAATTTATTGCTGCAATAACTCCTCCAATAATCAGAGGAGAAATCCAAAGAAGAATGTAAATAGGTTCTTGGTTCATAGTGGTTTGATTTAAACTAAAAAATAGTTGAGCATAAGGTATTTTCTATTTTGATTAGTTGTAAATAACAACTGCTTTCTTTACAGGTTCTTGAATGTCGTTGAATTCGATTTCTTCATTGATTCTGTCAAACGCATCATAACTATATTTAAGTTTCTTATATAATTTTCCATTACTATCGTAAAAATCTTTACCTATTATTAACCCATTGTCATTATAAACATTCGCTTCGTACCTTTGGGATTCTCCATTAAATTTTTTAGAGATACAAGATAATAAGAGATGTTCATCATTTGAATATTGAGTCTCTTCCTTCGCACCATTAGATTCACGTATTTTTCGAACAAAAATAAGGTCATATTCGTATTTATAAACTGCATCTACTGCTCCATTAGTTCCTGATTGTATTAAATTATTTTTATCATCATAAACATAAAAATCTTTATAAGTTCCTTGTACTCCTCCTATTTTCCCTTCATAGTATCTGGTACATTCAATCATTTTTCCGAAATCATTATATTTCTTCTTGAACCTTGTATCAATATTATTGATTGATGTGTTTCCCGAATTATCAAATAAAGTATATTCAATCTCATTCCCTTTGTAATCATATTGATAATTACAATGAAATTTCAGCTTCCCTTCACCATATCTAAATACTTCTTTAGAATTCTTGGCATCATTAAAAATATCCACTTCCTTCTCAGGGACTGTATATCCTTCCATCAAAAATATATTTTCTATTAATCGATTTTTCTTGTCATATTTATTAGTTGTTTTTAATGCTATCGCTCCATTTTCACGATAGATGATGTGTTCAGTAATATTACCCATAGTATCAAATTTCATAGAGGCAGATAATTTATTTGATAGGGTAGATTCCCCAAATCTGTAAGTATATTCCTTGACCTGTAGTTTATTCGTTTTTGTCTGTTTTATTATCGCTAAAGAATTAAACTGATAAAAAGGGACATTATTTACCTCAATATCATCAGTATTAGAAGTGGATTTTACAAAAAGATTTTGTTTAATTTTATCAAGTGATTGTGATGTAGCAGCAATATTAATTACCACTGCTAAAACTGTAAATAACTTTTTCATTATCTTGTTTTTAATTATAATAAGTCTTATACCTATTTCTCAATTCACTATAATAAATGGATCACTTTTTACGAATTATAACCCACAGATTGAAAACTGATTGATCACCTATTTATGAATAATTATTATTAAATAATTCTAATGCCTCATATGAGCTACAGTTACTCTTGAATTCGCCAACCGTCATCATATTTTACCATCATAACTTTATTGCTAAATATTTGTCCTTCATTGTAAACTTTTCTGCCATTCATAAATTGGTCAGATTGATTTAACTGCTGGTTCCTTAAACTAAAGGCTCTTCCAAAAGGTGTGATATTATCGTATTTCCAAGTGTAATCAACTTGAGCTGCCTTACCATCATTGATTTCAAGAATACCAGTAACATCAATAAAAACTTTTTCGGCTGCTTTTACTAAATAGAATTTGTTTCCTTGGTTATCAGAAGTTTCCCCTGTCTTATATTTTTGTCCTTCAGGTGTGAGTTCTAAAACATAAGCAGCATAGGAATAACCTCGATCACCTCTCATAATTGCATCTCTTCTCTCTACGCCCCTATAAGTAAATGAAATCAGTTTTTGTTCTGCAAGGGATTTTTCAGCAGAAATATTAGTGCCTCCGAAATTCATGGAATAAAGAACTTTACCGTGTTGTAACTTTTCTGTTTCAAGGAAAGGAAGATTATACCTTTTACAGATTAAATCCTTTGCTTTTTCTCTTGTCATTTTGTTCCCACAAGAAAAAAATGAGATTAGGATTGCAATAAATACGAGTGATTTGAAAAATTTGAGTTGTGAGTTCATTTTGTCAGGTGTTTATGATTATTTCAATCCATTTTGTTTTGCAACTGCCATTCTTTGTAAAAATTCATTAGGGTTTTGACAAACACTTATTGCAAAATATTTCTGGAGTTTATCATCAATCCCGTTTTGTTTTGCGGTTGTCATTCTTTGTAGAAATTCATTAGGATTTTGACACACACTTATTGCAAAATATTTCTGGAGTTTATCATCAATCCCATTTTGTTTTGCCGCTGCCATTCTTTGTAAGAATTCATTTGGGTTTTGGCAAACACTTGCCGCAAAAAACTTCTGGACGCCTTCCTCCATTCCGTTTTGTTTTGCTGCTGCCATTCTCTCTGAAAACTCATTGGGTTTCCCTATCCAGCTTATGGCATAAAAATTTTGTGTTTCATTATCCATACCATTCTGTTTTGCTTGTGCAGTTCTTTCCAAAAACTCGTTTGGTTTACCCAACTTGCTTATTGCAAACAAGACGGAATAGTCGTCTGTTAAACTGCTGCTTGAACCAAAAATTCCGCTGCCTGATGTTCCAGATGAATTGTTTGAATTGTTGCAACTGACAAGCATTAAAGTCACAATAATAATTGTAAGTGTCTTTTTCATTTTTTATTTATTTAGGTTGTTGTACTTCCTCTGTTTGAACTTCAGCATTACCATTTTAAGATGGTTTCTGGTCTTCATTGACATAATGTAAAATTTCTTATTTCGTATAATATTCTATTTTTCTTAAGATTATAGATTTAGGTATATCATTTTTAATAACTATTTCCTTTATCCAGTTACCTTGGTTGTCATAATAGAATGTGTTGATATACTTATTTATACTACTGTCAAAGTTATGTTCATTTGTTTCAATTGCATTTCCGTGCTCATCATATTTGCATTCATTTTTATATATTATGCTGCCATCCTCAGAATATAGACAATCTACAATAGGGTTACCACTGCTGTCATTTTTAGTTACTTGGGTTAAGACATTTGATGCATTATAATGATATTTGGTAGTAATTTTCTCATTGTCATTGAATTCAGTAATAGTTTTTGCATCTAAACTTTCATTTAACTTGTATGAATACCATCCAATCTCATTTTCTTTATCATCATATTTATGAACAATCTTATATGCTATTAGTTCAGGAGGAGTTGTTTTTTCCGTAACATAATCATGAGAAATCTCTTCTATTATTTTCCCATGATCATTATATTTAAAAGTACTTTGTCCAATGATATTCTTTTCAGGGCTATAAGTTATTGACTCAATAATGTTCCCTTCATAATCATATTTACAGACCGATCTCGTTTGAAGACTCCCATCAGATTTGTATTGGTTCAATTCAATAAGATTCCCTTCTTCGTCATATTTACTTTTATTTTTTTTAGTTAGCTCCCCTGTTTCGTTATAATTATTAAATTCAATCTCATTCCCTTTTGTATCAAATACATAAGAATCTTTACTAATTAACCCACCCTCTGGGTTATAATTATTCCATTCAATTATTTTACCGTTACTATTAAAAGATATTGAATAATTCTCTAAGTCTTTTGCTTTCTGACCTTGTACTATTTCGCCAAATTTCTCCTGAGCTTGATAACTCTCCATTTTTAACCATTTAACAAGCCCTCTTAAACTTAATTTTTCAAGATCATTCAACTTATTGGGTTTACTCTGACCGAAAGAAATATGGCAAATTAATATAGGAAGAATGATAAAAGGAATAATTATATTTTTCATAATCTAATATTTAATCTTGTTTTTTTTCTTTACCCTTTTTACCATTTTTATATTCGGCAACGTATTTTTCACCATTTGACAGAACTTTCGTCATAGTTCCATTAATTAAATCTGCTGCTTTAAACTCTCCAGTTAAAGTGTATTGTGTCCCTTCTTTTATCCATTTTTTTTCACCTTGCCCAGTCATGTAACCAAAGGCAAAATCTCCAGTATATGTATATCCTTCTGTAGAGGTGTAAGTTCCCTTGCCGTGCATTTGATTTTTAACAAGGTACCCGACATATACATTCCCATTAGCCCACTTAACAGTCCCATAACCGTCATAATAATTATCTTTAAACTTCTCCTTCATAAGATGAACCATCTTTATAAGTATTTTGTCCTTGACCATTTTTTTTATCATCTTTCCACTCTCCCTCATAATATGCACCATTTGAATAGGTCATTTTTCCTTTCCCATTCTTTTGGTCATCTTTCCATTCTCCGTCATAAATTGATCCATTCGTATAAATCATTTTTCCTTTTCCATTCTTTTTTCCATCAATTAAATCTCCATCATAGATTGAATCTCTCGCTGGTGGTTGGGTTTGAGCAGTTGATTTTGTTTGTTGAGTTGTAGTTGTTGATGGGACGGGAGTTGATGGTGGAATATAATTTGTTAAAATTTTTGATGTTTTATTTTTAAATCCTCTTGAGAACATACTAATACCAGAAACACGCCAACCATTATCCGTACTCTCAAAAGTGAGGTCTCCTGTTATCTCAACAATTGTTCCACGATCAAAATGTTGCCAGTTATTATTATAATCATCCCAACCTCCATTACTTCCTTTGTCTAAAACATAAAAATCCCCCCAATACCAATTAGCATTTAAAAATTTATCCTCTGTTTTCTTATAAAAACCTCTTTGAACTTCAATGATTAAATCATATTCTAATGTATAAGTTTTTTGTCCATAGACATCATTTTGAACGCCATTTTGCTTTTTAAAATCAAGAAGTTTTATTGCACCTTTTGATTCATCAGAAATTTGTTGCGACATATAAGGTCTTGCAATTTCGATAATTTTGCCTGTATTATCATTGGTCTTTGGTACGGGTTTATTTTCTTCTTGAGTAGTATTAAATACATCCTTGGTTCCATTCTGGTACTTGATCATGAAAATTTCTGATTTGTTGGATGTGTATGTAGGACCCTCCAAATTTTCCCACTTTTTATATTTTACCATATCTGATAAAATTTCTAAGACTTTAACTTTTAACTCGTCACCTGTTTTGAGAGTTATGACATCTTGAGAGTGTGATGGAAGAGCATGGGAAAAAAGAAAAAGAATGACAAGGAACTGAATGAAAGTTTTTTTCATAACGTTCTTATTTTTATTGCTCACTATTATGGCTTTGTGCATTTGCCCCGTTTTTTGAATGGTTTCTGGTCTCCATAGGTTTATAATACGTTTCTCTTTAACTTGAAAATCCCAGCAAAAAATTGCAGTTAATTATTGACATCCGTGAGAGAGCTTGTCTTAAAATCAAATGCAAATTAGAAACTTTTATTAGACATTCGACAAATCATAGAAAAAAATTTAGCATGTTACTGACAAACTTTTTGAAAACACATTGCAACTCATAATTTGGGAGCATTCACATTATTTTTAACGGCAACTATTTTAGTAGTTAGTGTTTTACTCATGGTTTTTACTCATCTGCTCTACTTGTCTTTTCTTCATTGAACCAATTCATTCCTTTATGTATCTTACCATCTTCATCAATTCACCCAGTTTGTTCTTCGTTGAACCAATTAGTTCCTTTGTAAAATTTCTATTTTCATCTCACCCATCCGAGTGTTGTCCAGTAACGACCACGC
>CAWEFA010000013.1:0-24062 GCA_963808135.1 uncultured Bacteroidota bacterium
ACAAGGATATATTTGTTGTCGGGTCGAGCCACTATGCATTATATAAAGGTGCGGCAATTTATGCTTCGGGCGATTTTATTACCCCACTGGGAAAAGTAAAAGTTGATATAAACCTTGCAAAATCGTTAATTAAAAATTATCCGTGTTTTGTTGAAAACAATTCAGCCCACAGCCCGGAACATTCGATTGAAGTTCAATTGCCATTTCTTCAATATATTTTTGGCGATGATATTAACCTTGTCCCTATTCTTCTGGGAACACAAAACGAAAGCGAATGCCGGCAGATTGCCGAAGCGCTGAAACCTTATTTTAACAGCGATAATCTTTTTGTTATAAGCACCGATTTTTCACATTATCCGGGATATTACGATGCCCAAACAAGCGACAAACTAACTGCACAGGCAATTATGTCAAACTCGCCTGAAAAATTCATTAAAACCATTCACGAATTGGAATCATCTGGAATTTCCAACCTGCAAACCGCAATTTGCGGCTGGACATCGGCGCTTACTCTATTAAATATTACCAAAGACATGGCCGATTTATCATTTGTGGAAATAACCTCAAAAAATTCGGGGGATACGAAATTTGGAAATAAGGAAGAAGTTGTCGGTTACTGCTCCATTGCAATTGTTCAAACTAAGGAAAATAACCAGTCACAAAATGATTTTCTGAAACCCGATGAAAAAGAAAAATTATTACAAATAGCCCGTAAAACAATTGAAAGCTATATAACAACAAAACAAGTTCCTGAAATTAAAAGCAAAGAATTATCAGAAGGCCTTTTAAAGCCTTGTGGCGCATTTGTTACGCTTAAAGAAAACGGGGAATTACGCGGATGTATCGGAAACTTTTCTGCTGAAAAGCCCTTATATCAAACTATCCAGGAAATGGCTGTTGCATCTTCAACAAACGATTACCGGTTTAACCCGGTATCAGGGGATGAAATCAACAAATTGAAAATTGAAATATCGGTTCTTACACCTATGAGAAAAATTAAATCGATAGATGAAATAATTTTGGGCAAACATGGAATTTACATAAAGAAAGGCATACACAGCGGGACATTTCTTCCCCAGGTAGCAACCGAAACAGGCTGGAGCAAGGAAGATTTTCTCGGCCATTGCGCCCGCGATAAAGCCGGTTTAGATTGGAACGATTGGAAAAATGCCGATATTTTTACTTATGAAGCTATTGTGTTCGGGGAGAAAGAACCGAAATAATTCAATGAGCTTTTTTAATAAAAATAGCCTTTGATATTTAAAAACAGGCGAAAGATTTTTAAGATATTTTCAATTTATAATTTGCTAAGACAAGTCCTCAAGCTGTCTTTCCACCAAGGAATTTGAATGTCAAAAGTTGTTTTAATCTTCGATTTATTAAATACGCTGTAAGCCGGACGTGCAGCAGGCGTAGGATATTCTGATGTGTCAATAGGAATGATATTGCAATTTAAACCTTTAATATTCATAATTTCCGAGGCCAAATCGAACCAACTGCAAACGCCTTCATTTGAATAATGATAAATTCCCGGTTTAAAGTCTTCAGGGTTTTCAACCGATTGAGTTAGAACTTTTATAACAACCTTTGCTAAATCTGCGGCATAAGTCGGGTTCCCGATTTGATCGCACACAACTTTTATCGATCCTTTTTCTTTTCCAAGCCTAAGCATTGTTTTTACAAAATTATTGCCAAAAACGCTATAAAGCCAAGCTGTCCGGATTGTTATAGTATTTTGTAACCCGGCCAGATGTTTCTCGCCGGCAAGTTTGCTTTTACCATAAACCGAAACCGGATTTGTAATATCATCTTCTCTGTATGGCCGACTGCTTGTCCCGTCAAAAATGTAATCGGTTGAAATATGGATAATTTTTGAAGAATATTTTGAAGCTGCATTGGCAATATTTTTAACAGCTTTTTCATTTATTAAAAAAGCTTTTTCCTGCTCCGATTCTGCTTTGTCAACTGCAGTATATGCAGCACAATTGATAATAAAGGAAGGCTTGTGCTTGTTCAGAAAATTTTCGAGCGCTTTGGCATTTGTAATGTCCAGTGTATCGATGTCGTGAAATAAGAAGCGTAATTGAGGAAATGACGGCGCCAATAATTTTAATTCGCTGCCTAATTGCCCGTTCGAACCGGTTACAAGTACATTGGTCATTTTGTTAGTTTTCCAATTTAAGTTTTTTTATCGGAAAATTGCAGTTGATATTTTATAAAAAATTCATTTCGGCCTTATCAAAATCGGGCAACATTCTGTCCTTTGGTGAAACTATTGCATTTTTAAGATCAATATGCCAATCGATACTTAAAGATTTATCGGAATAAAGAATCCCTTTTTCAGCTGCAGGATTATAAACATTATCGCATTTATAATGCACTACGGCAGTTTTGCTCATTACTGCGAAGCCATGTGCAAAACCACGTGGTATAAGCAACTGAAGAAAATTGTCATCGGATAGTTCAACGCCATACCAATTTCCGAAAGTAGGGCTGCTTTTTCGGATATCAACAGCTACATCGAAAACTTTACCCTCGATGACCCTTAAAAGTTTTGTCTGGCCAAAAGGGGCAAGCTGGTAATGCAATCCCCTGATTACACCGAATGTCGAATTTGATTGATTGTCCTGGATAAACCGGTAATTGAAGCCGGCGTTTTTAAATTTTTCTTCATTATAATGTTCGAAAAAATATCCCCGTTCGTCCCTGAATACGCGAGGTTCGATAACAAATAAATCCGGAATAGGTGTTGGAATAACGTTCATTGAAAATTAAACTTTAGTAATTATCAAAGGTGTTTTTTTTCTCATTGGCCAAATTTATAAGATATTCTCCGTATTGATTTTTCTTTAATTCTTCTGCCAGCTTAAGAAGTTGCGATTTGTCAATATATCCCATCCTATAAGCAATTTCTTCGAGGCAGGAAACTTTTAGACCCTGTCGTTGTTCAATGGTATAAATATAGTTCGATGCCTGCAAAAGGCTTTCATTGGTACCTGTATCGAGCCATGCCATGCCGCGCCCTAAAATCATTACTTTTAAACGGTTTTCATTTTTATAAAGCAAATTTAAATCCGTAATTTCAAGTTCCCCCCTTGCCGAAGGTTTTAAACTTTTTGCCTTTTTTACAACGTCATTGCTGTAGAAATACAGCCCGGTAACGGCATAATTAGATTTCGGCTGCCTGGGCTTTTCTTCAAGGCTTAAAACATTTCCAATATCGTCAAATTCGACAACCCCATATCGTTCGGGATCGTTGACAAAATAGCCGAAAACGATTGCCCCATCGGCGATATTGGCGGCATCGGTTAAAATATTTTTTAAACCGTGCCCGAAAAAGATATTATCGCCGAGAACCAAACAAACGCTTTCATTATTAATGAATTTTTCACCTATAATAAATGCCTGCGCCAATCCTTCAGGCGAAGGCTGGATGGCATAATTAATTTGTATTCCAAGCTGGGTGCCATCCCCCAGCAGGTCTTCATACAGATGTAAATCTTTTGGGGTTGAAATAATTAAAATGTCCCTGATACCTGCAAGCATTAAAATTGATAAGGGATAATAAATCATTGGCTTGTCATAAACCGGGATAATTTGTTTTGAAATGCTTTTTGTGATAGGATAAAGCCTGGTACCAGAACCGCCCGCAAGAATTATTCCTTTCATTTGTTGGTTGTTACTTTAATTTTAATAATAATCAGGAACACAAAGGAAGAAAATTAAAATTATAATGGCACAAATCCAAATTGTCCAATTATATTTTAAGCAATTTTTTAAAATATTCAATAGTGTATGTCAGACCTTCATCCAGTTCAATCTTAGGCGTCCAGTTGTTAAGCATTTTTTTGGCAAGCTTAATATCGGGTTTTCTCTGAATAGGGTCGTCCTGTGGCAAAGGTTTGTAAGTAATTTTCGATTTTGATTTAGTAAGCTTAAGAACCTTTTCAGCAAGTTCAATTATTGTGAACTCATTTGGGTTGCCCAAGTTTACCGGCCCGATAAAATCATCATGGGTATTCATTAGCCTGATAAGCCCTTCCAAAAGATCGTCGATATATTGAAAGCTCCGCGATTGGCTTCCATTGCCATAAATAGTCAAATCTTCATTTTTCAGCGCCTGGATGATGAAATTGGAAACTACCCTCCCATCGTTTGGTTGCATCCTGGGGCCATAAGTATTAAAAATTCGCGATATTTTTATCCGAACTTTATTCTGATAGTAATAATTAATAAAAAGCGATTCTGCGCAACGCTTGCCTTCATCATAACATGAGCGGACGCCAATTGGGTTGACATGCCCCCAGTAATCTTCCGGCTGTGGATGTTTTTCAGGATCGCCATAGACTTCGCTGGTTGAGGCTTGTAGAATCTTGGATTTCGTCCTTTTAGCAAGCCCAAGCATATTTACCGAACCCATTACCGAAGTTTTTATTGTCTTTATCGGGTTATACTGGTAATGGATTGGCGATGCCGGACAAGCGAGATTGTAAATTTCATCTACTTCGGCATAATAAGGTATGGTAATATCATGGTTTACAACTTCAAGCAAATGGTTCGACATTAAATGTATTATATTTAATTTTGAACCTGTAAAAAAGTTGTCCAAGCAAATTACTTCATTGTTTTCATTAAGAAGTCTTTCACAAAGATGTGAACCTATAAAACCTGCTCCACCGGTTATAAGAATTCTTTTCATCCCAATTGTTATTTATCTGGAAAAATTGTTTTACGGCCAATGCTGTAATATGTGAAGCCAAGTTCCTGCATTTCGGAAGGTTCGTAAATATTGCGCCCATCAAAAATGATTTGGCTTTTCATAAGTTTTTTCATCAGGTCGAAATCAGGAAGCCTGAATTCCGACCATTCAGTAACGAGGATTAAACCATCTACTCCGTCAATTGCCGTATATTGGTCTTTAGCATAAATTATTTTGTTGCCAATTTTTTTCCGGCATTCTTCCATTGCAACCGGGTCGTATGCTTTAACTTTTGCCCCATTTGAAAGCAAAAGTTCAATAATTGTTAAAGCCGGGGCTTCGCGCATATCATCTGTTTGAGGTTTGAATGATAATCCCCATATTCCAAAAGTTTTACCTGCTAAATTATTTTTAAAATGCGATTTAATTTTTTTAATCAATATTTCTTTCTGGCGATTGTTGACCTTTTCAACAGTTTTGAGAATATCAAGCGAATAATTGTTAGCGTCTGCGGTATTTATAAGCGCTTTAACATCTTTTGGAAAACAAGAACCACCATATCCGACTCCGGCATAAATAAATTTATTTCCAATTCGAGGGTCACTGCCAATCCCTTTTCTGACCATGTTAACATCGGCCCCAACAATATCGCATAAATTAGCTATATCGTTCATAAAACTTATTTTTGTGGCTAACATTGCATTTGCAGCGTATTTTGTGAGTTCTGCCGAAGGAATATCCATCACCAGGATTGGATGTCCGTTAAGCAAAAAAGGTTTGTATAGCTTAAACATAATTTTCTCAGCCGTTTCCGAATCAATCCCCAATACAATCCTGTCAGGTTTCAGAAAATCTTCAATAGCATTCCCTTCTTTCAAAAATTCAGGATTTGATGCAACATCGAATTTTAAATTTGATTTTCTTTTATTCAATTCTTCCTGTATCACTGATTTCACTTTTATTGAAGTACTGATTGGTACAGTGCTTTTAGTAACAACAACCAAATACTGGTTCATGTATTTTCCAATATCAGATGCCACTTTAAGGACGTTTTTAAGGTCGGCGCAACCATCTTCATCCGGAGGCGTCCCTACTGCAATAAATATTGCTTCCCTGTCATCAATACATTTGCTTAAATCTGATTCAAAGAAAAGCCTTTTTTTCTTTATGTTCCTATCTACCATTTGCTGCAAACCAGGCTCAAATATAGGAATTTCGCCACGTTTAAGTTTTTCTATTTTATCAACGTCAACATCAACACAAGTAACAGTTACTCCTGTTTCGGCAAAGCATGTTCCGGTAACTAAACCCACATATCCGGTACCAACAATAGTAATTTTCATTTTATTTTATTATAATTCTTCAATTTTTATAGGGGCTGTAAATTTATAAGTTTTTTGTTAATCCAACATTATTGATACTATCGATCCTAAATAAAATTACAATAAATTCATAAACAATTATTTAATTTCAATCTTGTATTAAAGATTTTTAAAACAGGTTGATTTGGAATAGATTTCAAGCACAAAGCGAGAAAATTATAAAAATTTTAATGCATGTAATTAGGTTTAACGCTTTATAAAAAACATGAAAATAAACAATTAAATAAATTTTTAAAAAAGTTTATTTAAATATTTAAAAAACCTTTTCACATCACAACTTATTATTTTTAAGTTGTTTTTATTAAGTTTGTTCAATATTTTTATAACTTTATAATGTGCTTTTCTAAATGTATTCGATTGATTTTTTTTGTATATTTCAATCATTTCAAACAGAAAGTTTTAATTTTGCACCTTCAATATTTATAACATAATGTCTAAACTATTAATTATTATTTTATTACATGGCAAAAAATTCAGATAAAAGCAAAATTGATGAACTGAAAGATTCAGAGATCAATGAAACAGAATTACTCGAAGGAGTTACAAATGAGTTGGAAAATAGCGATTCCGAAGAAGAACTGATTGAGGAAGTTGAAGAAATTGAAGAAGAAGAAGATGATGATGGTATTGTTCAATTAGCAGAGATCAAAAAAGCTCAACAAGAATCATTATTAAATGAGTTTGATTGGAATAATATTACAAACAAGGGCGTAATTTATTCCGCTGAACAAAAAGCAGAATATGAAGCCCAGTACAACAAAACTCTTTCAACAATCGCTGAAAACGAAGTTATTGAAGGTACAGTTATTTCCCTTAATAAACGGGAAGTAGTTGTAAATATAGGATACAAGTCAGAAGGTGTAGTTAGCTTAAACGAATTCCGGTATAATCCCGACCTTGCTGTTGGCGATAAGGTTGAAGTTTATGTAGAAAGCCAGGAAGATAAAAAGGGACAGTTACTGCTATCTCATAAAAAAGCGCGGGCTATGCGTTCATGGGACAGGGTTAATTCAGCTCTTGAAAATGACGAAATTATTAAAGGGTTCATCAAATGCCGCACGAAAGGCGGTATGATAGTAGATGTATTTGGAATCGAAGCTTTCCTTCCAGGTTCACAAATTGATGTTAAACCAATTCGTGATTATGATGCATTTGTTAACAAATCCATGGAATTTAAAGTAGTAAAAATTAATCATGAATTTAAAAATGTTGTAGTATCTCATAAAGCGCTTATTGAAGCTGAGCTTGAGATGCAGAAAAAAGAAATTATTTCAAAACTTGAAAAAGGACAGGTTCTTGAAGGCACCGTTAAAAACATTACTTCTTATGGAGTATTTATCGACCTTGGCGGCGTTGACGGACTTATTCATATTACCGATCTTTCATGGGGCAGGGTAAATCATCCTGAGGAAATTGTACAACTTGACCAAAAATTAAATGTGGTTATTCTTGATTTCGACGATGCTAAAAAACGAATAGCTTTGGGATTGAAACAACTCACACCTCATCCGTGGGATTCACTTGACCCAAATTTAAAAATTGGAGATAAAGTAATAGGAAAAGTTGTTGTAATGGCCGACTATGGCGCATTTGTTGAAATAGCCCCGGGAGTTGAAGGCCTCATCCACGTATCCGAGATTTCGTGGTCACAACATTTGCGCAGCGCCCAGGAATTTTTAAAAGTCGGCGACCAGATAGATGCTGTAATTTTAACCTTAGACCGTGAAGAAAGAAAAATGTCATTGGGCATGAAACAGCTTAAAACCGACCCGTGGCAAAATATTGAAGAAAAATATTCCGTTGGTAGCAAACATAAAGCAAAAGTTCGTAACTTTACCAATTTCGGTGTGTTCGTTGAAATAGAAGAAGGTGTCGATGGGCTTATTCATATTTCAGACCTCTCATGGACAAAAAAGATTAAACATCCGGCCGAATTTACAAACATTGGCGATGAGATTGAGGTTGCAGTTCTTGAAATTGATAAAGAAAACCGTCGCTTAAGCCTTGGCCATAAACAACTCGAAGAAAATCCCTGGGATGTATTCGAAACCATATTTACAGTCGATAGCATTCATGAAGGGACAATAGTTGAAATATTTGATAAAGGCGCATTGGTAGCCCTGCCTTATGGCATAGAAGGATTTGTAACTTTGAAACACCTCGTAAAATCAGATGGCAGCGTTGCTAAAGTTGATGAAAAATTAGAGTTCAAAGTTATTGAGTTTAATAAGTCAGCGAAAAGAATAATATTGTCGCATAGCAGGATACATGAAGATGCTAAAAAAGTGGAAACAGCAAGCGCTAAAAAATCATCTGAACCAACTGAAAAAAAGACAAACAGAAGGTCAAAAAGCGCCAATATTGAAAAAACAACACTCGGAGACATAACTGACCTTGCATCAATAAAAACAAAGATGGAAGAAAAGCAGAAAAAAAGTAAAAAAACAGAGTAATTGGAATATTAAATTCTAAAACTAAATATTATGGAATTCAAGATTGAAAAACTGGAGAATCACACCTTAATAAAAGTTCTTGAGGAAAAGCTGGATACTCATATTGCTCCTTCATTGAAATCGGAACTCGTCTTGATTTCAGGAAATGGAGAAAAAAATATCATTCTTGACTTAAGTAATTGCCGTTATTGTGATTCCTCGGGGTTAAGTGCAATTTTGGTTGCTAACCGGCTTTGTAAAAACGCAGGTGGCAAATTTGTACTCACCGGGCTCAATGATGCTGTAGAACGGCTTATTATTATCTCGCAACTCGATACCGTTTTAAACATCACCGAGTCGGTAAACGAAGCTGTGGAATTATTATTAGAAAACGATAAAAAATAATTCATGCGAATAAAAAATGTCATTTTCAATAACAATATTGGGCAGTAGTTCTGCGCTGCCTACTTCGAAAAGAAATTTAACCGCTCATCTGATAAATCACGATGAGCGGTTTTTTTAATAGATTGCGGCGAAGGCACTCAATTTCAACTTCGACGGTTTAAAAAGAAATTTACAAGAATTAACCATATTTTTATTAGCCATTTGCACGGCGATCATGTTTTCGGTTTATTCGGGCTGCTTTCCACGTTTTCCATGTTAGGCCGCAAAAATGCATTAAATATTTATGGTAATCCAAAACTCGAGGATTTATTGAATATGCATTTTCAATTCTTTGAAACCACTTTCGAATACCCTTTGATTTTTCATTCTTTTGGCGCAAAAAAAACACAAACCATTTACCATGACGACAAACTCGAAGTTTCCACAATACCTTTAAAGCATCGTGTCCCATGTGTCGGGTTTTTGTTCAGGGAAAAAACCCGGCAAAGAAATATTAAAAAAGAGTTTATTGAGCAATACAAATTAAGTATAAAAGATATTGTAAACATAAAAAATGGCGCTGATTTTGAAACTGCTGATGGGTTAACTATTCTAAATAAGCAATTAACTATTGAGCCGGTTCCACCTAAAAGCTATGCTTATTGTTCCGATACAAAAGCCCTGAAATCAATTCTGCCTGCTATTCGCAAGGTTGATCTTTTGTATCACGAAGCCACTTTTATGGATATTGATGCAAAACTGGCCAAAATAACCTATCATTCTACAGCGGCACAAGCAGCTGAACTTGCAAAAGAAGCAAATGTTAAAAAACTTTTAATTGGGCATTTCTCTTCGCGCTATAAGAATGACGCAAATTTTCTCACTGAAGCGCAAAATATATTTCCCAATACAATTATGGCTGAAGATGGCCTGGACGTTGAAATATAAAAACCGCATAACGCAATCTTAATTATCATTAACAATTAAAAACCTTGACTGTTTTTCTAATTCGTAACTTATCTTAGTTGATTTTATACAATACCGGCATTGAAAAAATTTGCCTTACAACACGTCCGTTCTGTTTTGCCGGTTGCCACTTAGGCGAACTCAGCAGTACCCTTAGGGTTTCATTGTTAATTGACGGATGCGGGCCGCGAAGGATTTTTACATCGCTAACCTCTCCTTTAGTATTAATAATAAAATTTTCATTTGCCATTAACTTTTTTTGATAACGGAATATTTAAAAATTGCAATGCCGATACAATTACAAGGTAAATTGTCAATGCAATATTTATAGACAGGAAGCAATAAATAAAGTAAAACAGAACAAGGCTTGCAACGCGGCCAACAGCAGTGAAAAATTCAATATCGAAGAGGTAGGTATAGTCATCGCGCTTTTCGATGTGCTTCAAATCATCGATTGCTTTCATAATTGTTGCCCTGAGCGGAAAATTCATTATTGGTTCGGCCATGAACATTAAAAATGTAAGGATTGATGTGGCTATAAAACTATTTGTACAAATGAACACAATAAAAAATAATGTGCCTGCCGTAAATAATGATGAAGCGGATGCCATTATGCCTGTGCGGTGTTCAGCGCCTGAACGACTGCTTACAATATATACAATTATGATTGCGAGTAAATAGCTTACCGAGCTTATAGAACCTACAGCCGTTTCGTTTCCAATATATTTCATAATAAATACAGGTGGAATTACAAACAAAGCCCCCTGAAAAAAACCGGTTAAAACAACCATTTTCCGTGCACAATTCCATAGATAGCTATATTTTAAATAAAAAAATCTTTTAACCCTGGTTGTATTATAATGCGTCCTGAGGATTATTATCGATGAAAATACAACTAAAAAAAATGCAAATATTAATGCCGATTTGTACGCAAACTGTGAAGAGAACCACTTATGTTTTATGCCTTCTCCAATGTACAACCCAACAAACAACGAAGTAATAATCCGGCCACTGCTGATAAAAATAAAGTCGAGCCCGGCAAAAAAATCCCTGTTGCCGTCGTGAGTGTTAACAATTGTCAGATAATTCCGGGAAGCCCAATAAACGCCAACGCCCATGCCTGTTGCTGTGCCGAAGATTAAAATCAACTTGCTTGTTAAAAATTGCGAGGGCAAGAAAAACATCGCCGATATTGCAATAAACATAAGCAGTTCACCAACCGCAATTAAATTTTTTATGTGAAAACGTCTTGTTAAATTTCCGTTAACGGCAAAACCTATAATTATGCCAACATAAGAACATGCACAATATATGATATTAAATTTAAGATCGCCTTTTGTAGTATTATAAATGAAAGTATTTGAAAAAATCAGGAAGAACGGATTGAAAAGCCCGAATAATAAATTCGACCAAATAAGTTGTTTGGCGCTGGAATTAAACACATCGAATTTTGCTTTCTGCTCATTAAATATTTTTTTAATCATTTCTTAGCTGCGATAAGACTGTTTTTATTTTCAATATTTGCATGCAAATTTATTTATTATTTATTTACATTTCGGATGCTTTAGCCGCAAATGATGGATAAATAACAATGAATATTTCTTTTTACGTTGAATTAGATTCCATTATTATTAATTAGATTTATCAATAATTTAAATGAGTTAATATGAAGATTAAGTTTTTAGGGGCAACACGTGAAGTTACAGGTAGCAAGCATCAGGTAACAACAAATAGCGGTAAAAATATTTTGTTCGATTGTGGAATTTACCAGGGCAAAGGCATTGAAACGGAAAATATGAACCGCAGCTTAAACTTTGACCCGCAGAAAATAGACAATATCATTTTATCCCATGCACATATCGACCACTCCGGTTTAATCCCATACATTTATAAACTGGGCTTCAGGGGCTCGGTTGTATGCACAAGCGCTACCCGCGACTTATGCACTATAATGCTGGCCGATGCCGGGCAAATACATGAGCACGATACAATGGTTTTTAATAAAAAGCTTGCGTCTAAAGGCCTTCCACCCATAGAACCGCTATACACCAAAGCCGACGCCATTGCATGTATGGAGCTTTTTATAGGTATACCTTACGAAAGAAAATTTTATATCGATGAACAAACAAAGTTAAGGTTCACCAATTCCGGCCATATGCTTGGCAGCGGTGTTGCCAACCTGGAAATAAATGAAAATGGTGGAAAAACATGTATAGCTTATACGGGGGATGTAGGCCGCCCGGCAAACCGCATTGTTAAACCGCCGACGCCTTTTCCACAAGCCGATATATTAATTGTTGAGTCAACTTATGGCGACAGGTTGCACTTGGAACACGAACATGCGGAAGAAGAACTTCTAAATATTGTAAAAGCTACATGTGTTGAAAAAAAAGGAAAATTAATAATTCCTTCCTTCAGCGTAGGCCGGACGCAGGAAATTGTATATTCCCTGAATAATTTTTACAATGATGGCAAACTTCCGAAAGTAGATATTTATGTCGACAGCCCGCTGTCGTTGAATGCAACCAATGTTTTCAGGCTGCATCCCGAATGTTTCAACAGCGATATTTTAAAGGTTATGGAAACAGACCCCGATCCGTTTGGCTTTAACAGCTTGTTTTATATTCAAAAGCAGGAAGATTCGAAAAAACTCAACCATATGAAAAAGCCCTGCGTTATTATTTCCTCTTCGGGAATGATGGAAGCTGGAAGGATTAAGCACCATCTTGCCAATAATATTTCGAACCCGAAAAACACGGTTCTTGTTGTCGGATATTGCGCTCCATCGACTTTGGGCGCTAAAATTCTCAGGGGCGATAAGCAGGTTTCAATTCATGGAAATTATTACGAAGTAAAAGCCGAGATAAAACGTTTGGAATCTTTTAGCGGTCATGCAGATTATAAAGAAATGATCGGTTTTTTAAATTGCCAGGATAAACAAAAGCTTCAGCATATTTTTTTGGTACACGGTGAATATGAAGCACAATTGAAATATAAATCATATCTGGAAGCTGAAGGCTTTAAAAATATTATGATTCCTTCAAAGGAAGATGAAATTGAATTTTAAAATGAAGCCTATCGCTAATAAGAAAAACAATATTTATAATTAATTTGTCAAGGTAAAATTAAATTTGATTCAGCTTTGTTTTATAAATTTGAGTAACCAAAATTAATATTTCAAAATAAAAATCTTTTGAAATGAAAACAAACATAAAAAAAATAGTAGGTATTATGATAAGCGCAATGTTACTTGTTTCCTGTGGAAACTGGCAATTAACAAATCAACCAGTAAGCGAACAGCCTGATACGTTTAAATATCTGGTCGACCAGTTTGCCGATTTAAGGATACTTCGTTACCAGGTTCCCGGTTTCGATAAATTAAAATTGAACCAGAAAAAACTGGTTTATTATTTAAGTAAAGCTGCTTTGGCAGGCCGCGATATTACATGGGACCAGAATGGCAAACATAACCTTGCCATCCGGAAAGTACTTGAAGATATTGTTGAAACCTATAAAGGCGACCGCAATAATCCTGACTTTAATAAATTCCTGGTTTATACCAAACGGGTTTTCTTCTCAAACGGCATATATCACCATTATGCCACAGATAAATTTGCGCCCGGGTTTTCAAAGGAATATTTTACCAGCTTGGTGAACAACTCCGATAATTCGAAAATTGCTTTGCCGAAAGACATAACTCTCGAGAAGCTTTTGGAAATAATTACGCCGGTAATGTTCGATGCTTCGGTTCTGCCTAAACGCGTTTGGCAAGACCCGTCGAAAGATTTGGTGCTTAATTCGGCTGGCCATTTTTACGAAGGGGTTACCGAAAAAGAAGTGTCGGAATTTTATAATAAAATAAAAAACCCGAAAGATTCAACTCCTGTTTCTTATGGCTTAAACTCGAGGTTAGTAAAGGAAAACGGGAAACTGGCAGAAAAGATTTGGAAATCGGGTGGACTTTATGGCCCCGCAATTGACGAAATAATAAAATGGCTTGGCAAAGCCGCCGCTGTTGCTGAAAACCCGGCACAAAAGAAAGGGTTGGAAACGCTTATAAAATATTACCAAACCGGCGACTTAAAAATTTGGGATGATTACAATATCCAATGGGTTGAAGACGTGGCCTCGCAAGTGGATTATGTGAACGGCTTTATTGAAGTTTACGGCGACCCGATGGCATTAAGGGCAACATGGGAATCGGTGGTTAATTTCAGGAATGATGAAGCAACGGAACGCTCGATAAAATTAAGTCAAAATGCCAAATGGTTTGAAAATCATTCGCCTGTTGATCCACGTTTCAGGAAAAAAGATATTAAAGGCGTAAGCGCTAAGGTTATAACTATTGCACAGCTTGGCGGCGATTGCTATCCTGTATCGCCAAGCGGTATAAATTTGCCTAACGCAAATTGGATACGTAAAGAATACGGCTCAAAATCGGTTACGCTCGAAAATATAACTTACGCGGTTGACCAGGTTAGCCAAAAAAGCGGGTTTCTCGAAGAATTTGCCGCAAGCCAGGAAGAAATAGACCTTATAAAGAAATATGGCTTTCTAAGCAGCAACCTCCACATAGATATGCACGAATGTTTAGGCCATGCTTCCGGCCAGTTGATGAAAGGTGTTACCGACGATGCCTTAAAAAATTACCATTCGTCGTTGGAAGAAGCCCGTGCCGATTTGTTCGCGCTTTACTATGCAATTGACCCGAAAATGATTGAACTGGGCTTATTGCCTACGCTCGATGCAACCAAAGCCGAGTACATGACATATATCCGCAACGGTTTAATGACGCAGCTTGTGAGTATCGAGCCCGGCAAAAATATCGAGGAAGCCCACATGCGCGACCGCCAGCTAATTGCCAAATGGTGCTATGAGAAAGGTAAAAGCGATAATGTTATAGAATTCTTTAAAAAGGATGGGAAAACTTATGTGCGCGTTAATGATTTCAATAAGCTGAGAAAACTTTTCGGGAATTTACTTGCCGAAGTACAGCGCATAACATCCGAAGGCGATTATGAAGCCGGTAAAGCCCTGGTTGAAAAATACGGGGTAATAGTTGATCAGGATTTATTAAAAGAAGTGCGGGAAAGGTACTACAAGCTAAACCTTGCGCCTTACCGCGGTTTTATAAATCCTGTGTATGTTCCGGTTGAAGAAAACGGTGAAATAACAGACATAAAAATCGAATATCCTTCCGACTTTCTAAAACAAATGCTCGATTATGGAAAGGAATATTCTTATTTACCTATGTTTAATTAGCATTTGTAAGTTTAAAGTTCAAATCAAAACCGGAAGTACTTTGATTCTTTATGTTATAGAATATTAATTTTACCACAAAGTTACAAGAAGGTTATCGCAAAGTTTCACAAAGGATGACCAACTATGTTTGGCTGAGGTTCTTCATCAGTTGAATATATTATTACAAGCCATAACCAAAATTATAAACCGTTCAATTTATTTATTCTGTGCAGCAGATGTGTTGCCCCGCTGCATCAATTCAATTATCAGTTCTTTGTCCTTCAGGCGGCCACGAAGTTCAGCTATCTCAGCCTTAAATGCATCGTTTTCCTTTTTTAACTTTTGTAATTCAGAATTTACCAAATAAAGGTTGCTTTTTTCACTTACAATTGCCTTAGCTGTTTGTTCCGAAATATAATATTGGAAAAAATCATGTTCCAGTATTTCGCTTATTCTTGCAAGCAATCCGGTATCTAACGTTTTGCGGTTAAATATGTGGTATACGTTATTCCTGTTTGTATTAATTTTTTTGGCAAATTCTGTTATGGGAATTCTTTTCTCCCGTAATATTTTTTCAATTATTTTTCCTATTACAACCATGGTTTAAAAGTAAATCTCTTAAACCTGGTATGATTAAACCGGATGTGTAATATATTTTAACATTGTGTAATAAATAATTTTGCATTTCAAATTTTAATTTTATTTTTACATCTGGAAAAATAACGGAAAAGGATTAAAAGAATTTGAAGTGATAATTTCCATATTATTCAAAAATAACATTTGGAAATAAAACAGGTATTTTTTGCTAATTGGCTTTCTAATAGTTAATTTTACATTGCAGGGACTTGTATATTACAAGCCTATGTAATATATTACTATTATAAATCAACTTAAACCTTAAAATATGAAAGCAGTTAAATTATTAGTTATTTGTTTATTATGCAGTACAAATGGTTTTGGCCAAAAGATTATTGATTCTTTAAATTACTGGAATTATCTGGAGGTTCAACATCCAACATGTGAAAAAAACACCAAATGTTCCGGAACAATTTATACAAACCATTTTTATTTATTTTGTTGTGATACAATTATCAATAATGAAAAATATAAACTTCTTATTGATTCTATCTCAAACAGTAGAAATTTTTGGGCTATTGGATTTTTTCGAGACGATAGTAGCCATAAAAAGATTTATTATTTATCTATGGTAGATTCAGAAGAAATATTATTATATGATTTTACCATAAAAAAAGATTCCATGTTCTATGCGATTCGAAAATTTGCAATAGATTCACTTAATTCAGATATGACAATAGATACATTTTATAGCGCAAAAGTAATAAACATAGACAGTGTTGTTTTAAATGATGGGAGCAAAAGGTTGAGGATTCAGTTTGATGATATTAGATATAATTGGCTTGGAGATATTGATACAACAGAATGGATTGAGGGTATAGGTTCAAATCATGGCCTGCTTTATTTTTGGTATTATAACTTTCTATGCTTTAAGCATAATGATGTGCTTTCATATTCTAATAAATATGGGTATGACTGCTCTTATTCCGGGCCTAAGGATATTATTAAATCACAAAATTTAAATGAATTATATGTTTTTCCAAACCCGGCAAAAGATGTATTAAATATTCAAAGTGAAAAAATAATGCAAAGCATTATTTTATTTAATATAAGCGGGGAAAAAGTTTGTCAATATTATCCTAAAAACACCCGTTACCAAATTAATTTAACAAATATTAAAAGCGGATTGTATATAATTAATATTGATAATAATTTTAAAAAGGTAATTATAGAATAAAAATACTTTTGCCATTTAATTATAAACATTTTAAATTTTTACCGACATGAAGAAATACTGTTTAATGGCGGGGAGGTTGTATATTGTCTTTTGCGTACTTTTGCTCTGTACGATGGTAAATGGTCAGGTTAGCAAAAACCTGGCATTCGATACTGCCGGCCTGCAATACAAAACAATTAAAAAAGGAGGCGCCGGATATGTGCAGGTAACAATGAAAGGGACTTACTTTTCCCGCGATGTGGGCAAACCATGTTTGCCTGTTCAGTATTACACATATTATGTGCCAAAGGATTCGGTTATAACCGGCGTTGTTTTTGAAGGTACGGGACAGGAAGAAATAAAGTTGATTTCCGATGTTTTGCCGGCCCAGCATCCAATGCGCACATTGGAAAACATGCCCGATACTGCTTTTGACATACCCGATGGGACAATTTATGGAAAAGACGCTTATTACCCGGCTAACCAGGCCATAGTTTGCCATACCGATATTTTCGATGGCAATTTACAGATGGTTTCGATAGAAGTATATCCTATGCGTTATAATCCAAAACAGAAAAAATTGTCGTTAAATACCGGGGCCAGGATAAGGTTAATTGCCGAGGCGCGAGATAATAAAAAAAACTACGGCTATATTCTTATAAACAAAGCCCATAATGAAGAAAATACAAGTATATTCAAATCGCTTGTACAAAACCCGCAGGATGTGCCGCCGACAAACGTTTCTCCGGCAGGTGTTCCTGTAAAAAGCACGTTAAAATCCGCGCCGGCAGGCTGGTCGATCCCTTTTTATGAATATACCGTAATAACATCGAGGGCCTTAAAACCCGCTTTTGCCGAGTTTATAAATTGGAAAAAGCGTAAAGGTTACAATGCCGGCATTGTTTGTATTGAGGATATAATTAACGACCCGTTTGCAACCGGCGACCCGGTAAATAGCCTGCTTTCAGACAACGCCGGTAAGCTCAGGCAATATTTATACGGGGTTTTCACTTCAGGTATTGCCCAAAAATATTATGCGCTTTTAGGCGGCGATTATACAGTTGTGCCTATAAGGGTTAACGATCCGACATATGTTTCTTTTACTCATGTTCCATCGGATTTATATTTTTCAAATTTAACAGGGGACTGGGTTGAAAAGGTTATTGTAAGTACTATCACTCTTGAAAATGGCATTAGTTATAAAGATACTATTTATAAGGATTTTATCCAATATAGCCCGAATATTTATGTTGGCCGTTTGCTTTGCAACTGCACTGACGATATTATAAATTGGACAAAAAAAGTATTGCAATATGAACAAAACCCAGGCAATGGCGATTCTTCATATCTTTCCAAGTCCTTATTTACCGAAGCCGATTCTATTAGTACAATAAATATAACAGTATTACCATCCATTTTTACAACCAAAACTTTATGGAAAGAAAAACCATTTGATGCAGCGGCGGCGCCATATTTTCCAAAGGGCAACGATGTCATATCAGCGTTGAACAGTCATTATGGGCTGTATAGTGTTTATAACCATGGAGGGCCGGTCAGTTTTGGTACGGCAACTTATGGTAATTATAGTTTAGGAGTGCCTGCACCAACCAGTTACCCCTGTAATTATGGCATTATAGCAAGTAAATCATATACAAATCCTTCAGGCTCTCAATATCCCGAAACAGCCAATGGTTTCGAGGACCTTACCAATAGCCTATATCCAACAATAATTTTTTCAGCGAGTTGTTTAAATATGCCGTTCGATACTTATAAAACGAGGGCTGGCGAGCGCAACCTGGGCGCTACATTTACGGTACTAAACCAGGGCGGAGGCCCTGCATATCTTGGTAATACGCGTGATGGTTATGGTGGTACTGCTCTTGAAACTGCTTTTTTTCAAAAAATATCTTCTTTTCCTCAGCTTGGCATTGCAGAGGAAACATCGAAGCAAGTAGGACCTACCGGTCATTATGATGCCCTGTCTCATAACCTTGCCGGCTGCCCCGAAACACCAATGTGGACGGCAACTCCAAGCGCTTTTAGCGGAGCATCGGTTACCGGGTCGGGAACAAGTGTAACCGTTAATACAGGTGGCGTGGTAGCAGATAAGATTTGCGTAATGAGCGCTGTAAATACAGGTTACTTCAAAGATACTACCGGGGTTTCATCCGTTACTTATACCAATGTTCCGCAACCTTATTATGTAACAATTACCAAAAAAAATTATATCCCCTTACCTGAACTCGCTTACGGATGTATATATTCAAAATGAAACTTTAAATTCAGCGGTGTATTTAAATTGCCAGACTATTTCAGCCGGCACACATGTAACGGATAATAAAGCACAGGGCCCGGTTGTAATTCAAAGTGGGGCAAATGTTACATTTAATGCAACAGGCAACATTTTGCTCGATAAGGGTTTCGAAGTCCAGTTAGGTGCAACTTTCGAAGCTAAGTAAAACATTTTGTTTAAATAAAAATTAATAACCATAAAAAATAAATACAATGAAAACACATAAAATATTAATCCTTGCGTATGGCTTCTTAACATTTTTACCTGCTTTTTCGCAAATTAAAATTGACCAATACGGTAAAGTACAAATTACCGGCACAATTACCAGCAATGTTATGCTTAGTCCGGTTGGCGCCCAAACAGAATGGCAGTTTTGTACCTATCCATCAGGCGTAGATCCTTGTTTATATGCCGGCCCGAATGATGGCGTATTGGGAACCGCTACAGCGCCCATTTACCGTATTTTTTCAAATTATATTTGGTGCAATGGCGTATGGCTTTCAAGCGATGAAACACTTAAAACGAATTTCCGAAGTATAAGCGGCAGTTTAAATAAAATTAAATCAGTTCAAAGTTTTGAGTACGATTTCATAATAAATAATACTGACACAGCAGTAAAAGAAAAATATGCCGATATTGTAGTTAATTCAAAAAACAGGTTCGGGTTTAAGGCACAGGGCATTAAGGCTGTATTCCCTGAGCTTGTAAAAATTAATGCCAAAACCGGTTTATACAGTGTCGACTATATAGGCATGATACCAATCCTTACAGAAGCAATAAAAGAATTATCGGCAAAAGTAGATTCATTGGAACTGCTGGTTGGTAAAAACAATACAAGTTCACTAAAAAGCTCAAAAACAAACAATACAATAACCGAGTTAGAACAAAATTCGGTTCAAAAACAACTGGTATTATTTCAAAATGTCCCTAACCCGTTTAACCAAAATACAACAATTTCATTTTATTTGCCTGAAACAATTAATAGCGCAACAATTTATATTTACAATATGCAGGGAAACCAGATTAAAGCTTTGAATATTTCTGAAAAAGGCAATGGCATTATTGTAATAAACGGAAATGAATTAAATCCAGGGATGTATTTATATACCCTCGTTGCAAACGGAAAAGAAGTGGATACTAAACGTATGATTTTAACGGAATAATTCTAGAAACTCTTAGCGGTTATAGTTAAACTATATTTAGGTAGAAATATGTAGCTGCTACAAGACTTTTCTTACAAATCTCAAAAATTAAGCTTTGTTTTTAAATTTTTAAACCCGCTATCGCTCACTTTGAGTTTTGTTCCGTTTTTAAGGATTAAGATATAGCGTTCCTTGCTGAAATGCTCCAATTGGTTGATAAAGCTTACGTTTACAATGTATGAACGGTGAACGCGGATAAATTGTGAAGGGTCGAGGTGAACCTCGAAATATTTCATCGTTTTTTCCTTCAGGTGTTTGCTGTCTTCGGCATAAATCATCACGTAATCGTCCTGCGCTTCAATATAAATAATTTTTTCAACAGGGATTACCTTTATTTTATTACCCGTTTTTACTACTATCCTGTTAATAATTTCCGCACTTTCATCCACAGATTTCATTAAACCATTAATTGCAGGCAATTCCGAATTCTCGTTTTTAAGCTTATCAAAAGCTTTTTGTATTGCAGCATCGAACCTGTCTGCTGAAAAAGGTTTTAGTAAATAATCCGTAGCATTCATTTCAAAAGCCTTTAATGCAAATTGATCGTATGCGGTAGTAAATATGATAACCGGCATATTATCTACAAGTTCGAGGATTTCGAACCCGGTTAATTTAGGTAACTGGATATTGAGAAAAAGCAAATCGGGTTTTAGTTCGTTAATTCCTTTTATGCCTTCAAAACCATCGGAATATTCGCCTACCAGCTCAATATTTTCGTGTTTTTTTAAATATATTTTTAAAATATCCCTTGCAGGATCTTCGTCTTCTATTATAACTGTGTGTATCTTCATAATTGAAATTTTTATTATAGAAATGATATAAATTTTTCAACCCACAATTCGCATGAATAACAAATTTACAATTTGTTTGCTCTTTGTTTTAACACAACTGCACGGCTAAAAAACACACTGCGATTTTCAAAGGTTTCAAAGCCAGCCTTTTTAGCTATATTTAAAGTTTCGTTAAAAGCTTTTTTATTCACATGCATTTTGGGTTCTATAATAAATAGTTTTCCATCGGGATTTAACAAGGTTTGCAATTCTGTAAAAAAACTTTCTTTGTCCGAAACTTCGTGAACCATATAAAAAGCAAGTATAAAATCAACTTTGCCGGCAATGCCGATTTTGTACTGCCCGCATTTATGCAACTCAATTATTTTCTCAAGCGGGCTATTGCTGATTTTATTTTTAATTTTCAAAAGCATCCCGTCCTGCATATCGGCAGCAATTATGCGGCCTGCGCTTCCGACCATTTTAGCCATTTCAACTGTGAAAAAGCCGGGGCCACATCCAATATCAAGCGCTCTCATTCCAACCTTAATATAAGGCTTTAAAATCTTCTGCGGATTTTGTAAAAGCTTCCTGATTTTATTGTCCAAACCACCTGCCAATTCAACAGGACAAACACGGTTTTTATTTTCTTTAATCATTTTTCATAATTTAATTTGAGAAATTTGACAACACACAATTGTTTTAATTATAAATCTTAAGCAGTCTGAGGTATACGTAATTTAACCTCAAAATTATTATTGGTTTTTTTAATTTGTATCAATCCTTCGCTGTGATAAGTAAGACGAAGCCTTTCATGAATATTTTTTAAGCCTATGCCGGAACCTTTTTTTGCAGGCGTATCGGGATCGAAATTATTTGATATAGTTATAGCCAGGAAATTATTTTCAACTGTTGCCATTGTGTGCAAAGTAATAGTTTCAGCGCTTTCATGTACACCGTGTTTTATTGCATTTTCATAAAGCGGCTGCAGGATGAGCGCCGGAAGGGTTTTGTTATAACATTCGGGCGTTATGTCCGTTTGATATTCGAACCTGCTGCCGAAACGTATTTTTTCAATGCTCAGGTATCTCTGGATATTTTCCAGCTCATGTTTTAATGTTGACATTTGGTTTGAATGCCGCGAAATGGAATATCTTAAAAAGTCCGATAACTGGATAATCATTTCCTGTGCCTTAGCCGGATTTGTTAACGTTAGCGAGCTAATTGAATTCAGGCTGTTAAATAAAAAGTGCGGATTTATCTGGGATTTTAAAAGGTTCAGCTCTGTTTCTTTAATTATTGCCATTAACCTGTCCTCGTTTTGTTTTCTATCCTTCAGGTTTTGGTTATAAATTATCAGGTAATAAATAAGCACCAATATTGCATAATAAACAACGCCAATGCTGTTAAACCAAAAAATATGGTCGGCAACAACTTTATATAAATGTTCGCTTGTGAGTATCTTGATTAAAAAAAGCGATGTGAAATTCAATGCAATTACAAGTAAAACAGCCGCAGTTATATGGTTAATAATTAAATTTACAATCCCCTTTTTTTCCGGGAAGCTGTATAAAACTGCATACCATGTTACTATTCCAATTAATGCAAATAAAAAATTGAATATTGAACCTGCGATAATGCAGTCCTGGATGTTATAACCGAATTTAAAATTGAAAGAAATTATTTCAAAAATTGTTAAAAGAATCCAAATAACTGAATAAACCAGTATCGAGCGGAAATTTTTCAGTATCGGGTTATGCATGTTAAATAGTTTTGATTTCGCCGCCTCCAAATATGGCCAATCCTTTTATAACAAGTTCATGTTCTGTTGACGAACTAAGTGCACCTTGTCTTTTGTCTGCAAAACCGCCTAAGATAGAAACTACTTCGGTGCGTATATGCCAGTCGGACGGGACTATAAGTATTGTGCCACCGAAAATGCATGCTATATCCAGCACATTAATGCCTTCTGCAAGCTGAGCATTAGTTAAATCTATTTCCGAACCGCCAAAAACAGAAGTTATCTTCCCTCCTTTAAAATTTTTAGAAACAATGCGAATTTTACTTCCGCCAAAAATATTTGCTTCATTGATGTAGTTATCGGAACTATCATTAAAAGCTTGGTTTTTATTCATATAATGAAAATCGTGCCTGTGGCTAAAACCCCTTCTAAAAACGATGACAATGCCTGCTGCAATTAATATTACCGGCCAGAAAAGCCTGGTAAATTCAAATGAAAACATAAATATTTTCGGAAGGAGAAAAAAGACCCCAACTAAAATTAATATCACGCCGGTATAATATGAACGACGACCTGATAAATTCAGGATACCAATAGCAATTAATAACATTTGCCAGCTTAATATGATAGATTTTGCACCATAAGGCAGGAAATTAAGATTATCGGCAAGCAGGATCACCCCTAAAAATAGAATTATCAAGCCAAACGCCATATTCCTGCCATTGTTATCATACTTTTCTCTATTATGCATATCGAACCTTTCCATAATAATTTTGGTTAAAATTTCTAATCAAAGATATATTCAAATTAATTGTACCGAAACAGTTTTTCGGCAAAACAAATCAATTAATCGGTAAAATCCAATTATAGCTTAGAGGTCATTTCAGTAAATGATCAAATTATAGGATAGATGAAAGTATGGTAAATTAAAGAATTCCGTTAAATCCGAGACTTGTCTTGCACATTTTTATCTACAAATTTTCAATCAGTTTTTTCATGATCATTGTCATTCTTGGTTCGGCATTTTCAGCAACTTTTAAAATTTCTGCCAAAGCAACTTCTTTAATTTTACCGGGTATTCCCAAATCGGTAATAATTGAAATGGCAAAACACTGCAAACCCATTTGCCTGGCAACTATTATTTCAGGCACCGTTGACAT
>CAWEFA010000014.1:0-49876 GCA_963808135.1 uncultured Bacteroidota bacterium
AACGAACAACAATAAATACTTTCTAAACATTTTTATCTTATTAAACACACAAACAAGCATATTTCCAAATTATGGATTCATATAAACAAAAGCTTATGAACAAAAGTTAACCTGCTATAAATAATTAACATCAAATAAAAAATAATTTTTAGAGGATAATAAAATATATGGTATATTTAAAAATTTCAAATACATTATAACGTACATTAAAATAATTTACTATAATTTTAATAAAAATAACATGGACAAAAATGTTAAAATAATTTGAAGGTATCAGCAATAATAAAAAATATTAAATTGCGTTTCATTTCATTAATTATGTTATAAACATTTTAAAGCTCATTTTATTATAAATTTATAAACCACATTCATGATTATTGCAAAATCATACAAAACATAAATATTACAAAAAACGTATAATTGATTTTATTATTGTAAACTGTTTTTAATATATTGAATTGCATTGATATAATGAAAAAGAATATAATATTTGCATTTTTATTTTGTTTAATAACATTATCATTAAAGGCACAAAATCCATCGTTTTCCCAATTTTTTTTAAATTCAGTAAAATAAACCCTGCATGTGCAGGTTCTTCAAAATATCCAAGAATATTCCTTCAATACAGGAACCAATGGCCTACCCTTGAAAATGCGTTTGTTACTTATGAGGGAAGTTACGATCAGTACTTTAAATCAATAAATGGGGGAATTGGTTTAAATATTCTTCAGGATAATGTTGCAGGAGGAATATTAACCGCAACCAATTTGGATATGATATATAGCTACAGGTCTAAAATAAGCAGCAATTTCATGTTACAATCGGCATTACAGGCATCGTTTCTATTTCATAGTTTAAATGCTTCAAGCCTGAATGCGAGCCCTGCAATAAATTCCAGTCAAACAACCCAACCTGATTTTTCAATCGGGTTCCTGGGCATGACAAAGTATTCAAATATTGGGCTATCATTACATCATCTTAACAGCGGGTATCTTAAATTTAATAGTTCCTTTGTAAATACGCCATTAAAAATAACATTCTTCTATTCAAGAGATATTAAAATATATGATAAAGATAAAGTTAAAGACAATGGATTTATATTAACCCCCGCAATTATGCTGGAAAAACAGGCCCAATCAATTTTTATTGATTATGGGGCGGACTTTACATTTGGAAATTTTATACCCGGCATTTGGATGAGGGACAATTTACCGTTTCAGTTAACATCAATAATTTTTTCAATCGGGTATACGTTTAATAACATACGTGTTGGTTATAGCTACAATTATGAAATTCCCTCTATTAATAATTTAATGCCAATGACTGGCGCCAACGAGTTTACGCTTGTTATGTTCATACAATCTGATCCTAAAAATGAAAGATATAGGCCTGTGAAATGTTCAAAAGGATTTAATTAGTAGGATTAATATAAATTTTTATAGATTTGCAGACATATTAAAAAATTATTATATTTGAATTATAAATATTATCATTAGCCATATGAAAATAAAATATTTAATTACACTGTTGTTTTTTGCATCACTTATAACTATATCGTGCGGAAAACATGACATTTCAAAAACCGGAGAAGCTTCATCAGCGACTGGTTGGGAATATAACTCGGCTGAAAATGGCGGCTTTTCAGTAGTTACAGATTATACCCAACAAACGGGGCCGGGCTTAGTTTTTATTGAAGGCGGCACATTTACAATGGGCCGTGTTGAGCAGGACCTGACATGGGATTGGAACAACGTTCCCCGAAGGGTTACGGTAAGTTCATTTTATATGGACGAAACCGAACTCAGAAATGTCGATTACAGGGAATATCTTTATTGGATAGGCCGGGTATTTGCTGAATATCCTGCCGTTTACAAAAAAGCCCTCCCCGACACATTATGCTGGAGAAGTAAAATGGCTTACAATGAGCCATACGTTGAATATTATTTCAGGCATCCGGCATATAACGAATATCCATTGGTTGGTGTAAGCTGGGTTCAGGCAAACGACTATTGCCTCTGGCGCACCGACAGGGTTAATGAGAAAATATTGATTGATAATGGAAAATTAAAAATGGATCCTCAGCAGGTTGGAGCTGAAAATTTTAATACGGATGCTTATTTAGCCGGACAATATGAAGGGCTAAAAGGAGAACCTATAGTAGGCCCAATGGGTGAGAGACCTCATGTTACGTTAGAAGATGGCCTACTTCTACCAAAATACAGACTACCAACTGAAGCAGAATGGGAATTTGCTGCATTTGCCCTTATTGGCAATAGTTTCGATGAAAGGATATATGAACGCAGAATTTATCCCTGGAACGGCCATACTTTAAGGAATGATGCTTCAAAAATTAGGGGGAAAATGAGAGCCAACTTTGTAAGAGGTCGTGGCGATTACATGGGCACTGCCGGAAATTTGAACGATAACGCTGAAATTACAGCCCCGGTAAAATCGTTTTGGCCTAATGATTATGGACTGTATTGCATGGCCGGAAATGTCAGCGAATGGGTGATGGATGTATACAGGCCTCTTTCTCTTGAAGATTTTGATGAATTCAGGCCTTTCCGTGGTAATGTTTTCCAGGAACCTGTAAGAGATGAAGAAGGTAATTTAGCGCCAAAAGATAGTTTAGGTAGAATTAAAATGCAAGATGTTACTCCGGAACATGCTGCAGGACGGAAAAATTACACTAAAGCAGACTATAAAAATTATAATGACGGCGATGTGCCATCAAGCTTAGATTATTCTACATCTGAAGGAGATAAAGCTAAAGGAGGTTCTACAAGAATGTACGCTAACATGCAAAATGATATGTCATCACTTGTTACGGACAATGTCAGAGTTTACAAAGGAGGTTCATGGAAAGACAGGGCTTACTGGCTTAGCCCCGGCGCTAGAAGATTTCTTGATGAAAATTCTTCTAAAGATGATCTTGGTTTCCGCTGTGCTATGACACGTGTTGGTAGTCAGAAAGGATTTTAAATTTCTTAATAGTTTAATCAAAAGAATTCCTCGTAGCTCTGCTACGGGGTAAAATCAAATAATAGGTTTGCTATGCAAACTCCATTGTTGTATTTTCTTTGATACCTCGCAGCTCTGCTGCGGGGTAGTTCATTAAAAAGCCTCATTAAAAATTAATGAGGCTTTTTTATTTATCAGAGTTTAAGATAAACTTCATTACAAAAAATTTTTAAAACAATTATTCTAAAGAGCCTTGTATATCTTTCCCGGCAAGCTTCTCATTAAACCTGCAAACTCGAGGTTAAGTAATATGGCGGATACTTTGCTTACAGGCATATCCAATTCGGCGCAAATTGCATCAATATCCATTTCATTGTTTTTGAATATAGTATCATAAATTGATTTTTCGTCTCCTGAGAGTTCGGTGAATAGCTCTTTTTGAATTACGCCCGATTTGTTTTTAGAATTTTCCCATCCCATAATATATTCAAGATCGCCAATATCTTCAAGAATATTGGCTTTATTGGTTTTAATAAGCTTATTGCATCCTTTGGACATTGAATCATCCACCCGGCCCGGAACAGCAAATACTTCGCGGTTATAAGAATCGGCTAAATCGGCAGTAATAAGCGCCCCACCCTTTTCGCCCGATTCAATAATTATGGTTGCATCCGAAAGCCCCGCAATAATTCGGTTCCGCCTGACAAATAAAGGCCTGTCGGCTACCGTTTCACTTGTAAATTCTGTAATCAATGCACCGTTTTGGAGAATCTCTTTTGCATAACGCGAATGGGATGCAGGATAAATGGTTTTTAAACCGTGTCCAAGCACTGCAATAGTTGCCAGCTTATTTTTTAATGCGGCTTTATGCGCTGAGATGTCAATTCCATATGCCAGTCCGCTTACAATTACCGGAAAATGTTTCATTTCGGCCAAAGAGTGAATGAGCTTTTCGCAAAAATTTTTGCCATAACTTGTAGCGCTTCTTGTGCCGACAATACTTATTATTTTTTGGGCGTTTAAATCAACTTCTCCTTTAACATAAATAATCAGCGGTGAGTCTGCGCACTGTTTCAACCTTAAAGGATAATTTTCATCCAGGTAGAAATACGTTTTAATATTGAATTGTTCAATAAATGCAACTTCTTTCTCAGCTTGCTTTAAAACGCTATTGTTTAAAATTTCGCCGGATAAAACTGCTCCAATTCCCGGTATTTTTAACAAATTTGATTTCTTCTCCCTGAAAACAGCTTCAACGCTGCCGGTATAAGCTATCAGTTTTTTGGCATTTATACAGCCAATACCCGGTATCATGCCGATTGCTATTTTATAAATCAAAGGGCTTTCTGACATAGATATTATAAATTTTCGAAAAAAGCATCTTTACTTATTACCAATAACAACTGCATTTAATGATGTTAACAAATTAATAAATTCTTCTTCATTCAAAGCCGAAATTGATATTGGCGGATATTTGGCTACCCTGTTATTAACGCGTTGAAATAAAATCAATGATTTCTTGCGGCTGGCAATGCTTCGTTTTATCTCATATTTGTATAATGTTTCTTTTTGAATTTCAATGCTGCGGTGCTTTTTCATAAACGGCCTGAGAGAATAAAATTTTATTATAAGTTTTACATTATTATCATTAAAATAAATATAATTTAAATCAAGTATGAAGCGATATACATTGATGAATAAATATAAGCTGCAAATGAAAATAATATATATTTCGCGATTAATTCCAAGCACCGGGTAATCGAAAAATTCGGTAAAACACAAAATAGGAATTATAACTGTAAAACTGATAGCCATAATAATCATCAATTTTCTATCTCTTATTACAACTTTAGTATTGTCTATAACCATGTTGTTTGAAATTTCGGTTTTAAATTACAAAAAAATCTGACACATTTATAATAAGCTGAAGTTATTATTAAATCAAAATTTGTCAATTGATATTTTAAATATTCTGGTTTCGAAATCTTTGTAACATTCATAAAATTTAACGGCATAAGGTATAAATTTTTTGTAATTTTATACCTACAATCCAAAAATTGAAATGTATGAAAAAGATATATCTTATATTGCTGGGTATTGCAATTTCTGCATTTATCCTAAATGGTCAAATAAGCCTCAATTATTCAACTCACCGGATAATTGCAGGGGATTCGCACGATTTTAAATTTGCCAATAATACATCCGAAGGTGTCTCTGGCAATAATATTATATGGGATTATTCCGGATTGAAATATAATGGCAAAACTTTAACAAGCCATATGTTAAACCCTGCAAATATTGATAAATCAAATGAAATTCCACAGGCAAACACAATAATCGAGGAGTTCGGAAATTATTTTTATTTTAATGTGGAAAATAATATAATGGAACAATACGGCGCTGTTAGTTGTAATACAATAACGAAGTATGACAAGCCTTTTCTGAAACTTAAATTTCCTTTTACTTATGGAGATAAAGCAACCGGCGATTATTCCGGGATACAGTTATCTAACAATTCGCAGGTTCCGGTAAAAGGGACTTATGAAGTTGAGAGTGACGGCTACGGAACTTTAATTTTGCCCGGAAATATAACTATTGACAACGTACTCAGGGTAAAACAAACCCGTACAATAGATTATGGTAATAATAGTGAAAATTTAACTGAAACCACTTATCGATGGTATTCTTCAAACGTGCGCTATCCGCTCCTTGTAATTATAAAATATAAAACTTCGCAAAAAGAATATATTTCGCAAACTGCTGTTTACGCGCATGCGGGCGAACAACTGAAAAGTGCCACTTCAATTCCTCCGGTTAATGCTGATTTGGATTTGCAGGTATTTCCCAATCCTTATAATGATAAGCTTACAATAAACTATGCTATTCAAAAATCGGGAAAAGTAAAAATTGAATTGTACGATAATGAAGGAAAACTTATTAATACAATTGTAAATATAAAGAAACAAGACGCAGGCAACTATAATTTAACCCTAAGCGCGGGCAAATTAGGAACTAAAGCAGGCATTTATTATGTTCGTGCGACATTTAACGACAATTCAATAATTAAAAAAATAATAAAACAATAAGCTTGTTTCAAATTCCAACTTGAAAATAATTTTTAGATTTTTATAATATCTTTTAAACCCTCAGACATTAATAATATCTGAGGGTTTTTTTAATCCTAATTTTGTTTCGATTTATCGGGTGGCGCAGGAACGGGAGGCAACGGTTTATAATTTTTTAATTGTTCCTTAGCTATTTCTATTGCTTTGTTAAGTTGATCGTCAATTCCGGAATATTCGCGGGAAGGGTCGTTATCCACTTCAATATCGGGATCAACGCCATGCCCTTCAACAATCCATGCACTGCTGTCGGCTGAATAAGATGCAAATTCGGGTTTTCGTAAATCGGTGCCATCAATAAAAGGAAGAGTGCCGGTGATGCCTACTACCCCACCCCATGAGCGATGCCCGATTAAAGTTCCCATCTTAAGTTTTTTAAACGCATAAGGGAATAAATCGCCATCCGAAGCCGAGTATTGGTCTATAAGCATAACTTTTGGGCCGAGCATCATTTGAAAAGGCACGGGTGTAGGAACATCGCTGTTCCTTGTCATCTGCGAGCGCGTAAGCTCGCGCCTTAACCTTTCGATAATCATTGTGGAAACATTTCCACCGCTGTTGCCCCTATCGTCGATAATAAGCGCTTTTTTATTTAACTGCGGATAAAAATATTTTACAAATTCATTTAAACCTTCCGTGACCATATCAGGAATATGGATATAGCCTACCTGTCCGTCAGTGGCTTCGTCAACTTTCCTGATATTATTTTTTACCCAGTTATAATAATACAAGCCCGATTCGTTTTTTACAGGCACTACTAAAATTTTGCGGCTTCCTTTTTCTTCAGGTTTATTGTTCACGGTAAGCTGAATTTCTTTATCGGCTTTGTACAATAAAAGTTTGTAAATATCATCCTCATCTTTTAATAAATTTCCATCGACTTCAAGTATAAAATCTCCTTCTTTTAAACCCGCGCCAAGCTCAGTTAGCGGGGAGCGTAAATCTTTGCTCCAGTTTGCGCCATCAAGAATTTTGTTTATTTTGAAATACCCCGACTCATCCTTTTTTAATTTAGCGCCGAGCAAACCAACGGGAATACGGTTAACTACCGGCCTCTCGCCTCCTGAAATATAAGTGTGGCCGGCATTCAATTCGCCAATCATTTCCCCGATAATATAAGTTAAATCGGTGCGATGACGGACATAAGAAACCAAAGGGGCATATTTTTCATGCATGGCTTTCCAGTCGATACCATTCATGTTCGGCACATAGAAAAAATCGCGCATTTGCCTCCAACATTCGTCAAATATTTGTTTCCATTCCATCCGGTAGTCAACCCAAACTTTCATGTTGCTTAAGTCGGCAACATCTTTAAGCGTAATTTTAGCTGTAGGCAAATCAATCACTCCCCATCGGTCATTATCTTTAACCAGCATTTTCTTGCCGTTTGACGATATTGTAAATTGCATTGAAACGCCAAGCTCTGTTTCTTCCTGTTTCTTCAAATCGAACATTTTTGCAGAAATGCTTTCACCCTGGAAACGTTCGTGATAATAAACCATATTGTTTATGCAAACAGGATGGAAATAGTTCGAAGCTTTAACGGGCAATGAAATTATCCTGTCTTCAATCCCGTCAAAATCAATGTTTACTTTTACAGGAGTTTCTGCTTTTTCTTTTGATTTTTCCTTTTTGTTTTCAGAAGTATCTTTTTCATCTTTCTTTGGAACGGTAGCTACTTCATTATTTTCAAGGGCAAAAGGAGAAGGAGTGTCTTTTTTTAACATAACTATGTAAATCCTTTCCATGTTTATATAAGCATGGTTCCATTCGATCTGGCTGTAAACAGGATTGAAATCGCGCGATGAAACAAAAACGATATATTTCCCGTCGAGTGAAAATGCTGGGTCGGCAGAATCGAACCATGAGACTGGTAATATTATTGATAACGCCAGTTTCAGTATCATAAACCGAAATAATTTTTAAATAATTTTCAGCTGTCCTGGTCAAAAACAATCCAGCGGCTGTCGGGCGACCAATGAAAATTATCTATCAAATCGTATTTTGAATGAATGATAAGTTTTACTTCTTTGGTTTTAACATCAACATATTGAAGCCGCATCATCCTGTCCGACCATAATATTTTTTTGCTGTCGGGCGACCACTCAATTTTAAATTTATACGTATCGGCATTGAAAGTCAATTGAACAGGTTTTTCAGAGCCGTCCTGGTTTTGGATATAAATTTCAAATTCGCCTGTTGCATCGGATAAATAAGCTATGTAATGGCCATCGGGCGACCAGGCCACTTCGCGCTCGTGAATTCCCGGCGTATTTGTGAGGTTTCGCGTTATGCCTTTGCCGGATGGAACTGAGAACACATCGCCGCGTGCGCCAAATACAATACGCTCCCCATTCGGTGAAAGATCGGCAGTACGGATATATTTCGATGCATCCTTGAATTCATTTCGCGCCCACAATGCGTCATCTTCAACTATAATATTTACTTTTTCACATTTTTTTGTTTCGGCGCTGAATTTATATATGTATCCGCCGTTTTCAAAAACAATCATATTGCCGCCAGCAGAAGGAAACTTTATATCGTAAGTTTTGAAATCAGTTACCTTTTCTGTTTTCTTCGTTTCAGTATTGTAAACAAAGAGGTTCATTATGCGGTCGCGATCCGACAGAAAATATATCTCATTCCCAATCCACATGGGAATTATATCCTGGTATTCGTTATTTGTAATATTTTCAATTTTTTTTGTACCGAAATCATATATCCAGATGTCGTCAGCCATTCCGCCTTTGTAATATTTCCAGGTACGGAATTCGCGAAAAACCCGGTTAAAGGCCAGTTTCTTCCCATCGGGCGAATATGAGCAAAAGCCGGCAACCGACAATGGTATTTCTTCAGACAATCCTCCATTAACGGGAACATTGAAAAGCATTCCTTTAAAATTGTTGAACGATTGCTTTCGCGAACGGTAAGTAATATATTTGCCATCGGGCGTCCAGGCCATAACAATATTATTTGGCCCCATTCGATCGCCTACATCGTCACGATCGATGACCGAAGTATAAGTGAGCCGTTTGGGAACGCCGCCTTCAGAAGGCATTAAATACACCTCAGTGTTGCCATCGTATTGCCCGGTGAATGCCAAATATTTACCGTCGGGCGAAAAACGAGGGAACATTTCATAGCCAACATGGCTTGTAAGCTTGCGTGCAACGCCGCCACCGGAGCTTACCGTATAAATGTCGCCGCCACAACTGAACGCAATATTGTTCCCGCTAATTGCAGGAAAACGCAAAAGGCGGGCTTCGTCGGAAGCATAAGTTTTAAAACTATAAAAAAGAGCTATCAGTATTATTAATTTTCGATTCATATTTATTCAATTATTCAGAGTTATGTAAAAAAAATGCAATATTAAACATTATAAAAATTAAATATGCCTTCTTGTTAATTGGAATTACCGGGTTAGCCTGTTTAGTTAAAATTTCAATTTTAGCAATCAATTAAAGCAAAACATCTATGATAAATAAATTTAAGAAATACTTTTCGTTTAAAAGAAATATTTAATAGAATTATGTAGCTTTATAAAGAACTTTCAATAAAAACAGCACAAAATATTAAACACTATAGAAGCCCTAAAAATTAATTTATTTAAAAAATTAATTTATATGAAAACCATATCTGAAAAAGCAGTATCGATATTATTATTTGTAATTTTCTCAATTAATGCATTTGCTGTCCCGGCCAATCCAAAACCTATAAAATACAGGCAACCCGATGGCTCTATAATAACAATTATCCTTAAAGGCGATGAAATTATCCACTGGGCAACAACCACAGACGGTTATACAATTTTGCCAAATAGTGCCGGCGCTTATGAATATGCAAAATATGACAATAATGAAAAGTTAATTTTATCAGGTGTTCAGGCCAATGATCCCAACAACAGAAGCGCACAGGAATTATCGTTTCTGAAAAATATTGCACCAGGACTTAAATACAGCAAACAACAGAATTTAGAAATGAAAGCAAAAACTGGATTGAAAAAACTGAAAAGTGCAATAGGAAATTTTCCAACATCCGGAACGAGAAAATTGTTGGTTATATTAGCTAATTTCAGTAATACAACAACCACTGTAACACAAGCTGAAATTGATAGTTTAATGAACCAGCCATCTTATAATGAAACAGGAAGTTTTAATGACTATTATAACGAAGTGTCTTATGGAAAATTACATATGAATTCAATTGTTACAACCTGGGTTACGGTTCCTCATACTCATGATTATTATGGCAACAAAGCTTTTGGCGTTGGCGGCAATGAATTTATAAGGGATGCGGTTTTAGCGGCCAACCCAATTGTTGATTTTAGCCAGTTCGATTCAAACGGGGATGGATATGTTGATGGCGTTGTTGTGGTTCATCAGGGAGCAGGTCAGGAAGAAACTGGAATAACCACTGATTTTTGGTCGTATGAATCCAGGTTATCTTACACAAGCAACAGCGTAACATGCGATGGAAAAATTGTTGACCTAATAAGTTTAGTACCCGAAATAAACAAAAGTGGTACAATAGTCGGAATTGGTGTATTTGCCCATGAATTTGGCCACATGCTGGGCACTCTCGATTTTTACGATACAGGGACCAACGGTCTTTTTGATGGGACCGGCTTATGGGATATAATGTCGTACGGAACATGGAACGGGCCTGATTTTAATGGCACATCGCCAGCTCATCATAATGCCTGGTCAAAAGCATTTTTTGGATGGACGTCTCCTGAATTATTGTCTGCTTCGCAACAGGTAGTTTTAAACAATTCTCAAACATCAACTGATGTTGTAAGATATAATACAACGACTACAGGAGAATATTTTTTATGTGAAAACAGGCAACAAACCGGTTTTGACACCTATCTGCCGGGACATGGCTTAATTATTTACCATGTCGATAGCGCTTTTGTTGCCAATAATTTTAATTCTAACACTATTGATACAACCACACATCAGGGAATATACCCAATGTCGGCCATTTCCACACATTCAAACGGAATTGAGACTTCCAAAAACAGTTCATGGCCGGCAATTGATAGCAAAGGCTGTCCCTGGCCCGGCAAAAAAAAAGTGTTCAATGATGCAACCGTTCCCTGTTCAAAATCGTGGGTTGGAGCTAATACCAAAGCCCCACTAACCAATATTGCCGAAGATACTGTTTTAAAAACCGTTTATTTTTGTTTTAAAGGCTGCCCGACATCAATTGATAATTTAGAAAATATCTCAGATGTTTTTAATATTTTCCCAAACCCTTCAACTTCTAAAATAACAATTCAATTTAACAATTTAGAAAAAGAAAATGACTTGTTCGTTTATAATATGAATGGGCAGGAACTGATTAAATTGAAACTAATAGACAAACTAACCAATATAGATATCGGCAACTTTAATAGCGGTATTTATTTTGTAAAGCTGATAAACGCTAAGTCTGTCAAAACAAAGAAAATAATCAAAAATTAAGTAACTATTCAGGTAGAAAGGTTATAGACTAACAGACTTTAGGATAAGTGAGTGTAAATTAAAATTTATAGAAATAGAGAAAGTGCCGGGAGCCTTGATTAGAGCACTGCAAAAATGCTAAATGCCTTCAGTCTAAATATCCTGAATAATTACTAATATTTTTAAACTATACGTATTAATTGATATTATGCTAAAATCCTCACAAAGCAAAATATTAGAATGTGTCCCAAATTTTTCTGAAGGCCGCGATGAATCGATAATATTTGAAATCAGGCAAAGCATCGAAAAAATAAATGGCATAAAAATTTTACATGTCGATACAGGCTTTGATGCAAACCGCACGGTGATGACTTTTGCCGGCAATCCATTATCAACTATTGAAGCAGCTTTTCAGGCTGTTAAAAAAGCTTCCGAACTTATAGATATGACAAAACATAAAGGCGCTCATCCCCGCATTGGCGCAGCAGATGTCGTTCCTTTGGTTCCTATTAAAAATATGAGCATGGACGAAGCTGTGGAGTTGTCGTACAAGCTTGCTACGCGGATTGGAAACGAGTTGAATATTCCCGTTTATTGTTATGAAAATTCGACCTTGATACCGGAACGTAGAAACCTGGAGAACATCAGAAAAGGCGGCTATGAAAGTTTGCAGGCAAAAATTACAGAAAATGGCTGGCAACCGGATTTTGGGCCAATCAACTTAAATTATAAATCCGGGGCAACAATTGTAGGAGCAAGGAATATTCTTATAGCCTTCAATGTAAACCTTAATACTACTTCGCCGGAAATTGCTTCTGAGATTGCTTCGCAAATCAGGGAAAGCGGAAAAATTATTACCGACAAAAGCGGCAAACAAAAACGCATTTATGGCAGCCTGAAATCTGTAAAAGCGATAGGATGGTATATTAAAGAATACAATAAGGCACAGGTATCTACAAACATTACAAACATTGACCTTACACAATTACACGAAGTATTTGAAACAATTAAAAAATTTGCACTGCAATTTAAGGTTGAAGTTACCGGCTCTGAACTTATCGGGCTTATACCTTTAAATGCGCTTATTAGTACAGGACTGTTTTATGCAACAGAAACCGGGATAAAAAAATCTTTAAAAGATGAAGAATTGATTCAGCTTGCAACAGAAAAACTTGGATTAAGTGAAATAAAGATTTTTGAACCTAAATTAAGAATTATTGAATATTTACTATAGGTTGTTCTTAATATTTGTCGTGCATAAATCAAAGAAAACAGGCAAATGATCGCTGAACCCTCCGGCATATTTATAGCCATTATAAGTACGAAAAGGCATTTTCCCGGAATATTTTTTATCGTTTGTTAGTAAAAAATCAGGAAAATAAATATTGGCGGCATTTAAGTTACAACTCAGTCCCTTTAAAGGTTTGAGTATGCTTCCAGAAACAATAACCTGATCAAAAATATACCAATTTCCCTGATATTTAATTGTGCCTATGAGTGCGGTATTCCCAAGCCACCTTTCACTTAAATTATATAATATTCCCTGCAAAATCGGCTGGTCTGTTTTTTTTGCATTAAGATATTTCGAAATACTTGCGTTATCAGGTTCATCGTTCATATCGCCAATGATAATAATTTTAGTTGCCGCATTAATAGCAAACAAAGAATCTACTTTATACCTGAGTGTTTTCGCAACAAAATTTCTGAGTGGCTCGCTTCTGTATTCGCCCCCTGTGCGCGATGGCCAGTGATTTACAAAAACATGGATGGTATCCGACTGTAAAGCAATTCCTTTTGAATACAATATTTCACGGGTTCTTAATGCTGTATCAAAAGGAAAATGAATTGCGATAAATTCATTTTTCAAGGGCTTAAATAAATCAGGCCTGTAAAGCAGGGCAACATCTATTCCTCTCTTATCCGGCGAATCGTGATGGATAAAATGATAATTAAATTTAATCAACGGCGTATTTTTTACAATATCATGCAGCACCCTGTCGTTTTCAATTTCGCAAAGGCCGACAATTGAAGGCGGTTGAATGCCAATCGAAATAATTGTTTTGTACAACCTGTTTAATTTAGTATAATAACGCTTTGATGTCCAATGCCGCTTGGCATCGGGCAAAAATTCGTTATCATTCGTTTTGGGATCGTCAATTGTATCGAAAAAATTTTCAGTATTATAAAACATTATTCTAAAACAAGGTATTGTGGTTTTGCTTATACTACTTGTTTTATTTCTAAATCCCCAGCTTTGACTTAGCAAAAACAAAACAGGAATAAAAAAAACTATGATTGAAATTACTCTTTTCATTTTTATTTTCCTGTTCCGGTGTATTCATAAGCGCCAATATCCGGATAGCCATCTGCAAGCCTGCTGTTTCCTAATAAATCAATTGGGTACTTTTCTGCAATATTAAGATTGCCCTCATCTTTGGCATCGGAAGTTTTAGTAAGCTGAAAATTATAATTGATGTTATCTATGTCTATCAATTTAAACCCGGGGTTGTATTCCTGTTTTATTAAATAATTATCAATAAACTTTTGTTTGTCTGCCACAGTGTAATAATCAGCCTCTCCTTTTAAAAGACAATTATCAAAAACATAGCTTTGATTTTTTTTGAAATTGAAAACCACTTCATCCAAAGCAGCGCCATAAACAATGCAATTGCCAAAATATGCCTTTTTTAAATCGCCGGATCCTTTCAATGTATCATTAATCTGGTAATAATCCTGAAGCAAAATTGCTACCCCGTTTTGTTCGCCCCAAACATAGTAATTGGCCAAAGTGCATTGGTAAAATTCATAATATCCGCCTGCCCAACAGCCGAATAAACATGACCCGCAGTTGTCTATAAGACAATCATCAGCTGTAATTTTTGAATTAATTGCCAAAATTCCCGCTGAGGAATGATCCTCAATTATACAATCGGACAGCACTACCGATGCTGTTCCAGTTGTTCCAATGGCCCCTACCTGTAAGCCAATATTTCCATTTCTAATTTCAGCATAATTAAACTTATTTCCTGTACTTGAGTTTGCCAACCATATTCTCTCCCATTGATTCGGAATTTTATCATAAGGCACTGGAGGAACCGTATTCAGGTTATCGAGCCTGTCGCCGCGAAATATTACAGGGCTTCCAAGCATTCCATTAACGAGTAATGTGCCATACACAGCAATAATGGCATTTTTATGCATATAAATTTTAGCTCCTGCTTCAATAGTCAATGTTTCGGAACTGTCAACGATCATCAAATCTTTAATTAAATATGGCTTATCGTTATGCCAGGTTTGCGTTTTAAGCGCTGAATCCCTGATAAGATGAATATCCTGTCCCCAAGCTTCAAATTTAACATTCTGTGTATTGCCGTTAAGATTAAATAATAATGAATCTGAAACCAGAACCGGTGAATTTTGGTTTTTAGGATTTGTATAAACCTGTACGATAACATAAGCGCTATCATTAGCGGCAATTTCAACATCATTTACAACCGGGCCCGGTATTCCATCAACATTTACTTTAAATGGTGAACTTTTTCCGCCAGCAAGTGTTATTGTTTTAATTATTACCGGCTTGCTGTTTTTATTATAAACCATTAAATATTTAGTAGCACTTCCTATACTTGTGAAAACTGTATCGAACATTAGTGTATCTTTTGAAAAATTAATACTTGCATGAGGGTCCTTTAAAATATCATCTTTGATACAGCCCAATAAAAAAACAGGGGCTAAAAACATTAAAACTGTATAAGAAACATTTCTAATTAACATGATGCGAAAATTTCTCTATAAACGGGTTTGTAAATAATTAATTGTATAAATGAGTTGTTGCGAAATTAGTGTTTTTTATTTTAACCTTATTTGTTTGTAATTACTTATCAATGCTTTCAATTAGTAGAGAAAAATTAACTTTGATTCTTCATATAAAAAACTCTTAAGGAATGAAAAAATAAAAAATGTATAATTTAACAAATGCTTCTAAATATATTTTTTTACTTCTAATACCTTTTTACTTTTCTTGCAATTTGCAATATAAAAACAAAAAGCGAGGTAAAGTTTTTCATTATAACGAATCGAAAAATATTTCATCGCTCGATCCTGCTTATGCAAGGTTTCCATCTACTATCTGGCCTATCAACCAGTTATTTAACGGATTGGTCCAATTGGATGATTCGTTAAATATTAAGCCCTGTATAGCTAAGATATGGAATATTTCTACCGATGGAACAATTTATACTTTTCGCCTTCGCAATGATGTTTACTTTCACGATAATTCACTTTTTTCACATCCTGAAAGCCGAAAAGTTAAAGCAACTGATTTTGAATTTACTTTTAACAGGCTGCTCGATCCTGCTACTGCATCACCGGGAGCATGGGTTTTTAATGCTGTAAATACCAACAAGGCAAATACAAAAAAAGGTTTCAAAGCTATAAATGACAGCACTTTTCAAATATTTCTAAAATCACCTTTTCAGGCGTTTTTAGGATTGCTCACTACGCCTTATTGCTATGTGGTGCCTTTTGAAATAGTAAATTTTTATGGACGCGATTTCAGGTATCACCCTGTTGGAACTGGTCCTTTTAAATTCAAATTCTGGAAAGAAGGCGAAAAATTGATTTTCATAAAAAATGAAAATTATTTTGAAAAAGACACTAACGGGGAAAAATTACCGCACATCGATGCCGTATCAATTACATTTATTGCTGATAAACAATCCGAGTTTCTTGAATTCATTAAAGGGCGGATAGATTTTATTTCGGGAGTTAACGCTTCATTTAAAGATGAATTAATAACCCGGACAGGCAAACTAAATCCCAAGTACAATAAACGAATAAATATGCTTACTTGTCCTTATTTGAACATGGAATACCTTGGATTTTTAGTAGACACAACTATTGAAACTGTAAAGAACAGCCCGTTGCGGTTTAAGAAGGTCAGGCAAGCCATAAACCTGGCAATCGACAGGAAAAAGATGTTAACCTACCTGAGAAATAATATTGGCTATCCGGCTTCGGCTGGATTTGTTCCGAAAGGTTTGCCTTCATATTCCGAATCTGCTGTAAAAGGATACATATATAACCCCGATTCTGCGAGGAAGCTCCTTTCAGAAGCCGGGTTTCCAGGCGGTAAAGGATTATTGCCAATTAAAATTACAACTGTGAGCGATTACCAGGATTTATGCGAATACATCCAGCATGAACTTTCCCAGGTTGGAATACCAGTGGAAATAGATGTTGTAACAGGATTGGCTTATCATGAAATGCTTGCCGATTCGCGGATTAATGTTTTCCGTGCTTCGTGGATTGCCGATTATCCCGATGCTGAAAATTTCATGGCGCTTTTTTATAGTAAAAATTTTTCTCCAAAAGGCCCAAATTATACACATTTTAAAAATGCCAATTTTGACAAGCTTTATGAATTATCTTTAAAAGAAAGGAATAACCAAAAACGGTTTGATTATTACAATCAAATGGATCAAATTATTATAAATGAATCCGTTGTTGTGCCGCTTTTTTATGATGTTGCCGTTCGTTTTACCCAGAAAAACATTTACAATCTTGGTATTAACCCACTAAATCTTTTATACTTAAAATATGTCGATATTAAATAATTAGTTGTATATCAAACATTAATTCAAAATATTTTATATAAAATAATGTCATGTTCAATAAAACTTTTAAAATGTGGATGTTAGACAAAACACAAAATTAACTATTTGAATTATAATTATTTAAACACTATTATATATCATAAAAATAATTGATTTTTTTACATATAGACATAATAAATAATAGTAAAAAAATAGACTATTTTAGAAGTCTAATTGGGTTACTTTTTTTAACTTAATAACATTAATGTAACAAAATGGTATTAAACTATCGTAAAAAGGTTTACAATCCAAATTTAAATATAAGACATTGAAAAAAAGTAATTTGTCGCAGTGAAATTAAATATAAACATTTAAATATCGGCAGTATGTATCGCAAAGTATGGGAAAAGTGTCAAGGTGCTGTTTGTGGCATAAATTTTTTTAGCTCAAAAGGAATAAGGTATGATTCAGTAACCGGTTTCAAATATGGAAAATATTTGATTACAGATGGAATGGTTTACAAAATTGATCATGCCAGTGAAGTTCAAATTGCTTTTATGGAAGATGATGGTTGTACAATAAAAGCGAGTGTTAAAATTACCGGTAAAGATTTCGGATTGCGAATAGTAAAAGGCATAAAAGAAAATATGCCGGGCTTTGCACTCATAAATATCGATTTTCCACAGTTTGACGATATCCCTTCTCTAAAACTTAATTACACAAAAAAAATCAAGGTGGCATCAAAGACTGCTATAATTGGCCATCATATGGAAAACAACAATGTGGCTATTAAATCAGGTATTGTTTCGTCATTTTCTAAACAAAACGGAGTAAAATATATTCAATTTGACAATCCAATTGAGAGAGGTAATTCAGGCAGCCCACTTATTGATGCTGAAACTTTTGAAGTTATTGGCATAGTTGGGCACCGATTGGCCGTGCTGATGGATAATTACAGACGGATGATCCAAATTATCAACAGTAACTTAGCTTTGCTTAAAGAAGCAGAAGTTAAAATTAATTTTGTAGACATCGATCCCATTCAGGTGCTTATTGCTAATCAGAATCAAATAAAACATATTGCACAGGAATTTTATAAATCCGCATCTTTTATGTGCGGAACGGCTCTTGATATTAACCAGGTATTTGATTATATTGATATTGCTGAACTCGATACAAATAAATCCATTGAAGTATCTGCATATTGACAATAAGTTTTAAATGGTATAAGTTAGTTATTTAACTTTTTAAAAAAGCTGCTGAATTTGAAAAGCAGCTTTTTTTATTTTCAGTAAATGCTATTTTTGCAATTTTTATCTTATCAATATTTTTTTTACATAATAAAACAATGTTTATTTTTAAAGCCTGCTTTATAAAGCCTAAGTTAAATAATTCAATTGCTGGCTATAACATTTTTAAACAGTGCTTTTTGTTATCGGTTAATATTGCGGGTTATTTTTTTTTATTTATTTATATTTATAATGAAAGCTACTCCATTTAAGAATATTCATGAGAAACTGGGAGCTAAAATGGTTCCTTTTGCAGGATATATTATGCCACTCGAATATACCGGGATAACTGATGAACATATGAGCGTAAGGCAATCCGCAGGTGTTTTTGATGTTTCACATATGGGCGAAATTTGGGTTAAAGGCCCGAATGCCCTGCAATTTTTACAATGGGTTACTTCAAACGATGTGTCGAGGCTTTATCCGGGAAAAGTGCAATATTCGTGTTTGCCAAATGGAAAAGGCGGGATTGTCGACGACATACTTGTATATAAATTTGATGAACAAAAATATTTGCTGGTCGTAAACGCTTCAAACATTGAAAAAGATTGGAATTGGCTAAACAATCAAAATCATTTTGGTGCAATTCTTGAAAATGCTTCTGATAAAATTGCACAGCTTGCAATTCAGGGGCCTAAGGCCATTGAAATTTTGCAAAAACTCACACCTCTTGATTTAGCTGCAATGAAAAACTACACCTTTCAAACAAGTTCATTTGCAGGAGCAAAAGAAGTAATAATATCCCAAACAGGATACACCGGTGCCGGGGGTTTTGAGCTTTATTTTAATAATGATGATTCTGCAACAATTTGGAATGCAATATTTGAAGCAGGTAAATCATTTAATATAAAACCTGTCGGGCTGGGCGCCCGTGATACTTTAAGGCTCGAAATGGGCTATTGTTTGTACGGTAATGATATCGACGATACTACGTCACCAATTGAAGCAGGTTTGGGATGGATAACAAAATTTGAAAATCACAAAAACTTTATTGATAAGGAATATTTAGAAAATCAAATTAAAATTGGGTTGCAGCGTAAACTGGTTGCCTTTGTTATGCTCGATCGGGGCATTCCACGCCATAATTATCAAATAAAAGACAGTTATAATAATATTATCGGCTTTGTTACATCGGGTACAATGTCACCTATATTAAAACAAGGCATAGGAATGGGCTATGTGTCAATCGGCAATTCAACTCCCGAAACTTCAATTTGTATTGAAATCAGGGAAAAATTATTAAAAGCCCGGATAATTAAAGCGCCTTTTATTTAAATTATAATGCTTCATTGCATAAATAAATTGTTTTAATGTAAAACAAACTTTGGATTTTTTATTTTTACGCTGAAAATTGTGATTCAAAAAAATATGTTGAACAATAAAAAAAGGGTTGAAGTTTGCTTTTCTCCGGCATTATACCAATGTTTTCATAATCCCGGTTCAATAGTTGTAGTAACGGATGTTCTCAGGGCTGCTTCGGCAATTTGTACGGCTTTTATAAACGGCGCCAAAGGCATTATACCGGTTGAAACGTTGGAAGAAGCAAAAGAATATAAATCCAAAGGATATTCTTGTTGCAGCCGAGCGCGATGGTGTAGTTTGTGATTTTGCCGATTTTGGAAATTCCCCTTTTAATTTTGTGCCAGGTAAAATTCGCGATAAAACCATTGTTTATAGTACAACAAATGGCACCCAGGCCATTAACAAAGCGCGTAATTGCTATAAGGTTGCTATTGGCGCTTTCCTAAATTTAGAAGCCATAGCTAATTGGCTGATATATGAAAATCATAATGTTGTAATTTTATGTGCAGGCTGGAAAAACCGTTTCAGCCTCGAGGATACTATTTTTGCCGGCGCCCTTGCGCAAAAGCTTCTTGATTCGGAACTATTTGAAACTATTTGCGATTCCAGTTTAGCTGCCTGTGATTTATGGTCGTTAGCAGAAGACGACTTAATCGGCTATATTCAAAAAGCTGCCCATAGGACCAGGCTTAAAAAATTAGGCTTCGATGATGTTATCGAATATTGCCATACGCTAAATAATACTGATATTGTACCGGTTTTATCAGATAACATTCTGGTTAAAAAAAATTATTGTGAAAAAAATAACAATTTTTTTTAGAAATTGAATTAATTTATTCAATTATCATTAATTTTGCTACCGGATTTTAAAACAGATTTAATACTAATATTCTTTTAAAAAATTTACTTATGAGAAAACATAATTTTAATCCTGGTCCTGCTGCTTTACCCGAATTCACGCTGGAAAATACAGCAAAAGCTGTTTTAGACCTTAACGGAATAGGTATGTCGATAATGGAAGTTTCGCACCGTAGTAAAGAATTCGAATCAATATTAAACGAAGCCATATCAACATTAAAAGAACTTCTAAGTATTCCTGAAGGTTATTCAGTCCTGTTCCTTGGTGGTGGCGCCAGCCTTCAGTTCACAATGGTTCCGTATAATTTTTTAAATAAAAAAGCTGCTTACTTAAATTCAGGTTCCTGGGCAAGTAAAGCTTTGAAAGAAGCTAAATTATTTGGCGAAGTAATTGAAGTAGCTTCCTCAAAAGACAGTAATTACACATTTATCCCGAAGAACTACACAGTTCCCCAGGATGCCGATTATTTTCATATTACAACAAATAATACAATTTTTGGTACGGAATTAAAAAAAGACCCTGACGTGAAAGTTCCATTAGTTGCCGACATGTCATCCGATTTTTTAAGCCGTCCTGTGGATGTATCGAAATATGCGCTTATTTATGCCGGTGCACAGAAAAACCTCGGCCCTGCCGGCGTTACATTGGTAATTATAAAAAATGATTGGATTAATAAAGTTCAGAGGCAGGTCCCTTCAATGCTAAGCTATAAGATACATATTGAAAATAATTCGCTTTACAATACGCCTCCGGCAATTAATATTTTTGCCTGCCTTCAAACGCTCAAATGGCTGAAAGCAAATGGCGGATTAAGCGCAATGCAAAAAACAAATATCGAAAAGGCACAAATGCTTTACGATGAAATTGAAAGGAACAAACTTTTTAAAGGCACTGTTACTGTTCCCGAAGACCGTTCTTTAATGAATGTTTGCTGGATAATGAACGATGAATATAAGGATTTGGAAAGTGAATTTCTTGAGCTTGCAAAATCAAAAGGGCTTGTTGGTATTAAGGGGCATCGTTCGGTAGGCGGTTTCAGGGCTTCTATCTATAACGCAGTTCCAAAACAAAGTGTTATCGCGCTTATCGATACCATGAAAGAATTTGAAAAGAATAAAGTAAAATAAGAATATTGAAATTTGAAATAGCTAAGATGAGAATGTATTGCAAACTTATGGGTATGTTTTCATCTTTATTTTATTTATATGTTCATTTAAATAATTAACATAAATATTTATAAAATGAAAAAGATATTAGTTGCAACAGAAAAACCTTTCGCTAAAGCTGCAGTTGAAAGTGTTAAGAAAATAATTACCGATGCAGGGTTTGAATTTGCGCTGCTTGAGAAATATACTGAAAAATCAGACCTTATAAAAGCTGTTTCACAGGCTAACGCAGTAATCATCCGTAGTGATATAATTGATAAAGAAGTAATAGACGCATCCCTTGATCTTGAAATAGTAGTCCGTGCCGGTGCAGGTTACGACAATATTGATTTGAAAGCTGCAACAGCCAAAGGAGTGGTTGCAATGAACACTCCCGGACAGAATTCAAATGCAGTTGCAGAACTTGTTTTCGGATTACTTATTTATCTTATCCGCCACCAGTTCGACGGTTCAACAGGTATTGAATTACGAAATAAAACGCTTGGAATTCATGGCTACGGTTACATAGGCAAACTTGTTGCACAAATTGCAAAAGGTTTTGGAATGATTGTTCATGCTTACGATCCGTTTGTCGGTCAGGAAATAGTTGAAAAAGACGGTATTGCTTACGAAAAGAATATTGAAGATTTATATAAAAAATGCCAGTTCGTTACGCTTCACATTCCGGCAAATGACCAGACAAAAAACCTTATAAATTACCAGTTACTTTCATTGATGCCACAGGGCGCTACTTTAGTTAACACTGCCCGCAAAGAGGTTATTGATGAAGCCGGTCTTTTGAAAATGTTTGATGAAAGAAAAGATTTTCAGTATGCATCGGATATAGCTTCAGGTAACCAGGCTGTTTTGACAGAAAAATTTAAAGGACGTTTCTACTTTACAGCTAAAAAAACAGGCGCTCAAACCCACGAAGCAAACAATAATGCAGGATTAGCTGCAGCTAACCAAATTGTTAACTTCTTTAAAAAAGGCGATAAAACATACCAGGTAAATAAATAATACCTCAGTAGCCCTTTTAAGGGAAATTACAAAAAAAATAAACCTATATTTTTCCATTTCTCTTTTAATGAGAAATGGAAAAATATTTAATTTAGCGTCATGGCAATTGTAAAACCATTTAAAGCTTTTCGTCCAAAAAAGGAAATAGCTAAATCAGTAGCTTCAAGGCCTTATGATGTGCTGAATTCAGAAGAAGCCCGCATTGAGGCAAATGGCAATTCATATTCATTTCTTCATGTAACCAAATCAGAAATTGACCTTCCTCGAAATATTGATATTCATGGCAACGAGGTTTATCAAAAAGCAAAATCAAATTTAAATAAGCTTATTACCGATGGCATGTTTATCCAGGACAGCAAACCATGTTATTATATTTATGCCCAAACAATGTGGAATAAAACGCAATATGGTATTGTCGGGTGTGCAGCCGTTGAAGATTATGTAAATGGCATAATTAAAAAACACGAACTTACGCGCCCGGATAAAGAAGAAGACAGGAAAAACCATATCAGGATAACCAATTTCAATGCCGAGCCTGTATTTTTTGCATTTCCCGATAACCCCGAACTCGACAGGATAGTAAGCCGTTATATAAGCTTGCCGGCAGAGTATAACTTTACATTATCCGATGGTATCGGCCACCATTTATGGGTAATAAACAAAGACGAAGACATTAAAAGGGTTGAAGAAATATTTAAAAATAATGTGCCTTATACCTATGTTGCAGACGGACACCATCGTACTGCCGCTGCAGCCCATGTTGGGAGCGAAAGGCAACAGAATAATAAAAGCCATAATGGAAATGAAGAATACAACTATTTTATGGCCGTTCATTTTCCTGCAAGCCAACTTACAATTTTAGATTATAACCGTGTTGTGAAAGATTTAAATGGTTTGGGCAAGGAAGAATTCATTGAAAAATTGAAAGAAGGCTTCGAAATTGAAAAAAAAGGAACAACTCCTTATAAACCGACAAAACTTCATAGTTTCTCTTTATATATCGATGGGGAGTGGTACTCGCTTAACGCCGTACCATGTAAATACGATGACAACGATTCAATAGGCTGCCTCGATGTTAGCATACTCTCCAATTTAGTCCTGAAGCCCATATTGAATATTACCGACCTTCGTACATCAAACCGTATTGATTTTGTAGGCGGAATGCGGGGGCTTGCAGAACTCAAAAAACGTGTAGATAGCGGCGAAATGGCAGCAGCTTTTGCCCTTTACCCGGTTTCTATGAAACAAATTATCGATGTTGCCGACAGCGGAAACATTATGCCGCCAAAAACCACATGGTTTGAGCCTAAGCTTCGCAGTGGTTTGTTTATTCATTGTTTGGAATAGGATTCGTTCAAAATAACATTTCTGCCGGATTTTTTATTTTACCTTATTCCAGATAAGAATTAATATTCTGCAAAAACTTTCAATTCTTTTTAATTGCCAGGATATATTTTCTTAACTCCGCTGCTGCAATCCTATTATTTTATTTCCATTGACTTTATTCGGTTTTATATTAAATTTGTATACTGCAATTGATAATTATTAAAAATATACAAATGGAAAATAACCCTGGATTAAAATCTGTAATTAAACATTATCAGCGAAATGAAATTACAGAGCATATTATTTACCTAAAGCTTGCCAGGTGGGAAAAGAATGAAAATAACCGGAAGCTGTTGGAGCAAATTGCAAATGAGGAAAAACAACATTATAGTTTTTGGAAACAATTCACAAATGAAGAAGTTAAACCGAACCGTTTCCGGGTATTTTACTTCAGTTGGCTTTCGCGCATTTTAGGTTTAACATTCGGAATTAAGCTTATGGAAAAAGGCGAAGAAAAAGCCCAAATGGAGTATGCTTCAATTTTAATCCAGGTTCCTGACGCTAAAAGTATTTTAGAGGAAGAAGATGCACACGAACTAAAACTTATAGGGCTTATCGAAGAAGAAAGGTTGAGTTATGTGGGTTCAATTGTATTAGGATTAAACGATGCGCTGGTGGAACTCACCGGGGCATTGGCCGGCCTTTCCTTTGGGTTTCAAAGCACCAGGCTGATTGCATTTGCCGGCCTTATTACCGGTGTGGCGGCAGGTTTTTCTATGGCCGCAGCCGAATATCTTTCCCAAAAACATGAAGAAGCGGCCCATCCTATAAAATCGGCCATATATACGGGAATATCTTATTTTATTACGGTCGGGCTTCTTATTATTCCATATCTTTTGCTAAACAGTTACCTGATATGCCTCTTTATGACAATTGCCATAGCAATGATAATTATTTTATTTTTCAATTACTATATTTCTGTTGCCAAAGACCTGCCGTTTAAAAGAAGGTTTATTGAAATGGCAGTTATCAGCATTGGCGTTTCTGCAATTACTTTCGGTATAAGCGTTATTATTAAAAGATATTTCGGCATTCAGGTTTAAACAGCATTTTTGAAATTTTAGCAAAAAAAATAAACACAGAGACACGAAGGCACAGGGAAAAATTTATTGAAAATTAATACCCTGTGTTTCTGTGACCCTGTGTTCAGTCTTGTTTTTTATCCTTTCGGGAAAGTTTCGAACGGAGTATATATCGAACTTTAAAACACGAACATGTTTTCGTCAAATATAAAGTGCCGTTGGACACCCAAATTAATCCATTCGTAAAATATTTTTAAAAAAACACCTAACCTATTAATACAAAGTGTTTTTAAATATGAAGGTATTTTCTTTAATTTGTTAAATGCTTACTTACAAATTGCTTATTGCGGCTTAACGGGCTTAAAAGTAAGCGTAGGGAAGTTAAAAGGTTACTTATTAGAGTTAAAAGTTAACCTGATGAAACTAAAAGTTTACTTATTGGAACTATAAGGTTACTTATTGGGGTTAAAAGTTTACTTGTTGGAATTAAAAGTTAACTTATAGAAGCTAAAAGTTAACCTGAAGGGACTAAAAGTTTACTTATTGAAGTTAAAAGTTAACCTGAAAGGACTAAAAGGTTAATTGTAGGGGTTGAAAGTTGGCTTGCTGGTTGTAAAGGGGGAACTGTTCATTAAACTGTGTAAACGAATGAAACTATTTTTCTTAACCAAAATTATTAACAATTAAAATTTAAAAACTATGGCAGGAGAATCAAGAATTCCAAGGATGATCGACGGGTTCAACCCGTTTATTATTAACACCAACACTTATATGTTGGCCGGTACGCCCCCAAACTGGCAAAGGGCCGGATGGGTGCAGGCCGAAATGACCCTATGGACAGGTTATTCAACCTCGTGGGCGCCGCTTTATGCCAAATACAGCGACAAAAAAGGCAGCCGTACAACGGCTATCAAGGACCAGCTGCATTTGATAATTAAACAGTGCATTGCCCTCGACAAAAGCAACCACCTGTTGGACAGGATTGCAGCAAGCGCCGCTGTTACCATAACCGATATGGAAACCTTTCATATTAAAAAAGGGGTATTGCAGGCTACAAAGGCCCTGGGCAAGCATACCGTAATAAGCGATGCCGTTGTAGTGGCGCTGCAACCCATTGGCGGGGGGAATATATCGGTTAAATGCCGTACCGGGCACGACAGCAAACGGCCTTCCATAGCCGCCGGTTCCAACAGCGTGCAGTATGCTTACCAGGTTGGCGGTACTGCCCCGACTGGCGCCGATACGGCAGGGTTGATAAAAGAAATTTCCACACGTGCATCCTTTATGCTTATTACCGGCACGGCAAGCTCGGGCAAAAACCTGTATATCTTTTTCAGGTGGTACAATACCAAACACCCCGACCTGGCAGGCCCCTGGGGCGCAATGCAAACGGTACTCGTTTTGTGAGGCCTACAAACACACATGCCGGGGAATAAACCCGGCATATTGTTTTAATTTTTAGAAAAATAACATAAACTTGCAATGGATATATGCAACTTTTGAAATACAAATACCCGGAAATGAAAACATGATTTTTTAGAAAAACAATAAACTATGGTTCGAAAAAGGATTGAATTTATAAGACTGTTATGGCTCATTAAAACAAATAAATATGAAAAAACAACTTTTTATAATCGGTTTTGTAACATTAGTTACTATTATATTTTCTTGTAAAAAAGAAGATAATAAATTAAATTGGATCGCCTATACTACAACAAATGGTTTGGCTAACAATAACGTTTCTTCCATAGCTATAGATAAACAGGGAAATAAATGGTTTGGAACTGCTGCCGGGGTGTCGAAATTTGATGGCACAAATTGGACTACTTACAATACAAGCAATGGTTTGGTTTGTGATTCTGTCAATACCATAGCCATAGATGCCCAAGGGAGTAAATGGTTTGGAACTGAAAACGGAGTATCGAAATTTGATGGCGCCAATTAGACTAACTACACTACAACAAATGGGTTAGCTGATAATTGGGTCAATACCATAGTTATAGATGACCAGGGAAATAAATGGTTTGGAACCGGAGGCGGCGGGGTATCAAAATTTGATGGCACCAGTTGGTCTATCTATAATACAACCAATGGTTTATCTAATAATTTCGTACAAGCAATTGCTATAGATGCCCAGGGGAATAAATGGTTTGGAAATGGATACGGGGTTTCAAAATTTGATGGCATCAATTGGACTACCTACACTACAGCAAATGGTTTGGCTATGAATGCGATAAGAAGCATTGCAATAGATACACTGGGTAATAAATGGTTTGGAACTCCCAGCAATGAGGTATCAAAATTTGACGGTACGAATTGGACAAACTACACTTTTAACGATGGTGGGGAGGTCTGTACCATAGCCATAGACGCCCAGGACAATAAATGGTTTGGAACTTTTGGGGCCGGTGTATCGAAATTTGATGGCACCAGTTGGACTAACTACACTATACCCGGTGGTTGGAACAATAATGACGTCAATGCCATTGCCATTGATGCTCAGGGCAATAAATGGTTTGGTACTGCCGGTGGAGTATATGAATTGAGAAATTAATAAAAAAATATCGAGACATAAGCGAATAGGTTGCCGTGAGGCATAAGCCCAGATGGAGTGCAGTGTGCCAATTTGGGTTCAAGGGAATTGGACTATTTCAGATATCACAGAAGTAGAAATCATTGCCCTGTTAATTTTGAAAATAATACAAACCCAATATATTTACACTTTTAAATTTAAAAAAATATGAGAATCTTAAAATTAACAATGCTGGCATTTGGATTTATTTTGCTCAATGCCGCCTCGTGCTGCAAAGATGAAAACGAGGAAACGCTCCCCCCTGAAACACAAACAGGTGCAAACACTTTTGGATGCTTGGTAAATGGGAAAGTATGGTTAAATGGGGGATATGCACCTTTCCCCAGTTCTAACTTATATGCATCTGTCTATCCAAATGAATTTGTGATTGGAGCATTAAAATCAAATGATAATATGTATCAAAGTATATTTATTGATGTTAAAGCTCCTATAAGTATTGGAAAATTTAATTTAAATAGCGAAAACCATCAGGCTAAGTTTGCAGATGGAATAACTAATTGTTATTATCAAACTGATTCCATTTCTTCAAAAGGGACTTTGGAAATTACAAAATTTGACTCCATAAACAAAATTGTTTCAGGTCAATTCAGTTTTATAGCCTTTAAGTATAAACCAACAACCATAGCGGTTATTGGAAATTGTGATTCTACTATAAATATTACAGAAGGTCGCTTTGATATTAAATATATACCGTAAAAATTTAAACTTTAATTTTATGAGAATTAACAAAGAAATGAATGTGAGTCTGTTGAGCCCAAATAAACTATTAAATATCGTATTCTTAATTTTGAAACATATATTTACACTTTTAAATATTAAAAAACTATGAAAATCTTAAAACTAACAATGCTGGCATTTGGCTTTTTACTGCTCAATGCCTCCTCGTGTAAAGAGGAAAACGAGGAAACCCTCCCTCCTGAAACGCATGATGGTGAAAATACATTTGGGTGTTTGGTAAATGGAAGTATCTGGAGAAACGCAAACTCTGATTTTATGAATCCAAGCTTAAGCGCGAGTATATATGGGGATAGCCTCGTAATTTATGCAAATAATACTGCTTATAGTAAAATTCAGCATATTAAATTGATAATTAATAATAAAATTAGTATAACAAAATATTATTTCAACTCTAAAATATTTTCTTTAATAGAACATGATGATTCTACTTGCAAATGTATTTTTCAATCAGACTCACTTTATCAGAATGAAAATTCTAATATAAGTATAACATATTTGGATACAACAAAAAAAATATTATCAGGCATCTTTGCTTTTAAATCCAAACTTAAAGAAAATTTGCCTCATACATGCGATTGTGATACTTCGATTATTAATATAACAGAAGGCCGCTTCGACTTGCATTATACCAAATATTAATTTAAAAATATAAACCATGAACAAGAAAAAATATATTTTTCTTTTATTCTTTTTGTCTTTCCTAATAGGATTGGCAAAAGCCCAGGATACTTTAGTTGATTTCAAAAACCAGGTGAATTATGTTTTCGCCAATATAGACCACAGCAAAGTAACTACAGGGTTGCTTAGCGATTATGGTTTGCAAATTATCCCCCCGGAATATTACAATGGAGCCTTACAAGACAGCAACGAGGTTGATATTAATGCCTAGCGTACCCTGTATGCCGATATGGACAATAAAATATTACTTTGAAAACAATTTAAACCCGATATATTTACACTTTAAATATTAAACTTTTTAAAATTTAAAAAACTATGAAAATTCTAAAACTAACAATGCTGGCATTTGGCTTTTTGCTGCTCAATGCCTCCTCGTGCTGCAAAGATGAAAACGAGGAAACGCTACCCCCCGAAACACAAACAGGTGCAAATACTTTTGGCTGTCTTGTAAATGGGGCAGTTTGGAGAAATGAGGGGCTTGCTCCCTTCCCTGGTTCTAACTTAAATGTAAGTGTCAGTAGAAGCCAATTTGTAATTGGAGCATCAAAAATAACTAATAATATTGATCAAATTCTTTTTATTAAAATTTATTCACCTATTAGTGTTGGAAAATATGATTTAAATAATGCATCTGCTGGTTTTAATGATGTTGGAGATAATTGTTATTATCAAACTGATTCTATGTCATCAATGGGAACATTAGAAATAACAAAATTTGATACTGTAAATTATATTGTTTCAGGAATATTCAACTTTAAAGCAATAAAATTAACAGCAAGTACAGGAAATTGCGATTCTACTATAAATGTTACAGAAGGCCGCTTTGATATAAAATACGCAAATTAAACCTTAATTATTATGAGAAAGAAACAAAAACGCATTTTGCTCATTTTCTATTTGGTTATTGTACCTGTTATGGCAAACGCCCAGGATACGCTTACCAATTACTTGGACCGTGTAAATTATATTTTTGCCAATGTAAATCACAGCCAGGTTACAACCGGCTTATTGAGCGATTATGGTTTGCAGATAATACCCCCGGAATATTACAATGGCGCCCTGCGCGACAGCAATGACGTTGATATCAATGCCTGGCGCACTTTATATGCCGATATGGACAACTCACGTTTCAATGGCAATTGCACTTTGCCTTCGCAAAGTACCGTGTTTAGCGCTATTGCCTCAAATGTGCCTGTGGCCGGGCAACCGGTACCTTTTGCGGTTATGTATATTGATTATAATTGCCTCCGCAGTAATGCTGATTCTACGGGATTGGTAACCATAAGCAACGGCCAGATTTACAATGTTGCCGGGAAAAACCCATACGAAATAAAAACATTGTTTGCCGCCGCTCCCGTGCAATTAAATTTTAACAGTTCAAATGTACAGTTTGTCTTTAAGTCGGCCCTGTTCTATACCAATGACCAAACGCCCATCATTGCCAGGGCTGCCGATATGGGCGACGGCAACGGTTTCCGTGCAGTAGCCTTCGATGTGCCTTTTACTGTCAACTATTCCTCGCCGGGGATTAAAACATTTGTAATTAAATTTACCCTTGTTGGCGGCCAAACATTGCAAACGCATGGTAAAATAATGGTTAGTTTTAACACGGGTGGGCTTAAAACATCCCTTTATGGCTATTATAATATTAATTCTACGGTATCTTTCCCTGCTACAACATACGATGCCGGGGCCATTGTTAACGTGTGCTTAAGTAGCAGTAATACCGATGGAAAAATTCATAAACCTTTTATTGTAGCCAAAGGGTTTGACCCGTGGAAAATAATGAACGATCCAGGTTATCATATTAATGATACTGTTTTTTTAAATCTTAATTTTCAAAATAATCCTGGAAATATTGATGTCCAAATAACCCCGGTAACAATAGCAGGGAACACTTGTTATACTTTGGAAAATTATTTATACTTCAGTGGTTATGATATTGTTTTTGTCGATTATAATAATGGAACAGATGATATAACAAGTAACGCTGCTTTGCTTGAAGATATAATAAAATGGGTAAATAATAATAAAGTGGGAACAAGCCCCAATGTGGTACTGGGCATAAGCATGGGCGGTTTGGTGGCGCGTTATGCTTTAAGGCAATTGGAATTACAGGGCTATGATCACCAAACCAAAATATACATATCTATGGACAGCCCCCATAACGGTGCCAATGTCCCGGCAGGTATCCAGGCTGCTTTACTTCATATTGCAACTTTTGGCTTTTCATTGTGTTACCCATCTTGCATTTCTCCTATTAATGTTAACGTTACCATTACTCCTGCATCCTATGTCCAGGAAATTAACCAGGTCGTTAATTTATTTAACTCCACGGCGGCCAAGCAAATGTTAATTTATAATGTTTCCGGTTCAACCTCGGGCGGGCTTTACTTTGATAATTCGGTTCATCAATCCTTTATGAACACTTATAATTCATTGGGCTTTCCGCAATACTGCTATAATGTTGCAATAAGCGATGGTTCTGGCAATGGATCGACGGATTTTCCGGCAGGTTCTCAACTTGTAAATTATTCACAATCAATTACATTAAACTGGTGGGAAAGTTTATTGTCCTCGTTGGGAAGTATGGCTTTTTCAGGCTTACTTGATATGACGTCATTATGGGAAGAAAACCTTATAAATTGTTTACCTGGCGGAACATCGTTAAATGCTGAAATGAGCATTAATGCAATTTCTGCATCTGTACCAAACCGTATATACCATGGCCGGGTATATTATAAAAAAACAATATTGTGGGTTATTCCTGTATCCGTTAATATAACCAATGTCAATTTTAGTTCTGCTTCAGGGATGTTACCTGTTGATGGAGCGCCAGGTGGTACTTACAACGTAAGTTATTATCTTGAACCAAATGTATTGCCTACAGGTGTAACAATAAATCAACCCCAATTTTGTTTTGTCCCGGCAGTAAGCGCTTTAGCATTGAACGACTGGACAACTTATTTAACATCTCCCCTTGGCAATTATTCTTTTATTTCCACCGGAGAAACCAATTTTCAGGATTATTATAATAAAATGCCAAACTCAAATAATAATCACATGAATTTTTATGCTATTGATGGCACCAATAGTTTAGCAAATTATATAAAAACAATCTTGGATAATACAAATTCATATTGTACATCTGGAACAACCATTCAAAATATGAATTATACAACAAGCCAGACTATAATTGGGTGTAACCTTAATATTCAAAATGTATCGGTACAAAACAACAGTGCGGTTACATTCGATGCAACAAATACTACTACAATCAACGGGCCTTTCAATGTTCAATCAGGCTCCTCAGTAAACATTAAATAAACCTTTAAATTTAAATATCATGAAAAAGAGATTTTTTACAACATTATTTACATTATGTGTAATTTCATATTATTGCCAGGCACAGATAACAGTTTTAAGCAATGGAAATGTTGGGATAGGCCAATCAAATCCAACTAGTAAATTAGATATAGGAAGTTGGACGGATATATTGTTTGATCAAAAAGACCCTAATAATTATGGCTCACCTGTAATGTATCCAGCTACAGATTGGTATTTGGAGCTTGGAAAACCAACCAATAGAATTGGAAAGATGTTTGTAGCTGAAATTCATTATTGGGTAGGTGTATTTCAGGTATCTGATGCCAGGGTTAAAGATAGTATTAAAAGTATTCCAGGTGTTATGGATAGTTTGAATAAAATCAATATTGTAAGCTTTAATTATAAAGCTTCGCAATTTTCTAAAATGCCTAAAAAAGTGCAAAATCGCCTTATTTCAAAACAAATTGGTTTTTTGGCACAAAATATTGAACAGGTATATCCTAATTTGGTTATTACCGATGATAGTACAGGGATTAAATCTGTTAATTATGTTGGTTTTATCCCTATAATTGTTCAGGCATTAAAAGAACAAGATTCATTAATAAACCTTCAGTCTTCCCAAATAAAAGCATTACAAAAATTAGTAAATAAGGGAAGTAATTTAAAAAGTGCAACTGTTAGTTTGCAAAGTACCCAAACCGATATTACAACATTGGTAGGCGGTGAGGCTACATTAGACCAAAACGCCCCAAATCCGTTCAACCGGAGTACAAACATAGGTTATTACCTGCCCGAAACCGTTCAGAATGCCATATTATATATATACGATATGAACGGCGTTCAAATAAAATCCATTCCTGTTACATCAAGAGGTAAAGGAAATATTACCATTAACGGGTATGAGCTTCGCCCGGGCATGTATCTTTACATTCTTATATACGATGGAAAGGCAACTGATTCTAAGCGCATGATACTAACCCAGTAGTATTTTTAAAATAAAACCAGCGGCCAACAGCGGCTCATATAACATAGCGGTTTCAGTGGTTTGCCAAGTGTATTGCCCGCAGGCAGCTTTTGCAGGGCGGATATGTTCGCAACCCGCACTCCCGCACAGTTAGTAGCCGCAAACGTATGGGATAGTTTTAAGAAAGGATGATAACGAGATAAAGAACAAATTACATGATACATTTATCAAGATAAAATATAAAACCCGCTGACTAAATAATAATAAAGAAGTAAAACAAATAAACTTTTATAACTATGGAAAAAACAGACAAATTATTAGAAAAACCAATGAAATGGTATCATTACATTGCAGGATTTTTTGCAGGGGCATTTTTAACGAATGTAGTTCCACATTTTGTTAATGGAATTTCAGGAAACGCTTTTCCGACACCATTTGCTAATCCGCCAGGTAAAGGGCTTTCATCTCCTTTGACTAATGTTTTTTGGGCATTATTTAATTTGCTTGTAGGATATTTACTTTTCAGGGTTAGTAGGATAAATTCAAAAAGTAAATTAGGTTTGTTCATATTTTTTGTAGGAATGATACTAATTAGTATTATGTGCAGTATTGCATTTATGGATAAAGCAAAATAAATGATTTTAAAATCGAATTAAAAAACAAGCCCCGGGTTTGGCGTAGCATCCTCGCTACGCCGACTTGTTCCGGTTCTGTTAGTTGCGAGACAACAAATGATACTAAATAGTCGAACCTGTAAGACAGGACTTAAGCTCCCGTTAAATTTGTAAAAGCAGGGGTATGTAAATAGTTATTAAAATATGCGAATTAAGGATTGAAATATAATGGAACAGATTGGCCAAATTCCCCCTTTGAAAAGAGCCTGTCCCGCAAATAAGCGGGAGGGCAGGGGGATTGAAACATAAAATTTAAATAACCAATCTCCCTACCCTCTTCTCCAAGAGGGAATTAGACAATGGCACAGATTAGCATTTTTTAGAACTTAACAGCCCTGCCTTCAAAGGGGGACTTTGCTTGATCAACAATTGATGTGAATCATAATTCTCAACCCTTAATTCGCATAAAATATAAAAAAACAATTTCTATAATCAATATTCTGATTAATGTATATCGAGTGGTAAACTGAAAATGAATTTTGAACCATGTTCTAATTCACTTTCTACCCAAATTTTCCCGTTATGCTTTTCTATAAATTCTTTACAAAGAATAAGGCCAAGGCCGGTTCCAAGTTCTTTATTAGTGCCAATACTGGTAATGTGCTCATCTATCCTGAAAAGTTTGGCAATGTTTTCTTTGGTAATTCCTACGCCATTATCCTCAACAGAAATATTAATGGAATTATCCCTAAACTCTGATTTAATAGTTATTTTCCCATTTTCATTTGTAAATTTTATAGCATTCGAAACCAGGTTGCGCAACACCAGGTTAATCATGCCCTTATCGGCTTTTACAATGCAATTTGGATCAATCAGGTTTACCACTTCGATGTTCTTTTTTTCTGCATTGGCTTTGTGTAACTCGATTATTGCTTCAGACATTTCAAAAAGCTTAAAATCATTAGGCATATATGGTATTTTGCCGGTTTGCAAACGAGACCAGTTGAGCAAATTTTCAAGCAGGTTGTATAACTGTTGAGACGATTTGTTTATAGTCTCGATCATTTCCATTTTTTCATCATCTATTATTTCGTTGGAATATGATTTCATAAGTTCAGTTATGCTTATTATTCCACCCAGCGGCGACCTTATATCGTGGGCCAGAATAGAAAAGAACTTATCTTTTGTGATGTTCAGTTTAATAAGTTCATCTTCAGTTTTTTTAAGCGATTGGTAGGCTTGTTCCAGTTCAATGGTTCTTTCTTTTACCTTTTGCGCCAAAATAATTTGTTGCTTCTTCAGCCTGCTAATCCGGTACATGAAAAAAGTGACCAAACTAAATAAAATAAAAATAACAAATGCCAGCTTAAACCATAAGGTGTTCCACCAGGGAGGAAGAATGGTTATTTTAATCGAAGTTCCTGTTTCGTTCCAAAGCCCGTCATTATTAGACCCTTTAACCCGGAAGGTATATTTCCCGGGCTCAAGTGTTGTATAAGAAACGAACCTTCTTGTAGCATCCGTATTTACCCATCCTTTATCAAATCCTTCCAACATATAGGCATACTTGTTTTTCATTGGAGAAGCAAAATGAAGGGATGTAAATTCGATTGAGAAAATATATTCTTTGTGTGAAAGCACTATTTCTTTTGTTTCTGAAACCGGATGCTGTAATATAATTCTTCCGTTAATTTTTTCCCCAATTCTTACTGACCTGTTAAATACTTGAAAATCACAAATAGCAATCTGAGGAAGATACGGGTTTGATTGAATACTATCGGGAATGAAAATATCGAACCCGTTTACACCTCCAAAATACATCTCGCCGGTATTGCTCTTGCAGCATGAATTGTTGTAAAATACCCGTGCATAAAGGCCGTCATCAGCATCGTAATTTGTGAAAGTTTTGTTGTTTGGATCATATTTCGACAAACCTTTACCTGTGCTAATCCATAAATTCCCTTTACCATCCTCAAGTATGCTGTATATTTCCATACTTGGTAAGCCATCTTTTACATCGTAAGTTATAAACGATTCGGTTTGGGGATTAAACTCAGAAAGCCCGCCGCCTGCTGTTCCAACCCAGGTCTTGCCTAAATGGTCAATAAAAACCGTATTTACTATATCGTCTTTTAGTTTTTTAGGGTTATTTCTGTCAGCTTTGTAATAAACCATTTTATTGTTGGCAGGATTGAATTTAACCAAACCATTTCCGTAAGTGCCAAGCCAGAATATTCCATTCTTGTCCTCGATAATTGTTAATACAACATTAATTGTAAGATTGGCAGCATCCACAGGATAATTAGTAAACTTGTCTTTATCGGGTTCGAATTTATCAAGCCCTCCTCCCCAATTTCCGATCCAAAGGTTTCCTGATTTATCATAGTAAAGCGCCCTGACATTATCGTTACTTAAACTGTTCGGGTTTCCTGGTTCGTTTGAATAACGGGTGAAATTGAAGGTTTTAGTATTAAGTTTATTTAATCCCCTGTTTGTTCCAATCCAAATTTCAGAAAGTTTTCCAGAAGCAATGGCATATACAGAATTATTGCTTATGCTGTTTAAATTATCCGGGTTATTTTTAAAACATTTGAAACTTTCTCTTTTTTGATCAAATAAATTTAATCCGTCACGCGTTCCTATCCATATTTTTTCGGATTTATCCTGGATAATTGAAAACACATGAGTATTTGATAAGCTCGAAGGTTTATCGGCTTTATATGTAAAATGATTAAATTTTTTCAGGTGTAAATCATATTTATTCAAGCCGCCATTATTTGTACCTATCCATAATACTTCTGTTTTATCTTCAAATATAGTCCTGACAAAATTATCGCTCAGGCTTTTCGCGTCAGTTGGATCTGTGGCAAAATGAATGAAGAAATTTGTTTTAGGAATATATTTATGCAATCCTTTATCAGTGCCAATCCAAATATCTCTATATGTATCTTCAAAAACTTTATAGAATTCATCTCCTAATTGTGAACTTTTATCATATAATTTGACAAACTGGTTTTGTTGTTCATTATATTTATATAAACCTTTTCGCCAGGTGCCAATCCAAATTGTCCCAGAGTGGGAGCTTGCCAGGGACATAATCGCTGCCTTATCGAATTTATCCAAATCGCCTGGTCTTTTAATATAATTTCTGCAGAAATTTGTTTCAGGGTTAAATATACTTATTCCGTTTTCAGTGCCAAGCCATATCATTCCAGATTTATCAATGCAATAAGTGTGAATAATATTATCTTTAAGACTATTTGGATCGGAAGGATTTTTTTTAAAGTGAATGAATTCCCCAGTAGCTTTATTAAAAAGGTTTAACCCGCCGCCCATGGTCCCAATCCATAATCTGCCTGATAAATCTTTGAATATACATGAGATATTGTTATTGCTTATGCTTTTCGGGTTTGCGGGATCAACGCGATATGAAATAAATTCGTCTTTATTCCTTATATATTTATTTAGCCCACCGCCAACAGTTCCAATCCAAAGGTTATCGGACTCATCTACAAATAGCGACCAAACGAGGATGCTGCTTATACTATTCGGTTCTCCAACTTCAGGTTTATAAATTGTAAACTTATACCCATCGAATTTTTCAAGCCCGCCATTTGAGCCGATCCATAAAAATCCTTCGCTATCCTGGGCAAAACAATTGCCCGAACTATGTGCAAGCCCTTGTTCAGTGGTATAGTGACTAAAATATACATTGGTCCTTTCCTGGGAGCGAATGGTTGCAACAAAGAAATCAATTACCAAAATAAAAATTATCATCTTTTTTGACATAGATGATATTGAAATAGCAGAATTGTTACCGTTCTCGTTCATAATTTGTTCTTACCCGAACCTTACAAAATTTTTAGCAATATAATATTCGAAATTTTGTTTATCCTAAATTTAAAAAGTAAAAAATATTAAACTTCCCGCTCACGAATTCGACCAACATTAAAAACAGTCAATTATTTATTGAAATTAAAAAATAACAGATGTAAATATAATAAGTTTCTTTAATAATGGAAATGATAGAAATAACTATTTGGTCAATGGATTAAATATTATGCTGTTTTTTTACGATGTCTTTTAATATAAGGTTATATGCTAAATTTTAGGTTAGTCCAGATAAAGTATGTATGACATAAAAATTAGTAACTATTCAGGTTATTTAGACTGAAGGCATTTAGGACACATCCTTCAACTATATTCGAAGGGACAGAAAACACTGGCTTTCTCATTTGCGAAGTTAATCCATATATTTCATCTTTAGGAAAATCATTGGTTATCTTATAACTTAAAACTGCCATTTCATCGGCAAGTTCAAATGCCCTGAATTTAGTATGATCCCGCATATTTTTCTCCTATAGTCTATAGTATATCTACCTGAATAGTTACAAAAATTATAATTTCTTCGCTGATTTTATAATAATGAATTTGCTGCACACTGGTTTTAGAAACATTTTCCTGTAGCTTTTCTAAGGCAATTTTCGGGGCCATTCTGGCAATGATAGCAAATTTCATTTTCCACTTGTTTCCCTTCGAAAAAATATGAAATGTTTTGCATAGTTGTTTGGGCAATATTGTGCATAGCTTCATGGGTAAAAAAACCCTGGTGCGATGTAATAATAACATTGTTAAAAGTTAATAAGCGCGCCAAAATATCGTCGGTTAGAATTTTGTTGGAACGGTCTTCAAAAAAATATTCGCTTTCTTCTTCATATACATCAAGGCCGGCAGCTGATACCTTGCCATTCTTTAACGCATCAATAAGATCGGATGACTTAATTAATTTTCCCCTGCCGGTGTTTATTATCATAACCCCATCTTTCATTTTTTCAATGTTCGAAGCGTTAATAATGTACTCCGTTTCTTTTGTAAGAGGACAATTCAGCGAAATAATATCAGAAGCCTTAAACAACGTGTTGAGGTCAACATATTTAAAATTTTGTTTTTCATTCATCGAAGGGTCTTTGTATGAATCATAACCGTAGACTTTCATACCAAAGCCCAGCAAAATATCGATCAGTACTTTTCCAATTTTTCCCGTTCCAATAACGCCGGCTGTTTTTCCGAACATATCAAAGCCCATTAATCCCTCTAAAGCAAAATTTGCATCGCGTGTTCGAAAATAAGCCCTGTGAATTTTACGGTTAAGAGATAACATTAAAGCAACTGCATGCTCGGCCACAGCATGTGGAGAATATGCAGGCACCCTTACAACATGCATTTTTTTATATGCAGCCTTAAAATCAACATTGTTATAACCTGCGCAACGCAATGCAATAAGCTTGATGCCAAGTTCAAAAAGCTGTTCAATTACATCGGCATCTAATTGGTCGTTCACAAAAACACAAACTGTATTATTTCCTTTTGCTAATACTGCTGTTTCCTGGCTCAAATGATATCTTAAATACTTTATTTCAAAGCCATGACTTTTATTTATTTCATTAAAGACATCCCTGTCATAGGATTTTGTATCGAAAAATGCTATTTTAACTGTATCCATTGTAAATTATATTCGGGTAATTATTTACCAAAATTAGTAAATTTTAGTGTTTCACCCACACTTCAATTGTTTTCTCTAAGAAATATTTCAGACGTTTGATTTTTGAACCTAATTGAGACACTTAAATTATTTTATATTTTTTCAGAAGCGTTTCCATTTCATTTTGCATTTCGAAAGCCTTTTCACCTGCCGCTTTGGCAAATTTCTCGGTTGCATCGGCATAAATAATATTTCGTGAATTGTTTACAATTAAGCCGCATTGCTTATTAAATCCATGTTCAGCTACTTCGCTAAGGTTTCCGCCTTGAGCTCCTATTCCGGGAATTAAAAGAAAGTGTTCGGGTATAATTTTACGGATATCTGAAAGCATCACGGCTTTGGTAGCCCCGATTACGTACATCATATTTTCTTTATTTCCCCAGGAAAGCGATTTCTTTATAACAAGTTCAAATAACCTGAGTTTGGTATTGCTGTCAATTGAGAACTGAAAGTCAGCAGCTCCCGGATTGGATGTAAGCGCCAGCAAAATAGCCCATTTTTGCTTATAAGTTAAAAACGGCAAAACAGAATCCTCGCCTAAGTATGGATTTACTGTTACAGCATCGAAATTCATTTCCCCGAAAAAACTTTGTGCATACATTTTTGAAGTGTTGCCTATATCGGCCCTTTTTGCATCGGCAATAATAAATATGTCGGGATACTTTTCCCTGATGTAATTAACTGTCATTTGAAGGTTAAGCCAACCGTCAGCCCCTTGAGCTTCATAAAACGCCAGGTTCGGTTTATAGGCAATAACTGCTGAAGCCGTTTCATCAATAATTTGTTTATTGAATTCGAAAACAGGATGTTTGTTATCTAATAAAAAGCCGGGTATTTTCTGGTAGTCGGTATCGAGGCCGATGCAAAGGAAACTTTTCTTTTTCCTGATATTATTAAACAATTGTTCGTAGTCCATAAGTATAAAAAATATTTAAAATAAGTTTTATTTATTACCAAATTTTGAAATGGAATTGCAATCTATACTTTCTTAAAATTACCAGCCTGGTAAAAAATTTAAATCCAAACCGGCATAATCTATTGCATGTTTTTCCATTGGAATTGCATAAAATGGTTCCAAAATCATGTATCCGAAAAAATTTATACGTAACGAAACCCCATAGCTAAATAGCGGGCCATGTTCTTTAGAAAGATCGGGATTTAATTTAAGCGTAGGTCGATATTGGGCATCCCAGGCCAACCCGCCATCGGCAAAAAAAGATAATTCGGAAACAAAATATTTAAATGGTATCAGGCATAACCTTGCCGGCCCGGTAAAAGGAATCCTGAACTCAACATTTGCAACTGCGATACTGCTACCGAACAACTGATTAATTTTTTGGTTGATTTTAGTGGTGTCGGCATAGTTTCTGGTTAAAGCACTTATATAATCGTTTCCATATCCTCTTACAAGCCAGGGCCAGCCAATATATAGAGCGCTTATAACATCATTTGTCGATTTACTTCCATAACGTCCCTGGTGATAAAGCCTCGTTGCAATGCAAAAGGGATTAAGAAAAAAATACTTGCGATAATCCAGCAATAAATTATAAAAGTTCAATGCGCCAAAATAATATTCCGATTCAATCCTATACCTTTGTCCTCTTAAAGGCGATGCGATTCCCATGTAAGCGTTATCCAGAGTATAAGCAGCCCCAACGCCGGCAATGTTAAACCCGGGATTTGTGGGCATATTTTTTTGAGTGCCTAACCAATTATAATTATTGTCGTACACATCCCTTTCGCGATGGTAACTGTAGCGGGAAAATAAAGTATATGCTTCAATTCTTCGCGTTTGAGAAAAAGGCCTCACGGCAAACAGGGTAACGTCATCTTCAAAAATCCAAAGCGTGTTTATGTACGTGGTGTCTGTTCCGCTTTCCAAATAATTATACCGCAAAGGGTAATGCGATAACGAAACACCCCAGTTGATTTTATTTTTATTGTTTGCAAATGCTGCCGCCCCGGCAAAATCATAAATTCGCCCGTTAATTGCAATACTTGAAAATAATTGATAATTTCCAACAATATCGCTAAATAACATGTCTACGCTTCCGGCCATCCCTGTGCCGTAATAGCTGCTTACACCAACGCCCACACTGGTTCCGCCTATATAATCGAGTTTAAACTTCGGTTTATATAGTGCAACTTTAAATGAGTCGGTAGATATTATTTTCTCTTTTACAATGCCGGCAATATTATCATCAACAATGTTTTTCGAAACTCTTTTATAAGGCGGCAAATGCGCAGCTAAATAATTTGTGCTGTCATTTGGCAAAAGCTCTGGTTTGAAAGAAGTATCGGAAGCGTGGTAAAGATTGTATTCCGATTTAAAGTAATGGGTGTATACAATGTTGCCATTCCGGCGATCAATTGAAAATGCCGGCGTAAATTCAGTAACACCGCTAATGCCTGTATTTATTTGGGTTAACCGATATACTTTAGAAGAATCGAGGGAATAACGATATAAGTTTCTAAAACCATCAGCATCCGAAACAAAATATATCCATTTATTATCGGGTGAGAATTGAGCGTTTAAATTATAAGCCCCGGGAAATAAAGGAAGCAATGTTGTTTCTTTTGTTTGTAAATTCAGTAACCCGATTTTATAGCCTCTTTTTATCGAATCTTTTGTTGTCAAATATGGCCTGTCGGTCGAAAAAGCTATAAACCTGCCGTCATTTGACCAGCTTGGTAATAAGTTGCAATAAACATCGTTTGTTAAGTTTTCGACAGATTTATTGCTCAGGCTGAATAAATACAAATCAGTAACACCTTCAACAAGCCCGGTTACCACAATGCTGCTGCCATCGGGCGACCATGAAGGGTTACTAAACGATTCTAACGTGGGTATTTCAATCTCATCAAATTTTCTTGGCTTATCAACATTAAGCACCAGTAGCTTATTTTTACCATGACTGAAAACTACAAATGCAAATTTTTTCCCGTCAGGCGACCAAGTTCCTCCCGATTCGAGATAATTAAAATCATCTATTTCATTATTTCGTACCGTGCTTGAAAGTTTCTTTATAATTTTTCCTGTGGACGCATTTGCAAGATACAAGTCAAACGTGAACAAATCCTTTTCCGAAATAAATGCCACGTATTTACCATCGGGACTTAAAGAGGGAGCAATATTTATTGTCCCAGAGTTTTTTTCATGAATTATTTTTTTACCTACCGGCTTTTCAATTGTATCTTTTAAAAGATGGAAATAATAGTCTTTCGTACTTGCTTTCCACATATTGGAGATTGTCTTTTCATTTTTGTGTGTTAAACTGTCTAAAGCTCTTTCGTAACCGAACTTAGTTGTTAAATCAAAAAGCCTGACAATGCTTGAATCGCCATATAAACCGGTAAAATATGCCCAGAATGCTTGTCCATAACGGTAAGGAAAATATTTATAGGAGCGGGTTAAGTCGTCCAACGATGGAAAATCTTTATTAATAATTGCATCGCGCATCCACATTGCAGTATTTGGATCGAAACTGCCGAGAGAGCAATATTCCGCCATTCCTTCTACCATCCATAAAGGAATATTCCGTATGCTTCGCAATTGCAGGCTGTCATCTTTCGACATTAATCTGTATTGGAATGCATGGGTTAGTTCGTGTCCAAGGACATGGTCGGTTTGGGCTGCCGATTCCATTAACGGTAAAACTACCCTGTTTTTAAGCGCCTCAGTAACCCCGCCTGTGCCAATTCCAATAGTTCCCATGATTGAATTGGTTTGTTGAAAATCGGCATGATTTGCGTAAATTATAATCGGATTGCGGGTTTTGAATGTGTCTTTGAAAAGTTGCAAATGACGTTGGTACCATTTTTCTGCATCTTCGGCAAATGCATTAAGCAATGAGTCGTTATTAAAATAATGATAAATTTCGAAATGAGGCGTTTTATAAACTTTGTATTCAAATACTTTATAACCGGCTTTGTTTGGCCCATTAAAATATTGTGAATGAGCAATGGTTGTAACAATACACTGAAAAATAATAATTAAAATATATATTTTCTGTGCCTTTTTAATCATATTATAAAAAATTATTCACCTGGCGGAATTTTTATAATTCACAAATTGTCAGGGTTTAAAGTATTTTGCTTTCATTTCAAAGATAATACCAAATGATTAAATGAAAATATTAATTTAAAATTAATAAATGAATTATGATCCGGATAATTTTTTTGATATTTCGGAAAGCATTATTATAAGGAGAGTTCAGACGCAATAATTACGTCTGTTTAACTTTGATATGAAATTATTAATAAAAAAAGTGTAACTATTCAGGTTATATAGACTGAAGGCTGAAGGCATTTAGCATTTTTGCAATGTTCGAATCTATGCTCCCGGCACTCTCTCTGTCTCTACTAATTTTAATTTACATTCACTATTTTCCGATCCTTAATACCCTGAGTTTAGTATGATTCCGCATGTTTTTCTCCTATAGTCTGTTAGTCTATAGCCTTTCTACCTGAATAGTTACAAAAAAGTAAGTTGTTAACCAATATCACTTAATCTCAATAACAATTCGAGGTTATTAATTTCAATTTTTTTTCCATTTGTTTTAATCAAGCCGTCGTTTTTAAATTCGGTAAGAAGCCGTATTGCACTCTCAGGCGACATACCGGACATCTCTGCAATATCTTTACGGGTGATAGCATCGAAAATATCGGTATCTTTAAATTCATCATCGCATAAATACAGGATAGCATCGGCAAGCCTGCCATGCATTTGTTTAGTCCCCAAAGATGATATTTTGCTTATTAACAGGGAAGAATATGTTGATTGTGCTTTATAAATAATATTAGCAAATTCGTTATTGTTTTGTATCAGGTAAAAAACACTTTTTTTCGGCAAAAGGCATACCTCAGACTCGCTAAGCGCAATTGCAGAAAAATTATTGACATCGGAATATATTTGTGTTAAACCAATAAAGGTTCCTGAAGCAGCTATACTAAGAATAATATTTTTATCGTTTCGACGTTCGGTAAATACTTTTATCAAACCCGTTTTAATATAAATTACATGCGATGAATGACTACTTTGCTTAACAACCGTTTCTTTTCTTTTATAATGTACTTTTGCCAGTGATTTTAAATTCTCTGATACTTCTCTTGGATTTAGGAACTTCATAAAATCGCATATATATTTGCAATTCTTGCACATATCAATATTTTGCGAGTTTATTCGATCCACTTTCTTAAAAAATTAAGAAAGTGGATCGAATAAACTCGCAAAATATTGATATGTGCAAGAATTGCAAATATATATGCGATTTTATGAAGTTCCTAAATCCAAGAGAAGTATCAGAGAATTTAAAATCACTGGCAAAAGTACATTATAAAAGAAAAGAAACGGTTGTTAAGCAAAGTAGTCATTCATCGCATGTAATTTATATTAAAACGGGTTTGATAAAAGTATTTACCGAACGTCGAAACGATAAAAATATTATTCTTAGTATAGCTGCTTCAGGAACCTTTATTGGTTTAACACAAATATATTCCGATGTCAATAATTTTTCTGCAATTGCGCTTAGCGAGTCTGAGGTATGCCTTTTGCCGAAAAAAAGTGTTTTTTACCTGATACAAAACAATAACGAATTTGCTAATATTATTTATAAAGCACAATCAACATATTCTTCCCTGTTAATAAGCAAAATATCATCTTTGGGGACTAAACAAATGCATGGCAGAAACGCCGCGATGCTATCCTGTATTTATGCGATGATGAATTTAAAGATACCGATATTTTCGATGCTATCACCCGTAAAGATATTGCAGAGATGTCCGGTATGTCGCCTGAGAGTGCAATACGGCTTCTTACCGAATTTAAAAACGACGGCTTGATTAAAACAAATGGAAAAAAAATTGAAATTAATAACCTCGAATTGTTATTGAGATTAAGTGATATTGGTTAACAACTTACTTTTTTGTAACTATTCAGGTAGAAAGGCTATAGACTAACAGACTATAGGAAAAACATGCGGAATCATAATAACCTCAGGGTATTAAGGATCGGAAAATAGTGAATGTAAATTAAAATTAGTAGAGACAGAGAGAGTGCCGGGAGCATAGATTCGAACATTGCAAAAATGCTAAATGCCTTCAGCCTTCAGTCTTATAGCCTGAATAGTTACACTTTTTTTATTAATAATTTCATATCAAAGTTAAACAGACGTAATTATTGCGTCTGAAACTCTCCTTATAATAATGCTTTCCGAAATATCAAAAAAATTATCCGGATCATAATTCGTTTATTAATTTTAAATTAATATTTTCATTTAATCATTTGGTATTATCTTTGAAATGAAAGCAAAATACTTTAAACCCTGACAATTTGTGAATTATAAAAATTCCGCCAGGTGAATAATTTTTTATAATATGATTAAAAAGGCACAGAAAATATATATTTTAATTATTATTTTTCAGTGTATTGTTACAACCATTGCTCATTCACAATATTTTAATGGGCCAAACAAAGCCGGTTATAAAGTATTTGAATACAAAGTTTATAAAACGCCTCATTTCGAAATTTATCATTATTTTAATAACGACTCATTGCTTAATGCATTTGCCGAAGATGCAGAAAAATGGTACCAACGTCATTTGCAACTTTTCAAAGACACATTCAAAACCCGCAATCCGATTATAATTTACGCAAATCATGCCGATTTTCAACAAACCAATTCAATCATGGGAACTATTGGAATTGGCACAGGCGGGGTTACTGAGGCGCTTAAAAACAGGGTAGTTTTACCGTTAATGGAATCGGAGCCCAAACCGACCATGTCCTTGGACACGAACTGACCCATGCATTCCAATACAGATTAATGTCGAAAGATGACAGCCTGCAATTGCGAAGCATACGGAATATTCCTTTATGGATGGTAGAAGGAATGGCGGAATATTGCTCTCTCGGCAGTTTCGATCCAAATACTGCAATGTGGATGCGCGATGCAATTATTAATAAAGATTTTCCATCGTTGGACGACTTAACCCGCTCCTATAAATATTTTCCTTACCGTTATGGACAAGCATTCTGGGCATATTTTACCGGTTTATATGGCGATTTTAAGCATTGTCAGGCTTTTTGATTTAACAACTAAGTTCGGTTACGAAAGAGCTTTAGACAGTTTAACACACAAAAATGAAAAGACAATCTCCAATATGTGGAAAGCAAGTACGAAAGACTATTATTTCCATCTTTTAAAAGATACAATTGAAAAGCCGGTAGGTAAAAAAATAATTCATGAAAAACTCTGGGACAATAAATATTGCTCCCTCTTTAAGTCCCGATGGTAAATACGTGGCATTTATTTCGGAAAAGGATTTGTTCACGTTTGACTTGTATCTTGCAAATGCGTCCACAGGAAAAATTATAAAGAAACTTTTCAAGCACGGTACGAAATAATGAAATAGATGATTTTAATTATCTCGAATCGGGAGGAACTTGGTCGCCTGACGGGAAAAAATTTGCATTTGTAGTTTTCAGTCATGGTAAAAATAAAGCTACTGGTGCTTAATGTTGATAAGCCAAGAAAATTTGATGAGATTGAAATACCCACGTTAGAATCGTTTAGTAACCCTTCATGGTCGCCCGATGGCAGCAGCATTGTGGTAACCGGGCTTGTTGAAGGGGTTACGGATTTGTATTTATTCAGCCTGAGCAATAAATCTGTCGAAAACTTAACAAACGATGTTTATTGCAACTTATTACCAAGCTGGTCAAATGACGGCAGGTTTATAGCTTTTTCGACCGACAGGCCATATTTGACAACAAAAGATTCGATAAAAAGAGGCTATAAAATCGGGTTACTGAATTTACAAACAAAGAAACAACATTGCTTCCTTTATTTCCCGGGGCTTATAATTTAAACGCTCAATTCTACCCGATAATAAATGGATATATTTTGTTTCGGATGCTGATGGTTTTAGAAACTTATATCGTTATTCCCTCGATTCTTCTAAAGTATATCGGTTAACCCAAATAAATACAGGCATTAGCGGTGTTACTGAATTTACGCTGGCATTTTCAATTGATCGCCGGAATGGCAACATTGTATACACCCATTACTTTAAATCGGAATACATCTTTACCACGCTTCCGATACTTCTTTCAAACCAGAGCTTTTGCCAAATGACAGCACAAATTATTTAGCTGCGCATTTGCCGCCTTATAAAAGAGTTTCGAAAAACATTGTTGATGATAATATTGCCGGCATTGTAAAAGAGAAAATAATTACCGACTCATTTAAAGTTGCACTATATAAACCGAAGTTTAAACTCGATTATATAGGCGGAACCAGTGTGGGCGTTGGTGTAAGCAGCTATTACGGCACAGGGATGGCCGGAAGCGTAGACATGTTATTTAGCGATATTGTTGGAAATTATCAATTATTTTCAAGTATTGCAATTAACGGGCGAATTTATGATTTTGCCGGGGCGGCAGCATTTGCAAACAATAAAAATAAAATCAACTGGGGTGTTTCGTTATCGCATTACCCTTTGCGGTATAATTATTTGGAAAGCGGAACAGACACCACGTACATAAACACGCTTTGGATTTTTGAAGATGACGTTACCCTGTTTGCCGTGAGGCCTTTTTCTCCAAACGCAAAAATTGAAGCATATACTTTTATTTTCCCGCTACAGTTACCATCGCGAAAGGGATGTGTACAAGACAATAATTATAATTGGTTAGGCACTCAAAAAAATATGCCCACAAATCCCGGGTTTAACATTGCCGGCGTTGGGGCTGCTTATACTCTGGATAACGCTTACATGGGAATCGCATCGCCTTTAAGAGGACAAAGGTATAGGATTGAATCGGAATATTATTTTGGCGCATTGAACTTTTATAATTTATTGCTGGATTATCGCAAGTATTTTTTTCTTAATCCCTTTTGCATTGCAACGAGGCTTTATCACCAGGGACGTTATGGAAGTAAATCGACAAATGATGTTATAAGCGCTCTATATATTGGCTGGCCCTGGCTTGTAAGAGGATATGGAAACGATTATATAAGTGCTTTAACCAGAAACTATGCCGACACCACTAAAATCAACCAAAAAATTAATCAGTTGTTCGGTAGCAGTATCGCAGTTGCAAATGTTGAGTTCAGGATTCCTTTTACCGGGCCGGCAAGGTTATGCCTGATACCATTTAAATATTTTGTTTCCGAATTATCTTTTTTTGCCGATGGCGGGTTGGCCTGGGATGCCCAATATCGACCTACGCTTAAATTAAATCCCGATCTTTCTAAAGAACATGGCCCGCTATTTAGCTATGGGGTTTCGTTACGTATAAATTTTTTCGGATACATGATTTTGGAACCATTTTATGCAATTCCAATGGAAAAACATGCAATAGATTATGCCGGTTTGGATTTAAATTTTTTACCAGGCTGGTAATTTTAAGAAAGTATAGATTGCAATTCCATTTCAAAATTTGGTAATAAATAAAACTTATTTTAAATATTTTTTATACTTATGGACTACGAACAATTGTTTAATAATATCAGGAAAAAGAAAAGTTTCCTTTGCATCGGCCTCGATACCGACTACCAGAAAATACCCGGCTTTTTATTAGATAACAAACATCCTGTTTTCGAATTCAATAAACAAATTATTGATGAAACGGCTTCAGCAGTTATTGCCTATAAACCGAACCTGGCGTTTTATGAAGCTCAAGGGGCTGACGGTTGGCTTAACCTTCAAATGACAGTTAATTACATCAGGGAAAAGTATCCCGACATATTTATTATTGCCGATGCAAAAAGGGCCGATATAGGCAACACTTCAAAAATGTATGCACAAAGTTTTTTCGGGGAAATGAATTTCGATGCTGTAACAGTAAATCCATACTTAGGCGAGGATTCTGTTTTGCCGTTTTTAACTTATAAGCAAAAATGGGCTATTTTGCTGGCGCTTACATCCAATCCGGGAGCTGCTGACTTTCAGTTCTCAATTGACAGCAATACCAAACTCAGGTTATTTGAACTTGTTATAAAGAAATCGCTTTCCTGGGGAAATAAAGAAAATATGATGTACGTAATCGGGGCTACCAAAGCCGTGATGCTTTCGAATATCCGTAAAATTATACCCGAACACTTTCTTTTAATTCCCGGAATAGGAGCTCAAGGCGGAAACCTTAGCGAAGTAGCTGAACATGGATTTAATAAGCAATGCGGCTTAATTGTAAACAATTCACGAAATATTATTTATGCCGATGCAACCGAGAAATTTGCCAAAGCGGCAGGTGAAAAGGCTTTCGAAATGCAAA
>CAWEFA010000015.1:0-14658 GCA_963808135.1 uncultured Bacteroidota bacterium
GAGCCGGTGAACTGGAACGAGCATCTTCGCGGTTCGTTTTTTTACCGTTATGCCCGCTCGGCCATCACGCCCGGCGTCCTGTCGAGCGCGGCGCCAGCAGCAGCTTGCGTAACTCAGGTGATACGCGGCCAGGACACAGGGTGACACCTGAGGTACGCGCGTTCCCCAAATCGTGTTGGATCAAGTGGTTATCATGGCATGAGATGATTACGAAATCGATATTTTTTGATACGTTTCACGCAATTTTTATCGATATATCTCATTGAAAAATAACGAAACATCGACTTATGTTTCACGTGAAACATTTAGAGAACATGGCGCGCGGAAAAATACGCACGATGAAACAAGGTCCGATCGGCAAATCCGGGGGGTCGTTTTGACCCCCGCCTAGGGTTGGCTTACAAATATACGGGACGAATTCGATAAAAGACCTGGGGGAGATCATGACCGAATTGACCAAATACCTGCTCCCTGAAGATCGGATTCCGAAGGCCTGGTACAACCTGGTCGCCGATCTGCCGAAGCCGCCCCCGCCGGCACTGCATCCGGGCACCGGCCAGCCGGTCGGCCCCGGCGATCTGGCGCCCCTGTTCCCCATGGCCATCATCATGCAGGAGGTCTCGCCGAGCGTACATCGAGATCCCCGAGCCGGTGCGCGACATCTATCGCCTGTGGCGGCCGACGCCGCTGATCCGCGCCCGGCGCCTGGAGAAGGCGCTCGGACACCCCGGCCAAGATTTTCTTCAAGTACGAGGGCGTCAGCCCGGCCGGCAGCCACAAGCCCAACACGGCGGTGCCCCAGGCCTTCTACAACAAGCAGGCAGGCGTCAAGCGCCTGACCACCGAGACCGGCGCCGGCCAATGGGGCTCGTCGCTGGCCTTCGCCGGCCAGCTGTTCGGCCTCGAGGTCGAGGTCTACATGGTCAAGGTCAGCTACGAGCAGAAGCCCTATCGCCGGGCGCTGATGGAGACCTATGGCGCGACGCTGCATCGCCAGCCCCAGCCAATACGACCGACTCCGGCCGCGCCATTCTGGCCGAGCGATCCCGACTCGACCGGCTCGCTCGGCATCGCCATCTCCGAGGCGGTCGAGATGGCCGCCCAGCGCGACGACACCAAATACTCGCTCGGCTCGGTGCTCAACCACGTGCTGCTGCACCAGACCGTGATCGGCCAGGAGGCGATGAAGCAGCTTGGCGATGCCGGCGACTATCCCGACATCGTCATCGGCTGCGCCGGCGGCGGCTAGCAACTTCGCCGGCATCGCCTTCCCCTTCTTCGGCGAGAAGGCGCGGCCGCAAGCAAGGTGCGCATCATCGCCGTCGAGCCGACCTCCTGCCCGACCCTGACGCGAGGGCGCTACGCCTACGATTTCGGCGACACCGGCCACCTCACGCCGCTGGTGAAGATGCACACGCTCGGGCTCGACCTTCATGCCGCCGGGCATTCATGCCGGCGGCTTGCGCTATCACGGCATGGCGCCGCTGGTCAGCCACGTGCTCGAACTGGGCCTGATCGAGGCGCGCGCCTATGCCCAGACTCGAATGCTTCGCCGCCGGCGTGCAGTTCGCCCGCACCGAAGGCATCGTGCCGGCGCCCGAATTGAACCACGCGGTCAAGGCCGCGATCGACGAAGCGCTGCGCTGCAAGAACGAAGGCAAGAGCGAGACGCATCCTGTTCAACCTGTCGGGCCACGGCCATTTCGACATGCAGGCCTATACCGGACTATTTCGCCGGCAAACTCAAGGACGAGCCCTACGACCAGCAGCGCGCTCGACAAGGCGCTTGGCCGCAATCGCCCAAGGTGGCGGCAGAATAGACCTGCGCCATTCCCATATGGGCGGGAGGCCGAGCGCCTCCCGCTCTACTTCTTCCACAATCCTTCAGCCGCCGGGCCGCTCGGCATTTCGGCCTCGGTGCCGGGATAGGCGAGCCGCATGAAGCGCCGCCCCTCGGCCGGGTCGAAGTCGACGCCCGGCGTGCAGGCAACGCCGGTCTCGGCCAACAGTGCGGCGGCAGAAGGCCTCGCTGTCATTGGTATAGCGCGACACATCGGCGTAGAGATAGAACGCGCCCTCGGCGGGGGCGAAAGTATCGAATCCCGCGCCGGCAAGCGTCGAGCAGAATCGTCGCGGTTTCGCTGGTAGCGCGCGACATTGCCTCGAGTTCGTCGGCACAGTCGAATGCCGCCACACCGGCGACCTGGGCAAGCGCGGCGGCGAAATGAATAGGTTCTGCGCCAGCACCTCGACGGGCCGCAACAGACTGTCGGGCAAAATCATCCAGCCGAGTCGCCATCCGGTCATCGAGAAATATTTCGAAAAACTGTTGATCGTGCATATCCATCCTGTTTGGCGCTTGGGTTTGACGAACATTGTCCGGATCGGTGAAAGGAATGTTGCCCTTAATTAGCATTGATACTACATTTTTATTTATAGTTTCAATCATGGTGCGGAACAATTCGAACGACTCGAATTTGTAAATAAGCAGCGGATCTTTTTGTTCATAAGCTGCATTTTGTACCGATTGTTTCAGATCGTCCATTTCACGGAGGTGTTCGCGCCAGGCATCATCAATTGTTAATAGTATGGAAGTTTTTTCATACGATTTGACCAATTCGGCACAATTTGTTTCAAATGCAACTTTAAGGTTAGTTATTATCTGGTAAACTTTTATGCCATCGCTAACCGGCACAACAATATTTTCATATAAAGCGCCTTGTTTTTCATAAATGTCCTTAACAACCGGATAAGCCTGCTTTGCCAAATTTGTATTTTTACGGCGATAGCTATTCCATAATTCGGTATAGAGTTTCCCAATCAGCTCATCGGATGAAAGTTTTAGATAATCGTTAGGACTGAATGGAACTTCAATAGAAAGTAATCTTATAACTTCCAGGTTAAACTCTTCAAAATCGGTATTTCCATGATACTGGTTCACTATATATTCGCAAACATCATACATCATGTTCGAAATATCAAGGCTTAAGCGCTCTCCAAAAAGCGCATTGCGCCTACGTTTGTAAATTACTTCGCGTTGCGAGTTCATAACATCGTCATATTCGAGCAAGCGTTTTCGTATGCCGAAATTGTTTTCTTCAACTTTTTTCTGAGCCCTTTCGATGGAACGGGATATCATTGAATGTTGAATAACTTCGCCTTCCTGGATGCCAATCCGATCCATAATTGAAGCAATACGGTCGGAGCCGAACAAACGCATAAGGTCGTCTTCGAGCGATACAAAAAATTGCGATGAGCCTGGATCCCCCTGCCTTCCCGAACGGCCGCGCAACTGCCTGTCGACACGTCTTGATTCATGGCGTTCGGTTCCTACAATTGCCAACCCCCCAGCCTTCCTGACTTCTTCGGAAAGCTTAATATCGGTTCCGCGCCCTGCCATGTTTGTGGCGATTGTAACTATCCGCGATTTCCCGGCTTCGGCGACAATATCCGCCTCTCTTTGATGCAACTTGGCATTTAATACATTATGTTTTATGCCTTTTATTTTCAACATCCTGCTCAACAGCTCTGAAATTTCCACCGACGTTGTGCCAACCAAAATGGGTCTTCCATTTTCAATCAGGCTTTCAATTTCTTCAATAACGGCATTATATTTTTCGCGTTTGGTTTTATAAACTTTATCTTCATTGTCTATCCTGATAACATCCTTGTTTGTTGGTATTACAACCACATCGAGCTTGTAAATATTCCATAATTCCCCGGCTTCGGTTTCAGCGGTGCCTGTCATACCGGCCAGTTTTTTATACATTCTGAAGTAATTCTGGAGCGTAATAGTGGCAAATGTTTGGGTTGCCGCTTCAACCCTCACACGTTCCTTTGCCTCGATTGCCTGGTGAAGGCCGTCTGAATAACGCCTGCCCTCAAGAATCCTTCCTGTTTGTTCGTCAACAATTTTTATTTTATTTTCAATTATAACATATTCAACGTCCTTTTCAAACAATGTATAAGCTTTAAGAAGCTGGTTTACCGTATGTACCCTTTCCGATTTAATAACGTAGTCCTGAAGCAGTTTTTCTTTCTTAATTATTTTTTCATCAGGGTTAGTTATGGTTTTTTCAATTTCTGCAATTTCCGAACCAATATCGGGAAGAATAAAAAAGGATGAATCTTCGGACGAGGAAGTAATCAGGTCGATGCCTTTTTCCGTGAGGTCAATGCTATTGTTCTTTTCATCTATAACAAAATAAAGTTCGTCGGTTGCAAGATGCATATTTTTACTATTATCCTGCATGTAAAAATTTTCTGTTTTAAGCAAAAGTGTTTTATTTCCTTCTTCGCTCAAGAACTTAATTAAGGCTTTATTTTTTGGCAGACCCTTATATGCACGAAGAAGGGATAGTCCTGCTTTCTCTTTGTCGTCTGAATCGAGCGCTTTTTTAGCATCGGCTAGTATTTGGGTAACAAGTTTTCGTTGTGCATTTACCAGCGTTTCCACCTTAGGCCTGTAAACTTCAAATTCCTGGTTTTCGCCTTTCGGCACAGGCCCTGAAATTATCAACGGGGTACGGGCATCGTCGATAAGAACGGAGTCAACCTCATCTACTATTGCGTAATTATGCAAACGTTGAACGAGTTCTTCAGGAATGCCGGCCATGTTGTCGCGCAAGTAATCGAAGCCGAATTCATTGTTAGTGCCGAAAGTAATATCGGCAAGGTAAGCTCTACGCCTTTGTTCGGAGTTCGGCTGATGCCTGTCAATACAATCTACCGTTAAGCCGTGGAACTCATACATTGGCCCCATCCATTCGCTGTCGCGTTTTGCAAGATAGTCATTAACAGTAACAATATGAACGCCGCGTCCGGTAAGCCCATTTAAAAATACCGGCAAAGTTGCCACAAGGGTTTTGCCTTCGCCGGTTGCCATTTCAGCTATTTTGCCCTGATGCAGCACAACGCCGCCAATAAGCTGGCAGTCGTAATGTATCATATCCCATTTAATTTCATTGCCGCCGGCTATCCAATGATTAAGATAAACCGCCTTATCGCCCCTGATTTTAATGCTGCTTCGCGTGGTAGCCAAATAACGGTCGTTATCGTTTGCAGTAACTTCTATTTCTTCACTCTCATAAAACCGCCGTGCGGTATCTTTTATAATGGCAAATGCGAGCGGAAGAACTTCATCGAGTATTTTATTTAATTTTTCTTCAATTGTTTCTTCAATTTTATCAATCTGAGCATATAATTTTTCTTTTTCTTTTATATCGAGATCAGGATCCTCAATTTTTGCTTTTAATTCCTTTTTTTGTTCTTCCTCGCTGAATATTGAAGAACGAACTTTAATTTTAAGATCATTGCTTAATTTACGCAGCTCATCATTTGTCAGTTTTATTAACTTTTCATATTCTCCGGGGATATTATCTACAATAGGTTGAATTTCTTTAATATCTTTTTCAGATTTTGACCCAAAAAAATTCTGAATTATGCTGGCAAGAATACTCATTTTGAAATTTTTTAATAGGTGTGAATTATTTAAGGCTGTAAAATTAATTTATTTTCCTTCATATTATGATTGTGCTATATAAAAGTTTAGATGCTTAGCCCTTCAAACATTAAGAAAAATATAGACTTAACACATGCGTAACACATTTTTAATATTTGAACAGTTTCATATAAAAACTTTCAAAATAAGTTTTTAAGGATATGAAACGTATTTTTTCTATCTTTGATTCTCTTTTAAGTTAATAGATGGTTTTCATGGTCAGGAAGCTTTTGTTTATATTACTTCTGTTGCAGCCAATATTAAATGGCAAAGCCCAGGTTTCAAAAAAAATGCCAATTAATCCCGACTTTATTAATTATTTTAAATTGCAGGATTCGCTCAGGAGAGCAAATGTAAAAATCAACAAATCTTTAGGATATGTTCCAATGACTTTTCAACTTGGAGATGTTAATATAGTAAATACATCGGAGAATGTAAAAGGACTAAAAAGCTCGTTTGTACTGTTGCCCTCTTCTTATGATTTAAGACAAATACATGAAGTATCTTCCGTCAAAAACCAGGGGTCTGGTGCAGCAGGCGGCAATTGCTGGGCATTCGCAACTTTGAGCTCTATTGAATCGGATTGGATGGTAAAAAGTTTTCCCGAATTTGAGCTATCTGAAAAAAATTTGGTTTGCTGTAATGGTTTTCTTAGAGTATTAGAAGATGGTGGAAATAACCAAACAGCTATGGCATACCTGACAAATTTAAAAGGCCCTATTAATGAAACTGACGACCCTTACTCTACAATTTCTACTAATTCTGCATGTGTTTCAGGGAAACCAGTTGTTGCTTGTGTACCTGAAGTACGTTGGGTATATAAAAACCGTAATTATACAAAACGCATAATTATGGACTATGGTGCAGTAACATCAGCCATGTATATGGATCTCTCTTATTTTAATTCAAACGATTTTACCTATTATTATAATGGAACGAGTATCGCTAATCACATGATCCTGATTGCAGGCTGGGACGATAATATAGTAACCGCCGGGGGCAAAGGGGCATGGATTGTTAAAAACAGTTGGGGCGATGCCTGGGCTGATAAAGGTTATTTCTATATTTCTTATAAGGATTCAAAGATTTTAAACCCGATTGCTTATTACCCGGTACGTTGGGGTATTGGAACGGTTAATAATGAAACAGTAGATCAACTTTATAGTTACTGTAAATTATGTGCCCTGAATTTTATTGGCACGTCGCATCAAAGTGAGACAGGAATTGTTAGTGAAGAATATTTTAATAATAAGCCACAATATATAAGAAAGGTAGGCACTTTCTTGGCAAAGACAGGCGCTACAGTTGAAATTGAGATATTAGATGCAGAAAACAATATTTTGTCTTCTTATAAAAGCGATCCTGTCAGATCTCCCGGTTATTACACTTTCGATATACCAACATTAGTTTTGGGTAATTTTTCTATTGAAGTTACCTATTTCACGCCCGATTTATATACACCAATCCCGATAGAAATAAAATTAAATAATCCATATCCAACGGATCCAAGTGATACAGCTTATGCCGATCCTATAATTGAACCTTCGGGACGGCAGTGGATTCTTGAAAATGGCAATTGGCAACCTTTAGGTTCTAATGTCCCTAATTGGGAATGCGATCTTGTAATTAGTGCTTATGCACAGAATAGTTGGCAGGGGCCTAAAGCTAATTTCAATATGAGTAAATATGAAGTATGTGCAGGCAGTTCTGTACAGTTTACAGACAACTCGGCCTCATTAGAAAATATTTCAAGTTATTTTTGGGATTTTGGAAAAAATGCCAATCCTGCAACTGCAACCGGTAAAGGCCCGCATACAGTTCTTTATGATTCATCTGCAACCCCGGGCCTCAGGTATGCAAAACTTGTAGTTAGTAACTCATTGGGAACGGATTCAATTATAAAAGAATTCAAAATACCTGACATGCTTTCGATATTTATTGCTGCGCCCGATTCAGCAAGGTTGGACGACACAATTAAATTATATGCCTTTGGCAATGCTGATAATTTTACCTGGTATCCTTCCGATTATTTAAATACACCAACGGGAAAAGAAGTTTTTTTAAAAGGCAATATCGATGGTTATTACAGGTATACGGTAACAGGCACTCAGGGTAATTGCATCGGTGGGGTAACTTTTGAATTGTTATTAAGAAAATCACCGCCAAATGACAGTATTTGCCATGCCATTGATTTGCATATCGGCGATAATGGCCCGTTTACCAATCAATTTGCAGGTATTCAAAAGAATGAACCTTATCCTACCGATACTTGCTGCAATTGCCCGATGACATGGTGCTACCAAACCGAAGGAAGCCCTTTGCAAAACAGCGTTTGGTTTAAAATTACAGGCCCTCCGAGTGGATATGTTAATATTGATACACGTGGCATGGATACAGAAATTGCTGTTTATAAATCCGATTCATGCACAAATATTACAAAAGCAGACCTTGTTGCAGCAAATGACGATTATCATTCTGAATATCCTTATTCAGCAGCATTATATGGACTTTCTCTTATACCTGGCCAAACGTATTGGGTACAAGTTGCCGGAAGCGAAGGAGGAGTTGAGGGCACATTCTACATTACAGTTTCAGAAATGACAACAATTTCAGACCATAAAACAATCGGGGAATCAAGCTTATCAGTTGTGCCCAATCCAAGCAATGGCAAAGCAAACCTTCAATATTCTTCGCCCTATGATGAGAAATTTACAGTTAGCTTATTTGATTTGACCGGCAAAACAGTATTTATAAAACAAAGCAGTAAAAATTCAGGACAAATAACTTTACCACTCGATTTGAACATGCTGCCCAAAGGTTTATATTTTGTGAAAGTTAACAGCAACATGGGTAACCTCACCGCAAAATGTATTCTACAATAAAGCAGGAAACCAACGCTAAGGTATTATCATATTGTTAATAATTTCTGTTCCGAATTCTGAACATTTTAAAAGTTTAGCTCCTTCCAAAAGACGCTCGAAGTCGTATGTAACGTGTTTTTTTTGAATGGCATTTTCAAGGCCCTTTATAATTAATTCGGCGGCTTCGCTCCAACCCATATATTCGAGCATCATTACGCCGGAAAGTATTACCGAACCTGGGTTTACCTTATCTTTGCCGGCATGTTTAGGCGCGGTGCCATGAGTGGCTTCAAATACAGCATGACCGGTAATATAGTTGATATTTGCGCCGGGGGCAATCCCAATACCGCCCACAATTGCTGCAAGCGCATCGGAAATATAATCCCCGTTTAAGTTTAAAGTTGCAATTACTGAAAATTCGGCTGGGCGCAAAAGTATTTGCTGAAGAAAATTATCTGCTATATAGTCTTTAATAATAACTTTTCCGGCAGCCTGGGACGATTTCATTTTTTCATCGGCAGCCTGCTGACCTTCAGTTGCAGTAATTTTCTCATGTTGCATCCACGTAAATGTATGCTCGCTGAATTCGGTTTCAGCAAGTTCATAGCCCCAGGCTTTGAATTGACCTTCGGTAAATTTCATGATATTGCCTTTATGCACTAATGTAACTGAAGGTTTCTTATGTTTGATTGCATATTCAATTGCAGCCCTTATTAAACGTTGTGAACCTTCTTTCGAAACAGGTTTTATACCAATCGACGATGACATTGGAAAACGGATTTTTTTAACATCCATTTCATTTTGCAAAAAATCGATAATCTTTTTTACTTCCGGCGTTCCATAGTTCCATTCAATACCGGCATAAATATCTTCGGTATTTTCACGGAAAATTATCATATCGGTGGTGGTTGGGTTTTTTACCGGCGATGGTACGCCTTTGAAATATCGAATCGGGCGCAAGCAAACATAAAGGTCAAGCAACTGACGCAATGCAACGTTAAGCGAACGTATGCCACCGCCGACAGGAGTTGTAAGTGGGCCTTTAATTGACACAAGATATTCATTAAGCACATCGAGTGTTTCCTTGGGAAGCCATTCTCCGGTTTTTTTAAACGATTTTTCACCTGCATAAACTTCCCGCCAGTTTATTTTGCGCTTTCCTTTATATGCCTTTTCAACCGCTGCATCAAAAACCCTTACAGAAGCCGCCCAAATATCTGGGCCTGTGCCATCACCTTCTATAAAAGGAATTACAGGGTTGTCAGGCACGTTTAATTTCCCGTTCGAAATAGTAATTCTATTATTTTGCATATTTATCAAATTTTCAATTTATGTTGAAATTTTGTTGTTTTTTATGATTTATGTTTAAAAAAACGATGCGAATATATAAATTATCTTCATGATTAAATTTGTCAAGGGCAATTTGTATAATTGGCAAATGATCCGGCTAATTATTCGAAATCCAAATCCAACTGTTGTTTTAGTTTTCCCAAAGCAGGATTTTTTTCAAGGAGGTATTTAAATTTTTCTTCAGAAGTATACAGTTTGTTTTTTTCTTCATGTTTGGAAACAATAAGTTCAACTGTAATGTTATCATTTTCAAGTTCGTTACGAAAAAAATTAACCATATTTTGTTTCAGGTTTTTATTAAAATCATCTAATTGTGCGCGGTTGCTCAATGTAATCTCTATGTTATTATTGCCGGCAATCTTTGGTTGCTGGGCATTTAAAGTGCTGTAAAGACGGGGCTTTTCAGCTTTAATTGAATCAACGAACTTACTAAATGCTTTTTGTAATTGATTGCTTGTAAAATGGTTCTCCCTGATTTCAGTTTCCGGTTTTTCATCTGGCTCCCCATTTTCAGTTACTTCAAATTCCTTGTCCTCTTGTGGTGAATCAGTTTCATATTTTATTGCTGATTTAATCGATGGAGTTATTGATTTGTAGTTTTCACCATTTTTAGGTACTTCAGGGGCTTTATTTTTTATTTCCGAAAAAGAAGAAGTTTCGACATTTTTCTCTAAAACAGGTTTTTCAATTTTTTCAACCGGCTCAGGAAGTTTCTCGTTCAAGCCTGTTGGCTCATCACTGCTTTTTTTTTTATCCGTTACCCGGCAAAGTTGTACTAAAGAAAGTTCAACATGAAGCCTTTGGTTCCTTGCGCTTCGGAAATTAATATCGCATTGTCCGCATAAATTTAAATATTCGAAAAGGACATCAGTTGGGCAAAGGGCGGTTTGTTGTTTGTACCTTTCTTTTATATTATTGCTCGCTTCGAGCAACTGAAGTGTTGAAATATCTTTACAAACCAATAAATCGCGGAAATGTTTGCTAAGCCCGATAATAAAATTGTGAGGGTCGAAACCTTTTAAAAGAATTTCGTCAAAAATCAAAAACGATTCAGTTATATTGCAATTCAAAAAAGCATCGGTGATTTTGAAATAATATTCATAATCGAGCACATTTAAATTTTCGATTACGTTTTTATAAGTAACTTTTCCACCCGAGTAGCTGACAATCTGGTCGTAAAATGAAAGCGCATCACGCATTGAGCCATCGGCTTTCTGGGCAATTATGTTCAAACCGTCGGCTTCATATTCTACACTTTCGTTTTTAGCTATTTTTTCTAAATAATTTACTGCATCTTCAACTTTTATCCGGTTGAAATCATATATCTGGCAACGTGAAAGGATTGTAGGAATTATTTTATGCTTTTCCGTTGTGGCAAGAATAAAAACTGCATGTTTGGGCGGTTCTTCAAGGGTTTTCAGAAAAGCATTAAAAGCCGATGCTGAAAGCATGTGTACTTCGTCGATAATATAAATGCTGTATTTGCCAATTTGAGGAGGAATCCGCACCTGTTCAATTAGGCTCCTGATATCGTCGACAGAATTATTGGAAGCTGCGTCGAGCTCATGGATATTAAATGAACGCGAATCGTTGAACGACCGGCACGATTCGCATTGGTTGCAAGGTTCAACATGCCCTGTAATTTTTGAACAATTTATGGTTTTTGCAAATATCCTTGCGCATGTTGTTTTTCCCACTCCCCTGGGGCCGCAAAACAAATAAGCATGGGCAAGATGGCTGCTTTGAATTGCATTTTTCAAAGTTGTGGTTATCGATTGTTGTCCCACTACCGAATCGAAAGTTGCCGGCCTGTATTTTCTTGCCGATACTATAAAGTTCTCCATGAATTGCTTAAACTTATATAAAACCACAAAGATAAGTAAAGAAAATTTTTCATTTGTATTTTGCGGTTTAAGTTATTAAAGATGTTTTTTATCTTGTGTAATTCAAATAAGCAAATTCTTCTTTTTATAGTAAATTTGCCCGGATTAATTTTTAATGTTAAAAATTAACTGGCCTAATAAAATTGTTATATATAATATGGTATGAATTCGAACGAAATAAGGGAATCATTTTTAAAATTTTTTGAATCAAAGCAACATCAGATTGTTCCGTCGGCTCCAATGGTCGTTAAAAACGATCCGACATTAATGTTCACCAATGCAGGCATGAACCAGTTTAAAGATATTTTTCTGGGAAACTCTCCTGCAAAATATCGACGGGTGGCCGATACACAAAAATGTTTGAGGGTTTCAGGAAAACATAACGATTTGGAAGAAGTCGGCCATGACGGCTATCATCACACCATGTTTGAAATGCTTGGTAACTGGTCGTTTGGTGATTATTTTAAAAATGAAGCAATAGAATGGGCATGGGAATATCTTACCGAATGGTTGAAAATTGATAAGGGCAGGCTGTATGTTACCATATTTCAGGGCGATAACTCCGAAAACCTTGAACGCGATGACGAATCATATAATATATGGGCCGGCCATATTGACAAAAGCCGGATAATTGAAGGCAATAAAAAAGATAATTTCTGGGAAATGGGCGATACCGGGCCATGCGGTCCATGTTCCGAAATCCATGTTGATATAAGAAATGATGCTGACAGAAAAAAAGTTGATGGCAAAACTCTTGTAAATACGGGCAACGCCCAGGTAATTGAAATTTGGAACCTGGTGTTTATTCAATATAACCGGAAAGCTAACGGCGATCTCGAAATACTGCCCGATAAGCATGTCGATACAGGTATGGGCTTTGAACGACTTTGCATGGTGGTACAAGGGAAACAATCGAATTACGAAACCGATGTTTTTACCCCGTCAATTAATGAGATATCGCGTTTAACAGGTATTGGTCATGGAAAAGGCGGATTAACCGACATAGCAATGCGCGTAATTTCCGATCACCTGCGTGCAGTTGCTTTTGCCATTGCCGATGGCCAGTTGCCTTCCAATAACAAGGCCGGATATGTAATCCGGCGTATTTTGCGCAGGGCCGTCAGATATTCTTTTTCTTTTCTAAACCAGGACGGGCCATTTATTTGCAAACTTGTTCCACTGTTTGTCAATCAGTTCGGAAATACGTTTAAAGAACTCAAAGCACAGGAAAAACTTATCGTTCAAGTTATAGCCGAAGAAGAAACAGCTTTTCTTAAAACTTTATCGACCGGCATTAAATTATTGGAACAGCTTATCAATAAAGCAAAATTGGATAAAGTTAAAATCATCAGCGGAAAGCCGGCTTTTGAATTATACGACACTTATGGCTTTCCGCTCGACCTCACGGAACTTATATTAAAAGAACAGGGCATGCAGGTAAACCGGCCTGAATTTGATGAAGAAATGCAAAAGCAAAAATCGCGCTCACGTTCCGATGCTGCTGTTGAAACAGACGACTGGGTTATAATTAATCCTGAAAGCACATCGGAGTTTATCGGGTACGATCATACTGAAGCAAATATTAAAATTACCCGGTATCGAAAAGTTTCGGGCAAGGGAAAAAATTTCTTTCACCTTGTTTTCGATAAAACTCCTTTTTATGCCGAAAGTGGTGGACAAGTGGGTGATTCAGGAATTTTGGAATTTAATGCCGAAAATTTAAAAATTATCGATACCAAAAAAGAGAATAATCTTTCCATTCACATCAGTGAGAAGTTGCCAGCTAATATTAAAGCTGTTTTTAAGGCAAAAGTCGATATAAATAAACGTATCGACACTGAAAGCAACCACTCTGCAACACATTTGCTTCACCAGGCATTGCGTTCAATCCTTGGAAAACATGTTGAACAAAAAGGTTCTCTTGTCCATCCCGATTATCTAAGGTTCGATTTTTCACATTTTCAGAAAATGACCGATGAAGAAATTATAAAAGTTGAAACTTTTGTTAACGAGAAAATACGTCAAAACCTCAAACTCGATGAACGCCGTCAGACTCCGATCGATGAGGCGCTGAAGCTCGGAGCTATGGCTTTGTTCGGAGAAAAATACGGTTCCAGCGTAAGGGTAGTTAAGTTTGGCGATTCGGTTGAATTGTGCGGGGAACTCACGTAAACGCAACCGGACAAATTGGCTACTTTAAAATTATTTCTGAAAGCGCTATTGCAGCTGGCATTCGCCGTATCGAGGCAATTACCGGGAATAAGGCGCAGGAGTTTTTAACCAACCAGGCTTTAGTTCTGGCCCAACTTAAAGATTTACTTAAAAACCCTAAAGATATTATCAAAAGCGTTGAATCATTAATAAATGATAAAAATACATTAGAAAAGAAAATAGGGGAATATAACCGTCAAAAGCTTGATAAAACCAGGCAAAAGCTTTTAAGCAAAATCAACAAAATAGGAGATATAAATTTAATTGCAGGGGTAGTTTGAAGCAAACTCCTCTGACGATTTGAAAGATCTGGCATTTTTACTAAAAGGACAGATAGAGAATTTATTGCTTATTTTAGGCGCGGAGATAGATGGCAAAGCCCATCTTGCTTTGATTATTTCCGATAATTTGGTAAAAGAAAAAAATCTGAACGCAAGCAATATAATTCGTGATGTTTCGAAAGAAATTGATGGTGGCGGAGGCGGTCAGCCGTTTTTTGCAACTGCAGGAGGAAAAAATCCAAGTGGATTAGAGAAAGCAATTAATAAAGTTCTAAGCTTAGCAGAGGAACTTAAATAAAATGCAATATTTGCAAGACTTCTATAATCTTTTCAATAAAAATATTATCGTTTTAAATTAAGCCAACGAGTTACTTCAAGCAATATAAAAAAGAAAAAATCACTTAATCAAGGTGTTATAAGACATTGATAAATTTCGGCAATTGTCGTGATTTTTATCATGCTTTTTCATATTTGGCGTTAGACATAAAAGAAACATCGGAATTCAATCTTTGTAAATATAACTATAATTAAAACGAAAGTATATGTAACTGAACCAAGGCGCACAATAACAC
>CAWEFA010000016.1:0-25811 GCA_963808135.1 uncultured Bacteroidota bacterium
GTAGTAATTTTAATTACCGGTTGCAGGGGAAAAGATGGGCCAATGGGGCCTCAGGGAGATGATGGGTTAATGGGGCCTCAGGGAAATGATGGGCCAATGGGAAATGCCAATGTTCATTCTGTGCAATATCAGGTTAATACAGGGGCATGGAGTGGTAATGCTAACGGATACAAAACTGTTCTAAGTGTTCCGGAAATTACATCTGGTATAGTTGATAGTGGCTCTGTATTGGTTTATGTATTAAAAAATGTTGATGATCCTTATAATGAATATTTTTATATGTTGCCTAACACTTCAATTGATAGCACTTCTGTAACTTATATGGATTTTGATGTATTTATTGGAGAGATAGATTTAACCTATGATAAGACCGATAATGGTGTCAATGATACACAAGCTCCCAGCGCTGATATGTATTTTAAAGTAGTTATTATTGAAGGGATGCCATTGGATGCGTTGAAAGAAAGGGTAAATATTTCAGATTATAAAGCGGTTTCAAAATATTTTGGGCTATCAAATAAACCAAACGCTGAGATAATACTTAAGTAATAATTTAATTAATGAAAAAATTATTAATTATTATTGCGTATATCTGGGCTTTTGCTTGTGTTTTATTAATCCCGCTTACATTTATGGGTAATGCCAATTTTGCAAAACAACTTGCAAAATTGCCTTTCATGAAAATAAATCCTGTTTTTTCTGGAGGGGAAGTAGCCCGTTCCTTTGAAAACAATGGCCTTAAAGTTGTTATTTACAAGCCGGTTTTTGCAGCATTAATAGGTGAAAGCAAATCGGGTTTTGTACAAATTAAATTTTCTGATGATAACCAACTGCCTAAACTTATCAGCCAGGAGATAGATTACAATAATGATGGTAAAACCGATTTTAATATAAATATAAACACTGTTACCGGCGAAACGAAGCTTAAACCATTAAACGGCAATGTCAAATCCATGGCGGTTTCGGCAAAAGTAAAAATGGATTGGATTATAAGGATAAATATCCATAAGTAATAAATTTAAGTGAAATTAAAACATAAAAAAACCTACCTTGTTATTGGCATGGTAGGTTTTTGATTTAAACCAAAATTAATCAACCAACCACTAACTTTATGAAAAATACTTTTTATTTCAGCATAAATGTTTCAATGTTATATTTGTTATGACAACCATTTGTCGGTTTACCCCTATTTAAAAATAGCTTTGCAAAACCTGCCATTGAATTATTTTTTGGGAAAGAAATCGGGAAGATGATTATTAAACAGAGATCAATAAAAATACTTCCGGTATAAAATTTTCTTTAATTTGTTTGTATCTGAGTTAAAAAATTGCGAAATTCATATTATCAATTTAAAACCGTCTTTGGATTTTGGTTTAATAAGATAATTTAAAATAACGTGAGTTCGATATAATATATGTGTAAATTTCATATAATCAAGAACAAAGCAAGTCCCCCTTTGAAAAGGGGGCAGGGGGATTGATATTTTTTGGCAATTTAGCAAATAAGAATCGAATCCCCCTACCCCCTTCGCCAAGGGGGAATAACGCAACAGTCATATTTTAAATATCTTATACATCGAACTCACGTTAAAATAAACAAGTAATGTCCGAAGGACTTTTGTTCAACTAACTTATATTATAATTACAACGTATAAAAATTAAAAAAACAATTTAAACATGGTTACACCGGATTTAAAGAATAAGACTGTTCTGATAGTTGAGGATGATGAAATGAACGCAACTTTTCTTATGGATATGCTTGAAGATACCGGCGCCAGGTTTATTCACGTAATAAATGCTTCAGATGCAATAATTGCTTCACAAAACAATAAAAATATCGATTTGATACTTATGGACATTCAGTTACCCGACATGAACGGTTGGCAGGCAACAAGAATTATCAAAAAAGTAAAAAAGAATATTCCTATAATAATCCAATCGGCATATTCTTTGGAATCATATATAAAAAAGAGCAAAGAAGCAGGATGCGATTTCTTTATTTCGAAACCAATCAACTGCAATTTATTGTTCGATTTAATAAACAAAGCTATGGCCAAATGACGGCCACGATAAACATTTCGTTATATTTTTATTCCTATAATCATAATGTCGTCAGTTTGTTCATTTTCCCCACGCCAGCCATCAAAATATTGTTCGAGAAGTTCTTTTTGTTTTTGCATGGGTTTATCATGACCGTCGAGCAATAGGTTTCTGAAATTTTTAGATTTTAACCGCTTTATCTGCGGGCCGCCTAATTGGTCTTTAAAACCATCGGAAAATAAATAAAAAATATCAGCCGGCTGCAAATCAATTTCTATGTTGGTAAACGAATCTTTTTCGCCAATAAATGTTCCTATGGGCATTTTATCGGCATTATATTCAACCAACTCTTTGTTCCGAATCAGGTATAATGGGTTGTTAGCTCCTGAATATTGCAGTGTATTGTTTTTTTGATCGATAATACAAAGCGCTATATCCATACCATCCTTTGTTTCTTCTTCTGAGTGCCCTTCTTTAATAAGGGTTGATTTCAAATGCGCTTTTAAATGGTTTAAAATTTCGTTTGCCTTGAAATTTTTATCTATAACCGATATTTCGTTAAGCAACGATATGCCCAACATGCTGAGAAATCCGCCAGGCACTCCATGACCGGTACAGTCGGCAGCTGCAATAATAACTTTATTCCCTTTCTTTGTTATCCAATAAAAATCGCCGCTTACAATATCTTTTGGCCTGAACAGTACAAAGTAGTCGGGTAATAAATTCCCGATTGATGTATGATCAGGCATTACAGCAGTTTGTATCCTTTTAGCGTACAAAATACTGTCTTTTATTTCCCGGTTTTGACCCGCTATTTTGTTCCGTTGGATTTCAATTTCTTCTTTCTGATTTGTAATTTTCTCATTTTGTATTTCAAGCGCATTGTATTGGGTTTCTATTTTTTCCTTTTGTTCGGCAATTTGCTGTGTGCGCTCGCGGACTTTTTCTTCCAGTATTTCTTTTTCTCTCTGAAGGTTCCTTTCACGGAATTTGATGATGATGTAAATTATAAAAAGGCCAAAAAGTACGCAAAGCGAATAAAACCACCATGTTTCATAAAATGCTCTTTTTATTTTAAATGTCAATGTTTTTTCATTGCTTATTTTGCCGAATATGTTTTTTGCCCTGAACCTTACCTCGTATTTTCCCGATTTAGGAAGAAATAAATCAATTTCAGGATTTGAACTCCATTCGTTCCAATCCTTTGTCAAACCTTTTATCGTGTATTGATATTGGTTTGAATTGGGTTTAATAAAATAAGGGGCGCAGATTTGTATTTTTATTGAATGGTTCGATTTGCTAAGTTCAACGCCATAAAGAGAAAACGTTTCACCTGAAATACCCGAAAAACGTTTAATAAAAGCGCTGAAATCGGACTTATAGTCAGCTATGCCTTTCTGGTCAACTTTGAAAATATATTCGTTATTGTTAATAATCCAAAGGTTTGAATTGTTATCGGAATATATCTGGTTAACATTGTCGAAAAGGCTCAGATAGCTGGGCATTATAGAATCGGGTTCCGAATTTGCCGACAAATGTATCCATTTGTTGTTATTGCGAATCCATGTATATTCCTGCTGGGTGAAGTAATATTTTGTATTAGTCCCGATATAATTTGTAAAATTTACGTTGGGTTGGATCGAATCTTTGAAAATGGAATATACGCCAGATGATAAGAAGAAAAGCGGTTTCTTATTAGAAATACGGACAATTACCCGTTCCCGATATTCTGAAGAAAATAAAAAGTTTTTAATTTCTTTTAATGAGCCGTCTTTTTTTAATTTAGCTTTATAAACCTTATTCTCGCTTCCAATCCAATAATTATCAAACATATCTTTTGCGAAAGAATAAACGGGTTCGCTGTTTGGCAGCGGGAAATTTGAAGTTTTCCATGTATTGTTTAACTGGCTTACGATTGTTATGCCTTTATCGGTACAAACATAAACAGATTTTTCAGCGGGGACGGCAAAAACATAGTTTGCTTCTATGTTTGGAATAACAGGTGTTATTTTATCTTCTGTAATTTCATATAATCCGGAGATTGTAACGGCAAGTAACTTATCGTTAAATGTAAATAAGTGCTTGCATTTATGATCGAGCCCTGGAACTTTAGAATAAAAGTGGCTTACAGAGGATATCCGGTATACTTTATTTTGCAAAGGTTGCTTTTCGGCAGCCGTTTCGCTTTTTCTGAAAATATTCCAAATCGACTGTTTTTGATTTTCTTCCTTCACCTCAGGTTGTGCTTGGGTTGCATTATCTTTGCCTTTGTTCTTTTTTGAAAACAATCCACCTAAAAAGCCTTTTTTTGATTCTTTAGCAGGCGTTTTTTGTTCAAGGGTCGGCTGTGTATTTTCCTTTTTTATATCGGCTTTTGCTTCAACTTTTGTGTTGGTTTGCTTCACTGTATACTCAACATAATCCTTTTTCTTATTTAGAAAATAAACGCCGTTGCTTGTACCGATAAATAGTTTGCCGTTTTTAAATTCCAATGCCTGGAGGTTTCCATTAAGCCCTTTAAATGTAGTGAAATTTTTAACCGGCAATTCTGCGTCAACGCGGGTTAAGCCGTAATTATGGGCAAGCCAGATGCCATGGTTACGGTCGGTTCCTAAGGCAAATATTTCATCGTCGGGCAAGCCGGTTTGATAATTTAATGTAAAAATTGTTTTCCCGGTTTTTAGCTCGAACACAAGGCAGCCTGCCCCAATAGTTGAGATAATTACTTTGTTGTTATCTAAAATACATCCGCCGTTTATTATCCCGTCGGTAATATATTGTTGATCCTGTAATTGAAAATTCTTTAGTATTTTTCCATCAAAAAGGTAACATTTATTGTCTGAAGCTCCTATTAATAATGTGTTTTCATCGTATGGCAATGAAAATATTATTTTATTATTAAGCGGGAAATTTAGTATGTAAGGTCGAAAACCTTGAGACTCGGGCGTTTGAAGCCCTGCTCCTAAAACATCAATAAAGGTTTTGTTTTTTAATATAAGCAGCGAAACGAAAGGAGAACCGGTTTTTCCTTTCCAGTAATGGATATCTTTAAAGTCGCCAGCATTAATTCTCGTTAAAAAAGAAGGGCTTAAGAAATAGATATAATCTTTTGCAAAACTTATCTGAATTACATTGCCAACATCTTTTTCTGCTATTGAGATATATTCGTAATCTCCAAATTTGTTTTTTTTAAGATAACCGATATTATTCCGGCAACCGACAAAAACTATATTGCTTTTTGGATTGAATTTAACAATGAGGGGCAATTCCGGAGTTTTAATCAATTTCCATTCTACTGCATCGAAAGTTAGAATACCTTTCCGGTTTGTTGTGATTAAAACGCCATCTATATCTGTGCATAAACTGTAGTTTTCGTTTAACGATTCATCTGTTGAGATAAAATCGGTTTGATATGGACTTCCTTCTTGAGCATTTACATGGATTTTCTGGGTTAATAATAGTAAAGGCAAAAGATAATAGAAAATAAATTTTGACGGTTTCATGCTTATACTATTTAATTTGTTATGTAACAATTAAGCATTTCAGATGCAAATTTTAAAAAAATATAAAATATTGCAATAAAAATAATATTCAGCTCTGTTTTATAGAAAAAGCAATTTAATGAAAATTTTTTATGTGCAGAACAAATTATTGTCATTTTATAATTTTAAAATAATTTCGTCTAATGATCGTTTTGGCACATGGTGTACTTGGTTTTCATCGCGCCAGTATTTAATGTCGCCACCGGCAGGTAGATTTTCTATAACCACTTTTTCTTTAGGTTTTCCCAGTGAAATAACTTGTATAATTTCATATTTTTCAGGTATATGGAGAGCAGACCTGAGTTCGTCCCTTCTGACGCTTGCAAAAATACAACCTCCAAGCCCTATCTCTGTTGCACCCAATAAAATGCTTTGAGCTGCAATCCCATGATTACAAAAATAGCTTTTTGTTATTGAAGTATCGCCAAGCATAATTATGTATGCCGAAGGACGCTCCCCTGGAATTGGCCCCGGCCAATCCTGTAAATATGAAGCCCATGACAGGCAAGGAAAAATTTGCGCATTTGTTTTTCTATCGGATGAAATAATATATTTCAAAGGCTGTAAATTTCCGGCTGTGGCTGAAAGCCTTGCCAAATCAACAAGATCGAGCAATGTTTTCTCACTTATCTCAAATTCTTCACAATATCTTCTATAACTTCGATTTTTAGAAATTAATTCTTTTATCATATATTCGGTTTTTATTATGCTAATATACTTATTTTGTCTTTAGTTATAAAGAATAAATTTTAAATAAAAAGAATATATCAGTTGTCATTTCTGTTAACTTTGCAAACATTATTTCATGTTGTTCAAAATAAAAATATAATAATGGTTTCATTGAGGTTTAAAAAGTTATATGCTTTTTTATTTATTGTGCTACATAATTTCATTTATATGAGCGCACAAAATATCGAATCCGGTGAAAATATTGCAAACCATGTCGGAAAAATCAATGCTGGTTAAAACTATTGAATATGATGCTTTAATGCATGAAAGGATAGGTAAGAAGTTTGTTGATAAAGTGGCGTTTTTTAAAATTAATGTTACGCCTTTTCAGCTTTATGTGCGCGAATCAATGTTGGGTATTAAAATAGAAGGTTTGTATAATGAAGGGTTCAATAATAATAAGATGATAATTTCAACAATAGGGTTTCCATGGTTACAGACAAATTTAAACCCTTATGGCAATAAAGTTAGAAATAACCACCACCATACTATTTTCGAAACCGGGTTTAGTTATTTTGTTTCTATTGTAGATGACATTCTAGAAAATCAAAAAGATAAAATTACTATTGACTATAATGGTGAAGAAATGATGAATGGAAGAGAATGCTATAAAATAACAATTGCAAATAATTTTTTTAGATATATTAATTACACTGTAAAATTGAACGAAGATCTTACGATTATTGCCAAACAGCTTTATATAAACGACTATATGATGCTTGAATTAAATCCTGGAATAAAAGATTATTATGATGTAAAACCAGGACAGGCAATTAAAATACCAAATATGTATGCAAAATCCCTGGTTCTTTACATTGATATTAATCTTCTGTTACCGATCCAGATTGATATTTATGATGACAAAGGGCTTTATGCAGCTTATTCGTATAAAAATCTTCTTATAAATAAAGAATTTGCATGGAATGAATTTAACACAATATTTAAAGATTACCATTTCAGATAATTATAATTCGTTTTTATTATTGTCTTATTTTCAGCAACTTAAAAATTATATATTTTTAATGTAAAAAATTGGAATTTTATTTTTCATAAGGCGATTTTTTATAACCTTTGATATGTGAAATACGATTTCGTCAGAGAGGGAAGGTAGGTTAAAATTACCAATCAATGTTGACTGATATTCAACCCAGTATAAAAGAACTGGAAAAAGAAATAGAATCTCTTAAGGCAGAAAACAAAGCCCTGAAAGAAAAGGAATTCTCAATTCTCAGTTCCCTTCCTGAAATTGTATTTATTATCGACTCAAATGAGCGCTTTGTTTTTTTAAATAAAACCTGCCTGGAAAAATTTAAACTTACAAATTACGATTTAGAAAAAAAATATTCTTAAAAGACCTGATTACCCCTGAATGTTTATACCGTCTCCGCAAGCTATATATCAGGGAATCCGATAAAAATATTTTTCATGCACGTGAAATTGTTGGAATTAGAAAAGATGGCGAACGTTTTACTTTTACCGCTTATATTAAAAAGTTAATAGAAAATAACAGGGTTAAAGAATTTATCGGAATAGGTTTTGATTTATCAGACAGAATGGAAATCGAATCCCAGCTTAAAGAAGCCAACCTTGCAAAAATGAAATTCCTTTCAATAATTGCCCACGATTTAAGAAATCCTTTTAATTCCATTGTCGGATTCTCAGGCCTTTTGTCGGCAAATTACGATCGTTACCCTGATGATAAAATTAAAGAATATATCGACTATATATCAAAAGCAGCCAACAACGGATTTCAATTGCTCGAAAACCTGCTCGATTGGGCACGGGCCAATATGCGCAAAATAGAAATTAACCTCACAAACTTTAACCTTCGTAATACCATAAATGAAGCCGTTAACCTTTTATCAGGTTTAGCTTCAAAAAAAGAAATAAAAATTAAATTAAATGCTCCCGATAATATCTATGCTTTTGCAGACCAGAATATGATTCGAACCGTAATACGCAATCTCATTTCAAATGCTATTAAATTTACTTCAAGAGGTGGTTGCATAATAATTACCGCAAAAGCTTTAAATGATAACACAATAGTTGAAGTAGTTGATAACGGGATTGGCATTAACCCTGATAAGTTACCTAGTTTATTCAGCCTGAGCAATGATTACTCTTCATTAGGAACTGAAAAAGAAAAAGGTACCGGCCTCGGGCTTATTCTTTGCCATGAATTCATCACTTTGAATCAAGGCACTATTGAAGTTGAAAGTACTCCGGGAAAAGGAAGCAAATTCTGCATTAATATACCTTGTTTAAATACCGATTGATTTTTTTCTAACTTTCAAATTTGCTTCGTCATTTATTTTTTATTAAACCTTACCTAATAAATTTATAAGAATTTTCAATTAGCTCATCACATTTTTTTATTCAATTTAAAATTAAACACTTTTGTTTTATGATATAATTATATCTTTAAGAATAAGATTAAATTTTATCATATAAAAAAATATAAATTTGCCATCCCTGTTTATTAAGATGGGATTTTTTTAATATTTAACATAACATTTATATGTCAACTCAAATCGTATTAGTTATATTATTAACTTTTCTGATCAATTTAATTACCACGCTTTCTTATGCTGTAAGAATGGTCGGTATACGAACCGGACGAATTGCAATTTCGTTCTCCCTTTTCAACATTTTAGTACTTATTTCCCGCACAGCAAACGGTTTCCAGGCTCCCTTACTTGCCAATACAGTTGAAAAAAACATTAAACACGGGATTTATAGCAATATTGCAGATTTCCGATGGATTATTTTTTCCTGCACAGTTGCTACTATTATTGGAGGATTTATGATCCCAAGCTTTCAACGAATTCTTTCGGTAGCGGTAATGAAATTCAGCGAAATCAAATCGGTTCCTAAAATTATATTGAAAAGTTTTTCAAAGGAAGGGATATATCATTTCAAAGAAAGCATGGCCTGGCCGAAAAATGAAAATTTGAAAATAAATTTCGTTACAGGTTTTCCCTGGAAGGTTTTTTTGATGAATGTTTTTGCTGTGGCAATACTTACCATTGGAGTTTTATCTGCAATTTACGCCGGATATCTTAATCCCGATTTCAGGTCAACGGCAAGCTCGTTGTCAGCTATTATTAATGGTATGGCAACAATACTTATGTTTGTTTTTATTGATCCTTTCTTATCAGCTTTAACGGATGATGTTGTCCTTGGTCATAGTACCGATGCGATTTTCAGGCGCTATATTGTTTACATGGTAATTGCAAGGGTTGTCGGTACTTTAATTGCACAGATAATGCTTCTACCATCTGCGAAAATTATAATTTATGTGGCTAAACTTATTTAGCGTGCTCATTTGCATATTTATTTTATAAACCCTAAAATTGTATTCTGAATGCATCATTAACAAATGAAAGTATCTGAACAATTAGCAAACACAAAAAAAACGCTGTTCTCGTTTGAGTTGCTCCCTCCAATGAAAGGCCGCAGCATTGACGATATTTACAAAGCCATTGATCCGCTTATTGAATTCAACCCAATAAATATAAATATTACCTATCATCAGCATGAAACTGTTTACAGCGCCCTTCCCAATGGTACCATTGAAAAGAAAATAGTTCGCAAAAGGCCGGGAAATGTAGCCCTTTCAGCAGCAATAAAATTTCGCTATAATATTACCGTTGTGCCTCATGTAATCTGCGGCGGCCATACTATTGACAATATCGAAGATATACTTATCGATTTTCATTTCCTAGAAATGAACAACTTGTTATTATTACGTGGCGATGCGCCTAAGGGACAGAAAATTTTTATTCCTGAGAAAAATGGGCTGGCCTTTACTGCTGATTTGGTTCGGCAAGTAATGAAAATGAATAAAGGAATTTATATCGATTCAAACTTGAAAAATCCGGAAGCTACAAACTTCAGCGTAGGTGTGGCAGGGTATCCGGAAAAACATATTGAAGCCCCGAATATGGAAACCGATCTCGAATATCTTAAGGAAAAAGTCGATGCAGGCGCTGAATATATTGTTACTCAACTTTTTTTTGATAATCAAAAGTATTTTAGTTTCGTCCGGATGTGCCGGGAAATTGGTATTGAAGTTCCAATCGTGCCGGGTTTAAAACCACTTTCAACTATAAATGATTTTAAACTTGTGCCGCAAATATTCAATTGCGATATTCCCCAGGAATATTACCTCGAATTGGCAAAATGCAAAACGAACCAGGAAGTAAAAGAAGCCGGGATAGAATGGTCGGTAAAACAATCGAAGGAATTAATTGCTTTCGGCGTGCCCGCCCTTCATTTTTACACTTATGGAATTTCGGACAATATTAAGCGAATAGCAAAAATAGTTTTTTAAAAAAATTATAAAGTAGAGAAAAAGTTAATAAGAAATTACAACTGTTTTATGGATGAATTTATAATGCATGAAAGTATTTTAGGAACAATAGGAAATACGCCGATAGTTCGGATCAACAATTTTCACTCGAACCATGGTATTTCTATTTTCGCCAAACTTGAAGGGAATAATCCTACCGGCAGTATTAAAGACCGGATTGCCCTGAAAATGATCGAACAGGCCGAAGAAGCGAAAACATTGGTTAAAGGAAAAACAATTATTGAACCAACCTCTGGAAACACAGGGATTGGTTTGGCTATGATAGCGGCAATAAAAGGATATGAAGTGGAAATTGTCATGAGCGAAGCCGTTTCCATCGAACGGCGCCAGATGATAAAGGCTTTTGGCGCTAAAATTACCCTTACCGCAAAGAACTTAGGAACTGATGGCGCTATCATGAAAGCCCGTGAATTGGTTAAAAAGCATCCGGAAAAATATTTTATGCCCGACCAGTTTTCTAATCAATACAATAAATTGGCACATTATAAAACTACTGCCGAAGAAATTTGGTTGCAAACAGGCGGTCGTCTCGACTATTTCGTGTCTTCCCTGGGTACGTCTGGAACAATTATGGGCGTTAGCAAATATTTAAAGGAGAGAAACCCGAAAATCCGTATCGTATGTGCGCACCCGGTGAAAGGCCATTACATTCAGGGTTTGAAAAACATGGAAGAAGCGATTGTACCTTCAATTTACGACCCTTCTCAAATAGATGAAACCATTATGGTTGAAACTGAAACAGCTTTTGAAATTGCAAGGGAAATTGTAAAAAAAGAAGGAATTTTAGTTGGCATGAGCAGCGGGGCTGCATTGTTCGCTGCGCTCGAGATTGCCAAAAAAATTACTAAAGGGACAATTATTGTCATTTTCCCTGACCGTGGGGAAAAATATCTGAGCACAGGCTTATTTAAAATTTAATAATAAGCGGGAATAAAACACTTATTTATTCTTCTGCTGATTAGCAAACTATAAAAGTAATAATTAAAATTTTTGCATTTAAAGCAGTTGATTTTTTATTAATATCTTCTTGAATAAAAATACCCATTGTTGCAATCAAACCATTATTTTTGATTGTAAAAACTGAAGATTTGTCCGAAGCCGATAAATACGTTGAAACTCCGCTGATGAAGCAATATTTCAGCATCAAGGGAAAACACCCTGATGCTATTTTGTTGTTTCGTGTGGGTGATTTTTATGAAACATTCGGTGAAGATGCCATTAAAACCGCCGAAATTCTTGGCATAACACTTACCCGGCGGGCAAATGGCTCTGCAACTTTTGTCGAATTAGCCGGGTTTCCTTATCATGCTTTAGATACATATTTGCATAAACTTGTGCGCGCTGGCCAGCGTGTGGCAATTTGCGAACAACTCGAAGATCCAAAACTGGCCAAAAAAATAGTTAAGCGTGGGATTACCGAACTTATTACGCCGGGAATTTCGTTAAACGATAATGTGCTGGAACATAAAGAAAATAATTTTCTGGCTTGTGTACATATTGAAAAAAACCGTGCAGGCATTGCTTTTCTTGATATTTCAACAGGCGAGTTTCTGCTTACCGAAGGCTCAATCGACTATATCGACAAACTATTAAGCAGTTTTCAGCCTAAAGAAGTTTTGTACGAAAAAAGCCATCATCAGGAATTTGTAGAACATTTCGGCAATAAATTTTATACATATAAACTCGATGATTGGATATTTGTTTTTGAAAATTCCGAAAGCAGGCTTCTAAAACATTTTCAAACAACCTCGCTTAAAGGTTTCGGGATTCATGATTATCCTTTTGGCATTACAGCTGCGGGAGCAATCCTCCAATACCTCGATATTACCGAACACAACCGGTTAGAGCATATTACTTCAATTGCGCGTATTGAAGAAGACCGGTATGTTTGGCTCGATAAATTCTCAGTACGTAACCTGGAGCTTTTCCAGTCGATCCATGAAGGCGGAAAAACACTTTTAGATGTTATTGATTTTACCTTGTCATCAATGGGCGGCAGGATGCTTAAAAGATGGCTTGCAATGCCGCTAAAAGAAATTCAACCGATAAACGAACGCTTTGATACAGTCGAATTTTTTATAAAAAACAATGAAATAAAAGAAACTATTGAAGATCAGATCAGGATAATCGGCGATTTAGAAAGGCTGGCTTCAAAAATTGCTGTCGGACGGATAAACCCCCGCGAAATAATTCAACTTAAACTGGCATTGGAAGCTATCGGCCCAATTCGTGATGCATGTTTAAAAAGCAACCTGGCCCCGCTTCTGAAAATCTCAGAACAATTAAACCCATGCAAAATAATTGTAACGCGTATTGAAAAAGAATTACTTCCCGATCCGCCTAATCAGCTTGGCAAAGGCAGCGTTTTTGCTAAAGGGGTCAACGCCGAACTGGATGAATTAAAAGATATATTATATTCCGGGAAAGAATATCTTATTAAGTTACAGCAACGCGAGAGCGAAAGGACAAATATTCCTTCATTAAAAGTCAGCTTCAATAATGTTTTCGGTTATTATATCGAAGTCCGGAATACACATAAAGAGAAAGTCCCGCCGGGTTGGATAAGAAAACAAACATTGGTAAGCGCTGAACGATATATTACACAAGAACTAAAAGAGTACGAAGAAAAAATATTGGGGGCGGAAGAACGGATTCTCAAGATCGAGTCCCAGTTATTCCAGGAACTCATCCAAAGCCTGATTGATTATATTCCTGCTATACAATTAAACGCTTCATTAATAGCGCGGCTCGATTGCCTTTTATCATTCGCAAAAGTTAGTATTAAAAATAAATATATCCGTCCGAGAATAGACAATTCAACTGTTTTAGAAATTAAAGGTGGAAGGCATCCTGTAATCGAAAAGCAATTACCCCCGGATAAACCTTACATTAGTAACGATGTTTTTCTTGGACAATTCCGAACAGCAAATTTTAATCATTACCGGCCCAAACATGTCGGGTAAATCGGCATTGTTAAGGCAAACTGCTTTAATTGTCATCTTGGCGCAGATCGGTAGTTTCGTTCCGGCAGATTCTGCTACAATTGGCCTTATCGATAAGATATTCACAAGGGTCGGGGCATCGGACAATATATCGTTCGGCGAATCAACTTTTATGATTGAAATGTTGGAGTCTGCAAGTATTTTAAACAATCTTTCATCCAACAGCCTCGTACTGCTTGATGAAATTGGCCGTGGCACCAGCACATACGATGGGATATCCATTGCCTGGGCTATGGTGGAATACATCCATGAGCATCCGCATGCTAAAGCCAAAACCCTTTTTGCCACGCATTATCACGAATTGAACGAGATGGAGAAAACATTTGGCCGGATTAAGAATTATAATGTATCGGTTAAAGAAATGGACAACAAGGTAATATTTCTCAGAAAACTGGTCAAAGGAAGGCAGCGAACACAGCTTTGGGATACACGTTGCGCAAATGGCAGGGATGCCCAAAAGTATAGTTCACAGGGCTGATGAGATTTTAAAAGAAATGGAATCATCGCAAAGGGCAAAAAAGCATTCAAGGCTTTCACCCGAAATCGGTCAAAAACGCGAAGGCTTCCAGCTAAGTTTTTTTCAGTTAGACGATCCTGTATTAAAACAAATCCGCGATGAAATAAAAAATATAGACATCAACAACCTCACTCCTGTCGAAGCTTTAAATAAATTAAATGAAATTAAAAAAATAACAGGCCTGTAATTTCTTCACCTTTTTATCGAAATTATTCGAATATGTACCTGCTAATTGGAATAATTTATTTTCAATTTAGGTTGTTTGTAGAAATGAAAAAGATTTTTACTTTTGCATCAACATTGCGGGAATAGCTCAGTTGGTAGAGCACAACCTTGCCAAGGTTGGGGTCGCGAGTCCGAGTCTCGTTTCCCGCTCGAAAATTCCCGAGGAATCGGGACTTTTTATATGACCAATTTGATTAATTTTACATAATCAATTTTGCCCAGGTGGTGGAATTGGTAGACACGTCCCGATTAAATCGGGATGGACAGCAAAGGCCAAAGTAGAAAAAGATAAAAGAATTTGTTCTTTAAAATGCCCAGGTGGTGGAATTGGTAGACACGCAGGACTTAAAATCCTGTGGTCAGTAATGGCCGTGCGGGTTCAATTCCCGCCCCGGGTACTTCAAACCCCTTATAAGATATAAATTATAAGGGGTTTGCTATTTTGTGGGATACAATATAGTATATAAAAACGGTAACTATATGTAAGTTGGGACAAAAAATGATGTAAAATTCTGATATACATAAATATGATAACAAACAATAATTTAAACAACCAACAAAATATAATCAATATTTTTAAGTTCTTCAAGAAAAAACTCACTTTAACGTTTTTTTAATAATTTTATACTTTAAAAAGTTATTTCTTATAGCTGGTTAAAATATAATTATTAAACATTAAACAACCAACAATATGAAAAGACAATATTTATTCCTTGTCCTGATAATTACAATTGCTTTTGCTTTTTTATTATTCAGTTCATTTTATCTGCCGGGACTAAAAATAAGTGGCGCAAGATTACAGCAAGCCAAACTTCCGGCACCGATGATATTACCTAAAATTATTCAGGCTAAAGGGAAATATTATATTTTAAGCCAGGGTAATAGCGATGGGTTTAGAAAACAATTTGGCATATCAGATTCTGCCTTAGGAGCGGATACCCAGATTGTAGTTTACGAATTTTTACCATCGGGAGGGATTATTAAAAAAATAACCAGCGCAGGTTTTACAAGAAGTTTTTTTGGCGCATGTATCAATGAAAATAAACTTTATATAAGCGGCGGATACGATGAAAAATGGAAACCCACTTCAACTCTTTTTGAATATGACCTTTCTGCAAAAACATGGAAAAAGAAAAAACCGATGCTTTTCGAACGGGTACGATTTGCATTGGAATGTGCGGAAGGGAAAATTTATGCGATAGGAGGTGAAAACACAAACGGTTCAATTGAGCTTTATGAGCCACAAACCAACAGTTGGAAAATTATTACTGCAAGGCATATATCTTCCAATGTACGTCCTATACAAACTGTAGCAGCTTCGGCAGTTATTGAGGATAAAATTTATATTTTAGGACCGGCAGACGCTTCGTTTCAAATATTTTCGCCTTCTGAAAATACCCAGATCGAAGGTCCAATCGCTCCTTTAAAATCCGATTTTTTCAGCATTGCTGTGTATAGCAAAAGATTTTATGTTGGAAGTGGGTTGGTACAAGGAACTATTGACGACAAAGTTTATTTATTTGATTATACTCAGGGAAGCTGGTCGACAGTTGGCAAAATTCCTGTTCCCCGATATGGCTCTGGATTAGCATTTTACGAAAACATGCTGTTTTTTCTCGGCGGTTCATTAACAAATACATCTAAGCAAGCCGTGCCTACAGATATTATTTATATTTACCGGCCAATGAGATAAAGTCCATTTGTCAAGGAATTATGATTTTTCTTTTTCGGGCTTTGGCAAGAGCACGCGGCGCGAAAGTTTAAGCTTATTCGATTTTTTATCAATCTCAATAAGCTTTACTTGTATTATATCTCCTTCCTTTAACACGTCTTCAACTTTTTCGATACGTTTCCAGTCAATTTCCGAAATGTGCAGCAAACCGTCTTTATTCGGAAGTATTTCAACGAAAGCCCCGTATGCCATAATGGATTTGACTTTGCCGGTGTATATCTCGCCTTCTTCGGGAACAGCAACAATAGCCTTAACGCGTTTCATAGCCGCATCAATTGCTTCTTTGTTTTCAGCGAAAATATCAACTACCCCGTTCTTGCCGATTTCTTCAATTACAATTGTTGCCCCGGTTTCACGCTGGATTTCCTGGATAATTTTACCTCCCGGGCCAATAACAGCGCCAATGCTTTCACAAGGAATTAAAATTTGTTCAATGCGCGGTGTATGAGGTTTATAGTCAGGACGAGGTTCGGCAATTGTTTCAGTAATTTTACCAAGGATGTGCATCCTGCCGTCTTTAGCCTGCTGAAGGGCTTTGGCCATTATTTCATATGAAATTCCTGCAACTTTAATGTCCATTTGGGTAGCTGTTATACCGTCTTTTGTACCGGCCACTTTAAAATCCATATCGCCAAGATGGTCTTCATCCCCGAGTATGTCGGATAAAATGGCGTACTTACCGCTAACGAAATCAGTTATTAAGCCCATTGCAATGCCGGATACCGGTTTCTTCAGTTTAATACCTGAATCCATGAGGGCTAAAGTGCCAGCGCAAACAGTAGCCATAGATGATGAACCGTTCGATTCAAGAATGTCCGAAACTATCCTCACTGTATAAGGGTTTTCTGCGCCATTGGGTATCATTTTTTTTAAAGCGCGGTGCGCCAGGTTTCCATGTCCAATTTCACGACGGCTAATCCCTCGGGCTGGTCTGGCTTCGCCGGTGGAGAATGGCGGAAAATTATAATGAAGGACAAATTTCTCAGAGCCCTGCATTATAACTTCATCAATGACTTTTTCATCAAGCTTTGTGCCTAATGTAACTGTGGTAAGCGACTGGGTTTCGCCACGGGTAAACAAAGCTGAACCGTGCGCGGCAGGCAGGTAGTCGATTTCACACCAAATAGGCCGAATTTCATCTGTTTTACGGCCATCGAGGCGAATGCTTTCATTAAGTACCAAGCTACGCACAGCTTCTTTTTCTACTTCATGATAATAGCGCTCAACCATTAATTTTTTATTTTCCCGTTCTTCTTCGGGAATTGTAAGCATGAAATCTTCAATAAATTTTGAAAAGGCATCGCTGCGTTCATGCTTAGGTAAAAATGATTTGGCAACGGAATATACTTTGTCGTACAATTCGGCTTTTACCCTTTTCTTAAGTTCTTCATCATTTTCTTCGTGGCAATATTCGCGTTTGGGATTTTTTCGTGCGGTTTCGGCAAATTCTATTTGGGCTTTGCAGTGCTTTTTTATTTCCTCATGGGCATATTTAATTGCTTCGATCATGTCTTCTTCCGAAACTTCATTCATTTCCCCTTCAACCATTAAAATATTATCGTAGGTGGCGCCAACCATAATATCTATATCGGAATCTTTTATTTCAGTGATAGTGGGATTGATTATGAATTTACCATTTAGCCTGCCAACACGGACTTCGGATATGGGCCCGTTAAACGGCACGTCGGAAATTGTTAGCGCTGCCGATGCAACCAATCCGGCAAAAGCATCGGGCATAACATCTTTATCAGCAGAAATAAGGTTTATTGTAACGAAAACTTCTGCATGAAAGTTGTCTGGAAAAAGTGGGCGCAATGCCCTATCAACAAGTCGCGCAACAAGGATTTCGTAATCAGAAGGCTTTGATTCCCTTTTCATAAACCCGCCGGGAAAGCGGCCTAAAGCGGCAAATTTTTCCTTGTATTCTACAGAGAGAGGCATATAATCGGTATTTTCTTTGGCTTCTTTTGCGGCAACAACAGTTGCAAGCAACATTGTATTGCCAATTTTTAATACTACCGAACCGTCTGCCTGTTTTGCCAGTTTCCCGGTTTCAAGTATAATATTCCTGTCGTCTCCTAAGGATATTGTCTTCTGGATTGCGTTGTACATGTCTTACCTTTTAGTTAACTTTAAAAATATATATACAAAAAAAGGCAATTGAAATTGCCTTTTATTTTCTTAAATTCAGCGATTTTATTATTTCCCTGTACCGGGTTATATCTGTTTCTTTCAAGTAGTCTAACTGCCTCCTGCGCTGGCCCACTAATTTCAACAAAGCCCTTTGGGTACTAAAATCTTTCTTGTTTAATTTTAAATGTTCAGTAAGATGATTAATCCGATGTGTGAACAAAGCAACCTGGCTTTCAGGAGAACCCGTGTTGGTTTTTGAATTACCGTATTTTTTGAAAACTCCTTGTTTTATTTCACTTGTCAAATACATATCTGCCTTTTAATTTCTAATTTATGAATGTTTTTTGGAAGTGCAAATTTATTTAATTTTTTCAATATCACAATAGATACGGTTTTTTTTACATGCACATTTTTAAACCGATTAATAGTATTATTAATTATGCAACTCTTGAAATCGAAACTTATTTTATTAATTTTGATTTTTTTATTAGAACAATTAATTGAATAATTTTCACAATGGATATAAATCTCAAAAATAGAAATTTTTTAAAACTTCTTGATTTTACGCCTGAAGAAATAAAATATCTTTTAAAATTATCATCGGAAGTAAAAGTTGCTAAAAAATCAGGTTCAGAACAACAAAAATTAAAAGATAAAAATATTGCTTTGATTTTTGAGAAAACCTCAACAAGAACGCGCTGTGCTTTTGAAGTAGCCGCTTTTGATCAGGGTGCAAACATTACCTTTCTTAGTCCATCGGGAAGCCAGATAGGGCATAAAGAATCGATAAAAGATACAGCTCGCGTGCTTGGCCGGTTGTATGATGGTATTGAATACCGGGGTTTCGGCCAGGATATAGTTGAAGAGCTTGCAAAATATGCCGGCGTTCCTGTTTGGAACGGGCTTACAGATGAGTTTCACCCTACACAAATTTTGGCCGATTTGTTGACTATGCAGGAACATTCTGCTAAACCATTAAATAAAATTAGTTTTTGCTATCTTGGAGATGCCCGCAACAATGTGGGCAATTCTCTTATGGTAGGCGCGGCTAAAACGGGCATGGATTTTAGGGCTGTTGCGCCGAAAGAATGTCAGCCGAATTCAGGGCTTGTTAATAAATGTCTTGAAATAGCCAAAGAAACCGGGGCTAAAATTACCCTTTCGGAAAATGTTCAGGAGGCAGTAAAGGGAGTTGATTTTTTATATACCGACGTTTGGGTTTCTATGGGCGAGCCTGAATCGAAATGGGAAGAACGGATAAAACTTTTATTGCCTTACCAGGTAAATAAAAAAGTTTTTGAGCTTACTGAAAACCCTAAAGTAAAATTTTTGCATTGCTTACCGGCATTTCACAATTTAGAAACAAAATTAGGAAAGGATATTTATAAAAAATTCGGAATTGACTCAATGGAAGTTACTGAAGAAGTTTTCGAATCGAAAAATTCTATTGTTTTCGAATCAGGCTGAGAACAGGCTTCATACAATAAAAGCTGTTATGATTGCCACTATTGGGGATTAATTTTTTTTCAAAACAAAATCTTCATAATTTTGTTAAAATCTATCATATTTAAATTATTTTTGTAGCTATATCTTTAATTTCTTAATTTATTTCTTATGAGTGTAACATTATATGTTGGCAACATCTCTTACTCGATGAAAGAAGAAGAGTTGACAAATGCTTTCAGCCAATTTGGCAAAGTTGTATCGGTAAAAATTATCGCCGATAAACGTACCGGTAAATCAAAAGGCTATGGATTTGTAGAAATGGACAATGATGAATCTGCGGACGAGGCTTTAAAAAATTTGAATGGTAAAGAACTTGCAGGTAGAAATGTTAAAGTTAATAAAGCCAATTCTCAAAATGTATCATCGTAAGCCTTCGCAAAACTGCTGGAAATGATATTTAAAAAGGAGACCATAGCGATCTCCTTTTTTTTATTTGGTTTCTGCAAATCAAATTACCGTTCTTAAGTATATTTGCCACATGACAGATATAAAAAAATATATATTAACTACCGGCAACAAGGATTTCCAATTAATCGCTAAAAAAATTTTCGAGGGTAGCCGCCTCAGTTCAGATGATGCGTTGTTATTATACGAAGGCGCTGAATTGGGCTGGCTTGGCATTTTAGCCAATTATGTAAAAGAATTAAGAAGCGGCAAATATGTTTTTTTTAACCGCAATTTACATATCGAACCTACCAATATCTGTTTTTATCAATGCAAATTTTGCGCATACAAAAGAAAAGCCGAAGAAAAAGGCAGTTGGGAATTTTCAATTGATACTATTATTGATAAAATTTCGGAGTATAAATACAAGCCGGTAACAGAGATTCATATTGTCGGAGGTGTGCATCCTGAAAGGGATTTGGACTATTATTGCAAATTGCTGCAAAAAATAAAAGACACACTGCCGAATATTCATATTAAAGCTTTTACTGCAATTGAACTGGATTATATGATAAAGAAATCGGGACTCGGCATTGATGAAGGATTAAAAAAGTTGAAAGAACACTATTTACAAATTGATTATTATAATATTGAAAAACTATGTCTAAATTGTAATGCTAAAACAATTAAACGATGCTCTAAATGTAAAAAAGTTTATTTTTGTAATTTAGAATGTCAAAAAAAGTGTTATTTATTACATAATTTTGATTGTATTTAAATTCAAATATAATTTTATAAGCTAACAAAATATAATTCAGTATCATATTTAAGCAACAAAATATTTTCATATTTTGTTTTTTCCTCTGGAATTTCGTATAATGTATATTTCGGATCTTTTTCCCAATTTTTTATATTATTTCTGGGAAATTTTAATGTTGGTATATCTCCAATTTTTAATATTTTATTTTCGGTATTAAGCAACAAATTATATTTTTTATTATAAAATTCTTCTACCCATTCTTTAGCTTCTTTTAATGTGCTAAATATTATATTCATTTTTTCAGCTGTATCAGAAAAATCTATTTCATCTACTAAATCTGATTTTTTAAATAAAACCCATTTTTCTTTCAATTGACCAACTTCATCAATTATATCTTCTATTGTTTTTTTCGATTTTAATCCCCAATTTAATTTTTTATTCGAATAGTTATTTAATTTTTTCTTTTCAATTCTAACTTCAATAGCATCATCCATAATTATATAACCACCATTTTCAATTATATAATCAAAAATTTCATTTTTATTTGTATAAAGATGTAAAAAAACTTCATTTTCTAATGTTTTTTCTAAAACTTCATATAATTTTTCCTTCGAAGTAAAAACACAAATATCTGGTTTATAATAATCATATTTAAATTTTTCACTAGCTGATGGACGTTCTTCAATGTAATATAAAAATATGTATTTACTCATTTTTAAATTTAAAATATTATAAAAATATGTATTTATTCATTTTTTAATTAAATATTTTTATTTTTTTTATTAAATATTTTATTTTTTTAATTAAATTTATAAATTTTAATTTAAAATATTTAATTAAAATTTATTATTTTAATTTAAAATATTTAATTAAAATTTATTATTTTAACTGTAATATAATTTTTATTTTTATCTGCAAAATTACAAATTAAAGCATAATAATCATTCCAGTCACCACCTGCTAAATCACATCCCATTTTTGCTGGGAATAAAAATAACATTTTACCTTTATAACAATTAGCCATTGTTACTTTGATATCATTAGATAATTGATCTAATGCATTAGTCATCCACAATAATCGAGTTTGTTTTGTTTCATCAATTGAAGGTTTACTGGGACTAAATTGTCCGTTTAAATTAACAACATGTTTTCCATCTTTTGTTGGTAACATAATAAAAGTACCTGGATGTCTTTCTATTTGACTAGTATAAATATTTGTTTCAGGATATTTATTAAATATTTTACTTGCTAATCCATAAGCAAGTGTAGTTGTACAATTAGTTTGATGACAAATATAAATTGAATAATCAACTTCCTGATATGTTAAAATATCGCCTTGTATTACCTGTACCATTTTTATATTTGAAAGTTCTTAATTTTTATTCTTCATTTTATATTTTTAAAACTATTTTAAAAATATAAAATTTTAGGGTTTTAAAATTTATTTAATAATCCTTTTCGACAAATGAATATGTAATACATACTTTTTTATTTCTTGCTAATTCAAGTAAAGCATAATTGTTAATTTTAAACCATGTATCATTTTGATTAAATATTGTATAACAATCGTCTTTGGTTAATTCAGGGATTAATTTAAAAGTTTGATTACCAAGATTACTATTCACTAAAAATTCAAACATTTGTACATCATGTCGTAAATGAGAATGAAGAATTAAATCATCCAAAAATTTGGCTATAGTAAATGAATCTTTTGAATGTGAATCCATAATTTTAGCACTTAAAATTTTCTCTTCTTCCGGAATTAATTTTGCTTTTTTCATATAAACAGAATACAATCCTTGCGAATTGTATAATGAGAATATAGTTGGAGGAATTTGATACATTTCTAAAATTTTAATTTTTTCTTCTCATTAAATTCTTCTGCTCTTTGAAGAGGTGTTAAATTTTTATTATTGGGTATATTCTGATCGGCACCCAAATCAATTAATAATTTTAACAAATTTGAACTAGCAATATGTAAAACTGTATTTCCCTCATTATCTTGAGAATTAATTAATGATTTATCATAATCAAATGAACATAATATTGTAATTGCTTCAATGTTTTTAAACCTCACTGCAAAATGTAAACAATTTTCACCACTTTGATTAAATGCTTTTGAATTAGCACCTCCATGATTAATAAGTAAACCAATTAAATGATTATTATTTACGCTATGATTAGTAGTTGTCATAACTAAATTTAAAGGTAAAAATCCAGAATTATTACATTTATTACAATCCACATTTTTATGTGAAATTAATCGAATATTTTCGTCCCGACTAGAAAATTTTATTTTCCCAGTACATAAATTATAAAGCTTATCTTGTGTAATTAATTCATCCAAAGTTGACATTTTATTTTTTTAAAATAAATTAAAAAAATTCAATTTTTTAATATAAAAAATTTATCTAACAGATTTAAAACAATTAATTTATAGAGTTTTCTTGCTTTTTTCGCAAAATTTTGATCAATCTACCCGTTTTAAATTATTAAGTAAATGAGATTGAGTTGCTAATCTTTTATCTTTAATTTTTGTTTTGATGTTAAAGTTCTTAATCTCTCCGATATCTTCTTCATTAAATTTTTCAGTTTGAAGTTTTCTCAATCTTCGCATCTCATTAATTAATTGCTGTGGTGTCATTGTTGTTATAACTTCATGTTCAAAATTTTCTATTTCTTCTTCTTCCTCTTCCTCTTACTCTTCAAATGTTAAAATCTTTAAAAGGAATAATTGTGTATCCTTTTTTGAGCATTTTTTCTTTTCTTTGTTTATATGTTTCTTTCATTTTGAATTATTTTTAAAATTATAAAATTTATTTCAATTTTAAATAATTATTTTTTAAGATTAGCAACATATTTACCAAGTTGTGTATCTCCAAATGGAATATTTGAAATATTTTCGCTAAATAATAGTTCTTTCATTTCATTAACTTGATTTTCTGTCAATTTTTCGAATTTAAACATTGTTTCGAAAATATTTTTTAATTGTGCAATAGATAAATATTTTAATGTTTGCACTGAATATTCTAATACTCGTTCTCATTAGTTAAATCCGTTTCATCGTTATATTCGCCATTTAATGTTTTCAATAATTGATAATTATTTTTGGCAATATCATTGGAATATTTTGTATACATTTTATTCACAACTTTATTATATTGAATTTCAAGTAATTGTACATCATGTAGTAAATTTTCATCTTGTAATAAAGTAGTGATATCAGTTGTTAGTTCTATGTCAGTAAAATAATTTTCTTTTATTATTTTAAGATTTATAAGTATATCTTCTCTCAACATTTTAGATTATTTAATTTAATTAAATAATTTAAAAATATATTTTAATATTTAAAATATAAAATCTGATGTTAAACCTGAACCTTTTGAAACAGCATTATTACAATGAAAAATATATATTAATTACCTTTTTCAACTTTTACGATAGCATCCATCAGACATGGATACATTGCAATTATATCTTTTTCAGCTAATACTTGCATATTAAATTTACCACTTAAACATTCTTCCACACTTTCAAAAAATGTATGGAAAACACGATATTTTCCATTACTTTGTTGTAGAATATCGGCTTCCAATTGTGTAGATAAGGAATTTTTATTTTTGATAAAATAATCTAATAATAATTCATTTATATTTTTTACTTTTTGAAGAGTAGTTGTCATTTTAAAACTATTTTTACATTTAAGTTAATTTTAGTTCTAATTTTATTTTTAAATTTGAGTTATATTTAATTTTAAATTAAATATATTTTTAAAATTTGAGATATTTATTTTCTTTAAATTTTTAAAATTAAAAATGAATAAAAATATTTTAAAAAATAAAATAAAATGGAATTAGAAGATTTATATGAATATGATAATCCAAATATTACTACACTAGTTGATGAATTAATTATATATTTAAAGGAATCAAAATATACAAATTTTGATAAAAAGAAAAAGATTTCAAATATATTAAATTCGGTATCCATGTATATGCGTACTAAAGCGGATGCATTAGATATAGTGAATTTAGAAAAAGAATTATGTAAACAATATAAAGATTAAATTTAAAGATTATTTTCATCATCGTTAGATGAAATTGATTTATCTGTTGGAATATAAATAAAATTTCCCGCATATTGAGAAGGAATATCATTTTCCACAAGGTAATTAAATATGTGTTGTATTAATGGTTGTAATAAAGATTTGTTAGTTGAATATTGTATTACCACATTTTGTGATTCTGATATTGAATTTTTTATATCATTAAAATGTGAAGTATATTCTTGTTTCAATCTTTGTGAAGTTAAATTTGTAGTATTAAAATTTATATCGCTTTCAAAAAAAGTTTCAATAACCGATATACCTTTTTGTTGCCATCTAGGTGGAAAAAATTTATTTCCATCAGCTTCTCTTAAATTAGAAATAGTTTTATATATTTTTAAATTTTCTCTTCGAATTGTGACTTTTCTTACACTATTTATATAACCATCATTTTCGGATATATGATTAAATTTAAGTTGTATATCCGAAAACGGAGAAATATTTTTTGGAATAATTAAAAATAATGTATAAAGGAAAGGAAATTTATTACAAGATATAGTAAAAAATTTTATATTTCTGGAGTGTAAAAATTTTAATAATGCTATTAAAAATTCATTATTATTTATAATTAATGTAGTCATTTTTATATTTTTATTTAAAAATTAATTTTTCAATTTTTAAAAATTGAAAAATTAAAATTAAAATTTTATTTAAAAATGACACATAATGGTATAATTTTTGCAGTCCAAAATAATAACTATGACTATGTTTATCACAATATTTTATTCAATTTCTTCATACGAAATATTTAACAATGTTGCCGCT
>CAWEFA010000017.1:0-5520 GCA_963808135.1 uncultured Bacteroidota bacterium
TTCAATATTAGTATTATCTTGTATCCCGGTTTTTACAATCTTTGACCGGGCTATTGATTTTTCCCTTACAAATACTATTTCCGATAACTTTTTCTGTTCAGAATTGGTGTTTTTTAAATTTTCTTTAACCGAAGCAACTTGAACTTTTTTAATATTTAGTGCCGAATCGCTTCGCGAAGTAACAGCTTCGATTGGTACTGAAAGGACATTGTTTTTCTTAGCTGTTTGAATATCAACAGTGGCAGTCATTCCCGGTCGGAACGGATATGGCTTCCCGGAACTAATAAGGTTCTTATAAGAATCTTCGAGAAGGATAATTTTAACTTCAAAACTGGTGACCTGGTCAGCTGAGGATTGGCTTGATAAATTAGCCGAATTCGCTATTTCGGTTACAATGCCTTTAAATTTTTGACCGAGGTATGCGTCAACTTCAACAATAGCGGTATCGTTAATATTAACCCTTACAATATCATTTTCGTTTACTTCAACCTTTACTTCCATTTTCTTTAAATCGGCAACACTTATCATTTCAGTGCCTGCCATCAGGTCAGTGCCGGCAACACGTTCTCCTTTTTCAACGAGGCGCCGGGTAATTATGCCGTCGATAGGCGAATAAACATTTGTTTTTAATAATTTTTCATCGGCTTCTTTTAATGACGCTTCCTCGCTTTTAACATTAAATTCGGCCGATTTAACATCCTGCATAGCAGCTTCAGTATTGGCTTTATCGGATTCAAACTGGGCAACTGAAGCATCCCAATCGGCCTTTGAAATTATTTTTTGTTCCCAAAGTTTTTTATTTCTTTCGTAAGATAATTGCGTGAGGTTTAGTTGTGATTTTTTCTGGTTTAAGCGGGCTATGGCATTATCAAAATTAGCTTTTGCAGTGTTAACTGCGGCTGCTACGCGATCTTGGTCCGATTTGTACAAATCGGGTTTAATTTTTAAAAGTATCTGGCCTTTTTTTACAGTTTCCCCTTCTTTGATATATAACTCAACAATTTCACCAGAAACATCTGCGCCAATTTTCACTTCTGTTTCGGGTTGTACTTTACCATCGGCGGTAATTATTTCGTAAATAGTTCTTTTTTGTACTTTTTCAGTAGCTACTTCAAGCGGTTTGTCCCCTCCAAACCACTTTGCCTTTTTGCCTACAACTGCCAATATTAGCAACAATGCAATAACGGCAATATAATATTTAAGTAACTTTGATGAAAACATATGATTCAATTTTTAATGAGCGAAAAGAGAAATCTAAAATTTTAAAATTAAACGATGCCAAATATATCTAATTCTCAGCACATAAATATTATTGGAGTTGGAGAAGTTTGTATAAAAAGAAGCAAAAGGTGCAAAAGGCTTAGCATTTACGTCAACAGGCGCAAATCTGTTAAAGTAATTATTCCTTACAGGCTTAAATTTAGCGAAGGCGAGAGTTTCTTATTAAAAAAAATTGAATGGGTTAAAAAAAGTTTAAATAAAATAGATACATATTATCAACAAATCAAGCCTATAGATAAAAATTTCAAACTAAAAACGCGCTCAAAAATCATTACATTAGCTGAAGGTAAAAAATTTGGTTTCCTTTTTAGCAATAAAGAAGAAATAGAAATCTATTATCCTTTTGGACATGATTTGGGCAATGAAAGAACACGAAATATTTTAAAAAAAATGATTACAGAATGTTTAAGATGCGAAGCAAAAGAATATTTGCCAAAAAGAGTAGCTGAACTGGCTAAAAATTTTAATTTTAATATTAACGAGGTAAAAATCAAAAATTCGGTATCCCGATGGGGAAGTTGTTCAAATAAAAATAATATAAATTTAAGCCTTTATCTAATTTTATTGCCAGATTTTCTTTCAGAATATGTTATTATACATGAACTGGCACACACAGTACATAGAAATCATGGGCCTTTATTTTGGGATTATCTTGAAAAATTATCAGGCAATGTCAAAAGCAAGGCAAAATTATTAAAGCAATATAAACTTGAATATTTTTTTTAACAACAATCCAGCATTGACAAGCCTTCCAAAATTATTTAATCCTAAAAGATAGAGAAATAGTGAAAATATTTTTGCCAGATGAAAAAAATTTTGGATTTTTGCACAATAAAATATTTTATAACTTATTTTTGCAACGTTATTAATTCTAAAAAACAAATGAAAAAATTATTATTGTTATCAGTTATTGCAGGTTTAGTAATCACTGCATGCGGACCAAGCGCCGCACAACTTGAAGCACAAAGAATTGCTGACTCTACCAAAATGGCTGACTCTCTTGCTAAAGTACAAGCTCAGCAACAAAAGGTGGCTGACTCTATAGCTGCCGCAGCTGCTGCTGACAGCGCTGCTAAAGCTGAACAAGCCAAGAAAGAAAAAGGCGGCAAGAAAAAATAATCTGGTGAGTCTAAACAAAACAAGGAGCGTAAATCGCTCCTTTTTTTTAATGGCTTGTTCAGAGAAGGGTTAAGATATTATTAGCCTCAAATTAATCTTTATCCGATATATTTTACTTTTGCCTGTCATTTAAACCAATCTTTGGACGAGGTTTTTATTAACGATAACATTTAATTAAAAAATTACAGGATACCCAAAATCCTTTCCTTGCCAATAACATCAGCAATTAAAAACCCAATATTATTTTCTCATATCTAAATTCAATTAAATTTGCATTCTATTTATTGTATTGACGTATGAGAATTATTTTGCTTTGTTTTTTAACCATTTTTTTATCTATTTGCAGCAAAAAGGCAGAAAAAAAAGAAATCAAATATCCGGTTATTCCTGAAAAAAAATTTATTAAAATTCTTATCAATTATCATTTATCCGAGGGAATAAGAAGTACAAGCTTCTACAGGGACAAAATGAAATATGAGGAAAAGGTTGATGTTACAGATTCCGTTATAAAAAGCTATGGCTATAAAAGGGCTGTTTTCGACAGCACCATTTCTTATTACTGTGGTGATCCTGAAAAATTCGATAACCTATATAATAAAATAATTACTGAACTTAGCAGGATGGAGGCCAAAGAACAGGAAATATCGGCAAAAAAACAGAACAAGCCAAACCAATCCGTGATAACCTCGCACAACATGGAGTTTTTAGAAAGTGAAAAAATCTTGAAAAATATTGACAGTCAGGCTCCATTAAAAATAGAAAATATCAAGGAAGAAACTATTTCACCCATGATGCTTCGTTTCCCAATCGAATTAGGAAAGCAGTCAAAATTCAGGCAGCCGCTTACTTTAGATACTTTCAAGGAAGAAGAAACAACAAATATATTTATATCAGATGTTGTAAACGTTTATAATGAAGCGCAGCCGGAAGAAATAAAAAATGGGAAAAACAGGGATGGATCAGCAAAAGAAAATGAACCTGTTTATTCTATAGTTGATGAGCCGGCTACTTTTCAGGGAGGCGATATTAACGCTTTTCGTACGTGGGTTCAAAAAGAAATTGTATATCCGCCAAAAGTTTCCAAAGCAGGCATATCCGGGAAAGTTAATGTCCAATTTTGCGTTAACTCAAAGGGCGCTGTCACAGATGCCAAAGTTTTGCGCAGCTTTAACAGCGACCTTGATAAAGAAGCCATTCGTTGTATTATGAGCTCACCCAATTGGGTCCCTGCCAAAAAAAGCGGAAAGCCTGTAAGTCAAATATTCGTTATCCCAATTACATTCAAAATGCAATAAAAACAAATTATTAAAATTTTCTCAATTGACCTTTTGCGTTTTATCCTATACAAAATATGTAAATGATACAACTTCAATCCCTGGATTACTTGATTTATCTTAATCGTGAAGCCCTAATATAAAATAAGAAAATGCGGAAAATTGCAGCTTCATATATATTTCCAATTTCTTCCAAGCCTTTAAAACAAGGAATACTTGTTTTATCAGATACCGGGGAAGTTTTGGAGCTAATTGATACAAACGGTAATTTAAATAGCAACTCCTCGACAGAATTTTATAACGGGATTATTGTTCCGGGTTTTATAAACTCGCATTGTCATTTAGAACTAAGTTATTTAAAGGATATTGTTAAAGAAGCAAAAGGATTGCCGGACTTTTTAAAACAATTAAGCTTAAAACGCAGGAGCCTCCCGGAAAATATTGAAGATATTATTGATGCGGCAGATAATGAAATGAAAGCTGAAGGAATTGTTGCCGTCGGCGATATTTCAAATGATGATTTTTCTTTTAAAACAAAAAAAAGAAGCGGCATTTATTACTATACTTTTATTGAAGTGTACTGGCCTTCAACCGAAAGGGCCATGCCGGTATTTTCAAAAGGCGAAAAACTTTATGAACAATTGGTTGAAACAGGCCTTGCTGCGTCTGTTGTTCCTCATACGCCTTATTCTGTATCGCCCGAATTGTTTGAACTGGTTCTAAACCATGCCAACCGGCACAAAGGGATTTTTTCAATACATAACCAGGAAACTGTTTCGGAAAGTGAGCTTTTTAAATCACATTCAGGCGCCATACATGATTTGTTTGCAAGCATGGGCGCCGATTTAAGCTGTATTAAAATTACCGGCAAAAGCTCTTTTCAATCAGTTTTGCAGTTTATTCCAAGACATCAAAACATCCTCCTGGTACATAATATTTATACTGAACAGGCTGATATTGACATTGCAAAAAGCGAGCTGAAAAAACTATTCTGGGTTATTTGCCCAAAATCAAACCTTATTATTGAAAACCGCTTGCCCGATATTGAGCTGTTTGTTCGCAATAACCTTAACTTAGCTATTGGGACTGACAGTTATTCCTCAAATACAAAACTTTCAATCCTGGAAGAGTTAAAAACTATTTCAAATTATTATCCCGAATTACCTTTAGAATTGTTATTCCGGTGGGCAACATTAAATGGGGCTATGGCGTTGGATATTGATAAAAAATTTGGAAGTTTCGAAAAAGGAAAATTTCCGGGCGTAAACCTCGTAACAGGAATTGATTTTGAAAACATGAAATTGACCGGCAATAGCAAGGTAAAAGTTTTATTTTAAAAATTATATTGAAATAAAATGTCAACTTTTTTATTTAATGAAACCATTTTCGGGCCGGTAAAAAGCCGCAGGCTTGGAATATCATTGGGCATAAACCTGCTTCCCAATTCAAGAAAAATATGCACTTTTAATTGCATTTATTGCGAATGCGGATGGACGCTTAATACAAACCCGAATGAAAAATTACCGACAACAAAAGAAGTTAAATTATTGCTTGAAGGTAAACTTCGGAAAATGAAAAGCCATAATCAAAAACTGGATGTTATAACTTTTGCCGGAAACGGCGAGCCTACAATGCATCCTGGTTTTGCTGAAATAATTGATATAACCATTTCTCTGCGCAATAAATATTACCCTGAAACAAAAATTTCTGTTCTTTCAAATTCGTCATTAGTTCATAAAAAAGAAGTTTTTGTCGCGCTGAATAAAATTGACCTGAATATTTTAAAAATTGATTCGGCCTTTGAAGATACCTGCAAATTGCTTAATAACCCGGTTGGACATTTTAG
>CAWEFA010000018.1:0-8217 GCA_963808135.1 uncultured Bacteroidota bacterium
CTGAAATGGACTTGATTGAAACAAAAAAAGAGATGCTCGCTTACAAAATTAAAGATATTGGCCTTGCCGATTTTGGCAGGAAAGCAATTGATATTGCTGAAAAGGAAATGCCGGGCCTTATGCAAATGAGAAAAAAATATTTTGGACAAAAACCTTTAAAAGGCGCCCGTATTACAGGTTCGCTGCATATGACAATTGAAACGGCAGTACTAATCGAAACATTAGTTGAACTTGGCGCAAATGTTCGCTGGGCAAGCTGTAATATTTTCTCAACGCAGGATCATGCAGCAGCAGCTATCGCCAAAGCCGGGATCCCGGTATTTGCATGGAAAGGTGAAACACTCGAGGAATATTGGTGGTGTACCGATATGGCCTTGAGCTTTCCCGATGGAAAAGGCCCGACACTTATTGTTGACGATGGCGGCGATGCAACGCTTCTTGTTCATTGGGGCTTTAAAGCTGAAAACGATCCTTCGTTCCTCAATAAAAAACCATCAAATAACGAAGAGAACATTATTCTCGAACGCCTGAAAGAGATAATCAAAAATGATTCACAAAAGTGGCACAGGACAGTTAAAGAATTGAAAGGAATTTCGGAAGAAACCACAACCGGCGTCCACCGGCTTTATCAAATGCTTGAAAAAGGTGAATTACTCGTGCCTGCAATAAACGTTAACGATTCGGTAACAAAATCGAAATTCGACAATTTATATGGCTGTCGCGAATCTTTGGCCGATGGTATTAAACGCGCTACCGATGTTATGATTGCCGGAAAAGTTGTAGTTGTTTTAGGATATGGCGATGTTGGAAAAGGTTGCGCAAAATCAATGCGCGCATATGGTGCGCGGGTTTTAATTACTGAAATCGATCCGATTAACGCTTTACAGGCTGCCATGGAAGGTTTTGAAGTTACTACTTTTGAAGAAGCTGTAAAAGAAGGCAATATTTTTGTTACTGCTACCGGAAATTGCGATGTTATTACCATCGACCATATGAAACAAATGAAAGACCAATCAATTGTTTGTAATATCGGCCATTTCGATAATGAAATACAAGTTGACAAACTGGTTTCTTTTCCAGGCATCAAACATTTAAATATTAAACCACAGGTTGATAAATATACTTTTCCCGACGGCCATTCACTATTTTTACTTGCCGAAGGCCGTTTGGTTAATCTTGGTTGTGCCACCGGCCATCCTTCATTTGTTATGAGCAACTCATTCTCAAATCAAACGCTCGCACAAATGGACTTATGGAAAAACAATTATAAAGTCGGCGTTTATCGTTTACCTAAAAAACTTGATGAAGAAGTAGCGCGCATGCACCTGGAACATCTCGGCGTAAATCTTACAAAGCTTTCACAAAAACAAGCCGATTATATTGGCGTTCCTGTTGAGGGGCCATATAAGCCTGAACATTACAGGTATTAAAGTTGAGGTCATATAAAAAAATTCCGAATGTCAGAAATTTTCTAGCTTTGCAATGTATATTACAAATGACTCCAGGATATAAAGGCAAACTATCAGTGGTATTGAATACATCTTCAATAACAAAAACATTAATATTGCTGATACGATAAAAAGATATTGAACCCAATTTTCTTTAAATGAAGCCGATTTGAATTTTAAAGAAAACATCGGCAATTTTGATACCATAAGAAAACAATCGAAAATTATCAGCAACGATAAAGTAATTTTATTTAAAATAAAATTTTGTACTTCTATATTTTTATTTGTCAAAACAATTAACAAAGTTGAAGCAATAAGAATGGCGCTTGAAGGAGTGGCCAAACCGGTAAATGAATGAGTTTGGTTTTCATCAATATTGAATTTGGCAAGCCGCAGCGCAGAAAATACAGGAATGAGGGCAGGAAGCAACAGAAGAGCATATTCTGAAAATTTATTGTCGGGAATTCCGGATTCCAATGAGCCAGACACAAGCCTGAATGCCAAAATACCCGGCGCTAACCCAAAGCTTACCATGTCGGCAAGTGAATCGAGCTGTTTACCGAGCAGCGAATATGCTTTCAGCATTCGGGCTGCAAAGCCGTCAAGGAAATCAATTATTGCGGCAAAGAATATCAGGTAAGGGGCATAAACCAGCAAAATACTATTAAATGAGAAAATTATTGCCAGAAAACCACAAAAAATATTTAAACATGTAATAAAGTTCGGTATTTGTTTAACAAGTTTCATCATATACTTTTTTTTATGGCAGCAAAATTATTAAAATATTATCTGCAACGAACAGGAATAATAATTACTTTTCCTTTTTTAAATAAAGCCAGGTTTTAATTATGTAAAATTTAAAGAATTTTCAACTTGGATTTTATAAAACTCATCCGTAAGAAAACTATCGACAGCATTCTTGCTTCAAGCGAAATTGCCGATGGTCAGGTGCAAATGAAACGCGATCTGAGAGTGCGCGATCTAACGTCATTTGGAATAGCCGCAATTATAGGCGCAGGTATATTTAGTACTGTTGGCAATGCAGCTTTCTATGGTGGCCCTGCAGTTTCTCTTTTATTCCTGATTACTGCCGTAGCCTGCGGTTTTTCTGCATTGTGTTATGCCGAGTTTGCTTCGGCAATTCCCATTAGCGGCAGCGCTTATACTTATGCCTACGCCAGCTTTGGGGAGTTGGTAGCATGGATTATCGGCTGGGACCTGATAATGGAATATGCCGTTGGGAACGTAGCGGTTGCCATATCCTGGTCAAATTATTTCACAACACTTTTAAACGGTTTGGGCATTCATTTTCCAAATTATTTTGCAATTGATTTTCGCACTGCATACAATGGTTATCAGCAAGTCAAGGCAATGTTGTATAGCGGCGTTCATTTATCGCAAATTCCCGATAACCTATACCAGTCGTGGAGCGCATGGAATTTTGCGCCCAAAATTTTTAGTATTCCTGTAATCATAGACCTGCCTGCAATACTGATTGTGTTTTTAATTACATGGCTTGTTTATGTGGGTATTTATGAAAGTAAAGTTGCTTCGAATATTATGGTATTGCTAAAAGTGATTGTGCTTATGCTTGTAATTTTTGTAGGAAGCTTTTACGTTAACCCGAAAAATTGGAACCCCTTTGCGCCAAATGGGCTTGGAGGCGTTTTGAAAGGCGTGTCGGGCGTGTTTTTTGCCTATATCGGGTTCGATGCAATATCTACAACAGCCGAAGAATGCAAAAACCCCCAGAAAGACATTCCCCGTGCAATGGTTTATTCCTTAATAATTACAACAATTATTTATATTCTTATTAGCCTGGTGCTTACGGGTATGGTAAATTATAAAGAAATGAGCGTTGCCGATCCATTGGCATACGTTTTTCAGAAATTACACCTCACATGGCTTTCGGGAATAATAGCCTTAAGCGCTATTATTGCAATGGCCGGGGTGTTGTTGGTTTTCCAGGTCGGGCAGCCCAGGATATGGATGAGCATGAGCCGGGATGGGCTTTTGCCAAAAATATTTTCAAAATTGCATGTCAAATACCGCACCCCGGCTTTTGCAACTGTGATTACCGGTTTTGCAGTTGCAATTCCTATTATTTTCGTAAACTTTACTGAAGTTACCGACCTCACCAGCATCGGAACGCTCTTTGCATTTGTGCTGGTTTCGGCAGGCGTACTGCTTCTTAATGAAAATGAATTAAACAGTAGCAATGTTTACAAAATTCCGTTTATTAACAGTCGGTATGTAATATTAATTTTATGGACAATTGTTGTTACTTTTATTTTGTTTTTCAATTCCAGCGGTCTAAAATCATTCTTTCAGTTTAATGTTTCGTGGAGTATTTTTAAACACCGCATACCCCTTTTGATTTTTGTAATAATTTCAACAATAATTACCCTAATGTGCATATTAAAAAAACTTTCCCTGATACCTGTTATCAGCTTGCTTGCTAACTTATACCTTATGACGGAGCTTGGCATAACCAATTGGCTTCGTTTTCTGATTTGGCTTGTTATAGGTCTTGTAATTTATTTTTCATATGGTATTAAGAAAAGCAAACTGAATTTTGTTAACCATTCCGGAACATATAAAAATTAATTATTATAGTCTGATCAAAGCCATATTACCAGAATATATTTTTTTGTTCACTCAAGTTCATGTCTTTCATTTTCCATTTTGAGAAATCGTTTATGGTAAGGAGGTTTCAAAAATGTATAGCCCAATTGATATTTTGAATTTTTAAAAAATAAACATAAATTTAAAAACGAATTTATATCTTCGGTTTTGAGTTAAAATTGTTGGCAAGAGGTTTTATAAAATATCTGTCAAAGGAAAACAGCTTCAGAAAAGTTAAAACTTTAAACGATAAATATGAACAGCATTTTAATAACAGGAGGCTGCGGATTTGTGGGGTCAAACACTGCTATAAATTTAAAGAGGGATTTTCCGGCTTCACACATAATCGCTTTTGATAATTTAAAGCGAAGGGGTTCGGAATTAAATCTCCCGCGATTAAAAAACGAAAACGTTGAATTCATTCATGGCGATATCAGGAACAAAGAAGATTTCGACAGGATAGGGGAAATATCCGTTTTAATAGAAGCAGCCGCTGAACCTTCGGTATTATCAGGAATTAACTCGGCTCCCGACTATGTTATTAATTCCAATTTATTCGGAACAATTAACTGCCTGAACTTTGCCGTGAAAAACAAAGCAAAGTTTATTTTTTTATCGTCAAGCAGAATTTATCCTATTGAAAATCTGAACAAGATAAATTATACCGAAGGCGAAACACGGTTTAATATTTCTAAAAAACAAGAAATACAAGGCGTTTCAGAAAAAGGAATTGCTGAAACTTTTCCTATTGAAGGAGCACGGTCATTTTATGGAACAAGTAAACTGGCTTCCGAATTATTTATACAGGAATATGCGGAGTTTTACGGATTAAAGGCTGTAATCAACAGATGCGGGGTAATCACCGGCCCATGGCAAATGGGGAAAATCGACCAGGGTGTAATTGTGCTATGGCTTGCAAAACATTTTTGGAAAGGCGAATTATCTTATATAGGATTTGGCGGCGATGGAAAGCAGATAAGAGATATGATTCATATTAACGACCTATACGACCTGGTTAAAATTCAAATGAACGATATTGAAAAATTCAGCAGGAATATTTACAACGTCGGAGGAGGGGTCGGTATAAGCGTTTCGTTAAAAGAGTTAACTATGCTCTGCGAAAAAATAACCGGGAACAGGATAAAAATACAAAGTGTAATAGAAAACAGGGCTGCGGATATTCCAATTTACATTTCAGATATTCCAAAAATAAAATCTGCAACTGGATGGTATCCTAAAATAGCGACAAATGAAATATTATTGGATATATTTGAATGGCTGAAAAAGAATGAAAAAAGTTTAAAAGGCTTAATAGGATAAAATAATGAAAATTGCACTAATCACAGGCTCATCTGGACTTATCGGGGGCGAATCGACAGAGTTCTTTGCCGATAAATTTGATTTGGTCATCGGCATCGATAACAACCTTCGCGCTTATTTTTTCGGTTCTGAAAGTTCCACCGAATGGAATAAAAAAAGATTGGAAGAAAAATTTCAAAATTTAAAATCTTACAATATCGATATAAGGGATTTTGCCGCCTTGGAAAAGGTTTTTAAAGAATATGGCAATGACATTGAACTCATTGTGCACACTGCGGCGCAACCCAGGTCACGATTCGGGCGGCAAAAGAACCGTTGACAGATTTTGGCGTAAATGCAACCGGCACTTTAAATTTACTTGAACTTTGCAGGTTGAATTGTCCCAAAGCGGTATTTATTTATACTTCCACCAATAAAGTATATGGCGATGCCCCGAATTATCTGCCTTTGGTGGAATTGGAAAGACGCTGGGAAATAGCGGAAAACCATCCATACTATAAAAACGGCATTAACGAACAAATGAGTATCGATAATACAAAACATTCTGTGTTCGGGGCCAGTAAGGTTGCTGCCGATATAATGGTTCAGGAGTACGGAAAATATTTCGGAATGAACACGGGTGTTTTCAGGGGAGGTTGCCTTACAGGTCCTAATCATTCCGGCGCTCAACTGCACGGCTTTTTGGCTTACCTGATGAAATGCGCGATTACTAAAAACCGCTACACCATTTTTGGATACAAAGGCAAACAGGTCCGGGATAATATTCATAGCTACGATTTGGTGAATATGTTCTGGCATTTTTATAAAAGCCCGAAACAAGGCGAGGTTTACAATGCTGGAGGAGGCAGGTTTGCAAACTGCTCAATGATTGAAGCAATAGAATTGTGTGAAAAAATAAGCGGCAATAAGATGAATTACAGCTATACCGAAACCAATCGTATTGGCGATCACATCTGGTATATAAGCGATGTTTCGAAATTTATAAAACACTTTCCCGCTTGGCACTGGAAGTATAATTTGGAAGCTACTTTAATTGAAATGCATGACAAAATGAACGAACGGTTAAAAATGAATAAGTCATGAAACTCAGCGTAGTAATTCCTTCTTACAATGAAGCTGACTCAATTAAAGAAACGGTTTCAACTTTGTACAATAAACTTTCGCAGGAAGGCATTGACCATGAAATTGTGGTAATAAACGATAATTCGCAGGATCAAACGCTTGATGTATTAGAGTCGCTGAAAAAAAACATCGATACGCTTTTATTTTATACCAATCCGGGTCCTAATGGTTTTGGTTACGCCGTACGTTACGGCTTGGAACGTTTTAAGGGCGATTGCGTGGCAATAATGATGGGCGACCTTTCCGACAGTCCTGATGACCTGGTTTCGTTTTATAGAAAAATGCAAAGCGATAATGTTGACTGTGTCTTTGGCTCCCGTTTTTTAAAAGGGGGCGTCATTTACGATTATCCAAAAGAAAATTGATTATCAACCGGCTGGCAAATTTCATTATCGGGTAAGTTTAGGAATCAGGTATAATGATGCGACCAATGCATTTAAATTATATAAAAGACATACCATTGATGGCCTGAAACCCTTTCTTTCCCCTCATTTTAATTTAACAATCGAACTCCCGCTTAAAGCCATTGTACGCGGTTATTCTTATTCCATTGTCCCCAATTCCTGAGAAACAGGAAAAAAGGACAATCGAATTTAAAAATCAGGGAAATGGGCAGCCGCTATTTTTTTATTTTATTATATGTATTGATTGAAAAATATTTTTCAAAAGGCGATTTCAAAAAGAAATGGCAATGAAAGGCTTGAGATTTTTTTAGGAAATAATTTACTTTTAAACGAAATATTTTTTAAATGTCGGAACATAAAATAAACGAAAATTTAAAATCCAGCCAACAAAACAGTTCTATTTAAGCTGAAAGGAATGTGCTGATACACGTCAGGTTTATATATATTTTTTTTTCTCCTTGTTATAACTACCATTGCGTTTTCTTCTTCGCTAAACAATTCTTTTACAAATTGGGACGACCCTTTGTACGTTCTTGATAACCCATTGATCCGGTCGCTATCGCTGCATAACATTTGCCATATTTTTTCTCCGTCAACATTTTCTGTCGATAACTATCATCCAGTTACCGTTCTTTCCCTGGCTGTGAATTTTAAAATAGGACAGCTTAATCCTTTTGGTTATATATTATTTAACCTGGTTTTGCATTTACTTAGCGTATGGCTTGTATTTACAATAATCCGGAAATTATTCAAAAATGACCTTGTTGCATTTATTTGTGCCATTTTATTCGGGATACATCCCATGAATGTTGAACCGGTGGCCTGGATATCGGGTATAAAAGATGTGCTTTCTGCCTTCTTTTATCTTGCATCGGTTTTTGTTTATTTAAAATACCTCGAAAAAGAAGGCAAAAATCAAATATTAACATATCTGGGTGTTTTTATTCTTTTTATGGCATCCCTGCTTTCCAAAGCAACAGCCGTAACCCTGCCTGCCATTTTGTTCCTTATCGATTATTATAAAAGCCGAAAGTTTAACCTTAAGATTATCCTTGAAAAAATTCCTTTTTTTATTATTTCGGCCTTAATAATTTTTATTGAAATGAAATCGCAGAAGGAATATGGCGCCGTTACGCCTGCTGCTTCATTCGCAGTAATGCAAAAACGTTTTATTGCATGTTATGGCTACGACTGCATTTTTTATATTGCCAGGTTTTTTGCCCCTGTTAAGCTATCGGCATGTTATCCTTACCTAATTTCTTTTCCGGATAAATTGCCGCTTACTTATTATGCAGGTT
>CAWEFA010000019.1:0-5407 GCA_963808135.1 uncultured Bacteroidota bacterium
CATTACCACTCCATGCCCCTGTATTAACCTGATATTGCACAGAATGAACATTGGCATTTCCCATTGGCCCATCATTTCCCTGAGGCCCCATTAACCCATCATCTCCCTGAGGCCCCATTGGCCCATCTTTTCCCCTGCAACCGGTAATTAAAATTACTACTGTTACAATTACATACAAAAATGTATGTTTGAATGTTAAGGTGTTTGTTTTTGTTTGCATATGTTTAAGTTTTTAAATTTTAATAAAAAATTTGTCAAAGATTATACCAATTATTTTTAGTTCATATTCTTTTCGATAATATTTCAAGAAGTTCATTTTTGTTTAGCTCCACAGGATTGTTTTTATTGCTTGTTTGCGCTGTAATTTTATTTGCATCTGGTTTTGTAATGTTGAACTTACCAAGCTTCGGCAAATTTAATTCTTCAATCCATTTATCAATTGCATCTGCAAATTTAAAAATATAATAGGAATCTTCTTTACCTGTTTCATTGCAAAACAACCGACCAGCTTTCGAGTATTTTTTTAAGATTTCGTTCCAGGATTATCCGCAATAATTTTTTCAATATTTTTTCTGTTCACCTCTCCAAGCAAAGTCCCGCATACAATGCCATGCGGCACATTAAAGTAACCGCCAATGGCAGATGCGAACCCATGCACTGTGCCAAGCCCTGCATTGGAAAGCACAATGCCGGAAAGCAAAGCAGCATAAGACATATTAACGCGGGCGGAAATATCATTCCCGTCGGTGAAAGCTTTTTTTAATGATGCTTCAACACATTTGATGCCTTCAAATGCCAAAACATCAGTTAATACAGATGCCTGGGTTGAAGTATAAGCTTCGAAAGGTTGTTAAAAGCTCGAGGCCGCCGGCGGCAGTTACTTCAGGCGGGCATTGAAGCGTAAGCTCTGGATCGACTAAGGCAACATCGGGGATAAAATTCTCATGGCGTAACGAACGTTTAAAGCCGTTTTCGCCGACTTCGCCAAGAACTGCATTTTTTGTAGCTTCGCTGCCTGTTCCGGCAGTTGTTGGTACTGCTATGAACGGAAGTTTGATCCCCGGATGTTTTTTACTTTCAGGATTTCCTTCGAGATAAAATTTTACCGGATCATTTAAAAGCAACATTGCCGACACAGCCTTCCCTGTATCCAATGCGCTGCCCCCGCCAATTGCAACAACAACATTAAAAGAATTATGCCTGTATGTATTACAAACATCATCGATAAATTTTGCCGATGGCTCTCCCGAAACTTGGATAATTTCAAAACCTATCTGTTCATTTATAAGTTTTCCCTGAAGCCTTTGCCCTGTTTTTGATTGAAGAAATGACGATTTGCCGGTAACAAGCAAAACCTTATTTCCGAAACGCCTGATTTTGTCAGTCAGCAATTCGAATTTGCCAACGCCAAAATGTATTTCGGGAACCCTGCTAAAAGAGAATTCGTTCATCATTATTAAATATCTGTCGGGAAAATTATACGGTGCTTAATGCCATAGCGGGGTTTCGCCATCATGTTTTCTACAGCGCTACGCCATGCATGATAATGGGGTGTTTGTTTATGGGCAGCCGAAGTTTCCTCGTTCCGGTAAGCTTCATAAAGCATGAACTTTGCTGGGTTCTCGGCATCCTGAAGCACATCGAACCTCAGATTTCCTGGCTCTTTAACTGCTTCCAGGTGGTTCTTTTTACATTCGTTTATAAAATCAGTTATACATTCCGGCTTAACTTCTACATATACGCAAGTTGCTATCATATCAAAAGTATTTTCAGGTTTTATCTTTATAAAATTAGTGTATTTCTAAGAAGCTGTTTTAATTTTTATTATATAAAAAGTTTAAATTAAAATCTTTTTAGCTATTTTGCAAAAATACGCCAAGATAACTCTAAGAGGTTGTTTAAATTTTATTTAGGGATTTAATTAAGCATATCTAACCATTGCTTCACTGCAACAAGGCAGTAGTTCATAGTCTTTAGCAAGCCTGCGTTGAAAATTGAACCAGCCAAATGTTCTTTCAACAATCCATCGTTTGGGCAATACATTGAAGCCCGATACTCCGGCTACCTTTACTACAACTTCTAATACCCAGCCAAAAACTTTCATAGTCCATTCTATTAATTCACCAGTATATCCTTGATCTACCATGATCTTTCTCAGACGGGGGTATTTATATTGAACATTCTTTAATAATAATTTTGCACCCTCCCGGTCATTAATATTTGCATCATGAATTACTATCGCCATTAAAAACCTTAATGTGTCTGTTATAATGTGCCGTTTACGCCCATTCACTTTTTTATTGCCATCATATCCTTTTTCCAATGTCATGGATGATGTTTTTACACTTTGGCTATCCATTAACCCAAGACTGGGACTTGATCCTTTTCCCATCCCAACCCTGACTTTTTCATGTATTGTGTCATGGACGTTCTCAATAATCCCATATGATTCCCATTTCCTGAAATAATAATAAACCAGTTGCCATTTGGGAAAGTTTATCGGCATCATGCGCCATTGACACCCTGACTTTGCTATATATAAGAGGGCATTCCATATCTCCCTTAAACTATGTTTGCGTTTTCTCTTGTCATTCTCTATATTTTTTATAAATTGCCATTGGCTATCGGTTAAATCGGTCTGATATTGTTTCATTGCTTTATGTTTTTAGTTCAAACACAAAGTGAATGAGTTATTAATTGATTTTCCCGGTAGCTTTTAATTCTTTATTAACAGGCCATTGTTAATTTCTCGTTTGAACTTTAAACAACTTCCTGTTAAATATTGAAAAACCAGAATTATGATTTTAAATTAATATTCATAGCAGCAAGGTCGTTGCCTAAATGGTTCTCAAATATAGTACCTGTTATATTTATTTTATTATTCAATTTTTTATCTTTGGTTTTTACAAAAAATTAAATTCTGTTTAAAATCAATAATCACATCCCCTATTTTTCGCTAATAGTTCAAGTTTTTAACTTGGACTATAAACGCTTATAGCTAATTATTGTTATTTACAAATTGCAACAAAATATGGCACAAGCTAAATAAACTTGCACCGTGACTTAGCCGAACTTGGGGGCAGATTCAAACTTTATTAGATTTTTATACTTCTTGCGCTTTTAATTTTAGTAATGCCCGAATGAGAATGTAAAATCCCAAGAATTTCGATTTTATCAGGCTTAATACGGTATATGATCAGATGAGATTCAAGAATAATACAACGGTACATTTTAGATTTGGTAGAAAGATAACGATATTCTGAAAAGAACGACCAATTATATGACAACCCATTAACGAGCTTCCATATTTCGTTTTCATAAATTTGGGCTTGCCGTACACCAAAAGTTTCTATGCCATCCTGATAGATACTATCGAGGTCAAGGTTAAATTCTATGGAAACTATTACAGGGAGCTTCTTTTCTTCCTCCATTTTTCAAGCATTTTCTTCGATTCTTCGATAGTATAAAATGGGCCTTCTTCAGCCTTTTTAATACCATCCATAAATTCGTCATGAGTAAGCTTCACTCCTGGACGTGTCCAGTTCTTTTCTTCTTTAGGCTTAACGGTTCTCATAATGGTAATTTTTTACAAAGTTAAGCTATTTTTTTCCGTTTGCCTTTTTAAGGGGTTGGGGTTAAACCATCAATATAAAACTGACATTACAATACGCCTTAAAGTACTTTAATAAATATCATTGCCTGCCGGCAGTGGAAGTTACAAAATGCCTGTTTAAAAACGGCGTAGTTACACTATCGTTAAACTACGCCGAACTTGGGGCCTAAGCCAGCCTATTCAACCAATATTTTTTGTACATACGTTTTTTGTTTGCCTTTTAACCTTACAAGGTAAAGCCCTTTGCCCGCGTTTGGCAAAGTAATAACGAACAAACTGCCCGCGTTGTTATTTGCGGTATATTGCACCAACTGGCCATACATGTTTATCACCGATATTTCACTAACAACATCATTTGTAACCGAAACGGTAAACGACCCGTTATTGGGGTTGGGGAAAATACTTATGTTTTCCTCTACATTAAAGGATTCATCGGGTGCTGAACCGGCGATGGAATTTTTAATTTTAACTGATTTTTTTGAAGGGTCATCAGTACCATCGCCCTCACCACCCACAATATCAGCTTCAATTTGGCCTACTTCCAATTGAATATAATTACCTACGCCTGTTGGGGCAAGGGTAACCCCCGGATTCGAGCTCAACAGAATTACAGGCCGATAAAATGAGCTTCATTTTATTATAATTGCTAATATTTGAAAGGTTTTTAAGCACATACGAACCTGAAAAATAAGCATGGCCTCCCGAGCCCCAATCATAGTTTACAGAATTTTGCACATCGGTTTCCGTGCGTGTTTTACCGCAATCGACAATGTTGGCCCCAAGCCAATAATGATTAGATAAAGGAATGGAGAATCCCTCATTCTCAATTTCACAATACCAGATAGCATAGTGCCCTTCAGCAGTATATATATGGTCCATAATATGACCCGGTTCCATTTGTTTAAATGTAACATAAACATCATCACAATCAATCATAAGCGCATCACAGTCTACATAATCTACATTCGTCTGTTGTATCCAAGCCCATTGTTCACCTGCATCCCATGGAAGTGTTCCACAGCTATTACTATAGAAATCCCAACACACCCAAGCATGAGGGTTAAAATTTGTTGCAACAGAATTATCCTGAATTTTAAAATATGTATTCATAGCAGTTGCATACCAGTTGTTGCCAACGTAACTATAGGGCTTAAAAACAAAAGTGTAAGAATCAATTGCATCAATAGTTGTATTTGTTTCTGCTGAATATCCATATTTATTATAGGCACTAACATAAATTTTATAATAGGTTTCTATTGCAATATTTAATTCCCAAGTTGGGACAATAAATGTATAATAATTATTATCTGATGCCATAACAATTGCATTATCAATTGGACCTTCGGGATCAGCAGTATTATAAACATAAACATAATATTTTTCAGCACATTTAACATTAGCCCATGATATTGTGAATCCTTTAGATGATGCAACAATTCTTGAGCGATGCCCGAATATAAGCGACTCAATAATATTCGACAATTCTGGTTGAGTTTCAGCGTATTTGCTGGTAATGCTTTCGAATTGCGTAAACTTCTCTGATATTTGCGGAAAGAGTCCCGACCATTACTTAGACCTTTGGAATGTGAAGAATCGACCTGAGCTTAACAAATATCAAATGGAGGTGGTTCGTCAACTGCATAATTTTGTTGCAGCCGCAAAAGTCGCTAGTTGATCACTCGCGCCGCTTCTATCAACAAAATTATCGATCAAATGGTCAGTTTGCAGATTATGAAACCGAGGTAAAAGCAAAGTTTGCCGAAAATCCATTAGCACAGTTTGTTAATTGTCTGC
>CAWEFA010000020.1:0-21121 GCA_963808135.1 uncultured Bacteroidota bacterium
AGGCTGTCAACGCACAATGTTGTGGAGGACGGCCGATGGGCACCAGGCAGAGAGGCGACCTTCCGGCGCGGCTGGAAGGTGTTCGACAGCGGTTCGAGCGTTGGCGTCAGACGCTACGGCCCGCGCATTCCCGATTCGCTGTGGGCGAGGGCTGTGAAGATGGCCGCTACGTATGGGCTTCATCGGACGGCGAGGACGTTGCGGCTCGACTACTACACGCTCAGGAAGCATGTGACAGGAATGAGGTGGCCCATGCCGAGCCGTCGGAAAAGGGTGCCGCCGCCCCGTTTATTGAACTGTATCCTCTCCCTCCGTTCGGTCTTGCGAATGCATCTTGGAGTTGGAGGACGCCGGCGGGGCGAAGATGCGGGTTCAGCTGAGGGCGGGCGATGCCCGACTTGGCGGCCATCGCCGGAGCTTCTGGAATCGCCAGCCATGATTCAGATCACGCCCCAGATGCGGATCGTGGCGGCCATCGAGCCGGTCGATTTTCGCTGAGGGATCGACGGCTTGGCCCGGTTGTGCAAGGACGTGCTGAGGCACGATCCGTTCAACGGCTGGGTGTTCGTGTTTCGCAACCGGTCGGCGACGGCGCTGAAGATCCTGGTTTACGACGGCCAAGGGTTTTGGCTTTGCCACAAGCGGTTGTCCAGCGGCGAGTTCCAGTGGTGGCCGGCGGGCAAGACCGCGGCGGCCAAGACGCTGGCGGCCCATCAGTTGCAGGTTCTCTTCTCGGCGGGCAATCCCGAGACCACGCAGGCCGCGCCGGCGTGGCGGCCGGTGGGGCCGGCGGATTGAGCGCAGCCGTTTCGCGGCGCGTGGAGTCGCGGAGTCGCGTCAAACTGCTCTTCACGTCTTTCCCTATTCTCGTGTTATGGTAGGTCTCCGCGCGAGGTGGACGTGGGCTTTCATCATGGTCCCAACGAAGCCGACGACGATCGAGATCGACATGCAGAAGCTGGAAGACGTTCTGCGGCGCGTCGAGGCGAACGAACTGACCGAGGAGCGATTGCAGACGATCCTCAAGCGTTGTTGGACGTCCTACGTCACTTGACGGAATTGCTGAAGGACAAGAATACGAGCCTCGCTCGCCTGCGGAAGCTGCTCTTCGGCGCGAGCACGGAGAAGACGGCGGCGGTGCTCGGCGGCGAGAAGGATTCCAGTCTCCGTCGGCGCGGAGGCGGCGGTTTCGACAACGGCAACGGCGGAAGACGGCGTGGAAGCCACGTCGGCCATTGCCGCGGAAGCGGAAAAGGCCGAGAAAACGCCGCGAAAAGGGCACGGCCGCAACGGGGCCGACGCCTACGCCGGGGCCGAGAAGATCGCGGTGCCTCACGAGTCGCTCCAGCCGGGCGATCCTTGCCCGAAGTGCGAAAAGGGCACGGTCTACGAGACGGGGCGGCCGGGCGTGCTGGTGCGGCTGGTGGGCCAGGCGCCGATCCAGGCCAAGATTTACGAACTCCAGAAGTTGCGGTGCAACCTCTGCGGCGTGGTCTTCACGGCCCAGCTCGCCCGAGGGCGTTGGCGCGGAGAAATACGACGCCACGGCGGGCAGCATGATTGCCGTGCTGAAGTACGGCAGCGGGATGCCCTTCCACCGCGAGGAGAAGCTGCAAGCGAGCCTGGGCATTCCCTTGCCGGCCTCGACGCAATGGGAGATCGTCCACGCCAAGGCCGAGAAGATCGAGCCGGCCTTCGAGGAACTGGTTCGCCAGGCGGCCCAGGGCGACGTGGTTTATAACGATGACACCACGGTGAAGATTCTGGAGTTGATGGGCGAGCGAGCCAAGGACGAGCCGGTTCCCGCGGAAGAGGCGGCGGAAGATTCGGCGGGGAAGAAACGTCGGATCGGCGCGGCATGTTCACCTCGGGCATCGTTTCCACCAAGGAAGGCCGCAAGATCGCCCTGTTTTTCAGCGGCCGCAAGCACGCCGGCGAGAACCTGGCGGACGTGCTGGCCGAGCGCGCCGAGAGCGTTGGCCGCGCCGATCCAGATGTGCGACGCCCTGTCGCGGAACTTGCCGGGCGAATTGGAGACGATCGTGGCCCATTGTCTGGCGCACGGCCGGCGGCGGTTCGTCGAGGTGGCGGACCGTTTTCCCGAGGAGTGCCGGCACGTGCTGGAATCGTTGGCGGTGGTTTATCGCAACGACGCCATCGCGCGAGAGCGGAAGCTGTCGCCCTCGGCGCGACGGCACTTCCATCAAGCCGAGAGCGGCCCGATGATGGAGGAACTTCACGTCTGGCTTGTCCGGCAGTTGGAGGAGCGGCTGGTGGAGCCGAACTCGTCGTTGGGCGTGGCGATTTCGTACCTGCTGAAGCACTGGGAGCGGCTGACGCTTTTCTTGCGCGTGCCCGGCGCGCCGCTGGACAACAACGTGTGCGAACGCGCGTTGAAGCGTGCGATCCTGCACCGCAAGAACGCCCTGTTCTACAAGACCTGCCGCGGCGCGCACGTGGGCGACTTGTTTATGAGCCTGATCCACACCTGCGCAACTGTGCGGAGCGAATCCGTTCGACTACCTGACCGAACTTGAGCGTCACGCGGACGAGTTGTCCGCCAGCCCCGCAGAGACTGGATGCCGTGGAACTACCGGCGAGACGCTCGCCGGCGCCACCGCGTCCCCCGCCTCCTGCTGATCCCGCCCCATCCCGTCGTCACGCCGGCACGCCGCAAAAGTTTTTCACGCTTGCCGCAAGGACACTTATCATCAAGGATGCAGACGGGGAAACTGCGCAAGGTTATCCTCTGACGACGGCACTCTTCGCATCGTGGACCAGGGGACGCACGGAGGGTTGGTTCGCAGCATGCGAGCCACGAACGCACCGAGAAAAGAAGAAGAACACGCACGGTCGGGAACGTTTTCGATTTGGGTGCTGACGCTGCTTCAGATTTGGATCAGCACGATATGTTTCCCCACGCCAACTTCCTTCGTCGCCATGCGTAGGCGAGCAGGCTGACGGCACCGATGCCGAGGACGACAAGGGTGGAGGGTTCGGGGACGGGCGAGGCCAACGAACCTGCGTATCCGACCGGAGAGGTAGCGATTTCGGTGAAGGCCCCTGTTGTCAGGTTCAATGTCCCGTAGTCGAGGTTGCCGCTCGAATTCGAATCCTGTCACATACAGATTCCCTGATGGACCAAATGCGAGCGAGAACCCATAGCATTCATTGTGGTCAATACCGCTGGGAAAATAAGTGCCCAAGTTACCGATCTGGGTGAACGCGCCCGTCGCCGGATTGATGCTTCCCCATCGCCACGACCAGCCCTCAGCGACATCAAATCCATACAGGGTGCCGTTGGGAGCAAACATCAGCTTTTCCGCCCCGGCACCTCCGAAATGAGACCCGTCCCGAGGACCGTCGTATTGCCCCGCAGAATTCACCTGCCAAAAGATCCAGGGGTAGTCCATAGTCAATACCGGCGTAATAAACAGTGTTGCCCCATGCGGCAACGAACCTGCGTACACGAACGGAGAGGCAGCGATTTTGGTGAACGCCCCTGTTGTCAGGTTCAATGTCCCGTAGTCAGGGTTGTGCTCGAATATCTCCATCCTGTCGCGTACAGAGTCCCGGATGGTCCGAATGCGAACGAGTACCATAGCTTCATTGAGGGAAGACGGCCGGGAAAGTCAGTGTTCAAGTTACCGATTTGGGTGAACGCCCCCGTCGTCGGATTGACCGTTCCCCATGCGCCACTCGCCCCACCTCAGTGACGTCAAGACCGTACAGGGTGCCATCGGGGGCGAACATCAGTTTTTCCCCGCCATAGCCGCCGCCGTAAGCTGAGGCCCGTGCCGAGGACCGTCGTATTGCCCGGCAGAATTCACCGTGCCAAAAATCCGGTGTAGTGCCGTAGTCGGTGCCGGCGTAATAAACGTCGTCGGCCCTTGCCCGATCCGCAACGCCCAATGTCAACACCCCGAACAGCACCGGCCAAAACTACCGAGTTCAGTTTGTGCCACATTCGGATGTTCCTTGCCCGCTTCGGGTGAAAAATGTTTGGAACTGGTATTTGTTTACCCTCGCATTATAGCCAATTTTAATGCCGATCAATTTGCAGGCTGCCAACCTTTACAGGTAAAATTTACTAATACGACCAATATTTTCAATAGTCCTGGAAACAAATATTCATGGGACTTTGGAGACGGTAATTCATCTTCTGATCCTCAGCCATCGCATTTATTTACAAACCCCTCGCAAAAAGATAATACTTTTGATGTTACATTGCAGGTTACTTCGGGAAATTTGTGCACTGATGAGGTTACAAAAAAAGTTTCAGCTTATGCTTATATTAAGGCCGATTTTTCAATCCCAAATTCAATTATATGTTCTGATAACAAAGTTTCGATTCTGAATAACTCACCTCCGGGCGTAAAACATAATTACTGGAACTTTGGAGATAAACCTTCAGCTAATTATGTTGAAATAAACTCGAACCCGGTAGTTCATCTTTATAGTAATTTAGACACAGTTCCTGTTTATTATAAAATAAGTCAGATTGTAAAAAACACTCATGCTTCTTGTGCCGACACTATGGCGGACTCGGTATATGTTTACCCGCGCATTGTAGCCGATTTTGATGCCAATCAATTTTCCGGCTGCCAACCTTTGCAGGTTAATTTTATAAATAAAACCAAAATTCTCAATACCCCGGGGAACACATATAATTGGGATTTCGGGGACGGCAATTCATCTTCCGATCCTCAACCCTCGCATCTATTTACAAACTTTTCGCCTGCAAATTCCCCTTATGACGTAACATTGCATGTTTCTACGGGAAATTTGTGCACCGATGAGGTAACAAAAACAGTTACAGCTTATCCTTTTATTAAGGCTGATTTTAAAGTAGAAAATTCAAATCTTTGTTCGGGTGATTCGGCAATTATAAAAGATGTTTCTCCCCCGGGAGCAACAAAGCGTTATTGGGATTTTTATGGTAATAATATTATTGACTCAACCATTACTGAAGGCAATTTCAAACATCTCTATACCAATACAGGTTCAGCTAGCTGATACTTTGAAACTCCGGTTGGTTGTTACGAATAATTATGCTTTCTGCCGCGATACTTTTATTCATAATATAGTTGTATTTCCTAAAGTTACAGCCGGTTTTGATTTCATTGCTAAATTGGATTCCGGTTGTTCTCCATTTATAACAACATTCATTAACAAGTCAATAAATTCCACAACTTATACATGGAATTTTGGCGACAGCACAACATCGTATTTGCCTTCGCCGGAAAAAACATATATCAATTATACAATAAATGATGAACAAAGAGATGTGAAATTAAAGGCTGTTTCAGCTTATGGCTGCTTCGATACAATTGTAAAAAAGGTTATAATAAATCACAAGCCCAAGGCAAGTTTTTTTGTGAATAATACGGCGTCGTGCCCGCCTTTCGATTTAACTATTTACAACAACTCATCGTCGTCAAATACTTCATATACTTGGGATTACGGCGATGGAAGCCTGTTAAACAACAATAATAACGATAGCATAACACACAGTTATTTGAATGATAGCATAAATACTAAAAAATATAACATTGTGCTTTATGCTTTAACAAATAAATCGTGCCGCGATACGGCATCGTTGCAAGTTAGTGTTTATCCAAAAGTGAAAGCATTGTTCGATACCATAGGAAGAGGGTGCAGCCCAATTGAGGCAGACTTTGTAAACAAATCCTCTCCCACAGCAAAAGATTATTTTTGGAATTTTGGCGATGGCAACAGTTCTATCCAAAAAAACCCTTCACACATTTTCAGGAACTTTTCAGTCGAAAATTCTACCGATACCATTTGGTTGAAAGTTTTATCAGAATATGGTTGCACTGATTCAGTGTCTTACGGTTTGGTTGTTTATCCAAAGCCCGAAGCCAATTTTATTGTAATTCCGTCTTTAAAAAATTTCCCCGATTCAACTTTTACAATTAAAAACCGAACTGTTCCCGGTCCCTGGAATTATGACTGGACATTTGCCGATACGCTCCCGCACCTGAATATCAGCGACACGTCATTTAATTATTCGTTTAGCCATTGGGGCAATTATAACATTAAATTGGTTGTAGGTTATGGCGCATGTGCCGATACTACCTACCAGGATATTGAACTTGTGCCGCCTGTTCCCATCCCGGTTTTCGGCCCGGCCGATTCAGGTTGTACGCCTGTAACGGTATTCTTCAATAATAAATCGGTTTATGGAAACAGCTATTACTGGGATTTTGATGATAAAACAAGTTCATCATTAACAAATCCTTCACATACTTTTATAGATGCGCGCGAATATAATGTAACGCTTACGGTTTCTGGCGATGGTGGGGAAGCCCATCTGACAAAGATTATTAAAGTTTTCCCAACGCCTACCGTTGTTTTCGATGTCGAACCTACTACACTCATTCTTGGCGATGCAATAAAATGTTCAAACAATACGCAGGATGCTTCTATTTATCTTTGGGATTTCGGGGATGGGACAACATCCGGGGAATCCGACCCAATTCACAAATATACAAACGTTGGCAATTATACCATTAAGCTGATAGCTTATTCCGATTCGTTATACAGATGTTCCGATTCAACTGAAAACAATATAAAGGTTCAAGCCAAGTGCCAGATAATTTTTCCAAATGCGTTTACACCCAACATGAACGGGCCTTCGGGAGGTGCGTATAATACTGATAAAGATGAAAACTTAAATAAACAACATTGGATATTCGCGCCACAAACCAACTTTGGTTATGTTACCGAATACCGTCTTGAAATTTATAACCGCTGGGGGGAATTATTATTCGTTTCGAATGATATTTTGGTTGGGTGGGACGGATATTACAAAGGAAAACTGTGTGTACAGGACGTGTATGTTTATAAAGCAACGGGCAAGTTTATTAATGGAAGCGCTTTTTTAAGCGCCGGCGACATTACTTTGCTATATAGAAAAAAAAATAACTGAAAAACAATGGAAATAATTGGAATTTTTGGTAATTAAATGAACATTTAGTGAAAAAGAACTTCTACATATCGGTATTGGTTATATTAATGGGAAACGAGGTTTTTGGCCAGGTTTTGGATCCGCAGTTTACCCAGTTTTATTCAATTCCGCTTTACCTTAGTCCTTCATTCGCAGGAAGCACCTATCAACAAAGGTTTTCGGCATCTTATAGGGATCAATGGCTTGCTTTGCCCGGCTCTTTCAGTACATTTATTTGCGCTTACGACCAATATTTCAACAAATATAAGAGCGGCGTGGGAATAATGTTTATGAGGGACCAGGCCGGCAGCGGCAAGCTTGGAAACACTGAAATTTCTTTATTATATTCTTACGATTTTAATGTATTCAATAAATCGTGGCATATAAGGCCGGGTATTGGTTTTGATTACGAGGTAGCAAGTTTGGATTTTAGCAAACTTTATTTTTACGATCAGCTTCCCCAAAACGGTGTAGGGGATATTATCAACACAAGTACTGAATCGGCGCCCGGAAATGATAATTGGCTTGGACATATCGACGGGACTGTTTCAGCATTGGCATATAACGATTTTATCTGGGGCGGCCTTACTGTGGATCATTTACTGCAACCCAATGTTTCTTTTTATAGCGACCAGGCTATTACACCTATAAAATTCACAATTTTTGGAGGCTATAAACTGATAAACCAAGGCAGGCTTTTAAAGCCGTCGAATGAATCGTTATCATTGGCAATGCAATATCGTGTGCAAGGCAGTTTTCAACAACTCGATGTTGGCCTCTACTGGTTTAGCGCCCCGTTAATTTTAGGTTTTTGGTATCGCGGAATCCCGGCAGTCAATTCGCAAATTGGAGACGCTGTTTCTTTCCTTGCCGGGATAAAAACGTACAAACTAAGTTTTGGTTACAGTTACGATTTCACGGTTTCAAACCTTATAAATTCAACCCATGGGGCGCATGAAATTTCAATAATCTATGAGTTTTATACCAAAAAGAGAAAAAAATATCTGGCGCTTCCCTGCCCTGATTTTTAATTCATAAGATTGCTGTTTTTGAACGCTTTTACTCGCGTATTCGATAAAAACAAAATACAATAAAAAGTATAAAAAAGCCCAACTCGTGCGAATTTAGCGGTAACGTAACCCGGGAGTTTAAAAAAACGAAAGGCACATATTATAAATAACTGCTTATCAAAATATTTTTTCTCACTATAACAGGCGTAAATACTTACTTCCCTAATCAATTATAATTATTTCCTCAAAAATATTTTCACTTTTGAGGGTTACTTTTTTAGGTTTTATGATATTAATAATAAATCCAATTAGTATCCGTCAAAATTCAATTGGAATTCATCAAGTTCTTTTTAGTATTAGTTAAAATCCAGTTGGAATTTGTCAGGTTCTTATTGGAAATATCAAATTTATGAACAAAAGAATTTATTTCTTTATCACTTAAAATTGTTCATTTAAATACATTATATGATGCTTTATCAAAATTAATTTATGATTAAAATTACACATTTTATATTTGGGCGTTATTTAATCAAAAGAATTCCTCGTAGCTCTGCTACGGGGTAAAATCAAATAATAGGTTTGCTATGCAAACTCCATTGTTGTATTTTTTTTGATACCTCGCAGCTCTGCTGCGGGGTAGTTCATTAAAAGAATAAAAAGCGAAAGCCGAAAAGCTTGCCTGCCGAAAACATAATAATATGTTACAAGGTATGGCTTAAAAGAGTAGGCAAAGTATCTAAAAATTAAAAATTATGAAAACAACTTTTTTCGTATTACTAATGTTGACAATTCCATGTATTGTTATTAATGCACAACCCGCACCTTCAAGCGCAGCAAGTAGTTATGATTGGATAACAAAAGGAGCTGGTTCCGGGGGACAAATCAGTTTCAGGGCAGGTTATGGTACGGAGAACGGAAATGTTGATATATTAAGTGGTTCTCTTGGCACTAATTATGGCAATGTAACAATTGGCACAACAGGTACCGGGAGCATATTGTTAAACACGAATGGGGTAAACAGGCTTACTTTAAATGGAAGCGGAGCTTTAACTATTCCAGGGGCAACCACAATTAGCAATACGTTATCTGTTTCCGGGGCTCTTACAGCAGGAAGCTTTTCGGCAGGAAGCGGGAGCATTTCAACAACCGGGGCTATTACGGCAGGAACTTTAACTATAGGAACTTTAACAGCAAGCGGTATGTTCACGGCTAATGGCGGGATTACAACAAGCAAAACAATTTCCGTCGGCGGGCTTACAACAAGTGGTTCAATCACGGCAGGAAGCATATCCGCAGGAAGTGGAAGCATTTCAACAACCGGGGCTATTTCGGCAGGAACTCTAACTACAGGAACATTAACAACAAGCGGCCTGTTAACGGCCAATGGCGGGCTTACAACCAGTGGTGCAATCAGCGGCAGGAAGCCTTAACAACAACCGGGGCAATCTCTGCTGGTAGTTCAACTTCAAATGGAAGATATTACATTATCAACAATTGATGCCCAAGCCTTAACAATAAATAATACATCTACAACTTTGGCTTCAAATAATATGCGCACAATATATTGTATTTAAAAGTCAATCTTTAAAAGCTTTCGAAATACTTTCGGAGGTTTATGATTTGAGTACGTTGGGTATGATCGGTATTGATCAAAATTTAAATATGTCTATTACTAACAATATCAATAATAACAGTAGTATACTTGAGAATGATATTAATATTTACGCTTCCGGTGATGTTAATATAACTGGATTAAACTTCAAAGTAAATCAAGGAAATGTATATGCGCGAAAAGTGGTAGTAACAGCAAGTGCATTCCCTGATTATGTATTCAAAGAAGGTTATAAGCTAAAATCCCTTGCCGAAACCGAAGCATACATAAAAGCCAACGGGCACCTCGAAGATGTCCCTACAGAAATCGAAGCAAAAGAAAAAGGCATTAACGTAGCCGAAATGAACTCTGTTTTGCTTAAAAAAATTGAGGAGATGACGCTGCTTATGATTGAGCAAAATAAACGCATTGAAGAGTTAAAGGTCAAAGTTGAAAGTTTGGAAAATAAATAAAGAATGAAAAAAATATATTTTGTAATAATTGCTACATTCATATTTAATATGGGTAAAGCACAATCTGTTGATGATGTTCGGGGTGAACCTGGTTTTCTGAACGATTATGACAACCTTCTAACTGAAAGAAATTATCCAACCTACCTGCAAGATACATTTACTATTGTGCCTTGCAGAAAAGTTAAGCAAGAATTTTTTAATAATTGCGCATACGATAAGGCTATAAAATTTAATAATTGCATTGATCCTGTATTAATAAATATCAATAGTTTATCTGATAATGATAAAGAACATTTGTGTCAGTTGGCCTGTGACACAAAAGAGCAAAAATATTTTGACCTGCTTGCAAAATTAATTTTTGCTGATACTATTCAAAAAGACACATTTTTTAGAAGATGTTTTGTGAGATTACTGGCAGTATATAATACAGGAGCATCAAAAAAAATATTGCTCAAATTGCTTAACGATAGCGATAAATCAGTATCCGTGATTTCTGCATTGGCTTTGTACCAATTGGGGGATTATAATGATGCAATTAAGTATTTCGAAAATAATTATCATAATAAACCCCTTGACAATCCTGAAACAGTTCATGAAGTCTTAATGCGGATGAACACTGCCCGATCGGCACAAGTATTGCGTAAACTAATTAAAACGCAAACCAATCTTTTTTATAAGCTCGATGGCTTGGCTGCTCTGTCGCTCATGGGATATTGCACTGAAGCTTTTGAAGGTTTTAAAGAGCTAACAAAAGAAAGTTATCAAACATATGTCCGCATAGATGCTGTTTCTTGTCTTGCATATTATATTGGCACCCCTGATGTTTTTAAAATTATTGAAATATTTCTGCACGATAATGATAGTGAATTAAGGTTAGAAGCCCAAAAAGTTATGAGAAATTATAAAACACAAATGAAAAAATGAAAAATATATATGCTTTACTATTTGCTTTATCCTTGGCTACCATGGTTAAAACCCAAACTGTTGATGATGTTCAGGGTGAAGATCCTTTCAACGACGGTTCCCAAACATATATTGATTGGAACAACGATATTTATAATAGTTTTTTTGCTACCAGCAAAAAGAAATCTACTAAAGGCTTAAAAGATGATTTTCCCCATGCAACTCTTATGAATTATAACCAATTCGGTTGGCCCAATAATAGTTATGGTGGTGATGGTTGTCAATTAACCCTTAGTTCCTCAGGATGCTATTTAACATGTTGGGCAATGATTTTTGCCAGTACAGTTGTTGATGATGCAATCACTGGAAATATAGTTGATCCTCCATCATTCAACGCTTATGCTAAAATACAAGGATGGTTCTTTCAATGTACAGATTGTATACATGGTAAATGTAGCCTTGCCTATAATAAAATTGGCTTTTCAGATTATGCTAATTCGGGTACACTTATAAGTTATGAGATAGTATCATTTGATCATAGTAATGAAGATCTAAGCGCAAGTAAGGCTGCGCTTAGATTAAGAAAAACTATTGATGATTTAGGCTGGATTATTGTTGAGTTTAATGGTTTTTATCAAGAAAGTACTTCAAAAATAAATACAAGTTTAGGTGATCATTTTGCTCTTATTTATGGGTACACAGGCGATGGTACCAGCCTAAGTGATTTTGTAATTTCAGACCCCGGTACAAGTGTTGACGATAATCAAACGGATGGACAACCTTTAATTGGTGGCACTGAAAACTATAGCTTAAGTAATATTGTTGAATTTAGGACAGTTGAAAATGTAAATCCCCAAACATCTCCTTATATTTTTGAAGAAGAAGCCTTAAATATTAATTGTTCAACACAATATAATACTGGAGATGTATTTAGCCCAACACTTGGAAGTAAGAAAAAAGGTGATGTAGTTTATTCCAATATTGTCTGGACTATAACCGATCCAAATGGTGCAACTGTAATGATTAGTGGTACCCAAACTCCTTCTTATACATTCAACATTGCAGGCACATACACTATTTCAGTGGCAGCTCAGGATGGTGCCGGAAACTTTAATAGTTCAATTACTTCTGTTACGGTAACTGCTGGCACAACCACTTCAACTGCATCTAATTCTAAATGGTCAGCAGTTTCAACCAGTCCTATAGTTTATCCGGCATCAAATGCTTCAGGTGGTTCAGGTTGTGCGTCGCTGAGTATGGATGTTATTAATTGTTCATCGCAAAACGTATTCCCGACAGGCAGCGCTGTTGCCTTCCAGGTAAGCGTTGGAAATATCCAATCCTGTGGCCCTGGCCCTTATGGCGGGGAGGTTGAAGTTGGCAGGATTGATTGGATTGTTGATAACGGAACGCCCTCCAGCACTTGTAATTTTAAATCTGGTCCCGATTTAAGAAAGAGTATTACTTTTAATACGGCAGGCCAACATACCATAGAGGCTGATGTATATCCAATGTATATGTATAATTATAATAATGTTAATAATTGGTTTGGTATAGATGAAACAAAAAAATCTTCTATAACAAAAACCATAAATGTTGTTGATTGTAATAATGTAATTAATATTAACTCAAATTCCGACTTATCCAATAACCAACTCGCCGGCCATGTAAATTTTTGCACTACCAGTGGAAGCTCGGTTACCCTTAATAGTGGAACTAATTTAGCTGTTAATGCTTATACCGAAATTGATTTAAACCCAGGCTTTACAGCTAATTCCGGTTCAAACTTTAATACATTTATTGCTGGATGCCCTTCAAGTTGTACAAGTGTTGGCGCTTTTGGTTCAGGTGGCTGCGATTGCCCTTATGGTGTACAGCCTAATTCTAATTTATTTGGAGTTGGGGGGGAATGTTACTATTCATCTTCATCTGGTGATTGCCATTGTGATGGTTGGAGTGGTTTTGTAGAATTATATTATGAAGCAGATTATCCTTGGACTGCTGAAATTACTGTAGTAAAGGCTCATACTGATATAGTTCGTGATTGGATTACTGATAATAATATAAATTATGAAACATTTGATTTTGTTTATGACGATTATCTTGTATGTCATTCATATGTTGCATATGCCTATGTATGTGGCATAGTGGGTAATTCTACTTCTTTTTTTTCGATTGGAGGTAATTGTAATGCTTGTCTTATGGAAGATCCAAATGCGAAGAAAGCAAAAACAATGACAGAAATTCCAACTCCAGAAATAGAAGATAGTGTAAAAGTTTACCCTAACCCGAATAATGGAACATTTACTGTTTCAGTAGAAAATCAGATTATCAAAGATGTTTCTGTGTTGGATATAAGTGGCCGGTTAATACAATATACCGCTATAAATAACAATGGAGGCAGTTCGTTTACTATTTCCTTACCAAACAGGAGCAAGGGAATATACCTTATAAAATTAATAGGTAAACAAAAAACGTATATACAAAAAATATTGGTTGAATAGAAACAGCTTAGGCTCTCCCATATGGCGCAAGGTTTATATAACTTGCGCCTTTTTTTTCTTGCAGTTTATAATTAACGTTTTTTATAGTTTATTAAAATGCAGTATAAATTATTAGTTGTAAATTTATGTTAGCGATTGAGGATAATATTTATGACAATCAATTGACCTTTACAGAAAATAAAAATTTAATATTATTAATTTAAATTCATGATTATGGAAACAAGAAAAATTATTATTGGATTGGCTTTGCTGTTTATAGCCGGAAGCCTGTTATTCACTTTTTGCAAGAAGGATAATACTACAACTACTACAACAACAACTACTGCAACGAATAGTGTAAACCAGGTACAAACATCGGAATCACAGGATGCAGTTGCTGATAAAGTTGAAACTGATGTTGACAGCCAGCTTGATGAATTGGAAGCAAATAATTACAGCTCAGGTGATAAAAAGGATGCAATTAGTTCATGCTTAACAATTACAATTGATTCAACATCCAGAGGTGGTAAACTTTGGCCGAGGACAGTTATACTAGATTATAATTGCGATGATACTGTAAATGGTGAAAAAATTATCCAGACAGGTATTGTTACGGTAACTGTGGATACTTCTAAAAAATTCAAAAAAATGCAAGGCTATACAAGGATAGATTCATTTAAAAATTATACCATTACTACCGATAGCTCTACTTTGGTTTTGAATGGTTGGCGTACAATGAAACGAACCAATGTTATATCGGGCATTGGAAGTTTAGAACTTGTGGATTCTATTACCTCTGACCTAACTTTTTCTATAACCTATCATGATTACAAGGGTACAACCGATACCACGGTAACTTTTACACGCCAGGCAGCCAGAACAAGAGATATTCATTTGCATTATGTAAAAATTGGTAAGAAATGGCATCATATAATAATGGAGGATACAGCTTATATTAACGGACAAGTTTCGGGTTTAGATATTGCAGGGAAAGCTTATATAAGAAAAATTACTTCTCAATTGGTCTATTCACGTTGCCCGTTATGGCCCTTTAATCCGATCATTTCAAGTGGTGTAATAGATATTAATTCAAACGGAACTGATATTGCAACCATTACATATTCAGCTACCGGCTGTAAAACCGAAGTAACTTTAACAACCGCTGATGGTAAAGTTAAGAATAAAAAGATTAACAGAAAATTTGGGTTAGGACTTAAGAAATGGTGGTAAAATATATTTTAAGTAAATAAAAAAACCGGCGTGTCTGCCGGTTTTTTTATGCTTAATGGCTACGTGTATAACCCGCGCGTTAACAGGAAAAGCCCTTTGTGAAACTTTATGATATCCTTTGGGATCAAGAGGAAAAGTTGGAGAGGATTGTCTATATTAAAATTCAAATTCAAACCCCAACCCCTTAAAAAGGGGCTATAACAGTGCAGCGCAGCAGTTTCCCCTCCTTTTTAAGCATGGCTATGCACACATCTTAGATAACCAGTATCCATCGCATATTTGATAGAACGCGCGTAAACCCATATTCATGGTTTTTATACCTGGTTTTGCTTCACTTGCATATCCTTTCCAACCACCTATACGTCCTATTGTCCATGCTGCCCAAGCTAGTGTGCCCTCGATATATTTGTTTTTTTGTTTTTCAGTTTTCCCTTCATATTTTTTACAAACTGCACATAATACAATTATTTCCTCTTTACTAAAGATTATGCTGGCTGAAAGCCCTGTTTGATCCTCCCTTGCTTGTTTTAATTGGTTTATCTTTAATGACACATATAGGCCAAACACGCAAAGTGCTTTTAATGCTTTTCCTTTTTCCAGTTGGCTTGACTCTATATCAATCCCGCTGGTCTTTATTGTCGAAAACAATATTTTTATCTGCCAACGAACGCAATATAAATTGATTACCTCCAATGCTCCGGCCAACCCCTCAACATTGTATGTTGTTAACAAACGCCAACATATCTTGTCCTGGGAAGCCGGTACATTTACCTCTGTTGCTGATATAGCATACAACTCTACATATTCGGGCAATGTTTTATTTTTATGTGTCTTTGGCCTGATTATTTTAACCTTGCATATCCTTATTTCTAATGTAGCTTCTCGTTTTTCGCGTTCCTTCCTGCTGTCTTTTTTTAATTTCACCTTGACTTTCCCCAATACTTCGCTTTGCCCAAGCTTTTCATACAACTTCAGGCTTTCCCCATGGATAATCCGGTTTTCTTTTGATCGTATTATTAGGTCTGTCTTGTAGTCTGGCACCCTCACAAATTCTTCATATATGTCACTCTCCCTGTCTGCTATAATTGTAATATGTTTTGCTGTCCTCAATGGTTCTTTGCTTTTTTCAGCACATTCAATCCATCGGTATGACTCTTTAGATTCTATAGGCTGCTTTTTATATTCACGTTCTTCCTTACTCATTTTGTGTATGTCCCTATTCCATATCTTGATATAGCTAAAACCTAAACCAACCTTTGTTGATTGGTCTATAACAAGCCCCGGATGCAAGAAAAAACCCATATCCATATTATTCCCTGTTGGACCTAATTCCCCGTCTTGTAAATTCAGATAATGGATATGGTCTTGATAATTAAACTCCGTTGTATCCTGAACTACTATGACTTCCCTTCCTTCTACAACATCAGGGGAAATAAGAATCTTTTCAATCAAACCATCTGCCTGTAATTTCGGGTTGTTCATCAACCTCGAAAATGCAACCATCTCCGATCGTCGCTCGGAAAGCCTGTTTAATATGCTTGTGTTCTTTTCCACCATTTTATCTATCATCTGTAGCCCCTTTTTTCCAGTCTCTTATCGCTAAAGGTACTGGTAAAGTCAAGTTCTAATTGGATATAATTTTCTTTCATGGCTTTTTTCCGCCAATCTCTTTTTTATTTATTAATTATCAAAATATTACACAATATATTTATTAACAGTATTTCGAACTTATTAACCTAACCCCCAACATATTACAACTTGTGTGCATAGCCATACCTTAAAAAGGAGGGGCAGGGGTGGTTTTTAAATATAAATTCAAATTCTTAGCCCCCAACTTTTCCTCTCAATCCAACCTTTGTGTAACTTACTGGTAAAAATATATACTGAAACACGAAGCGCCTCACAAAGTAACACAAAGCGGAACTAAATTAACAGCCACATTTTTGTGGTTTATAAAGTTCTTTTTCAAAATGTGTAAATTTAAAACAGCCTGTCCCAGAAATTTTCTTTTAAAGCCGCTCCCTTTTTTATGTTAAGTTTGTCAATGGCTTCAATCATCGATTTTTCGGGCTGTATCATGTTATAGCCATTCCAGAAATTCTCATCGTATGTAACCATGTTATCTTCCGTGATGTCCTGCGACTTTGCAACCTCGCTCCACCGGAACCGGCTTTTGTTTGTTGTGTCAATATCAGTAACAGCCATTTCTGAAACTGAAGTAAAAAGTGAATTGAAAAGCAGCTTGTTGCTTTTGGCCCTTATCCTTAATTCCGCTCTCATGTAGGCCGGGTACCATTTTCCGTTTATGCGCCTGTAAAATACTTTGTAATCGGCGCCAACCGGCTTAACCTGGCTTTTGCTCGGTTGCTTTTTTACAAGCGAACCCACGGCATATTTAATACCTGCAGGGCTAAGGCTGAAATCCACAGCTACCAATGCTTTGCTTTCTTCGTCGACATACATTGTGCCTTTATACAAAGGCATCTCGATTCCTTTTTTCTGGTCAAATGCAACAACTATAATTTCACGGTTGTCATAGGTCATTTTTTTTACATATTGGTAATCGTAGCTTTCAAAATAGTCCGGCGACAGGAATGAGGCATTGTCCTTAATAACGTCGAGCCTTAAGCAATTGTAAATGCCGCCTTCGAGTTTAAAAGCGAGGTTGCCGGTTTTTTTCACGTTTTCGCTTTTTCTTTCTTTAAATATCCTGGCCTGGTCGTTCAAGCTGTTATTATATGGCGCTTTGGCGATTTCCAAAACTGCTTCGCAAACAGAAATATAATCGTTTTTCTCGCGGGCTGTTTCCCTGTAAAAAGCAGTATACATAGCTTTTTTAGCGCTATAATTTTTATTGATGTTATTTATCACATCTTTTACAATCTCGAGGCCGATTACCGGTTTTACAACAATCTCCAATATCGAAACAACATAAACGGAAAGTTCAATGTTTACAGGTTTTCCCGATATGCTGTCAATTAACATAGCTTCGGGCTTGTAGCCCATGTATGAAAATTCGAGGATGCCGTGCTTTAAAGAATCGGGGACAACCAAAACAAATCCGCCGTTGGTATTGCCCACTGTTCCTATGCTTCTGTCTTTTAAAGTTACAGATGCGAAGGGCAATGGTTCGTGGGTTTTTTTATCGGTAATGGTTCCCCTGGCAATTACAATTCCATTGTCTTTTTTATATAACGTATCGTTTTCAGAAGTTGTTAAATCCCGGGAAATGATTACCTGCTTTCCTAAAATTTCGTATTGAAGACCTTCGTCTTTTAAAAGGATTTTAAGAATATCGTCCAATCCCGAATTGCAGGAAATTGATTTCGACTTGTTAAAAGACGGCAGATCGGCGTTATATGAGAAATTTACGCCAAACCTGCCGCTAAGGCTGTCGAGTATATCTGAAAATTTAAGGTTGGTGTAATTAACGGCTAATTTATCGGTTGTGGTTTGTGAAAATACTTGGTTAAAAAGCCCGCTTAAAATCAGGAAGAATAAGAAGACCGATAACCTGTTACGTTCCATACCGTCCGGCCGATATTATTTTTTGCAATCAATACCTTCTATAACATAAGCGTTGCTTTGCCAACTTATTTTTAAACCGAATGTAAGCCCTAACATTTTTACAATTTCATCTGCGCTTAGATTATCGTAAGTTGCCGTAAGCCTGCAATTATTTAACCCGGAATTTTTTACGATAAACCTTATATTATAAACACTTTCAATTTTATCGAACACATCCTTTAACACGGCTTCGTGGAAAATGAATTTTTTTGTTTTCCATGATAAATAATTCATGTCCGTGTTCATGCCTTTGCTGATTTCACTTTTAGCAGCATTGAAAACGGCTTTTTCGTCCTTGTGCAGCACAACATTTTGTTTGGTTTTTTCCGAAGTAACCGAAACAGTTCCCGTGTTTACAATTACTTCAACATTCCCGGCAATATCGGAATGAACGTTAAAAGATGTTCCGAGGACTTTTATTTGTGTATTTTCAGTATGAATTATAAAGGGTTTTTGCGGGTTTCGTGCAATATTGAAAAAAGCTTCGCCTTTTAAAAATACTTCCCTTGTGTTTCCTTTGAATTTTTTAGGATATTGAAATTGCGAACTATGGTTCAATGTTACCTGCGACCCGTCATTGAGAGCCAGTTGCTTTACAGATTGGCCGGAAGTAACAATTATCGAAGTATTGAAGTTACGTATTAAAAACCATGCAATGAACCCGATGGTTAAAATTGCTGCAATTCTTAATAAGTATTGAAAGCTTGTGCCGGAAATAAATCTCGGGTGAATTGCGCGTGTTAAACCGGCTTTAGAATTTACCTTATTCCACGCAGTTCCGACATTGACATTTGCAAATTCCGCATTTTGTGAAGCATTCCAAACTTTTTCAGCTTTTTGGAATGTTGTTTTATTCGCCTCAGATTCCCCAAGCCATTTTTGAACCTTAATTCTCTCCAAATCTGTTGCATTTCCTGACAAGTAGGATGCCAACAGTTCCCAGTCAACTTTATATTTACTTTTTGTTTCCATATTTTACCTCAAATATATAACAACCGAAGTGTCTTTTCCCCTTACTTTTTATTGCCGCGAATGCACGATTTTTTTTTTATTTTTGATAATCAATACCTCGTCATTTTTTTGTGAAATTTAGTGAATTAGTGATTTGGTGGCAATTTTAAAATAATATAGCCACAAAAACGCTAAAACACAAAAATCCACCAAATTCAATATTTTCATAAGGTTATATTTTATATTTAACGAATTAACAATTATTGGATATTTCAAAATATTTATCACAATTTTAAAAATAAAAGAACTATCAAAACGCCAATATAATCTTTCAATTCTTCACGTAAATATTTTAATGCTTTTCCCATTTGGGCTTCGATTGTTTTAACTGACAGGCCGAGTTTTTCTGCAATTTCATGGTACTTTAAACCATCGACCCTGCTGAGCGTGAATATTTTTTTTCGTTGAGGCGGCAGTTCGGCAATTGCGTTGAGTATTTTCGATTCGAGCTCGAGGTCCTGCATTTCCTCTTCTGTATCGGAGGCATCGGTTGAAATCCTTAGTATTTCATTTTGTTCGTGCGACCTTACGACAGTTTGGTGTTTAATGTAATTCAGACAATTGTTTTTAACGGAAGTTGAAACATAAGCCACCATTGAGCCTTTAACAATAATGCTGTCGCGTTTTTCCCAAATGTGCACAAATACATCCTGAACAATTTCTTCAGCTATGTCTAAATTCTTAACATACTTGCAGGCCAGAAAGCAAAATGAACGGTAATTATCCCTGAAAAATTTTTCAAACTTTATAGGGTCTTTGAAAATGTTAAATTCTTCGGGAGAAGCCATTTATTAAAATATTAACCGGCATAAAGATAGGACTTTATCCATTAATTTTTATACTTTATCCATTTCCAAATTTCGCTATAACTTATTTTTTTGCCGTACATTAATATTCCGGTGCGGTATATTTTCGCCGCCATCCATACTGCGCCCGCAATAGTTGCCAGTAATATAGCTGCGGAAAGTCCAACCTGCCAATAAGGAACGCCAAAAGGTATGCGCACCATCATAACAACCGGGGATGTAAGCGGAATGATTGAAAACCAGAATGACAAGGCATTATCGGGGTTATTGATGGTATTTATCATTACATAAATGGCAAGAATTAACGGTATGGTTACCGGCAGCATAAATTGCTGTGTATCGGTTTCGGTATCCACTGCCGAACCTATTGCCGCAAACAGGGAAGCATATAGCAAATAACCGCTGAGGAAGAAAAAAATAAATGAGCAGATGAGAGCGCCGAAATCTACTTTCTTTATTTCATTGAACAAATCGTTATATTTAGCTGCATTATCATCGGGTAACGGCGTTTTAAAATGAACTGCATTTTTGGGGCCGTTCATAATATCCTGCGATAAAGCTTTTTCGGTAAGGCTCTTGCCAACCTGTGGGGCCAATGTTTTTGGCAAAGCCAACGATTCCGAAAGTTAGGATAATCCAAACCGAAAATTGCAATAAGCCAACGCCGGCTATTCCTATGATTTTTCCCAACATTAGTTCAAACGGCTTTACCGAAGAAACCATTACCTCAACTATCCGGTTGGTTTTTTCCTCAACAACGCCTCGCATCACCTGAGCGCCAAAAAGAAAAATAAAAAAATAAATAAGAAACCCGCTGATATAACCGACAACCATAGAAAGCTCAGTATAGTTTTTCTTAGCCCTGCCGCCTTCTTCCAATTTAATTGTTTTTAAACTGATGGTTGTTTCAGCAAATCTTAAAATTTCCTCAATATTGGCAATATTATGGGCAAGCAACTTTTGCCTTTCCACTCCCTTCTCAAGCGCATTTTGAATATGCAATTTAACTGACAGGCTTGGTTGTGATATAAGAAATTAATTGAACAGCATTGGGCGTGTAGGTTATAATGTGCGATA
>CAWEFA010000021.1:0-6583 GCA_963808135.1 uncultured Bacteroidota bacterium
CAATTCCAAGTCCCCATGACATAAGTATAGGAAAAGCAAAAGCCCAGAACAGAATGCCCGGCTCGCGATAAAATTCCCTGAATTGGATAAGGATTAATTGTATAATCGGCCTTCTCATTTTTGCTTTAACAGGAATTCATCTATTTCAATTCGTCGTGGGGCTGAGGGTTGTGCCCCGAGACGGGTAACACAGATGGCTGCCGCAGCAGTAGCAAATTTTACTGAATCTTCAAAAGATATGCCTTCTGTTAAAGCTACTGCAAGAGCCCCGCAATATATATCGCCGGCAGCGGTGGTATCCACAGCTTCAACAATATGGCTGTCTATAAAGTATTTTTTACCTTCGCATGCAACATATGAACCGCGTGCACCAAGAGTAATTATAACATTATCCGGGCCTTTTTTAAGGAGTATTTCGCCTGCATATTCAACTTCGGAATTCGATGCAACTTTAAAACCGCAAAGGAATTCAGCTTCCGATTCGTTAACAACCAAAAGGTAAAGTTTAGCCAGGTAATCATCCTCAATCGGGCGCGCAGGCGCGAGGTTGAGAATTACTTTTTTACCAAGTTTATAACACAGTTCAATAATGTGTTTATTTGTTTTATGTGGAATTTCGCATTGCAGCAATATCATTTCCGCTTCATTAATAACAGGCAAAGCTTTATCAATCATTTCAGGGGTAAGATATTCATTAGCGCCCGGGGCAACCCCAATGCAATTGCGCCCTTGTGAATCGGTCATAATAAGAGCAGTGCCTGTTGTAATGCCGGTTTCAATGAATATATATTTTGTTTGTATGTTATCCTTAAGAAAAGTTTCAAGTAATAAAGGTGAGAAATTGTCGTCGCCAAGGCAGGTTATAAAAAATACATTTCCCCCGCTACGTGCAATACCAACGGCCTGATTTGCCCCTTTACCGCCAAATGACTGGTAATATTCCCCGTTTGTAACAGTTTCGCCCATTCTTGGCAAATGGTCGAGTTGCATGGTTATGTCGATATTTGTGCTTCCTATCACCACTATTTTTTTGTCCATAATAAGATACTATTTATTTGAGTAAGTGTTTGATAATTAATAATGATGTTAAAATATTTTCATGCAAGATAAGAAAGTAACTGATAATTTGCACATTAATAAATGAAAATATTTTTATGCATTAATTTTTTTGTAATTATTCAGGTTATTTAGATTGAAGGCTGAAGGCATTTAGTATTTTCGTAATGTCCGGATCAAGGCTCCCGGCGTTTTTCCTGTCTCCACTAATTTTAATTTACTTTCGCTATTTTCCGGTTCCTTAATGCCCTGAGTTTAGTATGATCTTGAATGTTTTTCTTCTAACAGTCTTATAGTCTATAGCCTTTCTACCTGTATAGTTACATTTATTTACAAAACAAACAGGGAGTTTATTGATCGAGCCTTCTGCCTGTCATTTCTACAAACAGATCATCCAAGGTCATTTTTCTGCATTCCAGGCTTTTTAAAGTAATATTATGTTCCTGCATGTTTGATAAGAATACCGGAAGCTGTTTTACAATATCGAAAACCAATATTTTACCGGCGCCCAGCCTATTATCCCATGTTTTTCGCTGAAAGCCGCTATCTTCGAGGAAATCGAGATTTTCCAGGGTTTCGTTAACTACAAATTCTATAATTTCATAGCATCCCTTTTCGTCCAGCAATTGATCGAGCGTACCTTGCACCAGCATTTTGCCTTTATCGATAATAAAAATGTGGTCGCAAAGAAATTCGGCTTCTTCCATATAATGGGTTGTAAGTATCATTGATGTTTTTTGCTGATGGCGCAAATTCAGGAGTATATTCCATATTTCCCTGCGGGCAGTGGGGTCCAAACCTGTTGTGGGTTCATCAAGCAATAATAGCTGGGCATTGTTCAGCATTGCAACACCGAGGGCCAGTTTCTGCCGTTGTCCGCCTGAAAGTTTTTCAACAAAACTTTTCTTTTTTTCAGTGAGCTGGATAATTTCCAGGATTTCATATACCCTTGAAAGCGGAAGGTTATAGAAGCTTGCAAATACGGTAAGGGTTTCCTCAACGGTAGTTTTCTCGAAAAAATTTGTTTCCTGAAGAGAAATTCCAATTAAATGATGAAGTTCTTTTTCGTTGCCAGACCATTGTTTATCGCCAATAAAAATTTCACCGCTATCGGGTTTTTGCAAGCCTTCTACCATTTCTATCAGCGTGGTTTTGCCGGCGCCGTTTGGCCCTAAAAGAGCTACAAATTGGCCTTTTTCAACTTCCATGGTTATCCCGTCCACAGCTTTTACTGTTTTGAAATGCTTAAAAACATTGTTAACTCTCAAGATAACTTCATTCATTTCATTACGACTTATTGTAATTGTTAAAAGCTTCCCATGCGGCACCTTCTTTCATTGAATGCGGCGAAACATGAATTTCTTTAAAATTAAAATAATTTATAATAAAATTTACAAATACGGTAGCCGCAATTATCATATCGGCGCGGTAAATTTCAAGGCCTTTCATTTTATTTCTTTCTGAAGCAACTGATTTAATAAGCCTTTCATGAAGCGCTGTATAATCTTTCAAATTAATTAATTTACTTGTATTTCCTATCTCGGGATATAAACCGGATATTTTTGAATATTTTATCATATTATAAAACGATTCAAAGGAACCTTCGGCGCCTATAATATTTTCGATTGGAATGTCTTTTACAGCTTTGAAAAGCGGTTGCAATTCATCAATAAAATAATTTTCCATTTCTTTTATTTCTTCCGGTTTGATTGGATCGGAAATATGAAATTTTGCAATTAGCCTTGCCATGCCGAGTTTAAAACTTTTTTTCCAAATTATTTTATTCGAATTGGCAAGAATAAATTCATTGCTTCCGCCGCCAATATCAATAATTAAAAATTTGCCTGAAATATTTTAAGCGTTTGGAGAACGCCCAGATAAATCAATTCCCGCTTCACGGTTGCCTGAAATAATTTGAATATCAATCCCAAGGTTTTCCTTTGCCTTATTGATAAAGTCGCAGGCATTTTTTGCGGTTCGTAAAGCCGATGTGCCCAAAGCTATGGTTTTATCGGCCTGGTACCGGCAAATAATCTGATTGTGCGCGGTGAGGGCAGTTAGCCCGCGCTCAAATGCATCGGGCAGGATGATGTTGTCTTTTATTCCACCTTTGCCAAGTTTCACCGGTATTTTTTCGTTGTGCAATGTTCGAATCCTGTTTTTATCGGCTTCTGCTATTAATAAGTTGAAGGTATTTGTACCTAAATCGATTACCGCCACGCGCATTTTTAAATGGTTTTTGTTTAAATTAATAAAATTTGATTTGACAAATTTCCTGAACTTTCAGTGAACTTTAAAATTCATGATTTTGTTCAATGATGACAATGCCATTTTGAATAAAAAAGTAAAAATTTCACAAATCGCTAATTTTACTGAATTTATCAGGTTGAAAATAATTGTTTTCAAATTTTAAAGAGCAACATTCATAATATAAATCGTGTTGAAAGAATAGCAAATAGCCTTTTTTATAAGCTTCATTTAATAAAGCGTTCCGTTCTTTATAAACAAGTTCGGGATTTATGTCATAGCCCATAACACTGTTAAGGATTAGATGGGCTGCTGAAGGCAACAGGTCGCCAACGAAAACAATTGTTTTGCTGCCATTATGGATCACAGGTACAATAAGGCCTACGGTATGGCCATAAAATATTCTTAATTCCAGCCAGGGAAATAAAAAGCAGTCTTTTTTAATTTTAACAACATTTTTATAATCGTTAAACGCAACAATAATTTCTGGTCGAAAGGATTCCTTTTCAAAATCTGACGGATGCAAGGCAGTGTTCAATTGCGGCATGCTAAAATATATTGCGCATTCGGGAAAGCCGGGACAGATTGTCCGCCGGTTAAAACATTAAAACTTCCCCCGCAATGGTCTAAATGTAAGTGGGTGTGGATAACGTGGGTAATCCGGGTATCGTTCAAACCTTTTTCATTTAAAATATTACAGGCTGTTTTGAAATTTTCAATATGATATTCATTTATTATTTTTTGGTTTGAATTTCCAAAGCCACTATCGATAAGCACAACATTTTTACCGTCGTCAATTAAAAGCGAACGTACAGCCCAGTTACAATGATTATTTTCATCAGCCTGGTATAATTTCTTCCATTGAATTTCAGGAACGTTTTTAAACATTTCAGCCCCATTTGTTTTGAAGCTTGAAAAACTTATTAAAATTATTTTCATTGGTTTGTAAATTCTCGATATTTAAAAATAATTATTTATGCTGTTTTATTTGATTTTTAACTTAAGTACTTTTAGAAATTATAATTTTTATTTATTCTGAATATGAACAGGATTATTTTTAGTTATTTTCAAATGCCTGAAAACGCAAATATATTGTGATATATTATGAAAATAGCAATTGATTTTGATGGCACAATTGTGGAACACGATTACCCGGTTATAGGAAATGAAATGCTTTTTGCATTTCAAACTATGAAGGAGTTACAAAAACAGGGACATTTATTGATTTTATGGACGTACCGTACCGGCAAAGAATTGGAAGAAGCCGTTGAATATTGCCGCTGCAACGGAATAGAATTTTATGCTGTAAATAAAAGTTATCCCGAAGAAATAATGGACGACAGCACAAGCCGTAAAATTTATGCCGATATTTATATTGACGATAAAAATATTGGCGGCTTTCCCGGATGGAGCATGGTTTGGCAAATGCTGAACAATGTTAATCCCGAAATTTACCGGGAAACCAACATTGAATCCAGACAAACAAAATTTATTGACAAAGTAAAAAATATTTTTAGGCTAAAATAATTTTATTTCCAAATATTGAATTATTATCAAAATTGAAAATTTATTGAAATGGGCAAGATAAGCTTTCTTTTATCGCATATTCTATTAATAGCGACGATTACCAATTCATGCCGGAATGGAAATAAACTTCCATCGGAAAAAACAAATGAACCGGTTAATCCAAGCAATAATTCTGAGTTCATTGAATTTTATAAACCTTTTAATAACAGTAAATTTAAACCTGGCGACAAAATTGTTTTTGAAATCAGCAAGATAAATGATACCGTTCGTTACGATTCGGTTAAATTTTCTGTCAATGGAAGGCGCATCGGTTCGCTTACCGGAAATAATTTTCAGCTTAACTGGAACTCCGAAAAATCCAAAATCGGCCAGGTTTCAGTATCTGCCGATGTATATAATTCAAAAAACAAACTTCAATCCGTTTCAATTGCATTGCAGATGGTTTCGGATATTAAGCCGATCCAGTATACATATAAAATCATAAAAACTTATCCGCACGACAGAAATTCTTATACGCAGGGACTAATTTTTGAAAACGGTTATTTTTTCGAGAGCGATGGACAATATGGTAAATCGGCATTGCGAAAGGTAAAACTTGAAACGGGAGAAGCAGTTAAATACATAAGTATTGAAAATAAAATATTTGCCGAAGGAATTACACTTTATAAAAACCAGGTTTTTCAATTGTCGTGGCGCGAGCAAACCGGGTTTGTTTATAATAAAGAAACATTTGAACTGATTCGGAAATTCAATTACGATATAGCTGAAGGTTGGGGACTCGCTTTCGATGGTAAAAATTTCCTGATGACCGACGGCAGCAATAATGTTTACTTTATGGATACCGAATATTTTACCCAGGTAAGCAAAATTGAAGTTATGGATAACGAAGGCGCAGTTCAGAATTTGAATGAGATGGAATATATTGATAGGAAACTTTATGCAAACGTTTATCAGCAAAATTATGTTGTAATTATCGATCCTTTGAGTGGCAAGGTTTTGGGTAAAATCAATTTTTCAGGTTTATTAAGCAAAAAAGATATTGATGAAAATACCGATGTGCTGAACGGCATTGCCTGGAACCCGGCTAACGGGCATTTATTTGTTACAGGAAAAAACTGGCCTAAATTATTTGAAGTTGTTATAATTGAAAAAAAATAAAAACAATGAAAAACTTTTCCCTTTTCCTTTTTTTATTATTGTCTTTCTCGCCGCTTTACGGACAGGACAAGGATTCGCTCATCATCAGGTCGATATATGATACGGAACTAACTTCTCAAACACCTGTAAACAATTTAAAAATTTTATGTAAAGAAGCTCCGGGAAGGTTAGCCGGTTCTCCAAATTCACATAAGGCTTCTTTTCTTATGGAGAAAATATTGCGTTCAATGAAACCCGATACTGTTTATCTCCAGGAAGTTGAAACTACGCCATGGGAACGCGGCAAAAAGGAAGTGGCGATAGTTGATTCGAAGAAGTTTGGTAAACTAAAACTTCATGCATTGGCTATTGGCGGATCAATAAATACCGGTAAAAAAGGATTAAGCGCTCCGATAATTGAAGTGCAAGGTTTGGATGAATTAAAAAAATATGGCAGTGAAAAGATTATCGGGAAAATAGTATTTTTTAATGAGCCAATGGACCCTAAAAATATAAGTACAGTCAGCGCATATAGAAAAGCTTTTCGCCAGAGGGTTTGGGGTGCGTCTTAAGCAGCGCGTTATGGCGCCGTAGGAGTTGTGGTGCGAAGTGTTAC
>CAWEFA010000022.1:0-8308 GCA_963808135.1 uncultured Bacteroidota bacterium
AAAACCGCAACAATGGCGGCATTCAGGATAATCAATCACTTCGCCGCCCCATGATTCGATCATGCCTACCAGTACATAAGGATATTCTGCCCACATGCCTTGCTGGGGAAACATTTTCGAGTAGTGGCAACCTATATGTTCAACGGCACGTAAAGGCTGGCCGGTTATTGTGTTTATCAATTTATGTTTTGCCCTGACTGCAATTTCATTCCTGAATTTGTAGATAATATCGCTTGCGTGGGCCATATTTTTTGGAATTTCAAATTCACGGCCGGTAGCTTTCTTTAGGTTCTGCCGCACTCTTACAAGTATTTCAGGATGATGGTGCCATGTGTCAAGAACTTCTGAATATAATCCGAATGAAGTTATACATGATGGAAGAACATTTTCATAACCGTTTTCGGTCATAAGCGCAAACTGGCGGGCTGCAATAGTCATTGAAGTTTCGAAAGGCACAATATCGCCGTGATAACCAATGCCGGAGCAAGTGGTATGGGCAGGGTCTTCATAAATATCTTTTCCAAGTTCTTCTTTCATTATTCGAAGAAAAGTAGTTTCAGCGCCTGGAAAAAATGTTTGCCTAACACAACTGCGCAAATAAAAATAATGGTCATCGGCAATTTCTTTCTGATAATTTTTCCAGATTGTCAATTTAGCTTCATTGTTCATCTTAAGTTGTGCGTATTATTATTATTTGAATAAATATGCCGGACGTATTCGTTATCAATTCCGTCTTTAATTTCCAAGCCCATTTCGATGGATTTTTTTAAAGAAAATTCTTCTATTTTTTTAAATCTCTCAGTTGCCCCTGTAATATCAAATATTTTCTTTATTTCCTCAAGCGCTTCGTCAGGAATTTTTCTCATAATGCCTGGCCCGTTACCTTTATAATTTGCACCTAAACGTTCAAAAACGTCAGCCCAATGTTTCTGACGCCAATCCCAAACAGGGCCTTGTTCAGGATGGCCGTCAATTCCAACGCCTTCGAGATAAAGGCAATAACCTGTGGTTAAAATCCAATTTCCAATTGTGCGTTTTATATACAATTGTTGGCGGCCTTTTTCCGATTCGGTAAAATAACCTTTTTCCTGTGCCATTGCCCGAAGTGCTATAATAATTAAACCGGGTGCATTGTCACGGGGGCATCGGGTTTTACAGCTCATACATTCTCCACAATACCAAATAGTATCGCTTTTCAGAAGTTTCTCAATTTCTTTGTCATCCCCAAATTGGACTGTATCGGCAATTTCACGTGGGTCGTAATTATAAAACTCGGCTGCCGGGCAAATAGCGGTACAGGTTCCGCAATTGATACATGCTTTTAACCCTTCCTGTAAATGCACATCAAGCATTAATTCATCATTCAGTTTGCCCATAATAATTATTTTGCTGATGTTTCAAAATTATATTAAAGTCCGGTGTAAGTAAATAGAACGAAAGACCTAAAATTCGGGCATCTTTTCCCTATGACATATTTACCACCCGACTATTGGTATTTTTACCTATCAATATAAAAATTTGAGTTAGCTGGCGATAAATTCTGAATAGAGTTAAGATCATGAATTTGCCTGAAAAGGCTTTATGGAGAACCTAATGTGGTTTAAAATAGTTGATGACAAATTTCAACCCGCAGAGAGTTGGAGTTTAAAAATAATACCGGGGACAAATTTTATCCTCCAGTTGCACTGAAACTGCCTGAAAATTCCTTAGGTTTTGGGTTTACTACCATTACAGGAATTTTTGCATCATTGGCAATTATTTTTTGTTCTGATGGGCCAATTAAATAATCAGCAAGGGTTAATGCTCTTGAAGCCATAATAAGGATAAGGTCTGCATTTAATCCAGCAGCATATTCAATAATTTCTTTTTCAAAGTTTGCTTTTTTACCAACTGATTTAATGTCAAAAGTAATATCGGCGCTTTCGAAATATTTTTTTGTAAAAATTATATTTGAGTGAATATTTCTGCGAAACAACTTGTCTGATGCAATTGGATGTACAATGTAAATGCTTGAATGATATAGTTTATACAGGTAATGTGCCCATTTGATTTTTTCCTTATTTTCTTTTTTGAAATCAATAGGGAATATAATAGTTTCAATTTTGGACGATTTAGGATTGTCCTGAACTATAAGGAAAGGAGCACGGCTACCCCGGATAACCCTTAAAGCCCGACTGCCAATAAACCGCTGGATTCCACTTACACCATGAGTTCCCATTACAACTGCTTCTATATTGTTTTCAGATGCATATTTACTTATGGTTTTGTAAATACTTCCTTTTAGCACAACAACTTTAGGTTTTATTTTATGAGTTTCATTTAACTTTTCGGCAATATCTTCAAGTTTTTTTTGTAACGTTTCAAATTCATTTTCAGATTTTGCAACATGCAATAACGCTATTTCATCTCCGGTAGTAATGGATAAATTAACAGCATGGGCAAACGCATATTCCGATTTTACCGTAAAATCCCAAAGCACCAAAATTGTCTTAATTTTACTTTCCATAGCATTCTTTTTATTTGTCCAAATATATGAACTGATTTAGAAATATAGTATTTTTGATTGCTAAATCTTTAGTTTAATGATTACGCCCTAATTTATGAATTTTATTAAAATAATTATAAAATCAAGTTGTTTTTTTTTAGGGTTTATTATAATTTTTATTTCACCTGCCTATTCCAATAACCCCATAAGGCTTACAGAATCAGGGATTCCATTAATTCAAAAATTTTCTTTCCCAAATTTTTATTTATCGTCAGGAAAATTTTCTGTTTATGAAGATTCTTCGGGAATTTTCCTTATCGGGGCTAAAGATAAAATTATTATTTTCTATGGCAATGAATTTATGTCCATAAAATTAAAAGGACAAATAAATGTTTCTTCCGATCAGAAATCTATTTTCTACACCGGTTTCAATTCATTGGGGCTGGTAAAGCTTTATAAATACAGCCTTCCTCAACTTATTCCTATTGTCGATAATAATAATAAAAATGACAGTTCATTTGGTCAGATTAACAATGTTTACGTATCGAATGGTTTGATAATATTTAATAATGACAAGAAATTGTTTCAGTTCGATGGCACAAATTTTTCAATTGTCGACAGCAGCAAAATAAAACTTCAATTATTTAAAGTTGCGGAAGACATTTTTGTTTATAAATATGAATCAGGGCTATTTAATTTTTCAATGGGGAAATTAATTCCAATTCCGAATGGGGATAAAGTTTCCAAAATGAGTATTGAATCAATTCTTCCATTTGAAAATTATTTCCTGATAAAATCAAAAGAAAATCCATCATTTCTAAAACTCAATAATAATGGGATAGCGCCTTTAAAATTCGGATTTGAGACGTATCTTGATAAAGCAGGTTTCTCCGATGCTATTTTCATCCAGGGTAATAACCTTGTTATTGGCACTAAAAGCGCCGGTATAATTATTTATAACTATAATTTGCATACAATAAAAACTATTGGCGTTGACAAAGGATTATTGGATAATACTGTAAACAACCTGCATCTTGACAAGGTTGGCAACCTTTGGGTGTTGCACGACAAGGGAATTAGCAGGATTGAATTAAATTTACCCATAAAAGTTTATAGCCATTTTGCAGGAATTTCAGGAAATGTGAATGATATTATCAGGTTTAACGGGTTGCTTTACTTAGCAACTTCAAATGGTTTGTTGAAAGGCGGGATAGTTAATAATTCAAGCGCCGGAATTTTTAACCAGCCTTATTTTTCAAAAGTCGAAGGGATTGTTAATGAATGTATAAAATTGGAAATCGACGGGAAAAATTTATTTGTTATTACCCCAACCGGAATTTATAAATTAGAGAAAGACGAAGCAAAATTAATTTTTAAGGATGATATTAATTGTATAGTTAATGCCAGGTTAAATAATGTAACGTATTATTTAGGGAACGAACAGGGCTTAACGGTTATAAAATATGTTAACGATAAATTTGAAGTTGTTAAAAAGCTTTCGCTTGATGGTTATGCAGTTTTAGAAATATCCATTGAAAACGACAATACTGTTTGGATAAAAACCTCAAGTAATAAGCTTCTCATGTTGTCCGACAAAAAAGACTATTTTAAATCCAATAGCAATTATTTAATTTTCGGGGAAGCAAACGGACTTCCCGCAGAAACTGTGAATTTTCATATACTATCAACTCCAAAAGGCGTAAGGATTTGTTATCCCGACTCAATTTTAAGCTATAATTCGGCAAAAAACAAGTTCGAAAATGTTGAGGTTTCCGATCTCAGTTATTTAAAAGAAATTCCCTGGTTGGTCGAAGCTCTTGCAGACAGGTTTGGAAACAAGTGGTACTATATTTCAAGTTCAATTGAACATCTACAAGGGGTTTTGATGTATAAAACATCGCAAAACAAAAATTTCCGAAAACCGGTATTTTTTAATACCGGAACTAATATGAGCCCGATATATATCGATTCTTCAAATGTTTGGATTGGTGGAGAAAACAAGCTTCTTCAATTTGATAATGAAGCGCCATTTAACTTTCCGCGGAATTTCTCTGCCATAATTAAAAGAATAATTATTGGCAAAGATTCAGTTTTAAGAATTGAACTTGAAGACCCGGAAATTAATTACAGGTTTAAAAATATAACTTTTGAAGTATCTTCAACTTGTTTTGAAGGTGAGCCATATATAAGGTACAGCTACAAACTGGAAGGCTATAATAAAAAATGGACCAATTGGACACGCGAAAGCATATTCAGTTTCCATAACCTTCCTCCGGGGAAATACAATTTAGTTATCAGGGCATTAAATATCGATGGTTCTGTTTCTGACGAAACAAACCTGCAGTATTATATTTCACATCCATTCTATCTGACACTACCCGCCTATATTTTCTATTTTATAGTTTTTTTGATAATAATATTTGTCGCTTTGCGCTGGCACACTTGGATATTTTTAAGAAACAAGGAAAATCTTGAAAAAATTGTTTTCGAACGTACTGAAGAAATTCTTAAAGAAAAAGAAAAGAGCGAAGTGCTAATCGCAAATTTGTTACCTAAAGGCACAGCCGATGAATTAAAATTAACCGGCAAAGCTACTTCGCATAAATTTTCCATGGTAACAGTTCTTTTTTCAGATATTCAGGGATTTACAAAAATTGCTGAACACATGAACCCGGAATTGCTTATTGACCAGCTCGATGCATTTTTCTTTCAATTTGATATGGTTGTTGAAAAGTATAATATTGAAAAAATTAAAACCATTGGCGATGCATACATGTGTGCAGGCGGCATCCCGCACAAAAACATTACCAACCCGGTTGAAGTGGTTCTGGCCGCTTTGGAAATGATAGAATATATGCAGGAATTAAAATCGAAAAATATTGACATCTGGGATTTACGTATCGGCATTCACACCGGTTCGGTAATTGCCGGGGTTGTAGGACATAAAAAAATGTCGTACGATATTTGGGGCGACACCGTAAACACTGCAAGCAGGATGGAATCTTCAGGCGAAGCCGGTAAAGTTAATATTTCCGGACATACCTATGAATTGGTAAAGGATTTTTTCATCTGCGAACATCGGGGTAAAATGCCTGTAAAATATAAAGGCGATATTGATATGTATTTTGTAGAAGGCATTAAGCCTGAATTTGCAATAGATACAAAATACATCCCTAATAAAAAATTCTTTATTAAACTTCAGCTTCTGAGATTGCTTGATTTGGAAGAAGCTATTTTCGAAAAATTGAGCGCTGAATTGCCAGGCGATTTATATTTTCATAACGTTGAAAGGGCTCGCGATGTTTATAATTTGGTCGATTTATTTTGCAGGGCAGAAAATGTATCGGATGAAGAAAAACTTATGCTCCATACCGCAACTCTTTTACACGATGTGGGATATATTTGGGCTTACGATAACCATGAAGATTATAGTATTAATTATGCCCGCGAATTGTTACCAAAATTTAAATATTCGCCTGAACAAATTGATGCTATTGTAGAACTCATTGAAGCTACTAAACGAATGCAAAAACCTAAAAGCAGGGTTGAGGAAATATTACTCGACGCTGGTATGTTTTATATTTCAAGGGCTGACTTTATAAACCTAAATAATTTATATTTTAAAGAATTGTACGATAAAAGAAAAGTTACTTCAAAAGAAGAATGGGACAAAATGCAGATCGTTCTTTTGTCAAATCATAAATTTTATACACATGTAGCAAATGCATTACGTGATGTCAGTTCTGAACAACAAATTGAAAATATACTTTTGGCATCAAGAAAATCTGACAAGTGATTATTTAATCAATTTGTTAAAAAATAAAAATATTAAAATGAGCAGTCGATAGGCTGCTCACTTTATAATAATTAATTGTTTACTTTTATACGGTAAAATAATAAATAAATTTTAAACAAATTTTTATTGTAAAAGCAGGCTTTAATAATGGAAAGTATTGATTGGAAAAACCTTCCGTTTTCTTATCACAAAACGGATTATAATGTTCGTTGCTATTGGAGGGATGGCAAATGGAGCGAATTGGAAATATCTTCTTCAGAATATATAAATATGCATATGGCCGCTACATGCCTGCATTATGGACAGGAAGCGTTTGAAGGATTAAAAGCATATCGTGGCAAAGATGGTAAAGTTAGGATTTTCAGGCCGGAAGAAAATGCCAAACGTATGATAAATACTGCACGTTACATCCTTATGTCTGAAATTACAGAGGAGATTTTTATGAGCGCAGTTGTTAAAGCTGTAAAGCTTAATGAAAAATATATTCCGCCCTATGGCACAGGCGCAACACTTTATATCAGGCCTTTTTTATTTGGAACAGGGCCGGAATTAGGCGTAAAGCCTGCAAAAGAATATCTTTTTATTGTATTCGTTAATCCTGTAGGGTCTTATTTCAAAGAAGGTTTTACGCCTGTTAATATGATGATATGCCGCGATTATGATAGGGCCGCGCCATTAGGTACCGGCCATATAAAAGTAGGAGGCAATTACGCGGCCAGTTTGATTTCTATTCGCCAGGCACAGGAAAGAGGCTATTCAACGGCCATATATTTAGACGCAAAAGAAAAAAAATATATTGATGAAAGCGGACAAGCAAATTTCTTTGGTATTAAAAATAATACTTATATAACGCCAGACTCAAAATCGATTTTACCTTCAGTAACGAATAAAAGCCTTACGGAGCTTGCCATTGACATAGGAATGAAAGTCGAACGCAGGCCAATACCGATTAACGAACTGGACACATTTGAAGAAGTTGGCGCTTGTGGCACAGCAGCAGTAATTACCCCAGTCAAAACCATTGTTGATCCCGATTTGGGAGTAACTTATAATTACTGCAAAGACGGTAAGCCCGGACCAGTTTCACAAAAACTTTATAGCAAAATTACGGCCATCCAGTTTGGGGAAGAACCTGATAAATTTGGCTGGACAAAAATTATCGAATAGTTGGTTTGTCGAATATTGCATAAAAAGGATAAATTGTTTTTATTTTGATAGAAAATTAGAAGAATTATTTTAAAGTCCTCATAAGAAGGCTTCAGGAGATTTATTTATGTCGGTTAAAGAGAATAAAGTTAATAAACGGCGATTACAAAGTTCATACATCACAACAACCATAAGTCTTGCATTAGTTTTGTTTATGCTGGGGCTTGTAGGTTTGTTATTGCTTAATGCTAAAAAGCTTTCCGATTTTGTTAAAGAAAACATAAACTTCACAGTTGTTCTAAATCCGGATACCCGCGAAGTGGATATTATGAAATTACAAAAAGATATCGACGCTTTGCCTTATGTAAAATCAACCGAATATATCACGCGCGAAAGGGCTGCAAGGGAATTTAGCCAAACCCTGGGCGAGGATTTTGTAAGTATAATCGGGGATAATCCCCTGCAATCAAGCATTGAAGTTAAATTATATGCAATTTATGCAAATCCTGAATTTATCAATAAAATTGAAAATCAATTAAAAAACAATCCATTAATCCAGGAAATTGTTTATGAAAAATCACTGATACATTTGGTAAACGAGAATATTAAAAAAATAAGCCTTGTAATATTGGGCTTTAGCGGATTGTTATTTTTAATTGCAATTGCCCTGATAAATAATACAGTAAGATTGCTTGTTTTTTCCAATCGGTTTATTATTCGTACAATGCAACTTGTTGGCGCCACGAAGGCGTTTATTCGCAAACCGTTTCTACAGAAAAGCCTGATTCATGGTTTTATAGCTGCATTAATTTCAATTTGTCTTGTAACTTCGCTTGTTTATTTTGCACAAAACGAGTTGCAAGGTATAAACCTGATAGTTG
>CAWEFA010000023.1:0-18397 GCA_963808135.1 uncultured Bacteroidota bacterium
GCGGTTTGGGAAAAAAATATTGACGGGTATGTTTCAGTAGCATATACAAATTCCAAATCGGATATTCATGTTTATGAACCCTATTATATATTGAAAGAAAAACCGCTACTGAATTTTGATATTGTTGAAAAAGATAATCTGAGTATTGAGTTAAAACCTTTGAAGATGTCCGCAATGATTAAGATTTATGATAACAATTAGCAGAATCTCAGAACTCCAGAATTTCAGAACTTCCGAACTTCCGAACTCCAGATATTCAGATATATTCAGAACTTCAAATTCTTGGCCCTCAATTTTTCCGTTTGATCCATACTTAATACAAAATTATTGTAAATAGCAATGATCCGAATTTACCCCATTTCAACAACTACTTCATTAAAATCCATCATCAGGCTTAGCGGAATAAAGTTGCTTTTTAATTCTTCGCCATTGATAATTATCTTTTTTACCCCTTTTTGGACATTCGAATTATTTTCAACAATGAAATGGAGTTCCTTATTCCTAAATACCCTGGTTACGCTGAAAGATTTCCAGTTTGAAGGTATGCATGGATCAACCGTCAGGCCGTTGTAATCAGGTTGTATTCCCAGGATATAATGAATTGCTGTATAATACGACCATGCTGCCGAGCCGCTTAGCCAGGGCAGGCGTGAATTTCCAAAACGCGGGCTGTGTTTTCCGTGTGTCGATTGGTTGTAAACATAAGGTTCAATCTGCCGTATTTCTGCCCGTGTATTATAAGCAGAAGGCATATAAGCCCTGAAATATTTATATGCCAAATCGCCATGCCCGAGCATGGTTTCGGCAATAATAGCCCAACCTTGTGTATGGGCGAAAATACTTCCGTTCTCTTTCATACTTTCGTTAAAAAATACCGAGCGGATTAAGTTATGGTCTGTGTTGGTATATGGCGGGTCGCAAATTGCCAATCCGTATTCTGTAGCCAGTAATTCGCCGGCTTTTTTCATTGCCAGCCCTGCCTGTTCTTTGGTGGCTGCTTCGCTAATAACAGCCCATGACTGGGGATTAAGGTAAATTTTGCCTTCATTGCTTTCTTTCGAACCAACTTTAAACCCGTCATGCCGATAACCGCGCAGGAACCATTCGCCGTCCCAAACATGTTTTTGTATATTCTCATCGAGTTTCTCCAGAAAAGGTTTTGCCCAGCTTACCTCGCCGGTTTTTTGCAGCATGTCCGAAACTTCTATATAAACTTTGAGAGCATATCGTAATTGCAGGGCAACGAAAGCAGTTTCGCCGTTGTGGCCGAATCTCAGGCAATCATTCCAGTCGGCCCTGAGGCCGCAAGGCAAACCATGCTGTCCTGACCTGTCGAGGCTAAATTGGATGGCGCGCCGCATGTGGCCAAGTACGGTATCATTGCCTTTATCGGCATACGGTAATGCTTTTTCATAAAATGCAATATCGCCGGATTCTTTCATATAAGCCGGGATGACATTGAAAAGCCACATGCAGTCGTCGGAGCGGTATTCTTCTTCGCCAGGGGCTTTTTCATGCCCGGGTTTGTGCGTAACTTTATTCACAACCGGCATAGCGCCTCCTGTCGATACCTGGCCGGTAATCATCAGTTCGATCCGTTTTCCTGCTTCTTCGGTAATATTGGGGATTACGCCGAGCAAATCCTGAACGCTGTCGCGGTACCCGAGGCCGTCGCGTTCGGATGCCGTGTAAACGAGGCTGGCGGCGCGCGACCACGCGTAAGTAATAAGGCAGTTGAAAGGACCCCACATATTCATCATGCTGCTAAACTCGTTGTCGGGGGTTTCAACGCTTGTGGAACCTATCCGTGAATGCCAGTGTGATTTTAGTTTTTCAAGTTCTTCATTTATTTTATCAACAGTTCCGTAGCTTGCCAATGCCTGTTTCCCTTCAATCGAAGCCTTGCCAATACCCATAAGCACAATAAATTCTTTCGTTTCACCGGGTTCAAAGTCAACATCAATTTGCAGTGTGCCGCATGCATTATCGCCTGCCGCAAGGGAATTTGAACATTTCCCCTGTTCGACTGCAATAGGGTTGGCATAAGTCCTGTATGGACCAAGAAATTTTTCAAGATCGGTTTCGTAGCCTTTAATTTCACCTCCTGCAAAAGCAAGAAAAGTATGACGCCCCTGGTCGCCTTCATTAAAATTATCGGGCATGTTGGGTAGGTTGACATTGGTCCCGTGATCGATGATGCCGTCTACAACATCCATTTTTACTATATATTGGGAATATTGAATGTTCAACAAATCGGCCGATGCATTCCAATTGTTGGCATATTCAACAAAAGTAAAAAGGCTTAATTTGCGCTTGTTCTTGCTTTTGTTGGTTACTTTTAGCAACCAACATTCGAACACCTGGTTTAATGGCACAAAATAAGTAGTTTCCGTTTGAATGTCGTTATATTCTGAGGTAATTATCGTATATGCGCTTCCATGCCGACATTCCGATTTAAATTTATCGAGAGGCTTGCCGACAGGTTGCCACGATGCCGACCAGTAATCCTTGCTGTCGCGGTCGTGAATGTAAAAGTACCTGCCCGGCTGGTCGACCGGTATGGAATTAAACCTCATCCGGATGAAACGTCCCACACCGCCGGATTTATAAAAGCTGTAGCCCCCGGCATTATTGGTAATTATAGCCCCATATTCGGTTGATCCGAGGTAATTGCTCCACGATTTTGGGGTATCCGGCCGCGTGATTACATATTCTTTTTTTTCGTCGTCGAAGTAACCGTATTGCATAATCCTGAATTTTACGAACAAATATACAAATCTATTTTGCCAAATTTTCTATATTCGCCGCGCCATTTTAAATTATGGGAAGAATGAAAAGATACGATTTAATTAAAAAACAGGGATATAATGTTAAATATATGTTATAAAACAAAAAATGTAATTGGAAATAAAAAAAATGTATTTTTTTTATACTTTTACAGCCGAAAAAATTACAAATTGTAAATATTTATAAGGTTTTGTTTCAAAAACTTAAATAATAAAAAAAACAGGAAAATGAAAGGCCAGACAGTAAAAATTTCACTTTTTCATTGTTCAAATTCATTATCTGCTGATGATGTTGCCCGTTTTGCTTCACAATTAGAAAATACCGAAATCAATTCCATTAGCCTGCCATGTTCGGGCAAAGTGAATTTGCAGTATATCATGAAATCTATTGAAACAGGCTCAGATGCTGCAATTTTAACCGGGTGCAAAACAGGTGAATGTAAATTTCTCCAGGGAAACCTTCGCGCGCAGAAACGGATTGAGGCTGTGAGTGATTTATTGGAAGAGACAGGCGTTGGAAAAGAAGTTGTAAAGTTCATTCAATTTAATGATAACGATGGACCGGAGCAAATTTTCAATGAAATAAAGAATTTCTGCAAGCAGTTAAAAAAAGAACTACAAACAATTAAAGAGTTAGATTAAGACAAATAAAATGAACAGTTTATTATCAAAAAAAATTGAAGCAGGGGATTTTATAGTAACCGCAGAATATTTGCCCGGTACGGACATTAAAAACGGGAAGTTCGATAACCTTAAAAATTCGAACTTGGCGGCTATAAACGTATCCGATAACCCACACGGGCCAATAATATCGGGTTTGGCTTCGGCAATAAAATTAAAAGAAGCCGGGATAGAGCCGGTTTACCAGCTTATAACGCGCGACAGGAACAGGATTGCCCTTCAGTCCGATATAATGGGCGCAGCTTCATTGGGCATCCAAAACATTTTATGTTTATCGGGATACCATCAAACCCTCACAAACCTGCCCAAGTCGGCAAATGTTTACGACATCGACTCCGTTCAGCTTATTGATATTGTTACCAAAATGAACAACGACGGTGTACTGATTAGCGGAGAAAAAATTGATGGTGATTTTTCAATGCTTGTCGGGGCGGTTGGCAATCCATATTTAAGGCCGCTTGAGCTCAACATCATGAAACTGTCGAAGAAAGTAAAAGCGGGGGCTAAGTTTATTCAAACCCAGGCTGTGTTCAATACAACTGAATTCCAGGAATGGCTGAACGCCGCCAATAAAGAAGGTTTGACAGAAAAAGCAGCTTTCATTGCCGGGGTTTATCCTTTGGAAAGCTATGAAGAAGCAATTGAACTTATGAACAAACATACCGATTTTTATATCCCCGAAACACATATTAAAAGCATTAAAGATGCCGGCAGCCCTGCTGCACAAAGAAAACGGGGCATGGAAATATGCGTGGAAACAATAAGAAAAATAAAAGAAATGAAGGGTTTAAGCGGAATACATATTATATCTGGGGGGAAGGAAGATATAATCAATGAAATTATCGCGGAAGCCGGAATATAATATATATAATATAGTATGCCGGAAAAATATCATATTAAAACTAACCATGTTCAGCCGAGGCTACCGCGAATTGGTAAGTTCGGCGTTGTTGACTGGCGTGAAGATTGTGCAAGGTGCCATAATTGTGTAAAAAAAGCTTGCGTGTACGACAGGTATCGCGAGGAAAACGATTTTATCAGGGACATGGATGAAGTTTATACGCTTTATTATGAGTGTATGGGTTGTTTTTCATGTATTCAGAATTGCACGAAAAATTTACTGACTATGTCGGTAAACCCGGAATACAAAAAGCTTGGAAACGAATATTGGACACCGCAAATTATAAGCACATTGTGGCTTGAGGCAGAAACAGGCAAAGTTCCCGTTTCCGGCGCCGGTTACAGGGGAAAGTTTTCAGGCCCCGGTTTCGATGCCATGTGGACCGATATGTCGGAGATAGTGAGGCCAACACGCGATGGCATACATGGGCGCGAATACATAAGCACATCTGTTGATATAGGAAGAAAGCCGTCATTTCTCAATTTTAATGACGATAAGCTCAATACCATTCTTCCGCCTTTTGTTTCTTTACCATTTCCGGCTATTTTCGATATGCCGTCCGGGCAATATAATTTACCGGCGCTGGAGCCTTGCATAATCGAAACTGCAAAACAGACAGGGCTTGTAGCTATCATTGATTCAAACAAATGGAATTCAATAAAACTTGATAAAAAAGAAGATTACCTCAGTCATGTTGCATTTTACCTAAACCCTGACGGGCCTGAAGTGCCAAAAGAAATTTTAAATAAAACGAAACTTGTAGAAATACCTTATAGCGATAAAGCAGGGCAACAAATATCTTCAATAAAGGCAAGCCACCCGGGAATAGTAGTTATTGTGAGGGTTGCCATGGATGAAAAAGCATTACATTGTGTTGAAGAACTTGTAAAAATAAAAGCTGAAGCTATCCATTTGGTTGCCGCGCTTAATGGCAATGAAATTGGGACAGAAAACCCGAGATTCATTAAAGATATTATTCGCGACATTCATGGTTTCCTTATAAAGAAAGAGATACGCGACGAAGTTACCATAATTTCAGGAGGCGGTATAGCATTGGCGGAACACGTTGCCAAAGCTATGATTTGCGGGGCCGATCTGGTATCGATTAACTTACCGCTTCTGGTTGCATTGGAGTGCAGGCTTTGTGAAAACTGTAAGCCCGGAGGCTATTGCCCGGCCAAATTAGATAAAGAAATTGATTTACAATACGGGGCAGGGCGTATGACAAACCTTATCGGCGCGTGGCACTGGCAATTGGTCGAGCTTATGGGCGCTATGGGCATGCGCGAAGCGCGCAGGTTGCGTGGCGACGTTGGCCGCGCTATGTTTAAAGATGAAATTGAAGAAGAAATATATGGGCCAATCTTTAGAAAATAATATGAACCTGGAAGAAATACTTCCGGAAAACACATTTAAAACACGTGTTCCCCAGGTTGAGGTTGAGAGAACAATAAAACCGGCTGTTTCAAGATACCGCAATGAGATCGCTAAATATATTATTTACCGCGATGAGGAAAAGTGCAAAATGTGCGGCACATGTGTGAAAACATGCAAAAAGGGAGTTCATGTGCTGAAAGAAGGATATAAACTTTTTGCAACACAACTGAGCTACAAATGCAACGGTTTTAATTGTGAAAAATCAGATAGTTTTTGTGTGGCCAAATGTCCGAATGGCGCCCTGAAGTTGGTTAAAAATCCAATGATGGATGTTATGGGCGATTACAGGTGGCCATCGGATATGATCCTTGCAACATGGATGATGGCTGAAACAGGAAATGTTGTCCCTGAAGATTATGATTACGAATATGAAACCGGGGATTCAGGCGGGGGTTTTGACCGTATACGTATAGTTTTCCCCGAAAAACCTGCAAATATTGATACCGGTGAAATAGATTTAAGCCTCGAATTAAACAAAAGAAATGACGACAGGCCAAAAATTAAAATTGATGTGCCCTGGTATGGCGGAGGGATGTCGTTCGGTTCCATAAGCAATGTTACACAGCTCTCAAAAGTAAGGGCAGCAACGGCATGGAACACTTTCTCGTGTTCGGGCGAAGGCGGTTACATGGAAAGGCTGAGGCCTTATGACGACCACATGATAACCCAGGTCGCAACTGGTTTATTCGGCGTGAGGGAAGAAACCATACAAAGGGTTCCTATAGTTGAATTTAAATATGCCCAGGGAGCTAAACCCGGACTGGGTGGGCACCTGCTGGGTACAAAAAATACCCCGGCAGTTGCAAAAATGCGCGAAGCGGTTCAGGGTATACCCTTATTTTCACCGTTTCCATTTCATAGTGTTTATTCCATCGAAGACCACATGAAACACATCGACTGGATAAAACACATTAACCCGAGGGCGCTCATTTCTGCAAAAGTATCAACCCCGACTGATGTTGATATGGTTGCAGTGGGAAGCTATTATGCGGGAACGCATATAATCCATATTGATGGCGGCTATGGCGGCACCGGCGCTTCGCCCGATATTGCAAAAAAGAATATTGCCATGCCTATTGACTATGCTATCCCGAAAGTTCACAATTTTCTTGTTGCCGAGGGCGCGCGCGATGTTGTTGTATTAATTGCAAGCGGCGGCATACGAAATCATTTTGATATAGCTAAGGCAATTGCACTCGGCGCCGATGGCGTTGTTATAGGAACAGCGGAATTGGTAGCCCTTTGCTGTTTAAGGTGCAGCAGGTGCGAAAGCGGAAAAGGTTGTCCCAGGGGAATTGCAACAACAAACCCCGTTCTGGCCAAACAATTGTCAATTGAATGGAGCACACAAAGATTGATTAACCTTTACAATGCATGGGCAATTGGTTTAAGGGACATTTTAAAACGCCTCGGCATGAAAAGTATTAAAGAATTACGCGGAAGGACTGATTTGTTAAAACATTTGGATTATAGCCCTTAACCTTATAATTTCCCGTTATTGAAGCGGAGGTGTGGGTGTAAATTTTAATAAAAAGAACTAAGAATAAGAGTATGTATAGCATTGGTGCAGAAAATATAATAAAATCGAAAAGGAAACTACTCGAAAACATAGATTTTCAGGATAACCATGGCGCTATGGAAGCCGAAGGAGGTTGCGGGGTTATCGGTTTTTGTTGTACAATCCCGGTTCCCGGGAAACACATTCACGAACCGTCGCGGCTTATGCACAACAGGGGAAACGGTAAAGGCGGCGGTATTGCTGCAGTAGGTTTTATCCCGGAGCAATTGGGCGTTACAAGGGAAGTGCTTGACGATTGTTACATGCTGCATATCGCTTATCTCGACCCGGCTTCACGCACAGATGTGGAAAATAAATATATAAACTCGGTATTTGATATTACAAAGTCGGCCAAGCTCGATACGGTGGACGACTGGAAAAGCGTTCCCGGCCTTGAAGTAAAACCGCCGGATGTGTACAGGTATTTTGTCAGGGTCAAAGAAAATGTGCTTAATAAATTTATTTCCGAAAACAAATTTGAGAATCTCGATAGGAGGGATGCCGAGGATGAATTTGTGAACCAAAACAGCTTCAAACTAAACCAGGAATTTTATGTTGAGCCTAAAAAGCAAATGGCGTTTGTAATGTCGCAGGGACGGAATATTATGATTTTGAAAGTTGTGGGCTATGCCGAAGCTGTAACCCAATATTATAAAATCAATGATTTGTGCGCCCATGCGTGGATTGCGCATCAAAGGTACCCGACGAGGGGACGTGTCTGGCATCCGGGCGGCGCCCATCCTTTTACAGCTATGAACATGGCATTGGTTCACAACGGCGACTTTGCCAATTACCACTCTGTTACAGAATATCTCAAGCAAAGAAATATTTATCCGCAATTTATTACCGATACAGAAGTGTCGGCGCTGATGTTCGATTTGTTGTCGAGAATATATAAATACCCGGTTGAATATATAATCGAAGCGTTGGCCCCTACAACCGAACTTGATTTCGACAGGCTGCCACAGGAAAAACAAGCAATTTACAAGGCAATCCAAACAACTCATATTCACGGTTCACCCGATGGCCCCTGGTTTTTTATCATTGCCCGGAACCTTTTGGAAAACCGCAAATTCCAATTGCTCGGCATTACAGATACGGCTATGCTGCGGCCACAGGTTTTTGCGTTTGTTGATGGCGAAGTACAAATTGGCATCATTGGTTCTGAAAAACAGGCTATTGATGCAACCCTCGCCAGCCTTGCAAAAGATGATAAACGGATTTGTCCGGTTGCCGACAAATATTGGAATGCCCGTGGCGGAAGCTATTCAGATGGAGGGGCATTCATTTTCGACATTATTCCTGACGATAAAGGCAAGTATAGGATTGAATGTAAAGATAAGTTCGGTATCCCCGTTAAAATTACCGATAAAACCGAAGGTTGTGATTTTACAATCGAAAACCCGGTTTCAAAAAATAAAGATAAAATTGAAAAAGCCATAGCAGGCTTAGCTTCCGAAAATAAAGATATTTTTGAATTCGTCAGGGAAAATATTCCGCAATGGTCTTTTGACGATATTTGGGCAGCATGCAGGGCAATAAGGGAAATTGCCAAAAATCCTGAACATATAAGCGCTGCAATAAATGCGCTCACCTTGTTAAATGACAGGAATTACAAAACTGGGGCTAAAAAGCGTTCACACATTCTTCATATAATCCGCACGGAACTTGACCTTTTGTTCAAAAATATTTCAAAACTGGATGACGATAAGGCGGAAGATACTGCCTATCGTTTGGTTGATTTTGAAACACGGAACAACCTGCGCAAACCAAAAAATAAAGAAAAGACACTTGTTATAAACTCAAAAATGTTTCCTGCCGAAGGTAAGGATTGCGATGCAACGCATCTGATAAACGCCTTTAAATTAGGCTGGCGAAATTTCATTTTATTTAATTGTGCCGGGCAGCGTTACGTTGGTTGCGGCTTAGGCCCCGATACTCAGGATGTGCTTATTGACGCTTATGGCAGTTCGGGCGATTATCTCGGCTCGGGAATAGATGGCTTGACAATTAACGTTCATGGAAATGCTCAGGATCAATTAGGCCAGATAATAAAAGCCGGTAAATTGGTATTTCACGGCGATGTAGGCCAAACATTTTTGTATGGCGCCAAAGGCGGTTCGGTTTACGTTAAAGGCAATGCTGCAGGCCGTCCTATGATTAACTCGGTAGGCAGGCCCAGGATAATAATTAACGGCACAAGCCTCGATTTCCTCGGTGAATCGTTTATGGCCGGCGATGCACATAACAAAGGCGGTTTTGTAATCGTGAACGGCGTAAAATTCAATGAAGAAGGCCAGGTTGAACCATTGATCGAACCGTATCCCGGGAGCAACCTGTTCTCGCTTGCATCGGGAGGCGCTGCTTTCATCAGGGATCCGAAAAGAAAATTGGTAAGCCAGCAATTAAACGGCTGCATCTTTTCACCTTTTACTGAAAAGGACTGGGAACTTATTTTGCCTTATCTCAAAGAAAACGAAAGGCTGTTCGGTATTAAAATAGACGACTTGCTGACAGTTGATGGTAAGAAGCTTAAACCGATAAGAGTTTACAGGAAAGTTTCTCCAAGTTTGGAAGGCACGCCCTCAACGCCGGAAAAAGATGTTTATGGCGAAGAAGAAGAAGCAGACGAACTTATTGAAGAAAAAATTGAAAATTGAAAAAGGTAAAAGAAACAATAAACCACCCCTACCCCTCCTTAAAAAGGAGGGGAAACTGCTGCACTGCACAGTTATAGCCCCTTTATAAGGGGTTGGGGTTTAACTAACAACTAACAACGAATATCTAACAACAAAAATATGTCCATAGTAATAAGCAAGGATAAGAAGGAAAAAGAATTACTGAATGCCGTTAAAGAAATTTCAGGTATTGATATTAGCGGTTGTTTGCAATGCAAGAAATGTTCAAACGGTTGTCCGGTGGGCGAAATGACAACAGTTTCACCTTCCGAAATAATAAAAAGGTTGCAACTGAATATTGGCGATTCAATATTAAACAGCGACCTTGTTTGGATGTGCGCTTCCTGCGAAACATGCTTTTCACGCTGTCCTATGCAAATTAACATGGCTGCTGTTTTAGATGCTTTGCGGATTATATCGGCTAAGAAAAAAACAGCCAAACAAAAAGGCAATGTTCCATTTTTCAATAAATCATTTTTAAAAACCGTGAAAATGTTCGGCAGGACTTATGATTTGGGAATGATAGCAGCCTACAAAGTCGGGACTTCGAGCTATCTTCAGGACACCGAAAAGTTCCCGATGATGCTTAAAAAAGGCAAAATTGCTTTGTTCCCTTCTTTTAAGGCAGATAAAAAATATGTAAAAAAGATATTTAAAAGCGTGGCTAATAAAACCCACGTTAAATAAAGGAACATTTTTAGAAAAAACTTTGAATAAAACTATCAGATAATGAAATACGCATACTACCCGGGATGTTCGGCAGAGTCAACAGCGCGGGATCAATATATGTCGGTAAAAGAGATATCAAAAGTTTTGAATATTGAATTAATCGAGCCGAAAGGCTGGACATGTTGCGGGTCAACGCCTGCACACCATACCGATAAATTACTTTCAATTGCGCTTCCTGCCGCTAATCTTCTTATGGCAAAAAAAATGGGGCTCGATATGGTCGTATTTTGTGCCGCATGTTATAACAGGATGAAGGTTGCAAACCATGAAATCAGGACAGATGAAAAAGTAAGAAAAGAAATCGTAACCGCTTTGGGAGAGGATTATGACGGAAGTGTGAAAGTCCATCATTTTGTGGAATTGCTTATCAAAGATATTGGCGTTAAAAAATTACAGGAAGCTTTTACCCATACTTTAGACGGGCTGAAAGTGGCAAGCTATTATGGATGCCTTTTAGTAAGGCCATATGAAGTTACCAACTTCGACGATCCCGAAAATCCAATGATTATGGATAACCTCGTTACAATTATGGGTGGCGAAAGCATTGATTGGCCCCATAAAGTCGAGTGTTGCGGGGGCGGCTTTGCCCTGTCGAGGACAGATATTGTAATCGAACTTTCCAATTCAATATTGGACATGGCAAAAGAAGCAGGTGCGCAGTGCATGGCAGTTGCATGTCCGATGTGCCAGGTAAACCTCGATTTAAGGCAAAACGATATAAACAAGGCAAAAAACAAGCAATACAATATCCCGATAATTTATATAACCCAGCTTATCGGTTTGTGCTTGGGCATTTCACCGGAAAAATTAGGATTGGGAAAATGTGTCGTTTCTCCGAAACCAATAATTGAAAAGGTAAAAAATTTAGTTTAAATAAGATAGCGTCATGTCAAGTTTAAATTTTAAGTTGACTAACCACCCCTTCCCCTCCTTAAAAAGGAGGGGAAACTGCTGCATTGCACAGTTATAGCCCCTTTATAAGGGGTTGGGGTTAATAAATAATTAAAATATTGAAAATTCGAATTATTATATATGGGCACAAATAAGAAAAAAATGATTGGGGCTGTACTGGTCGAAGGCGGGGGAATAGCCGGGGTACAGGCATCCCTTGATTTAGCCAATTCGGGTTACAAAGTTTACCTTGTTAACCGTTCGGCCTCTATCGGCGGTATGATGTCGCATCTCGACAAAACCTTTCCCACCGGCGATTGCGCAATTTGCGTTATTTCACCCAAGTTGGTAGAATGTGCCAGGAACCTGAATATAGAAATATTATCACTGTCGGAAATTGAAAAAATTGAAGGGGATCCTGGTAACTTCAAAGTTTCTGTTAAAAAGTCCCCCCGGTATATTAATGAAAAAATTTGCAACGATTGCGGCGATTGTACAAAAGCATGCCCTGTTGATATTGACGATAAATTCAACCGCAACCTCGGCACGCGTAAAGCCGTTCAAAAATATTATGCGCAGTCAATCCCAAATATGCCAAACATTTTAAAACTCGGCCATGCGCCATGCAAAATGAAATGCCCGGCAAATATCAATGTACAGGGATATGTTCAGCTAATCAAGAAAAAAGAATATGTAAAAGCCGTAAACCTCATCCGGGAAAGGAACCCGCTTGCAGCAATATGCGGCCGTGTTTGTCCCGCTCCCTGCGAAACAGAATGTACACGCTCGAAAGTTGACAGCGCGATTGCCATAAGACAATTAAAAAGATTTGCATCCGACCAGGAATACAAAATGTACAAATCGGGTGAACTGGCTTTGCCTGACCAAAAAACCCCGGAAGCAGGTGCGAAAAAAATTGCAATAATCGGGGCCGGGCCATCCGGGTTAACAGCAGCAGGCGACCTTGCCGATAAAGGTTTTGCCGTTACAATTTTCGAGTCAAAAAGCGTTGCAGGAGGGATGTTATACTGGGGAATCCCAAAATACAGGCTTCCGAATGATATTCTCAATTATGAAATTGAACTCATAAAACGCAAAGGCGTAAATATTGTTTTAAACTGCACTGTTGGAAAGGACAAAACAATTTCAGAACTACAAAAACAGTTCGATGCAATTTTCATCAGCGCGGGCGCACATGTAAGCAGAAAACTTGGCATAAACGGAGAGGATAAGCAATGTGTGGATTATGGCGTTGAATTTTTAAGACAGGCTTCCGATTCCAATAACAGGCCGGCTGTAAAGGACAAAGTAGTGGTTATCGGGGGTGGAAATGTGGCGGTCGACGTTGCCAGGACAGCATTGAGGCTGGGCGCGAAAAAGGTAGAACTGGTTTCGCTCGAACAACGAAAAGAAATGCCCGCTTACAAAGAAGAAATTGAAGCAACCCTGAAAGAAGGGATTATTATAAAAAATGGCTGGGGGCCTAAACAAATATTAGGAAATGGCTCGGTTACCGGGATAGAGATGAAACAATGCACCAGTGTTTTTGACAAAGACGGCAGGTTCAGCCCCGTTTATGACGAAAATAAAACCGTTTCGGTTAACGCCAACCAGGTAATCATAGCCATAGGCCAGATGGTTGACAGCATGTTTGCCAAGCATATCGGGGCCGACATTGAACGCGGCTGTTTCAAAATAAATCCCGATACCCTCGAAACATCCGTAAAAGGCGTCTTCGCCGGTGGCGACAATGCAAAAGGGCCGCGCAGCGTTATAGAAGCTGTGGCCGATGGAAAGTGTGCCGCCGAATCAATTGAAAGGTTTCTTAATGGCGAAGATATGCTTTCAGGTCGCTTTGTGCATACGCTAAAACCCATGCCTGAAGAATTGCTTCCTTCAACAAAAAACATCAAAAAAAGAAAACGTGCAACTGCCCCTGAGCTTGCAGTTGAAAACCGTATAAAAAATTTTAATGAAATTGAAACGCGGTTTACAGTTGATGAAGCAATTGCCGAAGCTGAAAGGTGCTTAAACTGCGCCCAATGCTCGGAATGTATGGAGTGTGTTTCGGCTTGCGAAAAGAAAGCCGTTGAACATGGCATGGATGCACAGTCGCTTGTATTGGAAGTGGGTTCTGTTCTCCTTACTGCCGGTTTTGATGAATTTAATGCCGAACTTAAAGGGGAATACGGGTTCAACCGTTATACGAATGTGCTTACCAGCGTACAGTTCGAACGTATGCTTTCTGCCGCCGGCCCTTATGGCGGGCACGTGGTGCGCAGGGACAACGGCAAAGAAGCAAAAAGAATAGCCTGGATACAATGTGTCGGTTCGCGCGAATCAGATTGCGGCAATGAATATTGTTCATCAATTTGCTGTATGGCCACTACAAAACAGGCCATGATAGCGTCCGAACATCTCGGAAATTTACAGGGTACGATATTCAACATGGACATAAGGGCCCACGGAAAGGATTTTGACCAGTACTACGAACGGGCGCGGGCAATGGATAATATCAATTTTATTAAAAGTATACCTTCGAGGATCGTTCAATTACCTTCGTCAAAAGACCTGAGGCTGGTTTATACCGATCCTGTGAAAGGCCACACCGAACAGGATTTCGACCTTGTTGTGCTCGCTGTAGGGATTGACCCCAAAGTTTCAGTATCGGAAAGCATCCGCAAACTCGGTATAGATATTAATGAATACGGCTTTTGCAAAACCGAAAGGTTGGCGCCGCTGATTACCTCGAGGCCGGGTGTGTTTGTAGGCGGGGCATTCCAGGAACCAAAGGACATTCCTGAAACCGTTATGCAGGCCAGCGCGGCAGCTTCAATGGCAATGGAATTATTGTCGCCTGTAAAAAATACTTTAATTGTTTCAAAAGAATATCCTTACGAACACGATGTTACCGACGAAAAACCACGGATCGGTGTATTTGTCTGCCATTGCGGTATTAACATTGCCGGTACGGTGGATGTTGAAAAAGTAACCGAATCAATCAAAGGCCAACCGGGCGTTGTTTTTGCTTCTCATACCATGTACACTTGCTCCGACGCAAGTCTATCGAACATCAAAGAACAAATATTTATAAACAAATTAAACAGGGTTGTTGTGGCTTCCTGTACGCCGCGCACGCACGAGCCTATATTCAGGGAAACCTTGCGCGAAGCCGGGTTAAACCCGTACCTCTTTGAACTGGCCAACATCCGCGACCAATGTTCATGGGTACATTCTTCCGAACCTGAAAATGCAACGGATAAAGCCATCGAGCTTGTTAAAATGTCCATTTCACGCGCTTTCGGATTGTTGCCGCTCGAAGGCGAGAAAATTCCTATCCGTCAGAATGCAATTGTTGTGGGCGGCGGTGTTAGCGGTATGTCTGCCGCTTTATCCCTTGCCGAACAAGGCTTTGATGTTGATGTGATTGAAAAATCCCCCCAACTTGGCGGAAACCTGGCTTTAATCAATAGTACGCTGGAAAATGAAAACCTGAGCGGTTTTAAAGCCGACCTCATAGAGAAATTCAGCACGCACAGAAATATAGACTATCACTTAAATTCAGTTATAAAAGGCGTTTCAGGGCATATCGGCGAATTTAAGGTTAAAATTTCAAAAGAAGGTAAAGCGAAAGAACTCATCTGCGGGGCTATTATTGTTGCCACAGGCGCTAAACCTGCCGATACCACCGAATACACTTATGGCAAATTTAAAAATGTGATGACGCAGGTTGAACTTGAAAACCTGCTTGGCAATAACAAAATTGACAAAAAAGGACAAACCTATGTTATGGTGCAGTGCGTAGGTTCGCGCAATTCCGAAAACCCCAATTGCAGCAGGATTTGCTGTTCAATGGCGGTTAAAAACGCATTAAAAATTAAAAAGGAAGACCCGACAGCAAACGTTTACGTCCTTTACAGGGACATCAGGACTTACGGTTTCAGGGAATTGTACTACAAACAGGCGCGCAACGCCGGGGTAGTGTTTATAAGATATAATGAAGACAACATGCCTGTTGTGTCGGATACCAACGGCGTTTTAAAATCAATAAAGGTTGAAAGCCCCGATTTTCCCGAAACAATGTTGATAGAGGCCGACAAACTTATATTGAGCACCGGCATTAAAGCGAATGAGGACAATAAAGAAATTTCAAATATGCTGAAAGTGCCGTTGAATGCGAGCGGATTTTACGTTGAGGCACACATGAAACTTCGCCCTGTTGATTTTGCCACCGAGGGCTTGTTCCTTTGCGGTTTGGCCCATTCGCCGAAAATGATAGACGAAAACATTTCCCAGGCTAAGGCCGCTGCTGCAAGGGCTGCAACAATCCTTTCAAAAACCCATCTTGAAGTGGGCGCACAGGTTTCCATAGTTGACCAGGATAAATGCATTTCGTGCATGACATGTGTGAAAGCATGCCCGTACAGCGCGCCATTCTGCAACTACGACCATAAAGCCGAAATTGAAAGGGCAAAATGTATGGGTTGCGGTATATGCGCTTCGGAATGCCCGGCAAAGGCAATTCATCTCAACCATTTCAAATCAGGCCATTTCAAAGCTATGATAGATAAATTGTTTAGTGTAGAAGAAACAGTATAAAAATGAACGATAAAAATTTCGAACCGAAAATTGTTGCTTTCTGTTGCCATTATTGCGCTTATGCATCGGCCGATCTGGCCGGTTCCATGCGGTTGCAATATCCTTCAGGGGTACGGATTATACGCACGCCCTGCACCGGCAGGCTTAAAACGGAATATTACATGAAAGCATTTGAAAACGGCGCCGATGGCGTACTCGTTGCGGGATGCCTTGAAGGTGGCTGCCATTTTATTGATGGTAACCTGTTTGCCAAAAAGCGCGTCAGCGCCACAAGGGATATTCTTGAAGAAAGCGGCATTGAAAAAGAACGCCTGCGGATGGTAAACATATCGGCTGCCATGGCAACCAATCTGGCAGAAGTAATCCGGGAAATGGTTGATACAATAAAAAAATTAGGCCCTAACCCCATAAAACCAGAATCACAAAAACTAACAACCAACATCTAACAACCAACATCTAAAAATATGATAGTAGCACAGCGAAAAAAAATACCGGAAATATTTGAGGCGGTAAAAGACCACAACAATATCCTTGTTCTCGGATGCGGAACATGCGTTACCGTGTGCCTTGCGGGAGGCGAGCGCGAAGTTTCAATAATATCTTCGGCTTTAAGGATTACATCCAAAAAAGCAGGAAAACAGGTCGAGGTTAATGAACATACAATTGAACGCCAGTGCGACAATGTTTTTATTGAAAGCGCCGCCGAAGAAATAAAGAAAAACGACGCCGTGCTTTCACTCGGTTGTGGGGCAGGGGTGCAGGCAATTGCCGAGCGTTACCCCGATAAGCCCGTTTATGCCGGGCTCGATACAGCCTTCCTCGGCATTTTGGAATCGCGTGGCGTATGGACGGAAAAATGTATGCAGTGCGGCGAATGTGTGTTGTCCGATTTTGGCGGTATTTGCCCCGTTACGCGTTGCGCCAAGCACATGTTGAACGGGCCTTGTGGCGGCTCGCGCGAAGACAGGTGCGAAATCAGGGCCGACCAGCCTTGCGCGTGGCAGCTTATTTACAAAAGGTTGAAAGATATAGACCAACTTGATAAAATTTCTAAAAAATATCCCGCTAAAGACTGGAGCAAAAGCAACGATGGCGGCAGCCGTACAATTATCCGCGAGGATCACAGGATTTAGAAGAATATTGTTGCAAAATTTACAGGGGGTTCAACAAACCACCAAATCTGCCGGATTTTTAAGAGTCCGGCAGATTTTTTTTATCTTCGGATCAAGAGGAAAAATTGGGGAAGATTGTCTATTGAAATTCAAACCCCAACCTCCCGCTTAAAGCGGGACAAGCTCTTTAAAAGGGGCTATAACTGAGCAGTGCATCTGTTTCCCCTCCTTTTTTTAAGGAGGGGCAGGGGTGGTTTTTAAACATAAATTCAAATTCTGAGTACTAAATGTTTCTGCATGTTCCCGTTTTTATTATTCTGTCTTAAAGTTTAGGTTTTACGCTTAACAAAGGCATAATCTTTACCAATTGTTCACCGAATTGATACCTCAGGCCATTTATATCCTTATAAACAGTAGGGAAATGCCCTAAATCATTCAGCTTTCGTTTAAAGTTGAGCAGGCTCTGTATTTCAGTTGTTATTTTGCTCGGTATAATCGGTGTATCTTTAAAATACGTGTAAATAAGCGGCTTGCCATTTGCTTTAAATGTTACCAGCGCTTTGCCGAATTCCTCTTCGGTATATTTGCCAACCTTTGTATGAAACAGGCTTACAAAAACATCGCATTGCTCAATTGCCTTGTTATATTCGTCCTGCAAACGGGTTGCCGACATGGCGTCAATGAAGTCTTCCCCACACCACCAATTTTAAAAATATCCCGTCATTTATATATTCATTATTTTTGCGGTTTATGAATATTTCAAATTTCTTACGGTCATCTTCCAGTTCCGATGACGAGGCCAAAAATATTTTTATCGTATTAATCTTCGGTTTTTGTGGTTTTTGTTTAGGCTCGATTGGTAATTTATTACCGGCTGAATCAAAATCATCCTGCATATAAACTGCATCAATCATCTGGTAGATGTCAACCCTTTGTTTTAGTTTGGTGCAAAAAACCTCTTTTTCACGCCCTTCTAAATGGGAAAGCAAATCTTCATAAGTATAAAAATTGGGGGTGCTGCTTTT
>CAWEFA010000024.1:0-17663 GCA_963808135.1 uncultured Bacteroidota bacterium
GTTCTGCTATCGCTTGCGGCTACTAACAGTGCGGGAGTGCGTGCTTGCGTCCTTGTCCGCTGGCAATGTCGCTGCACGCGTGCCACTGCGCCTGTAAACCTTCTGAAACCCGCATTGTTTGTGAGCCGATGTTGGCTGCAGTTAATATTTATATATAGTTTTAAAAACAAAATAAAGTATCAAGAAAACTATAAATGCAATTAATATTATAAAAAAAATCTATTTTGGTACTCTGTTTTCTCTATTTTATTTTGATTCTCTATTTTGATTATAAAATATTATTCCTTTTTCAAAATCAAGAATGAATTTATTAAAATCATCCTTATTATCAAAATCAAGATGTTGAAAAGAAAAGGACTTATCAAGTTTTGTTCGAATAATAAATTTATGTGAGAATTGATTACCTAAATTAATTTCATATGATTTTATATCTGACCATTTTATATATCTATCTACCTTAAAAAATAAAAAGCTTTGTCTTATCCAAGAAAGATTTAATCCTTGGTCATCCATAATCACTTTAATTTCTCCTATAGAAAGGAATTTACCTATAAAAAATATTAATCCTAAAATTCCGATAAACGAAGCAACGAGAATAATTAATCCAATAATATCATTTTTATCTATCTTGATAGATCCATTTGCACTAATATAAAAATAAATTATTGCAAAAGCTATTAGAAGATTAATTAAAAAATATCTTCTAAGAGAAGTGAAAATCCTGTATTCCATTTGACTTTTGTTTTACCTTAATTACTATTAAAATCAATGCTAAAAAGTTTTAAGTTATCAAATCATTCATATAAATTTAAAATCAATCAAATTTGTGTTTGGATTAACACAAAAAATAAAGCAGAAATTTATTGTTCATAATTGCAGCCCAACTTATTAATTTGTTTAAATTTTCGGTCATTATAACCGCAAATTTAAACAAATGCCATGCCTGTTGGTTAAATTAATGGAAAATAAAAAATATCTTTGAACAATTAATGCGAATTAAAGGCTGAAAAAATTAAACTATTGCCACAAAGGCTTTAAGATTATAATTACACAAAAAAAATTTAGTGATGCTTTGTGTTATTAATGGCATTAATATAATTTTTAATTAGCGAATTTTCTAAATGAATGAATTTAAAAATAATGAAGAAATAAACAATGGAATCATATCAGAAAAAATATAGCAACGATGATATTACTGTTTTTTGGAAGTCATATAAATGTATTCATGCCACTCATTGTTACAGGGATCTCATACAAGTTTTTAATCCCAGGAAAAGGCCTTGGATTAACATGAAAGGGGCAAGCACTGAACGCATTATTGAAATTGTCAACAAATGCCCTACAGATGCTTTGACATTTGAATGGAATGATGAAAATAAGAAAAATGAAGCTATAATAAATCAACCTACAAGCCAGAATAAAGTGTCATCATCAAATTCCGAGGCAGAATTAAAACCTGTTATAATACAGGTAATGCGCGACGGCCCGCTTGTTGTTCAAGGTTCTTTTAAAATTTATGATTTAAATGGAACCCAGCTTAGTGCAATGACGATGACATCTTTTTGCAGGTGTGGCGCTACACAGAAAATCCCTTACTGTGATGGTTCACATAGAAAAATTGGATTTGTTTCGGATGAAGAATAATTTTTTTTATTTTTTATAATGAAATTTTGCAAAGGACTTTCATTATTTTTTGAAATTTATTAAAAACAGAATGTTGTTTTTTTATGGATGAGCATGAACAAAGAAAGCCGGTAGAATTTAAAATATTACCCGAAGGGCCATTATTCGTCAAGGGTAAATTCACAGTTATTGATGCTTCAGGGGGAAAAATTGAAATTGAAAATGAAACTTATTTATGCGCCTGTGGATTATCTCACAAAAAGCCATTTTGCGATTGCTCACATAAACTAAAATTGAAATAAAATTTATTTGAAATATAGTCTCATCACAATTTTATCAATTTCGATATTTCAATTTTTTAATTGTTAAGTATGAGAAAGCTTTTAAATAGTGAGCTTAACAGATTAAATCCTGAAGAATTTAAAGTTGCAAAAAAAATACCTTTAATTATAGTGCTTGATAATGTCAGGAGCCAGCATAATGTTGGTTCTGTGTTCCGCACTGCCGATGCTTTTCTTGTTGAAGCCATTTATCTTTGCGGCATTACTGCCAGTCCGCCGAATCCCGAGATTCATAAATCAGCTTTGGGCGCTGAGAATGTAATAACCTGGAAATATTTCAGCAATACTTTAGAGGCATTGCAAGAATTAAAGGAAGCAGGTTATACTGTAATAGCTATTGAACAGGTGGAAGAAGCCGTAGAGCTTTCTCAGTTTAAAGCCAAAGTGAAAAATAAATACGCTATTATATTTGGAAACGAGGTTAAAGGAATTGGCCAGGATGTTGTTGACACGAGTGATTGTAGTATTGAAATCTCACAGTTTGGCACCAAACATTCGTTAAATATTTCAGTTACTGCCGGAATTGTGATTTGGGAGTTTTTTAAACAGCTATTTGCTTGAATAAACAAGGTATATAAAATAAAAGAGGCTGCTATAAGCAGCCTCTTTTATTTTATATTTTACAGTTACTTATTGAACAATAGATTTAAAAATATCATTATTGAAATAAGTAAGGAATTCAGCATCTTTAACTGCATAAGCTTTCAGTTTAACATCTTTTCCAACGGCAGTACGTAAATTATTGAAAAGCATATCGGTGTTTTCAGTTCTTGCACCAAGGACAGCTCTTAAATAATATGCCTGTGCGCTTTCATCTTTGCTGTTTTGTAATGCTGTAATGGCAGCGTCATAATTTTTATTAAGAAGTTTAGCCAAAGCAAGGTTGTAAACAGAAGCATTGCCGAAGTAACCAATGGCAGCTTCATATTTGCCCTTGGTAATATTTATAATTCCAAGGTTATAACTTGGGGCTTCACCTGCTCCCATTGCTGCGGTGAACAATTCTTCAGCGCCTGACATATCGCCCTTTAAGAGTGCAACAGCGCCGAGATTTGTTTTTACGGCATCATTATTTTCAATAGTTTTAGCTGCTTCAAGAGCTGCTTTTGCATCGTCAAGCTGGCCTAATTGAATTAATATGCAACCCAGGTTGTTATTAGCCCTAACATCTGTTGGGAATTTAGCTGCTGCTTTTTTGTAAAGGGCAGCTTTTTTGTTAAGGTCTGTAACGAGGTTTGCTGTATATAAAATTTCCTCGAGCTTAAGTGTATCCGGATTGCTATCGGCAAGTTGAAGCAATTCGGCATCGGAATAGCCGTTTTTGTCAACCTTAACTGTAAGTTTTGATCTGCGAAGTGGAGGCAATATTTTAACTTTTATTTCTTCAAATGCCTGGGCTATATTCACGATTTCTTTATTCCGTACTTCGGGATCAGAATACATGCTGAGAACTCTTAAAACAAGATCCTTATCTTTTATATCTGATTTTTCCATTGCTTCTTTAAAGCCATCCCAATCTTCAGGGGTTTTCAATACTGACAATAAAGAATCTTTTATTTCTTTTTCAAGTTTGTCTTTCTTTATCATACCTTTCATATAGCCAACGGCGCTTTTTTCCCGATCATCGGCTAATGATGTATTTAATTTTAAAGGGCCGTCTGGTGAAGCTGTTGACCATAATTCAACACCTTTAACAGTCATTTTAGGATTGCCTGACACACCTTTTATGTAATCGCTTAAAGCAGTAACTTCATCTTTTTTAAGTTCTGTATTTCGGATTTCAGAACGATTTATTACATAATTGATGACAGCAGTTTTAGAATCGCTTGCCACTCTAACAAATTTGTCGGGAAGGGTTACTGTTTTAGGATCGATCCTGACAAGTTTCGGAGTAACGATAATTCCATCTGCTAATTTGTATGTGCCGATATCAAGAGTCTTATTCTTGATGGCTGCAGAAATTTTAACTTCTACCTGCGACAGCATCATTGCATCTTTATATGCAAATTTATCGCTGTAGCTGAAACTGCCTCCGGTTGCATAAGGGATAACTTTGTCATTTGCCTGAACGCCTTCACCCTGTAGTTTCATGGATTGAAGGTCTGTTTGGCCGCCCTCATATTTAAGAGTTGGAGCAACAGTAAGGACTGCTTTTTTATTGAAATACTTTGCAGGGAAGTTTCCGGAAATGGTAAGATTTACTTCACCATTATGCATTTCAAGGACTTTAGGCGCAATTTCGTATTTAACTGTATTTGCCTGGTCCTTCATTTTTTTAATACCACCGCAACTGCTTATTACAATTGCCAATGATAAAAACACAACTAAAGTGCTGAAATAAACTTTTTTCATAGTGCTTAAGGTATTGGTTTTTGAATTTAACATGCCTGATTTAAGATACAAACTTAATAATGTTTTTATTAAAAAAAAATAACAGACGTTGAATCTGTTAATTTTTTTAATCTTTTATTGAAGAAACCTTGTCTTGGGCATAAGTGATATAAGTTCTAAAACTCCTGTAAAGGTAATGGCTTTCAATGAATTTATAGGTTTTTGATTCAACAAAATATGAAATTAAAAAAACAAATTGGAATTTTATAATCCGCTTTCTGCATATTCTATAAATTCAAACGGAATTTTGAACAAATGCGAAAAATGTTCGCCTGTTTCTTTGTTGTCATAATCGCCTTCTTCATAATACCATTTTATATGGATGTCTGTAACAAGAGGATTTTCAACAAATTTTTTTATAACATTAAAAATATGTTTTGACGAGGATGTATTGAAATATTCTAATTTAAAAATCATCAATATAGTATCTTTATCATAGTTCGTAGCCCAATCGAAAATGGGTTCAAATAATTTGATCGGATTTTCAGGTAATGATCTTCCTGTCATAATAAATTCGCCTTCTACATTGCAAATTACTTGCGGTGTATCATTACCTCCTTTAATATTAAGGCTTTCCATACAATTCAGCTTTTGAAATTTTAATAACTGTTACAAATATAATGTAATAATTTTATTAAGTCAACAAAAGGTTATACATCGTTTATAACTATAACAAATAACAATTTTTTATAAGTAAAGTTCTGCAATTATTTAAGAAAGCATTGTAAAATCAAAAACTCTTTTAATTGTATCAGTATTTATGTCTTCTTTAATTATGTAATTTTTTGCCCCAGCTTCAAGCATTTTTATAACAAATTTTGTTTCCTTATGAAATGACAATGCAATAATGTTTAAAAACCTGTTATATTCGGTCGCCTGCTTAGTAACTTCAATTCCATTCATCCCCGGCATTTCAATATCCATAAAAACCAAATCAACCTGTTGATTTTTTAATATGTCCAATGCCTCAAACCCGTTTCCGGCCTGGTATATTTTTTCAATACGTTCCATGCTTGACTCTTCAACCATATATTTCAAGGCTTGAAAGAAAATATTTGTTGTCATCGACCAACAAAATGTTAAGCTTCTTCATTATGAACTAATATAAATATCAAAGCAAAATTCGTTTTTTGATAAGCCGGATTCCATAGAGTAAACACCCAAATTATGGATAATTTTACTCAATTGTTAATGTTGGAAACACTCAAGTAAAATTGGGTGAAAGCCGACAGCTATTAAATTTTTACCAAGTTGTTTTTAATAGCATAAATTGCCATGCTGATGGAATTTGATGATTCGGTTTTGGCAAGAAGGCTTGCCCTGTGCCTTTCGACTGTACGGTGGCTTATATGAAGTTGTTCTGAAATAAGGTTTGTTGAATAACCTTTGCAAATAAGCGCAAGAATTTCTGTTTCACGGCGGCTAAGTTTTATGCCCGGTGGCGTATTTTTATTTCGTATGAGTTTTATTAAAAGTTCCTGTGAAAAATAGCTGTTACCGCTCACGATAGTCTTAATAGCAGTAAGAAGTTCTGAATTATCGGAATCTTTAAGTATAAAACCTTTCACGCCTATATCGATCATTGTGTTGTAATATGCATCATCGCCAAACATAGATAATACGAGAATTTTAAGGGTCGGATCTTTTTCTAATGCTTTCTGGCATGCTTCAACACCATTCATTTCAGGCATGCTTATATCCATAAGAACAAGATCGGGATTTAGATATTTAAGCAATTCAAGGAATTCTTTTCCATTTGAAGCTTCGCCTATTACCTCAATTTCGGGTATTTCATTAAGGATATATTTTAAACCGCTACGAAAAAGCCTGTGATCGTCGACAATAATAATTTTTGATTTTGCTTGCGACATGATTATAATGTATATTCTAATCAAAAATAACAAACTTTAATATAAATCCCAAATCATTATTTATATTGCTATTATGTTTGAATTTGTTAGCTACAAAAATGAATGAACTTTACGAACCTGGTTTATGGCATTTTTAATATTATGGAAAAAGCAATTAATTTGGGAATATATTAAACTTGAAAGCAATTAAAAGAGAAACCGGAAATCCATAAATCCGGTTAATAGAAAAGTTTTAAAAAAAAATTATTTTTTGGAGTAATATTTACTAACTTTTTCAATTACGCGCGGAACTTGTACAAGATCAAGGTCGTTTGTATAAATCAGATATTTATCGTGCCAGATGCTTGCATATTTTTCTTTAAAGAACCGTAATCCTTTAAAATGGTCAAATTGTTTTAAGTTTTCATAAGCAAACTTAATTGACCGCTCTTTAAAATTTTTCCCTTTAATAATTCCTGAAAAAGGCGCCATACCTAAGTTAAGGTATTTTTTCTTTTCCTTTTTGAAGAATTCTATCATATTAACCATTATAAAATCGAGCACTCCTCCCGGCGCATCATAAGTTCTGCGGATTAAATCGTATGTGCCTTCATCGTTTGAGTAATCAGGGATAATATTTACAAAAGCAACTACCTTTTCTTCCTTATCTTCAACAACAATTACAACCTAACTTTTAATTTCCTTAGCATTCCAGATGCCTTGTGTGAAAGAGATTTCACTTTTTTCAAAGGTTTTCAGCCATTCATCGGAAACTGCTTTAAGCTTTTGAATGAGCCCTTCTTTCAAAGGCGGGCGGTATATTTTGCAGTTGTATCCGCCCGATTCAACCTTATGAATGGCATTTCGTGTGGGCTTTTTCTCTCCGCCTTCGAGCGTGAATGTTTCCAAATTAACAATACCTTCCTGGCCAATGAATAAATGCTTCTTATTAAGTTTTTCAAAATAGGGCAAATGATTTTTATCGATACGGTAAAATATTGTTTTCAGTCCGTTCTGTAAACAATAATTATCAAATTCCGAAACGATTGAAGGAATATTTTCGTTTTTTGAACATACGGGGCTTTCAAGTGCAACAGCATAGTCCGAAGCAATTTTAAATGAAACGAATGAATTTTTATCTTTTCCAAAATATATAATCTTATCGGGATAAGTTTTAAAATAATCGAGCACTGAACGCCCGAACTTTCCGGTCAATTCTTTTGCTTTGCTTAATTCATCTTCATAAACCTCATATTTGTAGCGCCTGGGTTTAAATAAAACGTATAACAGGAATACAATATATGTGAGTCCTAAAAAATTAAGCGTATCCATAAACCAAACAGCAAACTTTGTATGCGGTTGCAGAACGCTATCATTAAATAAAAACAATGCTGAGAATAAATATTTAATGGAATCGGTCAAACTAAAATCAATGCCGAAGTGTTTCGGATCAAGATAATAAAAACCCGTAATACCATAGGCAAGGATAAAGACTAATGCCCCTGTCATATAAGTTTTAGCAGTATTAATCAGTCTTTTGTCGTTTTTAAGGGTGTAATTTTTACGTGTATAAATTAACAATCCGCATACCGATGCGGCAAATATTGCTTCTTCATAATCAATAGCTTTAACAAGGTTCGCTATTACTGAAAGACCGGCTAACGCAAGTGTTAATAACCATGCTGACCGCAAACCTCTTATGAGGTAAGCAGACAGGATTATCAGTATTATGCCCATTACAATTGTAGAAAAGTTTGACAGGTAAATTGCTTTTTCGGGTAAAAAATCCCTTGCAAAAGCTAACCTTTCTTTTAAGGAAGGTGTAAGCACTGATAAAATGTTGATTATACCAAGAACCAAAGTAAGAAATGCCGGAAATATCCTAAGCAAAAGATTGTCCTTTTTATAAAAGAAGCTGAAAGCGCCTCCTATAAGTGGCAACCAAAACTCAAAAAACCTGTAAAGCAACGACACCGAGATAGAAATGATGCTTGGGATGCCGAATTTTATTAAAACAAATGCAAGTGTTAGTTCAACTGCACCCAAGCCTCTCATAAATGGCGACAGAGAATACATTAATGTGGCAACTACATATCCTATAAAAGTAATCTCGATATTGGCCTTAATTCCCAATGCCTGCATTACAATATATAAATGAGCTATACCGCATAATTCGATTAACAATGAATAAAAAGTTGCAAGCAAAAAATGTCGGATTGAATATTTTTCTTCCTTCAAATCTTCAACAACCACAACAAATGAAGGGAAAAATCTTGAAACAAGTTTAAGCGCCCATCCGCCATTTATAAATGAACGAAAGCCAATAGTAAGTGAAGTTAAGAGAACCAGCAGTAAAATAAATGCAAATATATCGAGGCTGTTAAGATTATGTGAAAGGAATAAAAGAACCATTGCCGGAATTGCTACCAATGCCAACGACGCAAAAGCCGCTATGCCATAAATAACAGAAGCAAGGTATATCTTGGTTTTCGAATAACAATATACTTCAATTTCTTCATTAAAAAATGCATACGATGAAACTCCTCCGGCAGGCAGAAATACACTGATAAAACTTCTTTTTAATGACAACAACAACATTCTGGAAAAGGGCACCCTGGCGCTTAAAGTCCGAAAACTGGCTTTGTACATGTTCCCATGTAAAAAAATGTAGATTATTGTAACAAGAAATGCTACCAGCATCAGCTTTGGATCGGCATTGTTAATTACAATAAACGATCTTCTTAAACCATGAGCTTCATGTTTAATGAAGTACACACAGAGAGCTAAAGTTGTTAATGCGAAAACGACCTGAAAAATGAATTTCTTACTGATCCTTGAAGTAATAGACTGAATATTCATTTTACTTTCTAAATTTTATTTTTGCCTAATAAAGAGTTTCAAAAATATAAAGGTTAAGCATTTTCGTTTGAAACTATTATCGAAGTTCGAAATTTTTGCCAAGATAAAGTTTTCGCACCTGTTCGTCTTCGGCAAGTTCGGTGGCTGAGCCGGATTTTAAAATTTCACCTTCATATAAAAGATAAGCCCTGTCGGTAATTGAAAGTGTTTCATGAACATTGTGATCGGTAACAAGCACCCCGATATTTTTATCCTTCAATTTTGAAATTATTTCCTGAATATCTTCAACTGCAATTGGGTCGACGCCTGCAAATGGCTCGTCGAGAAGTATAAAATAAGGGTCGATGGCCAATGCACGGGCAATTTCTGTTCGGCGCCGCTCACCACCCGACAATTGAATACCCAAGCTTTTACGGATTTTTTGCAGGCCAAATTCATTTAACAAGAGTTCCACTTTTTCTTTCTGGGTGTCTTTGCTTAAATCAGTCATTTCTAATACAGCGTGGATGTTATCTTCAACGCTTAAGTTACGAAATACCGACGCTTCCTGGGAAAGATAACCGATACCTTTCTTGGCACGCCGGTACATAGGTTCTTTTGTAATGTCTTCGTCATTTAAAAAAATTTTCCCCTCATTCGGTACAATTAGCCCTACAATCATATAAAACGATGTTGTTTTTCCTGCGCCGTTGGGACCAAGCAAGCCGACAATTTCTCCCTGCTCCACATAAAAGGAAACACTTTTAACAACAGTGCGTGCTTTATATTTTTTAACTAAATTTTCTGTCCTAAGAATCATAATTTACTACCTCTTTATTATTAACCATCAAATTATCTTTCTAATCAATTAATAAACATCCAAAAATTCAGGAAGCAAATTTAGGTTTTCTTTTTTGTTTACGAATTACTGCCTTTGAAATAATTATACTTAACCAATAAAGCATTATTAATGGCAAAGCCACTAATGTTTGGCTTACAACATCGGGCGGTGTAATAATAGCTGCCACGATAAGTATAACTATTGTTGCGTGCCGCCAGTATTTTATCATGAAAGCCGGCGTAAGCAATCCTATTTTTGTGAGAAAGTAAACAACAATCGGTAATTCAAACACGAGGCCGCAAGCCAGTGTAACAGAAGTAATATTTGAGATGTATGAAGTAAAATTAATCCTGTTTTCTATTTGTGCGCTTACATTATAAGTTGTAAGAAAATCGATTGAAAACGGAAGCAATATAAAATATCCAAATAATATTCCAGCAATAAATAATAATGAACTATAAAATACTGACCCTTTTGCATAGCCTCTTTCTTTTTCATGAAGGGCAGGTGTGATAAAACCCCAAAATTGGGAAAACACATACGGGAATGCAAGTATCAGCCCGGCAGCAATCGATACCCAAATGTGCACATTAAACTGGCCTCCCATTGTAATGTTTTGAAGCGGCATTGGATGCTGGTTAATGCACAAATCGGGAGTGTTTAAAACACGGCTGATTTTGCAGATTAATTTATTGCTTATGAAATTTGGCGACCTGGGCGCTAAGAGTACATAATCGAAAACAACCTGTTTGAAAAAAAAGGTTATTGACGCCGCTACGCATATTGCCAACAACGAACGAATTATTACCCATCTTAATTCTTCAAGGTGTTGAAGAAAGGTCATATCTTCTTTACCTTCTTTTCCCATAAAAATTTGATTGTTGATTATATTTTTATTGTACGTAAAAATATAGTTTTTTTAAATATTCCCAAACCCTTTGAAAACCCTGTATAATATCTTTGCGGATTTTTAACTTTTAAAAAAATTCATGGTTATTAACAACCACATTAAAATGTGTAACTATTCAGGTAGATAGACTATAGACTAACAGACTATAGGAGAAAAATATGCGGGATCATACTAAATTCAGGGCATTTGAACTTGCCGATGAAATGGCAGTTTTAAGTTATAAGATAACCAATGATTTTCCTAAAGATGAAATATATGGATTAACTTCGCAAATGAGAAGGCCAGTGTTTTCTGTCCCTTCGAATATAGTTGAAGGATGTGTCCTAAATGCCTTCAGCCTTCAGTCTAAATAACCTGAATAGTTACTAAAATTTAAAAATCTGGGAAATAACAAAGATTATAATAAATAAATCAAAAATGAATTCAATTAGTTTTGTTTTTCGGGTGGTAAGAAAATAATGCGAAACCAGGAACGATAGCGGTACTGCTCCGATAAAGATCATTTCAAAAGAAGCAGACGGTACTGAGAAAAAAATGGCTACAGATATTAAAAATGCTATTAAAAAAAGATTGAATAATTTACGTGGAAAAATTTTTGTACTTGGGTAAACCCTTATCAAATGGGCGCTTGCCAGAATTATTAAAATTGAAATATAACCGATTGTTATATATTGTAATTTGCTCAATGTTATTTTATTATGAAAACTGAAATTTTCCCGGATAGCTTTGTAAATTAAATGGGGATCATGGTTGCTTAAATAATATATACTGAAAAGAAATATATAAGGAACAGAAGCCCCAATAATAACATAAAGCCACTCTCGCCAGTATGTTTGATGGATTAAGGCGAGGACAATCCATATAAAAACAATAAAAAAAATAATATTGAAATAAAACAAGCTGGCTAAAGAAATAAGAAGCCCTGCATCAAAACTATTATAGGATAGTTTTTCAATTTTATACAAATCAAATAACCTTTCTAAAGCTAATAATAAAAAAAACGTGGCAGGTAAAGCAGGATACAAGCATTTATATTTTAATATTCCGCAAACAATAACTATGTAAATTATTGAAGGCAGGTAGGTTCGCCCTGGTATTAAAATGTATTTTGTATTCAAATGATTGAGAAATATTGAAACAGCAAGTAATATTAATAAACCGGTTATTTTTGAGATAAAAGGATATGAGATTGTCAAATTTTGAAAAAAATTATAAAGAGGCATCGCTGTTATAGCAACTTCAGTTGATCTGTAATTCGGCATCAATGGATTAAACCAAATTAATATTGATAAGAATGGTATTAATATTATTATGAATGGTTGATTTGATTTGGCAAATTTAAGTAACACGACGTAATAATTATTTTAAAAAACCAGGTTTAATTTTTATAGGTCAAATCCTATATCTTTTCTAAAGTACTTGTCTTTAAAATCAATTAATTCGGCATTAAGATATGATTTGGCCAAAGCTTCATTCATGTTTTTACCTAATGAAGTTACAGATAATACCCTGCCACCATTAGTTATCGTTTTACCAAAATCGTGAGTTGTGCCGGCTTGGAAAATTATACTGTCCCTGACTTTTTCAAGGTTATTAATTTCATAACCTTTGGCGAAGCTTTCCGGGTATCCGCCAGAAACAAGCATAACAGTGGCAGCAGTACGAGGATCGATTTCCAACTTTTCTTTATCAAGGGTTTCATCAGCTACTGCCTGGAACAATTGCAATATATCGTTTTTTATACGCGGCAATACTGCTTCGCCCTCAGGATCGCCCATGCGAACATTGTATTCAATTAAATAAGGCTCTCCCGACGCATTCATCAGTCCGAAGAAAATAAAACCTTTGTAAGGGATATTTTCTTTTTTTAAACCTTTAATTGTGGGTTTGATAATCAGGTCTTCGACTTTTTTCATAAATCCGGTAGTGGCAAACGGAACCGGCGATATTGCCCCCATTCCGCCGGTGTTAGGCCCGGAGTCTTTTTCACCAATCTTTTTATAATCTTTTGCCTCGGGTAATATTAAATACGACTTGCCATCGGTTAAAATGAAAACTGAAAGTTCAACGCCTTTTAAGTATTCTTCAATAATAACTTTTTTACTAGCCTTCCCAAATTTCCCTTTAAGCATTGACGTTAACTCATTTTCAGCTTCATTAATATTATCGGGGATAATAACACCTTTGCCAGCGGCCAGTCCATCAGCCTTTAACACATAAGGCGGCTTTAGGGTTTTCAGGAAAGCAATTCCCTGTTTCAATCCACCTTCCTGGACACTCAAATATTTTGCAGTGGGAATGTTATTTCGCAACATAAATTCTTTTGCAAAATCTTTACTGCCTTCGAGCATGGCTCCGGCTTTAACAGGCCCAATCACCGGGATATGTTTAAGTTTAGTATTTTGATTGAAAAAATCAACTATACCGTTGACCAATGGTTCTTCCGGGCCTACAACAACCAAATCGATTTTGTTTTCAATTGTAAATTTGGCAATCGATTCGAAATTATAGGGAATAAGGCTTATATTGGTAGCAATGTTACCTGTGCCTGCATTGCCGGGAACTACAAAAAGCTGCGATAATTTTTCGCTTTGGATAATTTTCCAGGCCAGTGTACTTTCCCTGCCACCGGAACCTATAAGCAATATATTCATTTATCCTTTTGGTTTGAACATTTGTGGGACTAAGATACTATATTTTAATATATTTTCTTTATAACCTTTTCTTCCGGCCCTTCGGCAGTATTAAATGGTTTTAGCCGAAAAGTATAGTTATATTCTTTTGCCGGTAAAGTATATTCAGGATGAACTTTTGCGCCCCAGCTGTTATCGCCTCCAACGCCCATTTGTTTCAAATCGATATGCAAAGTAATAAAATCATTTTTACGAACTTCACAGGCATGGCGTGTTTGAGGTGACCAATTGAGATCGTCAGCATTGATGTCTAATACGCTTATTGAAAGGGCCGGTAAGCCGGCGACTACAATGCCGTTTCCTGTATTATCTTTTAAAGCCATCCAACGTACATCGGTAAGGTTTCCACATTCCTGTGGACGTACATAAGGAAAGAAAAATTCGGATATATTCCGGTAATGAACTGCAAGCAATGCCCCATAATTCCTGTCCTGGTAGTTTTCCTGTGGGCCGCGCCCATACCACGATACATTTTCAAAACGTGAAGGGATACCCATTTTCATTCCCACCCTTGGAATTTCCGGCAAATTTTTATCCCCGGGCACAAAACGGTTCCGTACAATTACTTCGCCATTTCCAAAAATGGAATATTTTAAAGAATATTTTGAAGAAATTGAAGGCAGGCTATAAACGATATTAACCTCAACGAGCTGGGGATTTACAGGGGTTATTTTAAACGAATCGGTTACTGCATTGTCAAAAGCATGTCTCCAGATTCCACAGCGCGAAGGCATTTGATTGCCCATGTCATTGTCTGTTGGGGCGCGCCAGAAATCTGGCTTCGGCACCATTGATATATATTCAATGCTATTATAAATAAATGAAACCAGGCTGCCTTTTTTAGCATCGAATGAAATTTGAAAATTTAAACCTTCAATAACAGGCTTATCCGGGTTCAAATTTTTAATTTTCAATTTTGGCAGAAGCGTTATGTCTGGTTTGACGTCGGCTTTTACCCAGGGAAGCATGAATTGTTCCCATGCTACTTCCAACCCTTTAGGAATAAGCTCGGTTACTGCTTTAGTTTTAAAACTAAAAACCAGGGAATATTCAGCGCCAGGCGTAAGCACCAGAGTAGGATAATTTAAGGTAATAACTTTACTTTTATGGGGAGGCACCTGTTGGTTAGTTACCAAGCCATTGGCGACAGGTTTGCCATTTTCGAGGATTGTCCATTGCGGTTCGAATTGATTGAGATCGGTGAAATCGTAATTATTAAATATTTCAAATTTCCCGGTTTTTATATCAACCGGTTTAACCGAAATATTTTGGTAAACTTTTTTAACTTCCCATAACCCGGGATGTGGCCTTCGGTTTGACGACACAAGCCCGTTGCAGCAAAAATTGGTGTCGCTCGGTACGTTGTTTAAAATGTCGAAGTCGCCACCATAAAGCCAGCATGTGTCGCCTTTCGGTGTTTTTTTAGCGAAGCTCTGATCAACCCAGTCCCAAATGCATCCGCCCTGTAAAAATTTATTGTTGTTAATTACGTCCCAATAATCATTTAAATTTCCTGTGCTGTTGCCCATTGCATGTGCATATTCGCACATAATAAGCGGTTTTGGCTGGCTTGCAATTCCATATTTTTTTAAATCGAAAATTGGCATGTACATTGGGCAATAAATATCGGTATGCGCACTTAGCTGTGCCGGCTCATATTGTACCGGCCTTGAGTTATCGCGATTATGAATCCAGCTATACGTAGCTTCAAAATTTTTTCCGTCGCCGGCTTCATTTCCTAATGACCAAATAATGATAGAAGGGTGGTTTTTATCGCGCTCCACCATGCGCACAGTGCGGTCCATGTGCGCGTCGGCCCATTCGGGCTTGTTGGCAAGGGTTTTATCTGCATCGAAACCTATCCCGTGCGACTCGATATTGGCTTCGTCAATAACATATAGCCCGTATTTATCGCACAGTTCATACCAGCGTATATCATTCGGATAGTGGCACGCCCGAACGGTATTAATATTGAACTGTTTCATCATCTTTATATCCCTTATCATCGATTCTTCAGATATTACATGGCCTGTTAGAGGATCATGTTCATGCCGGTTCACGCCTTTTATTAATATTCTTACGCCGTTTATCAGCAGGTTGCCATCTTTTATTTCAACTTTGCGGAATCCGGTTTTGTCGGTAAAAACTTCGAGTACCTTGCCGCTTTTTTCTTTTAAGGTAACCAATACAGTATAAAGGTTCGGGTATTCGGCTGACCACTTCAGGGGGTTTGTTATTTGTTGTTCGAAGTTAACTTCTGCGCTTCCTTTTATATCAGTTTTTTGTGAAATTGGCAATATGACGCTTTTGCCGCTCTGGTCGTAAAGGGCAACTTCTACAACCAATCCTTTTGTTTCTTTTGGCAAATAACTGATTAACTCGGCATTGATTATAAGTTTTCCGTTTTTAAAGTCCTCATCGGGTTCGGCTTTAATTTCTATATCGCGAATATGGATTTTTGGCGTTGAGTAAAGATATACGTCACGTTCAATGCCACTCAGCCGGAAAAAATCCTGGTCTTCGAGGTAGCTTCCGTCGCACCAGCGGAACACTTGGACGGCAATTTTATTTTCCGATCCCGGTTTAACAAATTTAGTAATGTCGAACTCGGCAGGCGTTTTGCTGTCCTTGCTCATCCCGGCAAGCTGGCCGTTAACCCATAAATAAAAGAATGAATTTACACCGCCGAAAAAAATAAATACTTCCCTGTCGCCCCATCCTGTTGGTACCATAACAGTTTTAAGGTATGAACCTACCGGGTTATATTCCGGTGAAATGTATGGCGGGTTTTTTTTGAACGGATAGCGGTAATTAACATAGACTGGAACATCATAACCCTGAAACTGCCAATCAGCGGGAACTGTAATATCTTTCCATGAATTTGCATCGTATGTTTCTTTATAAAAATCAGCCGGACGTTCATCGGGACTTTTTACCCAGTTGAATTTCCAGTTTCCGTTTAAAGAAAGAAAAAACGGCGAACTTTTTAAATCGCCTGTCAGTGCTGCTTTTGCATCCATGTATGGGTGAAGGATTACATGCGGCGCTTCCCGGTTGATATTGGTCAATTTCGGATTTTCCCAATCGTTTGTTTGAGCAATTGCTATTTTGCAATTAATTAAAATAAAATATATAAAAATTGCAACATAAAGTTTTTTGTGCTTTTCCATAGTTTATGGTTTTTCAAAACAAGAAATTATTTTCTCACTAAACCAAAGATAAGAATTTTTTGAGTTGGACGAAAATAATTGAAGATTGGATGATTTGATGAAAATAAATACATATTAAGCCAAATCCCAATTTTTTACTCATAAGATTTTTAATACAATTTTTCAAACGCTGGTTATTTTTAATTATTTTTGGTTTATCCTTAATAAACTTTTTTTTATGAATTAGTTTAAAAAAATATGGATAAACATGCCGTAAAAAAAGTTTCCTTAACTGAAAGGAATAGCGATTTTGCCTATTGGCAATCACAATCACCGAAAAGCCGGCTGGAAACTTTAGAAGAAATACGTAACGAATTCAATTCCTGGAAATATGCTGATGAACAAAGATTTCAAAGAGTTTATCACATTATTAAATTCAAATAATGTACACTACCTTATTGTATGAGGTTATGCTGTGGCTTTCCATGGACATCCACGTTATACAAAAGATTTAGACGTTTGGATTTGTGCAGAACCCGGTAATGCTGAAAAATTAATCAAAGCTTTTAAAGAGTTCGGATTTGATTCACTCGGCTTGACTACTAATGATTTTATAACACCCAATACCATAATTCAGTTCGGATATCCCCCAAACCGAATTGATATAATTACAGGTGTTTCGGGACTTGAATTTGAGCAATGTTACCCCAAAAGGTTTAAATTTACTATTGACGATATTGTGATAAATTTTATTGATTTGGAAAATTTAAAGAAAAATAAAAGGGCATCAGGCCGATTTCAGGATATGGCCGATTTGGAAAACTTAGAATAACTTAATATTCACAGTTCAGATTTTTTTCCTCAAATCCGGCAGATTTTTAAAAGGAAAACTTATTTGTTTTTATATCCCACCGGCTGGGCAAAAATTACTTTTTTCTCCTTTCCAAGTTGAAGATTTTTGCTGACATTCTCACGCTTTACCGATCCGAGCACAACAGTCGCAAGGTTTTCAGAAGCGCAGAACAAA
>CAWEFA010000025.1:0-49059 GCA_963808135.1 uncultured Bacteroidota bacterium
ATCATTGTTTCCAAGCCTTCTACTTTGAGTTTTAACATGGCTATCTGGTCTTGTAGCGCTTTAGTTTCATTGCTTACTGGCGGGTTTTGGCTTTTCTTTTTTGACATGGCTCCTGGATTATTTGTTTCACAAGAATACAATTTTATCCAGTCTTTTATGGTATCTTGTTCAACCCTGTAATGTTTGGAAGCTATTTCAAGGCTCATTATCCCTGATTCTATTTTATAAACCAGTTGTCTGCGCTCTGCATCGTTGTATATAACCCGCATATACTGCTCTCTGTAACTTTCGGAGTGCTTTTTCAGCCAGCTTCGGATTGTATCTGCACGGTGTATTTCATACTTACTCATCGCCTCTTTTACTGACAGACGGCCTTCTTCAAGCTCTTTTACTATCTGGAGCTTTGTTTCTTCGGGATATACAACATGTTTTACCCCATTTACTACTTTCTCAAATTTGTCTTTTTTCATTCCCATATACAGTATTTTTTATTGGTTTAATACTGTATACTTTTTTCAGTAAAAGACAATACTACCGACGGGCAAATTTGTATTCAGGCTTTTAGGTGGTTGCTGTTCAGATGACAGGTAATCGCTGCCTAAATTAAAAATCATTTTTTCATCAATTTCACAGGTAAGCTTATCTGTTCCGGAAGGTAAAGAATGAAACCCCGGGTTTAACACAATTTGATCCCTACCTTTAAAATCATTTGTGCCTGTTACCTGGCTTGATAATGTGGTGTCTTCAAATGTATAATCTACAGCTTTGATATTATTAAATATAAGTAATATGAACGCTGTGTATATTAAACGATAAATATTTTTCATAATCATAAATTAATAATATTATTCTTTAATTATATTCCATTGGCTTGTTTCGCCGCCGATGTTAATATTCATAATATACATCCCCGCTTTATAGGAAGAAAGGTCTATTTCGCCGGAATAACCAGTGCCTTTAACATTTTGCAGCCTGTGGCCGTTTAAATCGTAAATTTCAAAGGAATAGACTGGCACATCCCCGGCGCCGCCGTCAATTTTAATATATAACATTCCACGGGTAGGGTTCGGGTAAATGGTTATGTTGCGGTTGTCAACTTTATCCTGGAACTTCTCAGGTTGCGCTTTTTTATTGTTACCACCAACACTGTCGGTTTCGGCCACATTAACGCTGTCGGCAACCTTAGCCGATTTGGTTAAGTTTGCCAGGTAAATACTTCTCGACGAACGGTTACCGTCGCCATCATATTTGTAGTAAACGGTTTGTGCTTTTAGCGTGGCTAAAGTTGTTATAACACAAATAGCCAGCAACAAAATTATTTTTTTCATCTGTATTTTTTTATTTATGTACAATGAAATAATTATATTCTTTTACCCATGCAAACTTAAATGCTTATTTAAGCGCCTGGTTTTCTTTTTCAAGGGTTTCAACTTTTTTGTTTAATTCAATAACGTTCAAAGTCAATTCCTCAATTTTCTTAAGAAGTATTGCATTCATTTCAGCCACATTAATGCCTTTTTCTTTTACTTCGGCCTCCGAAGGAACATCCTCAAGGTGGCCGTTGGCTTTAATGTAGGCTTCCGATTCGGCAAGGGTTTTTAGCTTGTAGTTTTTATTAAAAACATAATCGTTCCAGGCTGTGGCCTGCACCAGCACTTCTTCGGCAGTAATTTTGCCCTGTACGCCTACCGTGCCGTTAACGGCAAGGGTGTAGCCATTGTTATTGAAGCTATTGTTCTTGATTGCGCCAATATTAACGGTACCAGCTGTACATAAATTGCCGTTACCAAAAACAACAAAGGCGTCTGTTCCGGTTGCTGCGGTTACTGTTGGATTGTCAACAGCTAATGCTTTGCAAGTAACATTATTTGTATTCACTAAAGTAGAATATGAATAGCCTGTAGAATTATCGTCAACTATCAATCCCGCTTAACCATTGCCGTTAATATGCAGCATTCCGTTTGTTGTAGTTGTGCCTATTGCAATATTACCGCTTTCAGCAATGTACAAAGCATCCTTTGCAGTATTTGTACCAAAGGAAAGATTAGCGCCGCCGGTATTGTAAGTGGTGCGTATATTAATTTTATTTGGCGAGCCCCAAATATCAACTCTTGGCCTCGTGCTGCCCCCTGAATTATCATTGTAAAAAAACTCGGCAATTGGATTAGAGGTAGAATAATTCGTTACATTTAAGGTAGATGTTGGGCTAGTTGTTCCTATTCCAACATTTCCATTTGGCAGAATTGTCATTATTTGGCTCATTGATCCTATAACACCAGTTCCAAAATGGATACCGTTATTACCGACTAAATTCAAATAATTGGTTGCTCCGCGTAAAGTGATATCCCCAACCGCTGAAAAATCAGCAAACTGACCTGCCGCTCCAGTGGCGCCTAATGCACCGTCCTCGCTCGTCCTTCCAATTCTAATTCCTGCATAAGCGCTGGCCGAACCGGAAAAAATTGTCAGTTTATCAGCTATAGTTGTAGTGCCAATACTAATATTTCCGGTAGTTGAAATATTTCCGCTTCCAGCCGAAAAGCTTCCAGCTGTAAGAGCCCCGGAAACAGCTAATGTATTGCTAATGGTGGTTGCCCCCGGAATAGTTAAAGCCCCGCTTCCATTTATAGTGAGCCTGTTTGCGCCGTTCGTGTATAGAAATATGCTTCCGGGAGAAGAAGAAGAAGGCGTGGTTAAACTTATGGACCCACTGCTGCTTGATCCTGTGCCTGAATTTATTGATATATTACCTCCAAGAAAAGAAGTTGCGGCAGTAGCTGTTACACTTCCGCCAGTATTGGGAGAGGAGGGTGAGCCGGATATAACCCCGTTGCCGGTTCCCGATGTGACTGTCCCTGTTTGATATTGGGCTTGCAATGAAAAGCATATAAAAATATATGCGCTGAGAAATAATAATTTTTTCATAATTTTATAGTTTTTAAATTTTACCTGTTATTTTAAGCCATACCGTTGATATACTATTGATATATTTCCGGCAAGCAAGCTTTTCGGCTTTCGCTTTTATATTTTTATTAAGTTCTCTATAATTTTACTTCGTTAATTTTTTTGTGAAATTTGGTGAATTGGTGTTTTGGCGGCATTACTAAAATACAACAGCCACAAAAACACTAAAACACCAAAATCCACTAAATTCAATACTCTCATAAAGCTATATTTAAAACTTAATAAATTATTTCTATAATATAGATTCAAAAATTTCAAAACGTTCCCTGAATTTTACAATTTTTTTTTGGATCAAATAACGCTCAAATATAAAATGTATAATTTTTAAAATAAAATTATTTTGATAAAGCATTGTATTAATGTATTTAAATGAACAATTTTAAGTGATAAAGAAATAAATTTTTTTATTCTTGAATTCGATATTTCATATAAAGCCTGTAAAAATTTAAACCGATTCCAATTGAAATTATTCATTAATGTGTTTAAACCTTAAAAAGTAACCCTCAAAAGTGAAAATATTTTTGAGGGAATAATTTTTTTAGAATGGGAAAGCAATATAAATATTCATAATTATCGAAAACAACATGTTTTTAATTCAATCCTTAATCAGCATTATTAACTATTTTTGCACTTGTTAAAAAAACCGGAGGATATTATGATAGAAATCAATTTTATAAGGCTAAGCCAATACTTCGAACAAATATTCCTGAAACATGTAATATCTCAATTGTTTGGCCATTCACTCAAATTTATAATATTAAGCTTGTTTATTTTAATAGTTGCATTTGCCACCAATTATATTTCAAAAAAAATTATTAATAAACTGGCAAAACATTGGGTAAGTAAAAGCATTTATAACTATGACAGAATTTTTTATGAAAAAGGTATTTTTCAAAAATTATCGCATTTAGCGCCGATTTTTATATTTTTTTATATAGCCCCCCTTGTATTTGAAGAATATGAAAATGTTGCAAACTTCGTAAGAACGGCAGCCAATATATATTTAATTGTTATTGTCCTCATTATTCTTAACTCTGTTATAAACGCATTCCACGATATTTTTAACAGCTTACCTACTACAAAAAACCGGTCGATAAAAGGTTATGTGCATTTTGTGAAAAGTTTGATAATTTTCATTGGTTCTTTGATGGTATTGTCAATCCTGGTCAAGAGGGATTTAAGTTCGCTGTTTGCCGGTTTAACTGCATTTGCCGCCGTTCTTATGTTTGTATTTAAAGATGCAATTTTAGGACTTGTTGCAGGGATTCAAATTTCAGCCCATGATATATTACGGGTGGGGGATTTTATAGAAATGCCAGGCCGCAATGTCGATGGGACTGTTATTGATATTTCCCTCAGTATTGTAAAAGTGCATAACTCAAACCGCACAATTAGCATAATACCTATTTATGCTTTTGTTTCAGAAACATTCATGAACTGGAGGGGGATTGATATGTCGAAAGACAGGCTTATTAAAAGGCACATTTATTTGGACATTCAAACTATTAAAAATTGCGATGGAACAATGCTTGATAAATTAAAAAACTCCAAACTATTAAAATCATATTTTGAACTAAAAATTTTTGAACAAAATGGATATACCGAAGAAGCGATAGGCGAAGGCAAAAGCTTCACCAATGCATCGTTGTTCAGGGTTTATGCTGAAATATATTTACAGAACAATCCCGATATAAACTCACAGGCTATTCTTATGGTTCGCTATCTGCAACCTACCGAACATGGGTTGCCTTTTCAAATTTTTGCTTATACCAAACAAACAGAAACTGCTCAATTTGAGAAAGTGCAATCAAATATCTTAGAACATTTTATTTCAGTAGTTCCTGAATTCGGTCTGAAAATATTTCAAGAACCAACAAGCTTTGATAACATGAATATTTGAGAATTATTAAAATTTCCGTTATTCAAATTAATGATTTATAGATAAAATCCTTTTTTACAGAATTCTTTTTTATTCAAATACCTTATATTTAAAGGAAATCAGTAAACACAATTTTTTACTGGGTGTTTTGTGCCATATTTTGACACATTATATGAATTGAAAATTGAGGGTATTTCTATTTAAAATAAGTGGAAACGCCGATTTTTTCGCCTCTGTTTGAGGCTTTCTTTGTACTGTAATAAAAATGCTGCCGGTTAAGTAAGGTTTTGGTTGAAAAAATTTAAGGTTGGTAGTAAAAGTGTTCGTAGGATGTTTGAATTGTGTGTTTGAGTGTTTGATTGGCCGGCAGCATTTTAAGTTAAAAAATACTACAGAAATAATGAATATATAATTTTATTTAACCTCTGAGTTGGAAAACCGCCTGTTTTTATTTGATAAACAGGCGATTTTTTTATAAAATGACAATAGAAGAAATTATAAGTTAAAAATAAATGCTTAATTAATTTTTATTATAGCTTCTCCGGGTTGCAGTTTAACCATATATCCAATTTCTTTTTTTATAGAAATACCGCAACTTTCGGCTATTTTAAGAAATTCTTCAATGCCATTTTGTGAAACGGCTACCAATAAACCGCCACTTGTTTGCGGATCGCAGAGAATAGGTTTATATTTTTCGTTTAAGTTTGAGACTTTATCTTTATAACTTTTAAAATTTCGGAAAGTCCCGCCCGGAATTGCATTTTGTTCAATATATTCTTCAATACCTTCAATAACAGGTATATTTTTAAAATCAATAACTGCCGAAAGTTTGCTCCCTTCGCACATTTCAAGCAAATGGCCCAATAACCCGAAACCAGTAACATCAGTCATCGCTTTTACCTGTTTTAATTTGCTAAAGTTGCTGCCGGCGCTGTTCAAAGTAGTCATTTGCTTAATTGCCAGATTTTGATGATAAGGTTTAACAATTCCTTTTTTTTCTGCAGTAGTAATTATTCCAACACCCAAAGGTTTGGTGAGAAATAAATAGCATCCTTCTTCAGCTTTGTTATTTTGTTTTATGTCATCAATATCAATAATCCCTGTAACGGCCAAACCAAAAATCGGATCGCTGATATTTATACTGTGCCCTCCTGCAAGTGTACAACCGGCTTCTTTGCATGCCACCTGAGCGCCTTCAATTACATGGCCTGCCATTTCTTTGGAAAGTTTTTCGAGCGGCCAGCCAAGTATTGAAACAGCCATTAAAGGCTTGCCTCCCATTGAATATACATCGCTTATTGCATTCACCGCGGCAATTCGGCCAAAATCAAAAGGATCGTCAACAATTGGCGTGAAAAAATCTGTCGTGCTTATTATGGCTTTTCCGTTGCCAATATCGTAAACCGCCGCATCATCTTTAAATTCATAGCCTACTAACAAATGCGGGTCATTAAACTTAATTAAAGAAGGTTTAATAATTTCTTCCAAATCGGACGATGAAATTTTACAACCGCATCCGGCGCCGGGACTAAATTGCGTTAATTTTAACTGTTCCATGGATTTTATTTTTTACAATTAATTCTAAAACTTCCCTGACAATATCTTCAATATTAGCTGAAGCCGGGGATAATGAAAAATGATTATTTGCATTTCTACTATTTATTACTTCGCGGTATGCTTTATCGTAATACTTTAAAATTATTTCGGCGGCTGATGAAAATTGTTCTTCATCAATTGCCGACTGCGCTTGTTTTGCATTTAAGCTGCCAAGCCTTTTTTGTATTTTTTCAATGCCTTCTTTTAAAAGGACTTTATCAAACGAAGCATAATCTTTTACCAGCGAATCAATCCGGATGTTCTTTTCCAATACTATTTCAATAACCGGCGATAGCTGCATTTTATTGTAAATTTCAGGAGGAATATTAACTTTTCCAATACTTATGCTTTCATCTTCAACAAAAATAATTTCAGATAAATCAAAAGCTTGCCATATTTCGAAAATATCGTTTTCAAACTGTTCTGTTGATGGCTGAATTTCTTGTTTAAGATTTCCGAAAACAGAGCCTTTATGTTTTGCCAGTTTTTCAAAATCTAAAGTCTGAAAGCCCATATTAGAAAGACATTCAATTATCCTGGTTTTTCCGGAGCCTGTCATGCCGCCAATAATTATCAGTTTAATTTCCCGGTTAAATAAATCTTTGATATTTCTGCGATATGCCTTATAACCGCCATCGAGTATCAGCGATTCATAACCAAACAAATCGAAAAGCCATGCCATTCCCGAACTGCGGATACCTCCTCTCCAGCAATGCACAAGCAGCTTCCCTTTATCCTGTATTTTTTTTAAAGCAATTATCTTTTCCTCTAAATGAGGGCCTGCCAATTTCAATGCGAGCAATAATGCTTTATCCGGGCCACTTTTTACATAAACAGTTCCAACTGCCGCACGCTCACTGTCATTAAATAAAGGTATGTTAATTGCTCCGGGAATATGTCCCTGTGAATACTCTGCGGGCGATCTCACATCGATTACAGGGATTTCTTTTCTTAATCTAAGGAATTTATGTATGTCTATTTTTAGCGGCATTTAAATATTTTATCAAAATGAATTATAATTTAAACAGAAAAATATTGGCCACGTGAAAATAATTATTAAAATTTTAAAGAAAAAAGAATCTGTTTTAATAAAAATCCGTATAAAAAGAAGTTAAATTATTAGTAGATATGATAATCAGCGCCAGTCGAAGAACCGATATACCGGCGTTTTATAGCAACTGGTTTTTAAACAGGATCAGCGATGGTTATATTTTGGTGCGCAATCCACTATTTCCTAAAATAGTAACTAAAGTTGTCCTCGACCCTAAGAAAATCGATGCAATAATTTTTTGGACGAAAAATCCCGAATTGCTTATCGAAAAACTTCCGGAACTTGATGAGCGCGGATTTTTTTTTTATTTTCTTTTTACAATTACCCCTTACGGAAAAGAACTTGAACCAAATATTCCTGCAAATGATCTTTTGATTCAAACTTTCAAACACTTATCCTGGCTAATAGGCAAAGATAGGGTAATTTGGCGTTACGATCCTATTATTCTTTCCGATGTTATTGATTCAAACTTTCATCTCGACAAATTTTACAACTTGGCTTCGTCGCTTAAAGGCGCAACATCGGAATGTATAGTGAGCTTTATAGTGCCATATAAGAAATGTTTAAGGAATATGCCTGAAATGAAAATCGACAATATTGATGTTCAAAGGAAAACAACTTTATTACACTCCTTAAAACACATAGCTGAAAATTTTGATATAAAGCTTACTTTATGCGCCGATGAAAATGATATTGAAAATATAGAGCCAAGTTGTTGTATTGATATAGCCCTTATAAACAGGTTAACAGGCAAACGATTGCCTTATAAAAAGGATCCGGGGCAAAGGATTAATTGTAATTGTGCAGAAAGCATAGATATTGGCGCATACAATTCGTGCATGCACAACTGCCTTTACTGCTATGCAAATTACGATACTGAAAAAGTTAAAGAAACAATACACTTCCACAAATTGAAATCCCCAATGCTTATTGGCGACCTTTCGGGTAACGAACAAATTAAAACTAAAATATAACGATAAGTTTGTTTAAGTATCCTTTTAGCATTACTTCATATTCTCCTGATTCTTCTGTGATTTGCGATAATTATTTTCAAAACCATTGAACATTTAATAAAATTTGTAAATTTGCTGTCCGCTAAAATAGAGGCTTCAGGATTCGGGGCACATCGAATTTAAACAGAAGTTCTTAAAATATACATTGCCCGAATGGCGGAATTGGTAGACGCGCTAGTTTCAGGGACTAGTGTCCGTAAGGATGTGCAGGTTCGAGTCCTGTTTCGGGTACGAGATGGTTGTTAGTTGTTAGTTACTAAAAGTTGTGTTTGCTGACATCTAACAACTATCAACTAACAACTAATATCTAAATTTGCCCAGGTGGTGAAATTGGTAGACACACCAGCTTGAGGGGCTGGCGCCTGTAAAGGTGTGCAAGTTCGAGTCTTGTCCTGGGCACTTTTATGTTTTAAAAAAAATTGATAAGTACTGTAATCATTCAAACCAAATAATTGCAGGGAAAGCAAGAAACTTAATTTTTAAAAATTTCATCTAAGTTTGAAGAAAAAATTAAAATAATGGAAAAGAATAATTTTAACAAAGCGGTAAAGCAACTTTTTAAGCGTCACGAAACGCTTATAATGCGCCGAAATGAAAAATGCGAAAATTACAATGGCATTTATTATCGTTATAAATACCCTGTTTTAACAGGCGAACATGCGCCTATATTCTGGCGTTACGACCTTGATTATAATTCCAACCCTGATTTGCTTCAGAGGATAGGTATAAATGCCGCCTTCAATTCGGGAGCGATGTTATTTAATGGTCGCTTTTTAATGGTTGTACGCGTTGAAGGCTGGGACCGCAAATCGTTTTTTACAGTGGCTGAAAGCCCGAATGGAATAGACCAATGGCGGTTTTGGGATTATCCCATAACACTTCCCGATATTAATAAAGAAGAAACGAATGTTTACGACATGCGGGTTGTGCAGCATGAAGATGGCTGGATATACGGGATTTTCTGTTCGGAAGCTAAAGACCCCGATGCTGCTCCCGGCGATTTATCTTCCGCTATTGCAAAGGCCGGGATTGTCCGCACTAAAGATATGAAAACATGGGAGCGCCTTCCCGATCTCAAAACAAAAAGCCAGCAACGCAATGTGGTTTTACATAATGAATTTATCAATGGCAAATATGCATTGTATACGCGTCCGCAGGACAGCTTCATAGAAGCCGGTTCGGGCGGCGGTATCGGCTGGGCTTTGATAGACAGCATGGAAAATGCCGAAGTTAAAGACGAGCTTATTATTGAGCCACGCGCATATCACACAATTAAAGAAGTAAAAAATGGCGAAGGACCTGCTCCAATTAAAACAGACAAGGGATGGCTCCATTTGGCTCATGGCGTACGCGGTTGCGCCGCAGGTTTGCGTTATGTGCTTTATATGTATATGACCGATTTGAAAGAGCCCTGGAAAGTAATTGCTACTCCCGGCGGATATTTCCTTGCCCCTGAAGGCGAAGAAAGAATAGGCGATGTCTCTAATGTAGTTTTTTCTAACGGCTGGATTAAAAAAGACAATGGCGAGGTTTACGTTTATTACGGATCGTCCGATACGCGCATGCACGTTGCAATAACCACCGTCGATAAACTTATTGATTATTGCATGAACACCCCTGCCGACGGCTACAGAACACACACATCGGTTGCCGCTTTAAATAAAATAATTGATAAAAACCTGAGAATTTTAAAAGGTTAGAAAATTATAAAATTACAGTTGTTAATTAAAAACCTGCCATAAATTGAAATTTGGTGGGTTTTTTAATCAATATTATATGTATTTCATAGATACCCATGCGCATCTTTTCCTTGAAGAATTTGATGAAGACCGAAATGCAGTTATTGAAAGGGCTATTAGCCGGGGTGTAAAAAAAATGGTCTTACCTAATGTCGATGCCGGGACTTTAAATCAGTTGCTTGATGTATGCCGGAGTAATCCCGGGTCGTTGTTTCCCGCTATCGGCCTTCATCCAAGTTTGGTTAAAACAAATTATAGCGAAGAATTAGTTGTCCTGAAAAATGCCCTGAAAAATAAAAAATTTTGCGCTATAGGTGAAATAGGTATTGACCTGTACTGGGATAAAACATTTTTTAAAGAACAGGTATTGGCTTTGGATGAACAAATAAACTGGGCGCTTAATTTGAATCTACCTGTCATTCTGCACTGCCGCGAGTCGTTTGAAGAAGTTTATGAGGTTGTAAAAAAATATAAAAACTTGCGTGGCGTTTTTCATGCTTTTACAGGCAATGATGAACAAATAAAAAAAATTCCGGACATTGGATTTTTTTTCGGAATAGGTGGGATAGTCACATTTAAAAATTCGGGATTGGATAAAATTGTACCCAAAATACCCATTGATAAAATAATCCTCGAAACAGATTCGCCATACCTGACGCCCGTTCCATACAGGGGAAAGCGCAATGAACCGTCATATATTGTTCACATTGCAGAAAAACTTGCAAATATTTTTAATATTTCTGTGGAAGAAATAGCGCGTATTACCTCATTGAATGCTGAAAGTTTATTTGGCATATAACTTTCATGGTAAAGAAATATCGGAAATTTATAAAATCAAAAAAATATTTTATTCAAATTGAATTGTTTTTAATTTCACAAATAAATATGAATTTATATATTTGCGGGATTTGCCTTAAAACAAAAGGCTTTAACAAGCGTTATTTTAATATCATGCAATAATTATTTTTAGATTAGTTGACAATGATTTACCAATATTTTAATTTCTTTTTAACTATTGCTACTATGGTTACCGGTTACTGGTTTCTGGTTGCTGGTTGTCGGCAGTGGGTTTTATTAATTTTTGCTGAATAGTTTAAAATGAAAAACTATAAAGATTTGGAAATATATCAAGTGGCCTATAAGTTAGCAATTGAAGTACATAAAATGAGCCTGAAACTGCCAAATTATGAACTTTTTGAGCAAGGAAGCCAAATCAGAAGATCGAGTAAAAGGATAAAAGATACTATTGTAGAAGGTTATGGAAGAAAGAGATACAAAGATGATTTTATAAAGTATTTGACATATGCCCAGGGATCGTGTGATGAAACTATTTCCCATCTGAATATGATAAACGATATTCATTATACTGAACAACCATTGGCATCCCTAATAAATGATTATGATTTACTGGGAAAAAAGATAAATAAATTTATACAATACGTTGAGGCTAATTGGAAAACTGCAACAAGCAACAAGCAACAAGTAACAAGTAACAAGTAACAAGTAACAAGTAACAAGTAACAAGTAACAAGTAACAAGTAACAAGTAACAAGTAACAAGTAACAAGTAACAAGTAACAAGTAACAAGTAACAAGTAACAAGTAACAAGTAACAAGTAACAAGTAACAAGTAACAAGTAACAAGTAACAAGTAACAAGTAACAAGTAACAAGTAACCTTCATGACAAATAATGAAAAGCTTTTAACCTGGGTTAAAGAATGGGCGGAATGGTGCCAGCCCGAATCGGTTCATTGGTGCGATGGTTCTGAAATAGAGAACCGGCAATTATTGGATTTAATGGTAATTAGCGGGATGGCCGTAAAATTAAACGATAAAAAACGGCCTGGCAGTTATTATTTCCAGAGCGATCCGAGCGATGTTGCACGCGTTGAAAACCGAACCTTTATATGTTCGAAAAACAAAGAGGATGCCGGACCGACAAATAACTGGGTTGATCCGAAGGAAATGAGAAAAACCCTGCTGGATTTGTTTGAAGGTTGCATGAAAGGGCGTACCATGTATGTTATACCTTTCAGCATGGGGCCGCTTGGTTCGAAAATTGCCAAAATTGGCATTGAAATTACCGATTCGCCCTACGTTGTAGTAAACATGCGCATTATGACGCGCATGGGAAAGGCTGTGCTCGATATACTTGGCGATGGCGAGTTTATTCCCTGTATCCATTCGGTTGGCGCCCCGTTACAACCCGGTCAAAAAGATGCCGCATGGCCTTGCGCTCCTATCGAAAAGAAATATATATCGCATTTTCCCGAAACGAATGAAATATGGTCATATGGAAGCGGGTATGGCGGAAATGCACTTCTCGGAAAAAAATGCCTTGCCTTACGCATTGCTTCTAATATGGCACATCGCGAAGGATGGCTTGCAGAACATATGCTAATAATGGGCATAACAAATCCCGAAGGGAAAAAGAAATATTTTGCTGCCGCGTTTCCAAGCGCTTGCGGTAAAACAAACCTGGCGATGCTTATTCCAACGATACCTGGCTGGAAAGTGGAATGTGTAGGCGACGATATTGCATGGATGAAATTCGGCGACGATGGCAGTTTATACGCCATCAACCCTGAATCGGGTTTCTTTGGCGTTGCCCCGTTCACATCAATGCAAACCAATCCGAATGCAATGCTGAGTTGCAAGTCTAATACAATTTTTACCAATGTTGGTTTAACCACAGATGGCGATATATGGTGGGAAGGTATCGGTTATGATATGCCTGCAGGAACTATCAATTGGAAAAATAAAGTTTATGATCCTGAATCGGGTGAACCCTGTGCACATGCGAATGCGCGGTTCACCGCTCCGGCCAGTCAATGCCCGGTAATTGACAAAGATTGGGAAAATCCCAAAGGTGTTCCTATATCTGCAATTATTTTCGGAGGCCGGCGCCCCGGTACTGTTCCGCTGATTTACCAGTCGTTAGATTGGAACCACGGCGTGTTCATGGGGTCAATAGCGGGATCGGAAGTAACGGCCGCAGCAATCGGGCTTAAAGCCGGCGTTCGCCGCGATCCTTTTGCTATGTTGCCATTTTGCGGTTATCACATGGGCGATTATTTTAATCATTGGATTAAAATCGGCAATACAGCTCCCGACAAAAATAAATTGCCAAAAATTTTTAACGTTAACTGGTTTCGAAAAGGACCCGATGGCAAATTCCTGTGGCCCGGTTATGGCGATAACATCCGCGCATTGAAATGGATTTTTGAAAGGATAGAAGGCGATGACAATGCTGTTGAAACGCCTATAGGCTTTGTCCCAAAAAATAATTCAATCGATATCTCAGGAATGGATGCTGTTGGCGAAAACATGAATGAAATTTTAAAAGTTGATAAATCAGAATGGCTGGCAGAATGTGAACTTATTGCCGAACACCAAACTATATTTGGGAATCGATTGCCAAAGGAATTAAAAACGCAGTTTGAAAACCTGAAAGAAAGGCTGGACAAATAATGTAATTAACGTGAGTTCGATATAATATATGTGTAAATTTCATATAATCAAGAACAAAGCAAGTCCCCCTTTGAAAAGGGGGCAGGGGGATTGATATTTTTGGCAATTTAGCAAATAAGAATCCAATCCCCCCTACCCCCTTCGCCAAGGGGGAATAACGCAACAGTCATATTTTAAATATCTTATACATCGAACTCACGTTAATTACAAATTACAAATTACGAATTACGAATTACGAATTACAAATGTGTATTAAATAAAACCCTTGTGGTTATGAAGGCCACAAGGGTTTTAGAATTATATAACTTCAGCATTTATTCATCGTTTTTTTCAGCGCTCAATTTAAAATTGCTTGCCATTTTTACCAATCTTACAAATTCACCTTTATAGCCTTCTTTGTCTTTTCCACGGGCACTTTCGGCGAGATCAACAATATTTTGAAATGTGCTTGTGCCTTTAAATTTCGAATTTCTTAAAATCATTCCAAACATCGCCACAGCAGACGAAAACCTGATATTGTCCGAAGCTGTTTCAAACGATTTGCATTTGTTCACGATAGGATGAACTATTTCTATACTTGTATCTCCGTCCGGTTTTTTGTACCGTAATTTAACTGTGGCAACTTCACCGGATAATTCACCTGATTTCTGTTCCTGGGTTTGATATTTTAAAGGATCAACATCCTGAATATATTTACTCTTGATTCCTTTTGGAATAATTTCATAAATTGCGGTAACCGTGTGCCCTGAGCCTAATTCGCCCGCATCTTTTGTGTCGTCTTTAAAATCTTCGTTGTTTAAAATCCTTTTTTCATAACCAACCAGCCTGTATGCCTGAACATATTGCGGATTAAATTCAATTTGAATTTTCACATCTTTTGCAATGGTAAATAATGTGCCGCCGAATTCGTTTACAAATTCTTTATTGGCTTCCTCCAAATTATCGATATAATCGTAATTGCCGTTTCCTTTATCGGCCAGGGTTTCTATTTTAGAATCTTTGTAATTGCCCATCCCGAAACCGAGGCAGGTTAAAAATATACCGCTTTTTCTTTTTTCAACAATAAAGTTTTCAAGTTCATTTTCGTTCGAAATGCCTACATTAAAATCGCCGTCGGTTGCAAGGATAACGCGGTTATTGCCTTCTTTAATAAAATTATCCTGGGCAATTTTATATGCTAAGGCAATGCCTTCGCATCCTGCTGTTGAACCGCCAGCCTGCAGCGAATTGAGGGCATCAATAATTTTATCCTTATGCGTGCCTTTTGTAGAAGGCAACACTACTCCTGCCGCTCCTGCATATACTACTATTGCTACCCTGTCTATTTCGCGCAGGTTGTTTACTAACAGTTTAAATGCCGACTTCACCAGCGGTAGTTTGTTAGGTTCATCCATTGAGCCTGAAACGTCGAGCAGAAAAACAAGGTTGCTTGGCGGAAGGTTTTCAGTTGCAATCTTTTTTCCCTGTATGCCAATTTGCAGGATTTTATGATCTTTCTGCCATGGGCATTCCGAATATTCAGTATTGATTGAGAAAGGATGCTTATCCGTAGGTTGCGGGTAATCATAATCGAAATAGTTTATCATTTCTTCAATTTTTACAGCATCGGCCGGAGGAAGCTCGCCCTGGTTGATAAACCTTCGTATGTTGCTGTACGATGCTTTATCTACATCGATTGAAAAAGTGGAGAGCGGATTAAGCCCAACGCTCCTGAAACCGTTTTCATTTATTCTGGAATAGCTTTCTGTGCTTGGATTGAAATAAGTAAGTGTGTAAGTCTGTACGGGTGCATATTTTGCTTCTGCACAATCAGCTTTTATGCTATAAACAGCCCCCGTAAGGTCGGATTTTTTTATTGTTCCATACCCGACTACCACTACTTCGTCGAGCTTCCTAATTTCTTCTTCCAAGGTAACATTAATGACACTTTTTCCGGTGGTTTCTATTTCCTGGGTTTTATAACCAACCATCGAAAATACTAAGATATTTTTTCCATCAGAAATTTTTATAGAATATTTCCCGTTTAAATCTGTAAGGGTACCAATTGTTGTACCTTTAACAACAACATTAACGCCGGGAAGAACTATTCCGGTTTTATCCATAACCTTTCCGGTTATTAAGCGTTCGGCTTTCACGTTCATTGCAACAGTTGCAATTAAAAGCAATGCAAATAACAACTTTGAAAATGCATTTAGCTCCATCTGAAAATAATTTTTTGTTCTCATAATTATAAATTTTAAAAGGTTTAAATTTCTTATGCCGTTTTTTAAATAAATTTGGCTTTTACATAAGGATGCAACATGAAAACATATTCCATAAAATTTTCTGAAAAAATATAGGGTTTGTTTGAACGCTTTAAAATACGGGCTTTGTCGGATGAGGAACTGGTGAAAGCTTTTTGTAAAGAAGGCGAAAACTTTTATCTCGAAGAACTTTATGGAAGGTATATCCGTTTTGTGTTTCTTGTTTGTATGAAATATATTAAAAATGAAGCTAAAGCCAAAGACGCTGCTATGCAGGTATTCGAAAAACTGGCCGACGACCTGGAACGTTTTGAAATAAGAAATTTTAAAAGCTGGCTGCACGTTGTAACAAAGAATTTATGCCTCATGCAGCTCAGGTCGGAAAAAGGGTTTGAAACAATCCCGATTGGCGATAGAAAAGACCTTCAAAAAAATATGGAAAACCAACCCGTTTTGCATCCTGAAGATGATGGTGAACATGAGTTGAAACTGGAGCAACTTCAAAAAGCTATCGATTCATTGGAAACGGAACAAAAAAAGTGCATTAAAATGTTTTATCTCGAGGAGAAAAGTTATAAGGAAGTAGCCGACATTACCGGCTTTTCTTTGAACCAGGTAAAAAGCTTCATCCAGAACGGAAAGCGAAATTTGAAAATTATACTTGTAAAGAATGGAGTTAACGCGTTTTATTTTTTAATATGCTTATTATTAAATAAACTATAAAACAACTTGAAGAAAAACTGGCAACATATAATAAAAACCGGGCCTTGTCCTTCAATCGATAAACTGGCGCTTTATAGTAAAGGCAAATTATCGAAAAAAGAAAGCTTTGTTATTGAAAATCATCTTGCAGGTTGTGAAATATGCAGCGACTTGCTGGAAGGCCTTGCTGAAATTAAAGATGCCGGCACATTGGCAAAAACCGAAGCTGAAATAAAACAACGAATAAATAAATTACTATATCCGGAACAAAAACAACGCCGGATGATACCTCTTTATCAAAGGCTTGCCATTGCCGCTTCAATTCTTTTATTAATAAGCGTTTCAATCTTTTTATTTAAAAATTTTGAAAAACCTTTTAAATCGGTTTCTCAAAATGAAATTCAAAAAAATTTACCTGTTCCCGGAAAAATTGAGTCCGAAATAAAATCAGAACCATTAGCTGCCGTTTCTAAAACTGTTGAACGAAAACAGGAAATAGCCCAAACAGAGCCAAGAAGCGAAATCAAAATTAGCAAAAGCAGTCCAAAAGTTCGGGATGAATTATCCCCTGAAATTAATGAGGAGGTGGTTTCAAAGGATAACACAAAAGCGGATTATAAAGTTTCCGCTTCAAAAAAAGAAACACAAAAACTCGAAATCAGTAATGAAATGCCTGTTTATGCTTCGGAAAGCGTCGGGAAATCTTCTGAAAAGGCTTTGAAAATTGAGTATGGAAATGATAATAAATCCACCATAAGAAAAATTACCGGTAAGGTTATGGACGAGAACGGAATGGCCCTTCCCGGTGTTAATGTTGTTATTAAAGGCACGACCATAGGTACATTAACGGATGTTGAAGGTAAATTTACTATTCTTGTCAAACCGCAGAATACTATTTTAGATGTGTCAATGGTAGGTTACAAAACCCAAGAACTGCCTGTTAATAATAACGATACTCTTTTAATAGCAATGAACGAAGAAGTAAAAAAGCTTGACGAGGTAGTGGTAATTGGTTATGGCGCTGTAAAAAAATCTGATCTAACTGGCGCTGTTACAAGCGTTAGAAGTAGTGAAATGAGTGTTGCTGACAAAAAAAGAAATAAAAATCTTGTTCAGATAGATTCATTAAAAAATATTTTAAAAAACGATAATCAAAACAGAGAAGTAATTAAACAGTTGGTTGAAAAATACCTTGAGTTGTCATATCAACAGGAAGCCATGTATAAACTCAATGATCTTCGAAAACGGACTTATGATACTGCTCAAATAAAGGCAATCGATGAAATAATTCAACTGACAAAGGATGCCAAATACAACAAAGCGCTGAAGAAATTGAAAAAAATAAAATAATTTATAAAACCCGTTTCAAATGCTCCCAAATTTCATGCGTTTGCCCAGGTTCAAACCATTTAATTTCCTTATCCTTCGCAAACCAAGTGATTTGCCGCTTTGCATATCTTCGGGTATTCCGCTTTATGAGTTCTACTGCTTTCTCCAGCGGTATATTGCCATCGAGGTAATCGAAAATTTCTTTATACCCTACGGTATTTAGTGCATTCAGATGCCTGGCATTTTGTAAGCCGCGGACTTCTTCAAGTAAACCGTTTTTCATCATCTCGTCAACACGCCGGTCGATAATTTTATAAAGTTCCCTTCTGTCGCAATTCAAACCAATTTTAATAATATTGAAATCGCGTTTCTTATTTGTTTTGGTTAAAAAATCAGAATAAGGTTTGCCTGTCATATAAAATACTTCAAGCGCTTTGAAAATGCGTTTCGGGTTGCGAATATCTGCTGCACGGCAATATACCGGGTCGATTTTTATAAGTTCCTGCCGTAGGCTTTCAATACCTTCGTTTCTATATCTTTTTAAAATGTTTTCCCGTATTTCAGGTTCTATCGTAGGCAAATCGTCAATGCCTTTGCAAACAGCATCTACATACAACCCTGAGCCGCCAACCATTATAACAGTTTTATATTTTTGAAACAGTTCTTTTAACAAATCAAGCGCCGCAAATTCAAACATGCTTGCATTGTAATAATCGAACACCGATTGTGAGGCAATGAAATGATGTTTTACAAGTTTAAGTTGATCTTCTGAAGGACGGGCAACGCCAATATTCAATTCTTTATATACCTGGCGTGAATCGCATGAAATTATTTCTGTTCCAATATTTTTAGCAACTTCAATTGCAAGGCAGGTTTTACCTATGGCCGTAGGCCCAACAATTACCAGTAAATTATTCATTATTCATAAACCCTTGTTTTTCCAAAACTTTTAAAAAGCTTTGCGAAAAGGCAACATTGTCTTTTTTTGTATAACGAATATCTGTGAATATTTGTGCCAGCGTTTCTTTATCATTTATTTTCAATAAATCCTGGTAAAAAGGCATTTCTTCTTTTTCCCTGTATAAATCGTCAATATCCTTTTGCAAATAATCGGTATATTTTTCGTAATGAACTACTGCTTTCAAAGGCAAACGGTCTGTAATATCGGGGATTTCTTCAGGATAGCCAACCGGAAAGGCAGTAATCGGTACAACGCCTTTTGGTAGTTGAAGAATTTCGATTAATTTATTGGCATTATATGTGGTTGTGCCGAGATAACAAATCCCCAGACCTTTACCTTCGGCTGCCAGTGCCACATTCTGAGCCACTAATAAAGCATCAATGGCAGCGGTCATAAACGACAAAAAATTATCACAGCCAGGGTCTGCCTTTCGCTGGCGGCACCATTTATTAAACCGGTTGAAATCGGCGCAAAAAGTAAGAATAACCGGCGCCTGCTTTACCATATCCTGTTTGAAATGCGCTTCCCATAGTTTTTCTTTTAATGTTTTATCAGTAGTAACAATAATGCTATACACCTGCATATTTCCGGTTGTTGAAGCGCGGGAGCCTGCCAACAATATTTCGTTTATAACAACACCAGATATTGGATAGGGTTTGTATTTACGTATGCTACGGTGGTTTAAAATAGTATCGATCATGTTCTGCTTTTTTAATTTTAATAAACAAATTTAAATTTATCAATTCCGTGAAACCCTCGTAAGAATTCGTCTATATCAAGTTTCTTTTTACCTTCAACCTGCAATGTCTTTATTTCAATCACCCCATCATCGGTAGTAATGTGCAGGTATGTTTTAGCATCGGTAATTATAGTTCCAGGTGTCTTTCCTGTTTGTTCAACTGAATAATCGGCTTTATAAATTTTCACAATTATTGACTGGTTATTTGTAACGTCATGCATAACTGACCAGGCAGCCGGATAAGGGCTTAAGCCCCTGATGAAGTTAAAAATATCAAGGCTTTTACGGTTCCATTTAATGCAGCAATCATCTTTGAATAATTTTGGCGCTTGTTTTAATTCTAAATTCAAATTGTTCAATTTATTTTGAGGAACAGGTTTTGCATTTCCAACCTCTATAGCTTTTACAGTTTTTAACAAAATATCTGCCCCAGTGTTCATTAAGCGGTCATGAAGTTCGCCTGCAATTTCATCAGAACCAATGGAAACCTTTTCACTAAAAAGAATATTGCCGGTATCAATTTCTTTTTCAATAAAAAAAGTAGTTACTCCTGTTTCGGTTTCCCCATTAATAATAGCCCAATTTATTGGCGCAGCGCCGCGATATTGTGGCAATAATGACGCATGCAGGTTAATCGTGCCTAACGGCGGTAAATTCCACACTTCTTCCGGAAGCATACGAAAAGCAACAACAACAAACAGATCGGCATTTAAATTTTTAAGTTTAGTCAGAAATCCTTTATCCTTAAGCTTTTCAGGTTGAAGTATTGCGAGCTTATGATCGAGGGCAAATTGTTTTACAGGTGAAAGTTGTATTTTTTGCCCCCTGCCGGCAGGTTTATCGGGCATGGTAACTACCGATACAATGTTGTAACCCTCTTTATACAGTTTATCCAGCGACGCAACTGCAAATTCAGGCGTTCCCATGAATACTATTTTCAAACTCATAGGAAATCGGGTTAGTTATTTATTTTTTTGTATTTAGCAAGATCAAGAAAGTGTCCCATTTTGTCGCGCTTGGTTTCAAGGTAAAATTTATTGTGTGGATTTGGTTCTACAATCAATGGAATATTTTCGACTACCTCAAGTCCATAACCTTCAAGCCCAATGCGTTTTTTAGGATTGTTGGTAATGAGCCTGAGCTTGCCGAGGCCCAACTCATGGAGTATGTTAGCCCCAACGCCATAGTCGCGTTCATCATCGTTGAAGCCCAAATCAATATTGGCCTGCACCGTATCTCTTCCAAGTTCCTGCAACTTATAAGCTTTTATTTTATTGAACAGCCCAATGCCACGCCCTTCCTGGCTAAGATAAATCAATGCGCCTTTACCTTCTTTTTCAATAATCTGCATTGCAGCGTGAAGCTGGTCGCCACAATCGCAGCGCAATGAACCAAAAATATCGCCGGTTATACATGATGAGTGAACCCTTACCAGGATAGGTTCGTCAATTGTCCATTGGCCTTTTATGATAGCAATATGCTCATGGCTATTGGATTTTTGAAAGAAAGGAATTAAATCGAAATTGCCATAAACGGTTGGAAATTTTACCCTTTCGCCTTTGATAATAAGGCTTTCATATTTTAGCCGGTATGCTATTAAATCCTTAATTGTAATTATTTTAAGGTTAAATTTCTCTGCAATTTTTACCAACTGTGGAAGGCGCGCCATACTGCCGTCTTCGTTCATTATTTCCACAAGTACCCCGCCGGGTTCCAAGCCCGCCAATATGGATAGATCGACAGACGCTTCTGTATGTCCTGAACGCCTTAAAACGCCCTTGCTTCTTGCCCTCAATGGAAATATATGTCCGGGACGCCCGAGGTTTTCGGGTTTTGTATCATGATCGATAAGGGCTTTTATTGTTTTAGCGCGGTCGTGAGCGGATATGCCTGTCGTGCAACCATGGCCTATAAGATCGACCGAAACGGTAAATGCCGTTTTATGAATTGCCGTGTTATTGTTGACCATCATTTCGAGATCAAGTTCATCGCAACGTTCTTCTGGCAAAGGAACACAAATAAGCCCTCTGCCATTTGTGGCCATGAAATTTATAATTTCAGGGGTAACCAATTCGGCTGCACAAATAAAGTCGCCCTCATTTTCACGGTCTTCATCATCAACAACAATTATAATTTTACCGGCCTTTATATCATTAATGGCTTCGTCTATTGTATTAAGCTGAATTGCCTTACTTTCTGACATTATAATCAATTATTTCTTTTAATAATGCAGGTGCAAAAGTAAAAAATATGTTTCAATATATTTTACAAATAACAAATCTGTCATGGATTTGGTGAAAGAGTGGATTAAGGGTTTAAAATACCTGTCATCAGGTTTAACTTATTATATAAAAAACTATTTTTGCATGAGCTTAGGTTTGGCTAAAAATGCGATTTATTCAATTTTATAATTAATGCGAATTAAAAGTTAGAATTAAATTTATGAAATGTCTAAATTCCCCCTTCAAAGGGGGAATCGCTTGATTAGCAGTATTTGTTGTGTAATTTCCGATCCTTAATTCGCATAATTAATAAAATTTATTAATTAATATGAACAAGAAATGTAAAGAATCTAAAAAGGAATTCGAATAAGTGGCATTTTATTTTAAATTTTCGTATTAAAAGCATTTAAAAGAATTATTAATGAAATTTTTATTTTGGCTATCGATATTTTTAATTTTTCACACGTATGTTTTGTACCCTTTAATTCTTCGGTTTTTAGCTTTTTTAAAAAAGCCAAACTATGTATATTATTCCTTTGATGAAAACCTTCCTTCAGTATCGATAATTATGTCTGCCTATAATGAAGATAAAGTTATCAGGCAAAAACTTAAAAGCCTTATAGAATCGGATTATCCACAAAATCTGGTCGAAATATTGATAGGCTCTGATAATTCATCCGATAAAACAAATGAAATATTATCGGAATATGCTTTGTTATATTCCAATATAAAACCAATTTTTCTCGAAACACGCCAGGGGAAAGCCAATATAATAAACCAACTTGCTGAAAAATCTACCGGTGAAATTCTTATATTGACTGACGCGAATGTTATTTTTACAAAATCGACTATTTATAACCTGGTAAAAAACTTCAAAAATAGTGAAATTGATATTGTCGGTGGAACGATATTAAACACCAATATTAAAAAGGATGGCATTTCATTCCAGGAAAAAACATACCTCATGAATGAAAACACAATGAAATACCACGAAGGCATTATATGGGGTTCTATGATGGGCGCTTTCGGAGGTTGTTATTCAATACGAAAAAACAAATATTCCCCCGTGCCAAAAAATTATTACATGGATGATTTTTACATTACGATGAATGTGTTATCATCAGGCGGCAAGGCAATAAATGAACCTGATGCTGTCAGTTATGAAGATGTTTCAAATAAAATATTTGAAGAGTTCAGGCGGAAAATCCGTATTTCGATTGGCAATTTTCAAAACCTCAACACATATAAAAAATTATTATGGCCACCTTATAAAGGAGTTGCATTTTCTTTTATTTCACATAAAGTGTTGCGTTGGTTTACGCCTTTTTTTATTATTGCAGCATATTTATTTAATTTTTTCATATTTGATAAAGGTACTTTATATATGTTGTTGTTCTTTGGCCAGACGATTCTTTTTTTATGCCCTTTGGCAGATATTTTGTTAAGAAAAATTAATTTGAACAATACCATTTTGAGGTTTATTACTCACTTTTACCTGATGAACCTGACCTTAATAATTGGATTGTTTATTTATTTAAAAGGCGTAAAAACAAATGTGTGGCTGCCGACAAAAAGATACCAATAAATTTTTTGTTTCAAGTTTCAAGTTTCAATTACCAATTATCGGAAGTAAGTAATTAATTTTTTTCTATTGCTGCTTTGTCCACAATTCCTCGGTTCTCGTTTACTGCATTTTTCGCATAGAATTCGGCAACGTTTTTTGCAATATCAATATTGTTGTATTTTTCAACGGCATTTTTATGCGCGTTTAAAGCAAGGCGCTCAGTTAATTTTTTGTTTTCAATCAATTCAATAATTTTTGAACAGAATGTTTCGATTGTATCGGCAATAACAATATCTTTTCCATCATTAACATCAAGGCCTTCTGCTCCTAAAGTAGTTGTAACTATGGGTTTTCCCAGGGACATGCCTTCAACAATTTTCACCCTCATGCCGCTTCCTGAAAATACAGGCGATATCATTATTCCGTATTGGCCCATAAAAGCATGCGATTCTTTTACTTCCCCATGAAATTTTATATTTGTTTTGTTTAAGCGTTTCGGCAACCACTTTGGGGCATTGCGCCCGGCAACATGAAACATTAATTGAGGATGTTTTGATATTAATTTTGGCCATACTTTGTCCGTAAACCATAATAAACCTTCCTGGTTTGGAATCCAGTCCAGGCCTCCGATAAAGAAAATGGTGTTTAAATCTATTTGGTTTGCAAAATGTGTTTTTGTCGGGTTAATACCTGTAGGCACTAAAAGAACAGGTTTTACAACACCTAATTTTATAAAAATATTTTTATCTCTCGGGGTTACGGCAAAAATAAAATCGAAACGGTTAAATACTGAAATTTCAAATTTTTTTATTCTATAAGCCAAATGGTACAAGTACAGTTTCTTTATTAAGTTTTTTTCAATCGTGGCTGTTCGCTGCCATATTTCATGTTCAATGTTATGAGATTTCATTGAAACCTTTGAATCCGTTAATTTTCGGATAGCATCTAAACAAAACCAAAGATAAGGCCCTTCAATTTGAATAATATCGAAATGATTTTGATATAATAAACTTGTCAATTTATTTAAATATTTTTTTGAAATAAACCGCTCGGCAATGTAGGGTAACCTTGAGAAAAAAAGGTTTATCAATAACTTTACCGGATGAATATCTGTATTGACATTTACATAATCAATCTGATAGTTTGGAATTGAAGGTATGTTAACATTGCTTGCATTGTGCTTTTTGGTGTTCATAGCAAGTAGATGAACATCGTGCCCTAATGAAGCAAGGTCTTTCGATAAATTAAAAATCCCTATTGCCCCGCCATCATTAGGCGGATAAGGAGGTTTATTGCACAATATCAGTATTTTCATACGTAGATAATTTTATTTTTTATGGTCGTATGGAACACCCATATTATCTTCATTCGTTTTTGCGAACAACAGAATCATGGGTGTTTCATAAAGATTACTTTTCGGAAAATATTTTCCAGATTTTCAGATTGGAAAATTTTGTAAATACTTTTAAATAACTGTCGACATTCAAAACAGCGGAATCATTGGTAGCTTTGAAAGTTAAAAAGGTTCCCAAAGGCAATAATATGCCTGAAGATATCCAAACTCCGATATAATCGGGTAAATACGATTCGCGAACAAATTTCTCTCCCGTCAGGCTTATGATGTAGTATAAAACAAAAAAAACAACAGAAACGACTAATGGCATTCCCAATCCACCCTTACGGATTATTGCACCTAAAGGGGCGCCGATAAAAAAGAAAATAAGACATGCCAGAGATAAAGTAAATTTTTTTTGCCACTCAATTTCATGTTTACGCATCCTAATGCTTTTTGATTTATTAAATTGTACATTCACGGATAAATGGCTTTTAGCTTTGCGCGCTTCATTTAGGGCATAAGAGATTGCCGATATCTTTTCCTCTTCCGGCATTTTATTATAAAAAGTATTGACATTAAAACGAACGTGTTTTATAGTATCTTTCTTTATACCGGCGCTTAAATAATTATGATAAACCGAAGGACTATAATCTTCAAGTATCATAGCATTTTTTAATTCTACCCTATCCACATTTAATTCGCTTTTCATAGAATCAATAGCATGTTTTAACTGTTTCAGGTTCATCATTTGATAGTTTGAACGGAAGAGTCCCTCGTCTGTTCGCTGGAAATCGAAGCCCTCTAATGGTATATTAATTATTTGCCTGGCAAACTTATCACGACGAAATGGAAAAGTGCGCTTTTGCTCATTGTTTTTTTCGCTTTCAGGCATATCCACATAGCTTTCACCACTAAATAAAGTTGTCATGAGAACATGTTTATCGACAGTCATTTTCATATAGCCCGAATCTGCCAATGTAATGCTAACGTCGCCCTGGTTAGATGAATGATCGTAAATCCTGATATTATATAAGAGATTTGTTTTAGGTTCCTTTTTCCCAACCCTAATTACATAATTTTGTATACCATCATAAAAAACTCCTTCTTTAATATTTAATTCAGGCCGTTTTTGTTGAATGTCATAAAGCAATGCCCGCATTTTGCAGTTAAAATACGGAAGTGATATATTGGAATAAAAAAATGCAGCTACACATACTACAACCATTAAAATAATTAACGGATTTAATATTCGTATAAGCGATATGCCTGCTGATTTCATTGCAGTAAGTTCATAATTCTCTCCCAGCTCACCAAAAGCCATTAATGAAGCCAGTAAAATAGCCAATGGCAAAGCCAACGGTACGAAGGTTGCTGATGCATAGGCCAAAAGTTCACCCAGTACCCAAAAAGACAAACCCTTTCCAACAAGGTCATCAACATACTTCCAAAGAAACTGCATTTGAAGCAGAAAAATTACTATAAAGAAAGTGAGCAGTAATGGTCCTGAGAATGTGCTGATAATAAACTTATGTAACTTTTTCACTGTAACCTTTCAATTTAATTCATATAGCAAAATTAAGGCAAATTGAAATAATTTCCTTAACAGGATACCGAAAAGCCTATTATTACAGGCCTATAACACGTTTTAATTTTGATATTTGGTTGTTCCAGAGATTGATTATATCATTTTTTTCATCGTCTTCGGCAAAGTCAGTAACAATCAATGCCAACTCACCCGTCAGTTCATCAGTTTTCAAACGGAATTCAAAGTAGTTATGCTCTTCGTCATCTATCCATTCATAGCGGACAATGCTATTTTCCCTGATATATGTCTGTTTTGCCTTTTGTTTATTGCCATCCCAAAAAAAACAAAATAAACTTCTTTCTAAAATTACATTATCGGCAAACCATTCCGACAATCCGCCGGGATTACTTAACCTTGAAAATAGCAATTTGGGCGACGTGTTCATTGAATACTCCAATTCCAATTTCTTTTTCATCAAATGATATTTAAAATAAACAAAGTAAATTTTGCAATTTAATAAAAATTAAAAATGGAAATGTAATAATAATTTAACGAACATGAATTGTTCTGATTTAAACAAATATAATTATTCTCAAATAGCAATTTGCAAATATGTAAAATAAAAATGTGAAATTGGATAGTTGAAAATAGCAATGAAAGTAATTTTTAATGGTTAATTATTACTTTTGGTTTTTAAAAATTATAAAATGAGCGAAGCAATTTTACGAAAACCTCCGGCCTTGTTACGGTGGACTGTGCTGATTGTTATCAGCGCGGCAATGATGGGAAATTATTACATATACGACAGCATAAGCCCGTTGGCGGATTTATTGAAAAAACAGATAGGATTTTCCGATGCTGCAATAGGAACGTTGAATGCTATATACAGCTTTCCAAATATTTTTATGGTTGTAATTGGAGGAATTATTATTGACCGCATTGGCACTAAAAAATCTTCGCTTTTGTTTTCAATGTTTGTAATGTTAGGGTCGGTAATAACCTGCATGAAAGGAAATCTTTTGGTAATGGCAACTGGCAGGCTTATATTCGGGCTTGGCGCTGAATCAATGATAGTGGCTATTACAACATCAACAGCCCGATGGTTCAGGGGAAAAGAATTTGCATTGGCATTTGGAATAAACCTTACTTTAGCCAGGCTCGGGTCATTTCTGGCTTTAAATTCTCCAAGCTGGGCAGCAGGTTTTTATCTTAAGGGTTGGCAATATCCTTTGTTTATAGCTACTTCAGGCGGCGTAATGTCTGTCCTTTGCCTTACCGTTTATTATTTTATTGATAATTACTCAGTAAAAAAATACGATCTTGCCAAAGAAGGCGCTCAAAGCAAAATTGAATTTAAAGGAATGCTCAAGTTTTCAAAATCATTCTGGCTTATTAGTTTTCTTTGTTTGATTTTTTATGCGGCTATGTTTCCATTTCAAACTTTTGCAGTAAAATTTTTTCAGCATGTGCATCATATAAGTCGCGATGCGGCAGGGTTCTTATCAAGCATACTTTTCCTGTCGGCAATGATATTCACCCCATTGTTCGGATGGTTCTCCGATTTAATCGGAAAGCGTTCTCTTTTAATGGTACTGGGTTCGATATTAATCATCCCGGTATATCTGTTAATGGGTTATAATGCGAACCTTGTTGGTTTATTGGGATTGCCAAACATTATACATATAAAATTCAGCCTGCTTAGCATTAATAATTATGTTTCGCCAAATTTACTCATTCCTATGTCAATTATGGGCCTGGCATTTTCACTGATACCAGCTATTATGTGGCCTGCGGTTGCCCTCGTTGTTGAGCCTCACAGGTTAGGTACGGCCTATGGCCTTATGACGATGATACAAAATGTGGGGCTTTTCGGCTTTAACCTTCTTATCGGTTTTGCCAATGATATTTTTCATGCCGGAGAATTTAATCCAAACGGTTACATCCCGGGTATGTGGATATTTTCGCTCTGTGGAATTTCAGGGTTGTTCATTTCAATACTGCTTAATAGAAATACAAAAAAATCCGAGGCAATAAACCTTGATAAACCAATGAAGGATATTCACTAAAATTTTGGACTAATAGTTTTAGGATTTTAGAGTAAAAGAAAATATAATTTTACAAGCTCTATTTTTCAATTATTTCCGAAAAATTCATAATTTTAATAATACAATAATTTGGACTAATAGTTTTTTTATTATCAACAAAAACCAAATAAGTCTTTTATCATGCCTATCGATTTAGAAAAATACTTGGATACGAGTTGGGTTTACCAAAATAAAATTAATGGAGAGGTTAAAACAGCTATTCTTTCAGCAGGCCTGGGGAAAAGAATGGACCCTTTAACAACCTATCATATTCCAAAACCCATGTTTCCTATCGGAGGCAAAACCCCGATGTCGGAATTGTGGGTGCGTAAGTCAGTAGAATCCGGTATTACCGATATATCAATGAATTTATGCGTATTAAGCGATACTATAAAAGAACATTTTGGCGATGGCCGGAAATTTGGCGCCGGCATATCTTACGTTGATGAAGATATTCCTTCTGGAACATTAGGCGGCGTTTGTAAGCAGGTTTTTGGAAATAATGCAAGGCAGGTAATGCAAAATGAATTTATGCCACCGGCGAATGAGTTTAGCGGTTCTACCGTATTTGTAGTTAGTGGCGATATTGTATCGAATTTCGGTGCAAGTCATCTGAAGGAATTATTTGAAATTCATAAAAAAAATGGCGCTGCTTTTACCATGGTACTTACTCCTGTTCCGTGGGAAACAAGGGGCGAGTTCGGGACAGTGGAGCTTGAATCCCCGCATAATTTAAAAAGCGATTTTTCAAAATCGGGCAGGATAATTGATTTTAAAGAAAAAGACCCCGATTCCCCAAGTAATTTGAATAACGCTTCGATTTATATTATTGAAGTTGAACTTTTAAAATTATTAGACACTTTTAGAACTGAAGCAAAAGTTGGATTGGAAAAACCTTTCTATGATTTTGGCAAACAAGTATTCCCTTTTCTTTTAGGAAAATTAGGTTATATAAAACCACCTAAAGATTATATTCTTTGGGGAGTTGAGTATAATGGACTTTGGTTCGATGTTGGCAGAAAAAGAGATTACCTGGATGTAAACAAAGCATTTTTAGATGATAAAATTAAAATTGAACCTGTTTACGAAAAATTTCCCTGGGGTTATCTGGGAAATAATACAGCCCTCGATTTTTCTAAAGTTAAAATAATACCACCGGTTGTTATCGGGAACGATTGTATTATTGAACATGATGCGATAATTGGCCCGTATGCAATTATTGGAGATGATTGGAGGGTTGAAAGTGGCGCTGAAATAAAAAATTCGGTTCTCTGGCCCCGATATAATTTCCAAACATTAGAGAAACAAAGGATTAGCGCTCATGAAAGAAAAATTGTTGACAGGCATGAAGTAAGAAAAGGAGCATTAATAGACCAGAGTATTGTTGCTGGCGGCACAATTCATGAAAATATTATTGCAAAAACGATTAATGTTTTGGAAGACGGAAGATTAGATATTTCCAATATCGATTGGGTTCCCTCTACAAGCAGGGTTTGATTTTATTTTAATATTTGCAATTTGCCCACAATCTCAATTTATAATGTTGATTTAAATTCAAAAAAATAATTTATATTTTGTTTTTCAAAAAAAATGTTAGATGTAAATAAATTTTCTGATTTATTTTTATAATTTAGCATTATTAATTCTCATTTTTTTCGTATATGAAAATAAAAAACAATAGTCTTTAAAATCAATTTAAAACCAGTGATGACAAGTTTTAAATTCATAAGAAGATATTTTTTATTATTGATTTTTGTGTTTTATGCACAAATTTCAAATGGGCAAAATATATGGAGTATTGATAACGCGAATTCAAATGTAACTTTTACAATTACGTGGAGACAGCATTCCTTTCGTACAGGTGAGTTTAAAGTGTTTTCAGGTGAGATAAAATTGAAAGAAGATAATTCTTTTAAGGATGCTGAAGTGAATTTTAGAATGGATGCATCCAGTATTTGTCTTATTGCAAATAATTTATCAGATGTTGTTCAGGATGAAGAATATTTGAATACTAAGGAATTTCCGGAAATTACTTTCAATAGCTCAAGTATAAAAAAGAAACATAAAAATGATTACGAGGTTAAAGGAATGCTTACAATTAAAGGAACATCCCATGAAGTGGTTTTTATTATGACAGATTATGGGATAGTAAATTATGAAGGCCGCGATTATGGAGCTTTGAAAGTTACAGGGCAGATTAATAAATCCGATTTTAAAATTTATGGCGGCGGTAATTTGCTTGGCGATATAATAAATATTACTGCATATTTTGAAACAATTAAATTGGTTGAATAATTTTAAGTAAAGTGAATTCAATTTAATTATAAAGCAAGTGTAGGGTTAATTCGATAGATAGTTTTTTATAAAAAGAATTGTTTTTAGGTTTGGTTTTATGAGACAAAGGATGTGCAGAATTTCACATCCTTTAGTCTTTTATAGAGATTCTAATTCTTTTAAATTTTCTTTCCAAGATATTTCCCTGTATATGATTTTTCGCAAAGTATTAATTCTTCAGGTGTTCCTTCAAAAACCAAATAGCCTCCTTCTTCTCCTCCTTCAGGGCCAAGGTCGACAATCCAATCGGCACATTTAATAACTTCCATGTTATGTTCGATAATAACAATGGAATGACCTTTAATTATAAGGGCATTAAATGCATCGAGCAACTTTCTGAATATCATGAAAGTGCAAACCTGTTGTGGGTTCGTCAAATATAAACATTGTTGGGCCTATGTTGCTGTTTTCCTTACCGAGGAAACTGGCGAGTTTCACGCGCTGGCTTTCGCCGCCGCTTAGGGTTGACGATGATTGCCCGAGTTTAATATATCCTAAACCCACATCGGCCAACGGTTGCATTTTTTCTATAATCTTCTTTTGTAATGTTCCTGTTCCCCGGCCAAAAAATTCCAGCGCTTCATCGACTGTCATCTCAAGAACCTGGAAAATATTTTTGCCATCGTAATTAATTTCGAGCACTTCATCTTTAAAACGCATTCCTTTGCAACTTTCGCAAACCAGTTTTACATCGGCCATAAACTGCATTTCAACTTTAATCATTCCCTCGCCCTGACATTCATTGCACCTTCCACCGTCAACGTTAAAAGAAAAATGTGTTGCCGTAAAACCCGCATGAACGGCATCCTGTTGCGATGCAAACAACTTGCGGATTTCATCATAAGCTTTCATAAAAGTAACCGGATTAGAACGCGATGATCTGCCAATTGGGTTCTGATCGACATATTCAAGCCCAGTGAGCAAATGATAATCGCCTGTTATGCTATCAAAGTTGCCGGGTTTATCTCCCGATGAATTGATTATCCTGCTTAAAGCAGGGTACAGGATACCTTTTACAAGCGATGATTTTCCCGAACCGCTGACACCTGTAATTAATGTCATTATATGTAACGGGATTTTTACATCGAAGCTTTTAAGATTATTTTCACGGACGCCTTTTAATTCAATAAAATTCGACCATTTTCGACGATGTTGCGGAACAAGTATTTTTTCATCGCCATTAAGGTACGTCGCTGTAAGGCTTTTATTTTCCTTTACGAGTTTACTGTGGTCGCCTTCAAAAATGATTTTACCGCCCAAACGGCCTGCTAACGGGCCAATATCAATGATATGGTCGGCAGCCCTGATAATTTCTTCATCATGTTCAACAACAATAACAGTATTGCCTAATTTTTTCAACCTTAAAAGAACATCTATAAGCATCGCGGTATCGCGCGTATGCAAGCCTATGCTTGGTTCATCGAGTATGTAAAGCGAACCTACCAAACTGCTGCCTAATGCCGTCGCTAAATTTATCCTCTGCGATTCGCCCCCCGACAATGAAGATGAAATACGGTTTAAAGTAAGATAACCCAATCCAACATTTATCAAAAAATCTATCCTGTTTCGAATTTCAATCAATAATCTCCCTGCTATTTGTCGATCGTGGGAATTGAGTTGAACGGTATCAAAAAAAACTTTTAAATCTTTGATCTGCATCAGAACAAGCTCCGTTAAAGGTTTTCCCTCAATTAAAACATAATTGGCTTGTTTTTTTAAACGCGAGCCTTTGCATTCGGGACAAATTGTTTTTCCCCTGTATCGGGCAAGCATCACCCTGTATTGAATTTTGTAATTTTTTTCTTCAAGATGGCTGAAAAAATCATTCAGGCCTTTGAAATAACGATTGCCCGTCCATAACATTTTTTTATGTTCATCAGTCAGCTCTTTATAAGGTTTATGAATGGGAAAATCGAATTTTGGCGCGGCATAAATAAGTTTTTCTTTCCAATAGCCGAACGATTCGCCACGCCAGCAGGCAATGGCATCGTTATATATTGATAAGCTTTTATCGGGTATAACAAGGTCGGAATCAATACCGATAATTTTGCCGTAACCTTCACATTTAGGGCAAGCGCCTAATGGATTGTTGAATGAAAACATATGCACCGTTGGCTCTTCAAATTCAATTCCATCTTCTTCAAAATGCATTGAAAATTCGATCCACTCGCCCGAATCGAGCGGTTTTAAATAACAAATTCCTTTGCCTATTAGCAATGCCGATTGTGCTGAATCAGCGCACCGGCTTTTAAAATCTTCATCAAAAGAAACCTGCAGCCGGTCGATTACCAAATTTATAGCGCCGTCCTGCAAAGCTTCCTCAATCGAATTTAATTCATCGAATCTCAATATTTGACCATTTTTATAAATTCTTGTAAATCCCTCTTTCTTGTATTCGTAAATGTATTTCGATAATGATTTTATTTCAGGCTTAATAGGGGCAATTAAGGCAAGCTTTTCACCTTCAGGATATTTAATTACCTTATCAACAATATCCGTAACACTATGTTTTTTCACTTCTTTACCAGATACCGGAGAAAATGTACGGCCGATACGGGCATATAAAAGCTTCAAATATTCATAAATTTCGGTTGAAGTACCTACCGTTGAGCGCGGATTTGAAGTATTAACCTTTTGTTCAATAGCAATTGCAGGAGGTATGCCGAATACAAAATCGACATCGGGTTTATTAATCTTCCCTAAAAATTGCCTTGCATAAGCCGAAAGGCTTTCCACGTACCTTCGTTGTCCCTCGGCATATAAAGTATCGAAAGCAAGAGATGATTTTCCGGAACCCGATAATCCGGTAATTACAACAAGCTTATTCCTGGGGATGCTAACATTTACGTTTTGCAAATTATTTACCCGGGCGCCTTTTATTATAATGTGTTTATCATTATCAACCCGATGAATTTCCTGTGATTTCAAAATATTGTTAAGTTATTTTCTGTTTCAACTTTTCCAATGATATAAAGAATAATTGATAAATTTTCAAAATTAATATTTATTATATTATAAAATTTTTAATAACTTTCGGCAAAATTTACAATTCATTTACCATAATAAAACGGAGGACAGCCTATAGGAAAATTTTTACACAACTAATTAATTAAACAAAAAGGAGGTAGTTGTGGACAAGCTAAAACTTTCCGATCAGGAACTTGTGACAAGTTTTATTAATGGTAACCAGTCGTCTCTCGAAATACTCATCAACCGTCACAAGAATAAGATATACACATATATATATTTAATGGTTCGTAACCAACATTTTGCCGAAGATATTTTTCAGGACACATTCGTTAAAATTATCAAATCTTTAATGCAGAATAAATATTACGATAGCGGTAAATTTGTGCCGTGGGCAACGCGCATTGCGCATAATCTCATTATTGACCACTTTCGCAGGGAAAAACAAATCAACATCATATCCAATGATGCTTATGAATATCCATTATTAAATTCGAAAAAGCTTTCAGATAAAAATGTTGAAGAAATGATTATTGATGAACAAATTTCTGAAGACATAAGGAAACTTGTTGATTATTTGCCGGCTGACCAAAAAGAGGTTGTTATTTTAAGACATTTTGTGGGACTTAGCTTTAAAGAAATTGCCGAACAAACAAACGTTAGTATAAATACAGCGCTTGGGCGCATGCGTTACGCGCTGATAAATATGAGAAAGCTCATTGCCGAAAAGGATATTTGCCTTTCAAAGAATTAAACTGCTTAAAAAATATTTTTCAATTTATCTTTTTGCATTAGTTTTAATTAAGTGGTAGAATTATTATCACTTATAAATTGAATTTTTTATAGGTCAATCCTGTTTATTATAAAAAAATCACTCTTCAAATATCAATTAATCATTTTATAGTTTGGGATAATTTCAAGAAGTCGGTAACTTATTAACAGGAAGAAAAATTTGTAACTTTTTTGGGTAACTTTGTTTGAAATATTAAAAATGAAAACCCACCATAAAATAATTAATGGAGATAGCAGATTGATGACTGAATTGGCTGATAATTCTGTGCATTTGGCAATCACTTCACCTCCTTATTGGCAACTAAAGGATTATGGGGCAGAAAATCAGATTGGCTTTCACGAAAGCTACGAAAGTTACATCAACAACCTGAATTTAGTTTGGAAAGAATGCTACCGTACTCTTCACAATGGTTGCCGGCTTTGTATAAATATTGGCGACCAGTTTGCCAGAGCGGTTTATTACGGTCGTTATAAAGTAATTCCTATAAGAGAGGAAATTATTAAGTTCTGCGAAAACATAGGTTTTGATTACATGGGTGCTATAATCTGGCAAAAAGTTACAACCTCAAATACGACTGGTGGCGGTGTTCAGATGGGTTCATATCCATACCCGAGAAATGGAATTTTAAAACTTGATTACGAATTTATTTTAATTTTCAAAAAATTAGGCGATGCTCCCAAACCCACAAAAGAACAAAAAGAGCGTTCAATAATGACAGCAGAAGAATGGAACACTTTTTTTGCCGGACATTGGAATTTTGCAGGAGCACGACAAAACGGACATATCGCTATGTTTCCGGAAGAATTGCCAAGACGGTTAATTAAAATGTTTTCATTTGTTGAGAGACAATCCTTGACCCATTTGCAGGAAGTGGAACAACTTCACTTGCTGCAAAAAACCTTAACCGCAATTCAGTAGGTTTTGAAATTAATCCTGAATTTATTTCAATTATAAAAGAAAAATTGGAAGTTAATCAAAAAGATTTGAATGGAACAACATATGAATTTCTGAAACAAAAACAGGTAAAAATTAATTTTGAAAATGAAATAAAATACTTCCATACATCTTCAAAGACCCTCATACCCTTGATAAAAAAATTGACATAAAGAAATTACAATTCGGCTCTAAAATTGACAAAGACAGTTCAACAAAAAGAGAAGAACTATTTACAGTTAAAGAAGTAATTAGCCCTGAAAAACTGTCGATTGAGCAATGATTTAACTATAAAACTTATCGGAATCAAAGAAGACCCGATTGCTAATGGTAAAGCAACAATCATTTTTTCTGAAAAAACTAAAAGGCAAAAGCGTATTTCTGAAATACGACAATGTGAAATATGACAAGGAAAATAACTTACTATGTTATCTTGTATTTAGAAAATAAGACTTTTATTAATGCACATTTAATTAAAAATGGTTTGGCAAAAGTGGATGGTGATATTGATTTCAAATACAAAAACAAATTTTTAGATATTTTTCAACAACAAAACAATGGCTAAAGAATGGATTTTAAATAGCGCAATGAACCGTTTCCAACTTAATTTTAAAAGAAATGTTGGGCCTACATCAGAATCAATAAGAAAATGCTCGCCTAAAAATCTTGAGGAATGAAAAGAATATTATTTTTCAAAAGTTAAACCCAAAGAACATATAATCGAGTTAGGGAAAAAGCTATATGTAAAAATTACAGAAGTAATACAGTCGGAAGTTGCTGATGTTACAGAACAGGATTGCATTGATTATATGATGCAGCTTGTTTTAGACAGAACTTATGACGGCTACATGACAGAAATACAAACAATTTACGGACAACTTCAACAAATATTAGGCGTACCTATTCAACCGGCACCCGACGAATGGGACAGATTGTTTAACGTGGATTTTTTCATTCAGGTTGGAGAAAGATATATTGGACTACAAATAAAACCTGCAAACAGTGGAATACAGCTTCCAGAGATTTTCAAGGAATACAATTTACAGGCAGATACACACAAGAAATTTACAGAAGTTTTTGGTGGCAAGGTTTTTTATTTGTTTTCAGCAAAAGTTGGCGAGAAAAAAGAAATTCAAAATAAAGAAGCAATTGACGAAATATTGCAAGAAATCAAACGACTGACAGTTTAATAAGTGTTCTATACCATTGGATAAAATTAACTAAAGCTTATTTTTACTTTGTAAAATAAAACTTTTATAAAATGAATATTAAGCATAATTTTTTTTGTTAATTGGCTAATTATGTCTTATTATTACTAAATAATTGATGAAAAAATACAATCATGATTAAAGCAATTGTGATACATTCAAGGTCAACGTATTGGACGAATCCGGAATTCAGTGAAGAAATGTCGGTTGACTCAGATGATTTAGCCAAGGAACTTCAGAATAAGTGCAATGAACTGATCCAACAAGGTTTTGATATTCTTTCAATTTTACCTATCAGTTCGGGAAATGTGGTTAACGGTAGCGGTTATTATCATACCGAAAGTATAATTATTGTTGCTAAAAATCAGGCGGGTCAATAATTATTGCATCATTTCTTTAGCCTTGTGTTTCCGGCATTAAAATTTACTTATCAGGCAAATTAGCATTTTCGTAAGCTTTTACAATATATTTAACCAGTTTGTGCCTTATAATGTCGCGCTGGTCGAACTCAATAATTGAAATCCCTTTAATACCTTTTAAAATATTCAACGCATAAACAAGCCCTGAGCTTGATTTATCGGGTAAATCAATTTGTGTGAGATCGCCGGTAACAACAAATTTTGCACTTTTCCCCATTCGGGTAAGGAACATTTTAAGCTGGTTGATGGTTGTATTCTGGGCTTCATCGAGAATAACAAAGGCATCGTCAAGCGTGCGCCCGCGCATGAAACCCAAAGGCGCAATCTGAATGGTACCGTCTTCCATAAAAGCGCTTAGCTTTTTGGCCGGGAGCATATCATGAAGCGCATCATATAATGGTTGCAGATAAGGATCGAGTTTTTCTTTAACATCGCCCGGAAGAAAGCCAAGCTTTTCCCCAGCTTCAACAGCAGGACGTGTAAGCACAATCCGTTTAACTTCTTTATTGCGCAAAGCCCTTACTGAAAGAGCTATTGCCGTGTATGTTTTACCGGTTCCGGCAGGCCCGACAGCAAATAAAAGATCGTTGTGTTCATATTCTTCAAGAAATTTATTCTGATTGATTGTCCTGGCTTTGATGATTTTACCATTATGACCATAAACAAGAACATCCTCTTCTGTTTCATTCTTTTTTAAATTGTTCTTTCCGGTTGGGATTAACAATTCTTCCAATTCTTCAATTGTAAGGCTGTTATATTTATGAAAATATTCTATGAGTTGCAGAAGTTTTTCTTCGAAAGCTTCAATATTTACGCGGTCGCCAATTGCTTTAATTTCATTGCCGCGGGCAATTATCCTTAATTTTGGGAAGGCATTTTTTATTAATTCAAACAATGTATTATTAATCCCATAAATATTTACAGGATCGATTCCTTCCAAATATATTGTTTTCTCAAACATAAATCTGCTTTACTTTTTTTATTTTTGGCATATACAAAGTAATGGTTTTATTTAAACAGATACAAGTTTAACCCGGATAAGGCAATTGAAAAGCTAAAAATGTTAAACTATTTGCTTTTATTGGCTTTTCAGATACATTCTTCTTTTAAATATTTTGTTTATAAAGCGAATCCGGATAATTTTATCAATCTGTTGGATTAACTTTAACGTTTCGTTATTTAAAACATTTCAATCGGCGAAATTGGTTTAAATATTTTAATTAAAATTTTCAACAAAATTTTCGATAACCGAAAAATAAATGCCAGTTATAACTATTATTACGGATTGGAACAACAATGATTTTTACCTGGGCGTATTAAAAGGAAAGATATTAAGTTTATTTCCCGAAGTAAATATTATAGATATAACCCACCAAATACCAGCATTTGCTTATATCCAGGCAGCATATATAGTCAAAAACAGCTTTCCCTCTTTTCCCTCTGGAACCGTGCATATTGTTGCAGTAAATAGCGAGGCTTCCCCGGATAATCCGCATTTGGCCATCGAACATGACGGACAATATTTTATTGGCGCCGATAATGGAATTTTCGGACTTGTTTTCAGGGAGTTGGAATATAAAGCCTTTAAATTGAACACACCTGGCCAATCAACTTTTCCTAACTCGATTTGTTTGTTGAACCTGCAATATTTCTTGCCAAAGGCGGAGATATTGAAAAATTAGGCGACGAATATCATACACTTAAAATTCCTTCACCTTTTCTTCCAACAATTGAAAATTCGGTTATTAACGGGTGCATTGCCTATATTGATTCTTTCGGTAATGCTATAACGAATATTTCAAATGAAATATTCGAAACAGTTAGCAAAGGCAGGAGGTTTGAGATACTTATCCAAAGCAATTATAATAAAATAAAAACATTAAATAAATTTTATTACGAAACTCCAAGCGGCGAATTGCTTGCCCTTTTTAATTCAACAGGAATGTTAGAGATAGCCATTAACAAAGGAAATGTTTCTCAATTGCTTAATTTAAGCATCAATGCGGTTGTTAGGATTAAATTTTATGATAAACCTGAACGCGAAGATTTGAAATTAATTTAATTTTTACCATTTTTATGATGAAATAACTTAACTGCCAATTTAACGTAAAGACTTAAAACTTGAAACTTGAAATTTGAAACTTAATAATTATGATTTCGCGCCTTAATAATTGCAGCGTAGATATTAAAAAAGTAAAATTTGTTAATAATGAAGGACAGGTGTTTCCTAAAACAGCCATTGTTACATTTTTTCACCCCAATTCACTTGACAAAGAAATTGAACTTTTTGGTTATCTTGATAGCGAAGAAATTTATAAATTAATAGATGAACAAAAAGATATTTGCCTGGATAATTGTTATGTTGATAAGTTGTCGCTTTTGGAATACCGCATTACAAGGGAATGTGACAAAAAAAAATATATAAAAATCAAAAGTTTCTCAGCCAGGAATGCACTTTTTAACTCGAAAACAATTACCGACTTATCTTTTGCTGAAATAGAAAACGGGAATGTTTGTTTCGAAAAGTCATGTTTTGCTACAGGTGATTTATCTTTTAATTCTACTAAATTTTCTGACGGCTCTGTAAATTTTGCTTATGCAACATTCAATTGCGATTTGGTTGATTTTGCGAATTCTTCATTTAAATCCGGCGAAGTAACTTTTAAAAATGCCATTTTTACTAAAGGGGTAAAAGATTTTCAATATGCCGATTTTGGTGAAAGCAATGTAATTTTTATAAATACCGAATTTAATAACGGCGATGTGTCATTTATAAACGCTTTTTTTGGCGATGGCGAATTATCCTTTAAGGTTGCGCGTTTTGGCGATGGGAAAAAAGATTTTCATTATGCCAAATTTGGAAATGGCGATATTGATTTTGAAAGGACTGAATTCGGCGATGGACGCGTGGATTTTCGAAAAGTGGAATTTAATCATTGCCGCGTCAATTTCAACAGGGCTATTTTTGGCGACGGCGGTTTATCATTCGAGGGTTGCGAATTGAAGAACGGCAAATTCAATTTTAAAAAAGTACTGACCGGCGATGGCGGCTTTGATTTTTCGGTAGCTGAGTTCGAAAATGTAGAAGCCTATTTTAATGGTTCGGAATTTGGAAAAGGTTCAATTAATTTTTATAATTCAAAATTTAAAATATTATCCGTTAAATCCTGTCATCTTGACCATTACATCGATTTAAGGTTGGCAAAAGCAGAATATTTAGATTTATCGGATACGATAATCCGCGATATAATTGATTTAAAACCTTATGATTTTCCAATTGATATTAAAACAATAAATTTTGAAGGGATGCGCCTTATAGGCCGGGTTTATATCGGCTGGATTGAAAATAATGTTTGCAAGTTAATTGAAAGCCAGGACGATACCACGGAGCGAAGTAAAGGCGAACAATTCAGGACGCTAAAACAAAACTTTAATATTACCGGCCAGTATGTTGATGAGGATAAAGCCTACATAATGTTTAAACGCTACGAAGCAAAAGCCCTGATTCATGAGGCAGTAAAAGAAAAATCGCTAAGTGCAATTTGGAAATATCCTGCTTTTGGATTTAAATGGCTGGTTTTTGACAAGATCGGTTTATACGCAACTGCCCCCGGGCGTGTGTTGTTTAGCGTGTTCTTTATCTGGCTGACTTTTGGCTGCATATATTATTTTATCCAGCTTTTAGGGCTGGGCAAAACCATGTCGTCGGTCGGCAACCCCGATCATCTCTCAATTATATTACAATCATTCTATCACAGCGCGATTACTTTTTTCACTATCGGGTACGGCGATGTTTATCCACAGGGCTTAAGCAGGTTGTTTTCCGCGTTCGAAGGTTTTATGGGTGTTTTTATGATGTCATATTTTACGGTTGCTTTCGTAAGAAAAATATTAAGGTAAGAACAAGCCCTGATTTGGCAGAAAATTGGATATAAAGTTATTAAGTAAGCTATCTCTTGGAAAAACCTGTAATTCTATTTTCTTAATGCGTCGTTAAGCGGGATAATTTTACCATGTTTAATAGCCACAATAAAAGCATCGGGGTAATATTTTCTTACGCTTTTACTGAGTTGAATAATTTCGCTGTATTTGGTTTTTTCCCCGACTAAGTATTTATAAGTATTGTTTGAAATAATTTCGTCAATTTTTGTAAACCCCTCAATATTCTTACATTTTTTAAATGAATTTGAATTTTTGGCAACAGGTTTAACTGAAGACAAAATTTGAATTTTAAATATAATTGTGTCGCTTTTATTTAAATTTTCAGATGTATCTTTTCCGGCTACATCTTTAGAAGAATCATTGTTGACCAGAATATTTTGTTTAGTAAAAGAACTCTTCATTTCAATTTGATTTTTATAATCGACAAAGGCATAATAAATTGCTTTTGCTATTTTTTTCTGACCTTCATCGGAACTTAAAAATTTCTCTTCTTCCCGGTTTGAAATATATCCTGTTTCAACTAAAATGCTTGGCATTGATGTTTTCCACAATACCAGAAACCCGGCTTGTTTAACGCCCCTGTTAAATCTTTCGGCACTTTTCTCAAAATTGTTTTGAACAATCCCGGCAAAATTCAAACTTTGTTCGAGATAAGTATTTTGCACAAGGGAAAAAATTATAAACGATTCGGCTGAATTAGGGTCATAACCTTCATAATGCACTGAATAATCTTTTTCAAAAGTAATTACGGCATTTTCTTTTTCGGCCACTTCAAGGTTTCTATCATTCGTATATAAACCCATTGCATATGTTTCAACGCCATAAATTGCATGGTTTTTGTTTGCATTCGCGTGTATGGAAATAAATAAATCCGCTTTATTCCTGTTCGCCAGTTCAGCCCTTTCGTGCAAAGGAATGAATGTATTGGTTGAACGTGTGAAAATAACTTTCACATCTTTTAGATTTTCTGAAATAAGCTTTCCCAGGTCGAGACCAATGTTTAAAACCACATCCTTTTCTTTTGTTTTTATGCCCGATGCGCCGGGGTCTTCCCCGCCATGGCCGGGATCAATAACTACAATATTGAGCTTGCCCGTATTATCGGTAGCTATTGCGCTTGCTGAAACAATTAACAATAACAAAAAAGAAATTATAAGATATGGGAATTTATTTCGTTTATTTTCATGGCGAATAAAACTTCCGGCAAGTTCGTTCATCTACCTAATTTAAATTTTAATTAGATTTGGGGCTTTGAAAAAATTACTTGGCAAAATTAGTACAAAGTTGTATAATTCCGGTCTGAAAAAATTATTAATTGCTTTCGGCTTATGTTGTTTATTCACGGCAAAAGCCAATATTGTTTTGCAGGATAGCATAATTAATATTGTTGATACGGCAAATTTTAAAGTTTCCGATTCTGTCCCCTTAAATTCTTTACACCATTTAATAAAATTTAAAAAATCGGAATTTCAGGATAGTTTAATTAGTGTTGTTGACACTGCATGTTACGAAGATGAAGATACTCTTTATTTAAAATCTTTAAGAAATCCCATAAAAAATAAAAAATCGGAATTTGACGATCCTGTAAAATATTCGGCAAAAGATTCGCTGTTTTTTGATATGGATACAAGAAAAGTTTATTTGTTCGGCGAAGCTGAAGTAAATTATAAAAATATCAATTTGAAGGCTGCATATATTGAATTCGATATGAGCAACGAAACGGTTTATGCTACCGGGCCTAAAGATAGCCTGGGAAATATAAAGGATTTTCTTATTTTTAAAGAAGGAAACCAGGAATTCAAGTCCCATTGGCTAAGATATAATTTTAAAACAAAAAAAGGCTTCAGCCACTTTGTAAAAACACAGCAGGAGAGCGGCACATTAATAGGTGACTCCACAAAGCGCATGCCCGATGGAAATATCAATTTGCATGGTGGCACATATTCGACTTGCGACCTTGATCATCCGCATTTTTATATCGCGCTTACAAAAGCTAAAGCCATACCCGGCGATAAAATAGTTGCCGGCCCTGCTTATCTGGTTATTGCCGATATTCCGCTTCCTATATTTATTCCGTTTGGTTTTTTCCCGAACTCGAGAAATTCTAATTCCGGTATATTATTTCCCGAATGGGGACAAAACCGGGTACAAGGATATTATTTAATAAACGGCGGATATTATTTTGCTGTTAACGATTACATGGATTTAACTACCCGGGGAAACATTTATGCTAATGGCAGTTGGGGAATAAGCGAAAATTTAAATTATAAGAAGAGGTACAAATTTTCGGGTAATTTTTATTTTAATTATGATGTTAACAAAAACAGTGAACAAGGATATCCCGATTATTCATCCTATAGGGATTATGCCATTTCATGGGTTCACAACCAGGATAAAAAATCGAGCCCGAACAGCGATTTTGGCGCCTTAGTAAATATGAGCTCAGTTGCTTATGACAGGAGGAATAGTTACGATTTGAACAGCCAGGTAACCAATACGAAAAATTCGAGTATTCATTATGCTCATTACTGGCCTAATACCCCCTTCAGCTTTTCATCAAGTTTTAGCCAAAACCAGAACAGCCTAACTAAAATTGTTGATATGACTTTGCCAAGCATGTCATTTAACATGGACAGGATTTATCCTTTCCAACGCAAAGAATTTGTTGGAAAACAAAAATGGTATGAAAGTTTTCAGGTTACTTATAATGCCCAAATGGAGAACAATGTTAGCACTGTTGACTCATTGGTCTTTAATAAGAAAATCTTTGATAACATGAAAAATGGCTTTAAACATAGTATTGTGCCATCAATATCATTCAATTTAAACAAATTTACAACCCTTACCCCCAGCCTCAGCTATTCAGGCGTTCTTTATACCAAATGGGTAGATTATGAATATGATTCAGTTTCAATTAATAAGTGGACTGGGAAAAAAGGTAAAATTGATACAACTTTTAATACAGGACTTAAAAACTGGCAATATGCCTATGCATTTACCCCCGGCATATCGCTTGGCATGAGCCCAAAATTCTATGGAATGTATATATTTAAGAATTCAAGCGTAAAAGCAATTCGCCACGTTTTGTCGCCCACGGTTTCATTCAGTTTTACCCCTGATATTAGGAAACTTCTTCCGGATTATTACCGTACGTATACTATTCCAGGCTCAGGGGTTAGAACATATTCAAAATTTGATAATTTTATTTACGGAACGCCTTACCCTCCCGGAGGTAAAAGCGCCGGTATATCTATGGCGCTTAATAACAGGTTTGAAATGAAATACAAATCGCCAAATGATACTTCATCCCAGGATAAAAAATTTTCATTATTGGACTATCTTAATTTCAGCACTTTTTACGATTTAATAGCCGATACATGTAAATTACAACCTATAAACATGAGCGCTACCACAAACTTATTTAACAAATTTAACCTTTCCTTTAATTCTATTCTTAATCCCTATGTTTTAGATAATAATGGTTATAAAACAAGATATTATTTAATAAATAAAAGTCATACATTGGTAAGGATGACCAGTGCAGCATTTACTTTAGGAACAAGTTTTACATCATCTGATACCAAGAAAAAAAGCACCGAAAACAAAAATCCAAATCAGCAAAATCCTGTTAACCCAAGAGGGCCTTATACGAATTTAAATGCAGAGGTAGATTACGATATTCCCTGGTCGTTAACTTTAAATTATAGCTGGGGCTATTATTTATCGAAATTAACAAAAGTTTACAACCAATCCGTTGATTTTAACGGTGATTTAAGTATCACAAAAAAATGGAAAATAACCCTTAATTCGGGATACGATTTTACGAACAAAGCTGTAAGCCCTACAAGCGTTTCAATAAGCGGGACCTTCATTGCTGGGAGATGCGGTTTAACTGGATACCATTCGGATATATGACCAGTTATAATTTTACAATTAATGTAAAGGCGCCAATTTTAATGGATATGAAATATACAAAACATTCGGACTACCGTCCTGAATTTTACTAATCTAATTGGTTGGCGTTATGTAAATTAAAAAATGAACTACCCCGCAGCAGAGCTGCGAGGTATCAAAGAAAATACAACAATGGAGTTTGCATAGCAAACCTATTATTTGATTTTACCCGTAGCAGAGCTACGAGGAATTCTTTTGATTAAAAATTACAAATTACTCGGTGAAAAATAAATTATTCGTGTATTCGTGGCATTTATATTTTTATCACAATGTCATTAAAAGCTTTATAATTAATTTCAGCACGGGTTTTGCCACGTGCAAAGAATTGCAATTGAATTAATAAACATTCGAACCTTAATTCTTTTAACAATGAAAAAAATAATAAATACCGGGAAAGCGCCAAAAGCAATCGGGCCATACAGCCAGGCGGTTGAAGTTAACTCAACGCTTTATGTTTCGGGACAAATACCAATTGATCCGGCAACCGGTGATATTGTTAACGGAGGGTTTGAAATTCAAACCGAACAGGTAATGAAAAATATCGGCAATATTTTATCGGCTGCCGGTTATAGCTTCTCCAATGTGGTTAAAACAACCTGTTTACTGACAGATTTGGCAAATTTTACAATTATGAACGGGATTTATGCAAAGTATTTTGCCAATGATTATCCTGCCAGGGCTACCTTTCAGGTATCCGCTCTACCCCGCGGTGCGCTTCTGGAAATTGATTTAATCGCTGCAAAGTAAGCATAAGTAGCTGTTTTGAAAATTTAATAAATAGTAATTTTGTTTTTCTTGTTTTAAATTTAATATTAAATACTGCAAAATTATATGCCCGATATAATTCAACTATTACCCGAATCGGTTGCCAACCAGATAGCAGCAGGCGAAGTAATTCAAAGGCCAGCTTCCATTGTGAAGGAATTACTTGAGAATGCAATCGATGCCAGCGCAACTTCAATATCGGTCATTATTAAGGATGCAGGCCGGACGCTCATCCAGGTTATCGATAATGGTTCGGGGATGTCGGAGACCGATGCGCGGATGTCATTTGAAAGGCATGCCACATCAAAAATTCAAAAAGCCGATGACCTGTATGCAATCCAATCTATGGGCTTTCGTGGCGAAGCGCTGGCTTCCATTGCCGCTGTTGCAGAAGTGATTTTGCAGACTAAAAGAAAAGATGACGAGCTGGGAACTGAAATTATAGTCAGGGCAACCGAGCTAAAGAGCCAGGAACCGGTAGCATGTTTAACCGGTTCGAACTTTGCAGTTAAAAACCTGTTCTTTAATGTCCCTGCACGACGGAAATTTTTAAAATCGGATGCCTATGAACTCAGGCTGTGCATTTCGGAAGTGCAGCGTGTAGCCCTTGCCTTTCCTGACATTGAGTTCAACGTTATCCATAATAACAGTGAACTTTTTCATATAAGCGCATGCAACCATAAGCAACGTATTGTCCAGCTTTTTGGAAAATCAATGAACCAAAATATTATAGATATAAAATCGGATACTTCTATGGTAAAAATCTGGGGCTTTATTGGCAAACCACAAAGCGCCAAAAAAAACCAGGGGACTCAGTTCTTTTTTGTCAATAACCTGTTTACTAAAAATCCTTACTTTCATAAAGCTGTAATGAATAGCTTCGAACGCACATTGCAAGCTGATGTTTTACCAACATATATTTATTTACTTTGAAGTAAAGCCTGAAAATATAGACGTAAATATCCATCCGACGAATACTTGAAAAAAAATTTACAGATGAACAGGCCATTTGGCAAATACTTCATGCGACAGTTAAAAAATCCAATAGGCAAATTCAGCATTGCCCCCAGGATCATTTTGAGTATGGAGACTTCTATAGAAATACCGGTGCTTACTAAAAACACAGAAGTGAGAATGCCGTCTGTACAAATAAACACCGACTATAACCCGTTTGAAAATGATGAAAAAATAAAAAATAACCGCCCGGCAAACGACGACTGATTTCAAGCGCAATAATCTAAAACACTGGGAAAGTTTATATTCCGGTTTTGAAAATGAAACCAAACAAACCGATGAACAACAGGCGCATAAGTTATTTACTGATGATATGCCTGCTCAGCAAACATCTTCTAACATTATCGGGTTAAAAAATAAATATATCCTGATCCCTGTAAAATCGGGCCTTATGATTGTAGATCAAAAAAGGGCGCACGAAAGGATATTATTTGAAAAATATTTAAAAAATCTTTCAGGCAAAGCAAAATATATACAGCAAAGCCTGTTTCCGCAAGTGATTGAATTGGATGCCAGGGACCATAACCTTATAATGGAATACAAAGAACAAATCGGCGAAGGCGGTTTTGATATCCAGATTTAGGCAATAACACAGTAGTTGTAAACGGCTGTCCTGCTGAAATAATTAATCCCAATCCAAAAGAACTTATTGAAAGCATGATTGAAGAAATTAAAACGAATCCCCAGCAAACCGGAATAAATGTTTCGGAATATATAGCTTCGGTGTTAAGCAAAGCCTCATCAATATCATATGGCAAACCACTTGGTTCAGAGGAAATGCAAAACCTTATTGATAACCTTTTTCTTTGCGAAAATCATAATTTCAGTCCAGACGGAAAACCCATCATGGCTATAATACAGATGGACGAACTGGAGAAGAAATTCAAGTAAACAATTAAGGAACAATCAGAAAAGTTGGGGAGGATTGATTAAATGAAATTCTAACCCCAACCCCTTAAAAAGGGGCTATAACAGCGCAGTGCAGCAGTTTCCCTCCTTTTTAAGGAGAGCCTGTCCCGAATGCATTCGGGAGGTAGGGGTGGTTGATAAACATAAATTCAAATTTTTAACTCCCAACTTTTCCTCTTGATCCACAATTAAACCTTTCTTACCAAAAGAGCTACATTCTCAACATGATGGGTATGCGGGAACATATCCACAGGTTGAATTTCCCTTACAAAATAATTTTCGTTTAAAATTGCAATATCCCTTGCCTGTGTAGCAGGATTGCAGCTTACATAAACAATACGCTGAGGCTTGGCATATAAAATAGCACCAATAACCGATTTGTGCATCCCCGACCTGGGCGGATCGGTAATAACAACATCAGGATTGCCATACTTTTCAAAGAATTGAGCGTTTAGAATATCTTTTATATCCCCGGCAAAAAACTTTGTGTTTGAAATTAAATTAATGCGAGAGTTTTCAATTGCATCGTCAATAGCTTCCGGAACATTATCTATACCTATGACACGAAGTGCATTTTGGGCAATAAAATTTGCAATTGTCCCGTGCCGGTATACAAATCGCAAACAACTTCTTTCCCGGTTATATCGGCTAATGATTTAATAACATTATAAAGTTTTGCGGCTTGTAGGCTGTTTGTTTGGAAAAACGACTTCGGGCCGATTTTAAATTGCAGCCCGTTAATTTTTTCAATTATATAATCGCGCCCTTTAAAATTCCTCACTTCCAAATCGTTTATTGTATCGTTCAATTTTGGGTTTATAACATACATCAGCGAAGTTATGAATGGAAAATTGTCGGCAACATGGTTAAGTGTTTTTTCAATATTTTCCTGGTCATTTCTTGCAAAGCATACAATTACCATCCATTCCCCCGAATTTGTATTGCGAATAATGAGGTTGCGAAGGAAGCCCTGTTTTGTTTTAAGGTTGAAAAATTCCAGGTTATTTGAAATTGCGAAATCCTTAAGCGATAAACGTATTTGATTTGTAAGGATCGGGTTGATGGTAACAATAATGAATATCTAAAACTTTGTCGAACATACCGGGAATATGAAAACCTGCGCCGGGTTCTTTAATAAAAGTTGTTCCGTTGAGTTGTTCTTTATCGAGCCATTTGTTATCGGAGAATGTATATTCGAGCTTGTTCCTGTAAAAACGGGTATTATCAGAAGCCAGAATATTATTTATTTTTTCAATAGTTACTTTGCCAATTCTTTGCAGGCTGTCTGTAACCTGTTTTTGTTTCCATTTAAGCTGTTCGGGGTAGGGAAGGTGCTGCCATTTGCAACCGCCACATATACCGAAGTGTTCGCAAAACGGTTCAATCCGCAACGGTGATGTTTG
>CAWEFA010000026.1:0-24822 GCA_963808135.1 uncultured Bacteroidota bacterium
ATTATCCCTGATTCTATTTTATAAACCAGTTGTCTGCGCTCTGCATCGTTGTATATACCCCGCATATACTGCTCTCTGTAACTTTCGGAGTGCTTTTTCAGCCAGCTTCGGATTGTATCTGCACGGTGTATTTCATACTTACTCATCGCCTCTTTTACTGACAGACGGCCTTCTTTAAGCTCTTTTACTATCTGGAGCTTTGTTTCTTCGGGATATACAACATGTTTTACCCCATTTACTACTTTCTCAAATTTGTCTTTTTTCATTCCCATATACAGTATTTTTTATTGGTTTAATACTGTATACTTTTTTCAGTAAAAGACAGTAAAAAATATTTTGGACAATTTAAACATAAAAAAACACGAAAGGATAAAATACCTTTTATATAAATCAGGTATAGTGAACTTTTTAATGCTGTTTTATTATATGACGAAAAAACAGGCGTTAACGCTTAATTTCCCCTCAAAAGTTTTATAAAAACTTAATTGCGATTTGTCTTTTTTCTTTGATAATATAGATTGTATGTTTTTGGGCAAATTTGATTAAAACTTGCAAATCTAACCCGTTAAACATTACCAGGTTATCAGCTTTAAATGTTGATAATAAACATCTTGTTCGCCTATCATTCGCCTTTTGGTATTTGACTAATTCGTCTATTCTTTTTTTGTTATGACTATTGCCGGATACTCTCCAAATCTACTCATAAATTTGCTGTACTTATCCTCAATTTTAATCAACTTATTCAGAATTTTATCGCCAAATAACCATTTGTGAATATATAAATCTAAAAAATATTTGTTTGTACTCCGCCAGCAATAAAACTCAATATCTTTGCTAAATGTAAATGATTTTTTAAACCATCGAGGGCTATGCGGATAGAAATATAATCTTGGTTTCGATTTAACTAATCTTACATATAACTTGCCGGCAAAGTGTCGTAAAATTCTATATATTTGAATAACATTAAGAAAAATATTCATAAACCAACAATGATAAAACCAACTATAAATTATTACAATTTTTGATTCATATTTAGCGACACGATACATTTCATTAACTGCCGTGAATTGATCATTCTTTGGAATGTGATATAATGTATGCTGTGAAAGAACAGTATCACATGATTTATCTTGAATAGGGATATTTGTAATATCCCCACAAATATAAATTCCTTTTTTACCTGCACGCTCAATATTAATTTTTGCCTGAATTAATGCATTTATTGATATATCAACACAAATTCTATAATCATATCCGTCGGATAATGCCATATATTCAGGCAAGCCAATAGGACCAGATGCTATATCAAGGAAATATTTACCTTTGGAAGGATAAAACCTTGAGGCTTTTATAAAGGAATTTCTAATATACTTTGATGAAACTTCTCTAAAATCAACCCATTTAGGACTATCTTCATAAATTTTTAGAGAATCTTTTATTTTATAATTAACCTCATTATAGTAGTCAAATACGCGTTTTTTATCAAACGATAAATCTTTTCTATAATCTTCTCCATCTCCAATGAATAGTGCATATTTCTCATGAAGAACAATTATGTCTTCAAATATTGGATAAAAATACTGTCCAGATTTGTCAATTAATCCATTTGCTAATTCTCCATACTTGCTAAAATAATCAGGTATTTTATATCCTAAAAACTCATTCTTATCAATCAGTTTTAATCCATTTTTAGTAATCGGACACCTTAAATTCTCTATAAATTCCATTTTATGTATTATTATTTAGTGAAAATGCTTCCTTAAACTTGCACACTAATTTATGTAGCTGATAACCTTTATTACTTATATCCATACAAATATAAATGATTTTATAGAGCAATTGAAATAGGCCAATCATCACAATAAGATTTTAACTAAAATGGCCAAAGAATTAGGCTCAAGTATTGTTCAGAGAATAAAAAATCCCCAAAATATTAATTTTGAAGATTTTTGCATTATTGTGTATTTGAAGTAGCGGAGAGAATGGGATTCGAACCCATGACCCACTTTTGGCGAGTACACGCTCTCCAGGCGTGCTCCTTAGACCACTCGGACATCTCTCCTTATCTATTGCTTATTGAATATTTCCAAATTTAAATTCCGCAAAATAACTAAATATTCTATTCCAATAACCAATATTCAATAATAAATAATCAATTTATTGTAATTTCTCCCCTTATCGGTTTGTGCAGCAATTTTGTTATTTCTTCTTTCGGAAAGCCTAATCCCAGCAGAAACATCAGCTTTGTCAGGGCCAGTTTCTGTTGTAGAATCGTACCCGCTTATTACGCCACAATTTGCCAGCTTGGCGCCTGTTTCGTACATTCCCATTTCTACGCTTCCTCCAAAGCATTGCGATACATTAAGGATAATTATACCGCTATCGACCGCTTTTCTTATCCTGTTTATAAACCATTCAAAAGAAGGCGCGTTTCCCGAACCAAAAGTTTCAAGAACAACAGCTTTTAGATTTCTTGTATTAAGAATTGCATCAACTATTTCCTGGCTGATGCCGGGGTATATTTTCAAAAGGGCAATATTGTTATCGACCTGTTTATGAACCTTTAATTTTTTTTGAGCCATAGGATATTCTATAGCCGCAAAATTATATTTGATATGAATGCCGGCTTCTGCAAGGGTTGGATAATTCACCGACCTGAAAGCGTTAAAATGTTCAGCGCTGTACTTGCTTGTACGATTGGCCCTGTAAAGCTTATTTTCGAAGTATATGCAAACCTCTGGAACTACCGACACATCGTTTCGCTTATCGGCAGCAATTTCAATCGACGTTACTAAATTCTCCTTGCCGTCGGTGCGTAAAAGACCGATAGGCAATTGCGAACCTGTAAAAATAACCGGCTTCTGTAAATCCTCAAGTAAAAAACTCAGCGCCGATGCTGTATACGACATTGTATCGGTTCCGTGAAGGATTACAAAACCATCGAACAGGTCATAATTTTTTTCTATTAAAACGGCCAGTTCAATCCAAAACGATGGATTAATATTTGCCGAATCAACAGGTGGATTAAAGGGAATGGTTGAAAGTTTATAGCCCAGTCTTTTTAAATCGGGCATTAATGTCAGCAGCTCGCAAAAATTAAGCGGCTGCAATGCGCCGGTCTCAGGGTCGAGCACCATGCCAATTGTCCCGCCTGTATAAATTATTAGTATCGATCGGTCAAACTCCATAATCAAACAAAATAGAGATGTATAAAGATAAGCAGCATTTAATTATTAACAAAGTTGATTGAAAAATGGTAAGAGTAAAATTGGTTTCAAGTTTCAAGTTTCAAGTTTGAGTTAAACCGCCTGAACTGATAATCTTTTCTTAAATTTACCCATTAAACTTTTAAAATAATGGGCAGAATATTGGCGCTCGATTATGGTACCAAAAGGGTTGGCATAGCAGTTACCGACCCTTTGCAGATAATTTCGAACGGCTTGATTACAGTTGCAGAGAAAGATATTTGGAATTTCCTGGACGATTATTTTAAAAAAGAAAAAATCGATTGCCTGGTTATAGGTTATCCTGTTCAAAACTCAGGCAAAGGTTCCGATGCGTTAAGGGTTATAAACCCGTTTATCGAAAAATTCAGAAAAACATATCCAGATATTCCTGTTGAGCAGGCAGACGAACGGTTTACTTCAAAAATTGCCCAGCAAACAATGATTGCGGGAGGCATGAAAAAAAAAGACCGCAGGAATAAAAGCAACATCGATTTAATAAGCGCAGCTATTATTTTGCAAGGCTATCTTGATACTAAAAAAAACAAAAGGTGATTTTTTATTCACCGTCGCAAAATTTGTATCGTAATTCTTTTTCACGATATTTGGACATTAGAATTATTGAAAAACAAAAATATTATGTCGCTCGATTCTATAATTGAATTTTCCAGTGCAACCATAAGCCAAAAGGACCACCTTGTGCTATCCAATGTGAATTTCACAGTTGACCGTGGAGAATTTGTTTACCTGATAGGCAGGGTTGGCAGCGGCAAAACTTCGCTTATTAAAACCATCAATGCCGAAATAGTTCTACAGGAAGGCAAGGCAACAGTTGCCGGTTACGATCTATCGGCTTTAAAAAAAAGGCATATTCCGTATCTAAGGCGAAAGTTGGGGATAGTTTTCCAGGATTTCCAACTGCTGATCGACAGGAATGTTTTTCAGAATTTGGCATTTGTTCTTAGGGCAACCGGCTGGAAGAATAAAAAGGAAATTGAAGAGCGTATTAATGATGTGCTGGAAAAAGTTGATTTAAGCAGAAAAGGCTACAAAATGCCGAACCAGCTTTCGGGCGGGGAGCAGCAGCGCGTGGTTATTGCCCGCGCATTGCTTAACAATCCCGAAATAATCCTTGCAGACGAACCTACCGGCAATCTCGATCCCGATACCTCCGCAGATATAATGAAATTGCTTTTCGATATAAGCCGGAATGGAAGAGCCGTAATTATGGCAACCCACAATTATGGTTTTTTAAAAAAATTCCCGTCAAGGGTTATGAAATGCGAAAAAGGCACACTCATAGAAATGAACGAAGCAGAAGAGATTGACTTTGAAAGTTTAATGCTTTAAATTTTCATTATTATTCCGAATGGGATTAAACAGTTATTTCAAATCAGATTTTTTTCGCAACAGTTTTATTTTGCTATCGGCAACAACTATTGCCCAAATTATCCCTATTGCAATATACCCAATAGTAACCAGGCTTTATTCGCCATCCGAACTTGGAATTTTATCGGTATTTTTAAGCTTTACAGGAATACTATCCATTCTTGCTACCGGTAGGTATGAATTTGCAATCCTTCTTCCTAAAGAAGAAAAATCCGCAAACAATCTTTTTATCCTGGCAATAATTATTTCATGTGTATTCTCTTTTTTAGTTTTTCTGTTTGTAACAATTTTTAATTCTCGAATCGCAATTTGGATGCATGAACCGGGCATAAAGCTATGGCTGTATACCGTGCCATTCTTTGTGCTTATAAGCGGTTTTACGCAAGCTATTACTTATTACTTAAACCGTCAGAAAGATTATAAAGGAATCAGTTCTTATAATTTAAATCAAGGTATTGTGAATTCCAGTTCGAAGTTGGCATTTGGATTTGCAGGCCTGACTTCCTACGGTTTAATTTTAAGCACTTTTTTCGGACAAATTACAGGCGCTTTATCCATTGCCTTTCGACTGTTCAAAAAACATGAAATGAATTTGAAAAAATGGCCCGATTTTGTACCGGTTAAAAAAGAAGCCATTACATATGCTGTTTTTCCAAGATTCAGAATGATCCAGGCTTTTATAAATACCCTTTCGGGAAATTTGCCGGTTATATTATTTGCCGCTTATTTTTCGCCTGGTATTTCAGGCTTTTTTTCCTTAGGCTTCTCACTTGCATTTCGTCCAATTAATTTATTTGCATCATCGGTGTACCAGGTATTGTCTCAAAAAGTAATTGAAAAGCACCACAATGGAGAACCTGTTTTTGGAATTGTCAAAAAGTTTGTTACAAACCTGGCACTTTTTGGCAGCTTACCTTTTATTGCAGTATTATTTATTGCACAACCATTATTCGCATTTCTTTTTGGCGAAGAATGGCGCGAAGCAGGAAAGTACCTGCAATTTTTAATTCCCTGGCTATTCCTTATTTTACTGGCTTCTCCCCTCGCATTTACTCCTGATGTATGTTTTAAACAAAAAAAGGCATTAATAATTGACATAATTTATCTCATCATAAGGTCTGCATCATTATTTATAGGTATTTATTTCAAAAATGTTTATCTTGCCATAGTGCTGTATGCAGCCACAAGTACAATAATAGTCGGATATACATTGTTTTGGTATCTGGCAACAATAAAAAACTGGGACAAAGAAAAGAATTCAGTGCTATGAAAATTCTGGTAATCCCATCCTGGTATCCGCCTGACGGAGGTAATTTTTTTAAGGATTCTTGCGAAGGTTTGCAGCAACTGGGAAATGAAATTTTTGTCCTTGCCTGTGAATACAAATCTTTAAAGAAACTCTCGTTTCGAAGTCTTAAAAATAGTTTAAAGATTACCGTTTGTAATGAAAACGGAATAAATGTGATTAGGACAATTTCCTGGAAAATACCTAAAGTTGAGCATTTAAATTTAATTAAATGGTCGTGGAAAGTAAGAAGAATGGCAGATTGGTTTTTCAAACGTTATGAGCAACCTGATATTATCTATGTGTTCAGTTCATTTTGGGCCGGCTGGCCTGCTTCAATAATTTCTAAAAAATATAATATTCCATTGGTTGTTTCAGAGCACCGCGGAAGGTTTGTTGACAAAAATCCGTATGCCGGCAAACTTATAAAAAAATTTCACTTGCCATACATTAAAGCCAGCTTTACAAGTTCTTCCAGAATTATCACTGTATGTTCCAGGTTGCAGCCCACCATCCAAAGAATTGCCGGCATTAATAAAAATAAATTTATTACCGTTCCCAATTCAGTAGACACGGATTTTTTTAAACCAGCAGATAAGTCAAATTCCGAAAAACCTTTTATTTTCTTTTCTCTGGGCGTTTTGGAATATTTAAAAGGAATGGATATTTTGTTGAAGGCATTTAGCGCTTATCTTTCTGAAAATAATCCGGCTGCCGAATTATGGATTGGAGGAGACGGAAACTTCAGGAATAATCTTTTTAAACTTGCGAAAGAATTAAAAATTGATTCCAAAATTAAATTCTTGGGATTTTTAAACCGTTTGCAGGTACGTGATTTTATGAATCAGGCTGATGCATTCGTTCTGGCAACCCGCTTTGAATCATTCGGTGTGGTTTTTATCGAAGCAATGTCATGTGGAATTCCGGTTGTCGGTACCCGAAGCGGCGGCCCTGAAGAGATAATTATCCCGGAAACCGGATTGGTAACCGATATTGATAATGCACTACAAATAGCTAATGCCATGAAAGAGGTTGCAAATAATTACAATAAATTCGACAGAAAATTTATAAGAAACTATGCTATTGAAAAGTTTGGCAAAAATATTATTGCAAGGCAGCATCTCAATATATTTAATGAAATTCTGTCAGAATTTAAAAATAAATAGAAATTTACATTTAATGCTATGGCATTCATAGAACTCATCAGAAATAAAGCATTTGCATGGCATTCGGGAAACAACATCCATGTTAAAGGATTTATTTTTGACAAAAGTGGAAATTATTTACAGGGCAAATCATTAATCCAACACTTCAAAAATATTACAGATGAAAAAACATTCGCTGATACACTTAAATGCAGCAATGGCTTGTTCAATGTAATAATCGAAACCGATAATGGCTTGTTGGCTGCTGTCGATATAATCAGGGCATTTCCCCTCTTTTATTCTAAAACCAATCAGGATTTAATTATTTCCGATGAACCGGATATTATAGTTAATCGTATTCCCAATCCTTCATTAAACGAACTTAACATTGCGGAATTTTTATCTACAGGTTATGTAACCGGCAACGAAACAATCGTTGAAGGGCTTCATCAGTTGCTTGCGGGAGAATATCTTTATTTTGACGGGAATGAATTAAAACGAAAATATTATTTCAACTATTCAACAGCCCATCCATTTTTTAAAAACCACAATGAACTTAGCATTGAAGGAAAAATAGTTATCAATGGCACGTTTAAAAGGTTGGTCAGTTCGTTAAACGGAAGGATGGCTGTTGTTCCGCTCAGCGGGGGCTTCGATTCGAGGTTGATTGTTGCAATGCTAAAATTATTCAATTACGAAAATGTTTATTGTTTCACCTATGGCAGAAAAAACAATCCTGAAATTGCTGTGTCAAAAAATGTAGCTGAAGCTTTAGGGTTTAAATGGATTTACATTGAATACAACCTGGAACTTATTGATGGTTATATCAACAATCCTGTTTTCAGGGAATACTATAAATATTCGGCAAATTACACTTCAATGTTTTTTATGCAGGAATATTTTGCCGTAAAATACCTGAAGGAACATAATATCGTCCCGCTGGATTCGGTATTCATTCCGGGTCATTCGGGAGATTTTCTCGGCGGCAGCCAATTAACGAAGTTTCTTATCAATGACGATTTTAAATTGAATGATATACCAGGTAAGATTCTCCAAACAAAATTCAATTTAGTAAAACCAACAAAAGAATTTAATAAGTTATGCAAAAAGAAAATACAGGCAGAAGTTAAAGTTTTAAGCAAGGAAAATTCCGGTTATCTTCCCTATTCTGTTTTTGAAGACTGGGATTGCAAGGAAAAACTTTCCAAGTTCAATGCAAACTCGGCCAATGTATATAGTTTTTTTGGTTACGAACACCGCTTACCCTTTTGGGACACAGAAATTACTGAGTTTTTCAAAAACGTCCCGCATAAATATAAGTGGAACAAGCTTTTGTATGACTCAATTGCAAAAGAATACTTTTCGAAATTTAATATCAATTTCAACAATGAACTCCAACCATCATTGTTTGTTATAAAAAAACAAAATCTCAAGAACAAAATCAAGTCAATTATTCCTGCTTGGGTGAAATTTTTGTTTGTCAACAAATACGATAATTATTTTTATTATGAAATTACTAATTTTATGGTTAATGAAATTCTCAACGATAATAAAAAACACTTTCGTAAGTTTACACTTGGAAATGGCAATATTGTTCAATGGTATATCTATAAATTAAGGAATGATGACCGGTTTTGCTAACGTACTTAACCAGTGATAACTGACATTTAATAATTATATTTCAAAATATTTGACTTTAAACTTTTTGTTATGAACCAACTTGCAAAACCTTTAATCAAAGTGGCTGGCGCTGCCATAATTTTTTTATTTTTCAACACATGCAATAATCCTATTATGAATAAAAATTTCAATAAACCATCTGAAGAACTTATCAGCGGTTTGTTAAAACAGATGACTCTCGATGAAAAGCTGTTGTTGCTCAGTGGCGATTCCACCGGTTTTGCAACCCACAATATAGCCAGGCTTGGTATTCCTTCAATACGCATGACCGATGGCCCTCTTGGCGTTCGCTTTGGAAAGTCCACTTCATTTCCGGCAGGTGTAGCCATGGCCGCTACATGGGATACTGCCCTTGTTCAGGATGCAGCTGTGGCAATGGCACGCGAAGTAAAAGCAAAAGGCAGGGATTTTCTTTTAGGCCCATGCGTTTGCATACAGCGTTTCCCTTTTGGAGGCCGCAATTTTGAGGCATATAGCGAAGACCCTTTCCTTGCTTCAAGAATGGCCGTGAATTGGGTTAAAGGCGTACAGAGTGAAAAAGTTATAACTGCAGTTAAACATTTTGCCATGAACGACCAGGAATGGGAAAGGTTTCGCTACAATGTGATTGTTAACGAACGGGCAATGCGCGAAATTCATCTCCCGGCTTTCGAAGCAGCTGTTTGTGAAGGCGGGGCATGGTCGGTAATGGCTGCCTATAATCTCGTAAATGGCGAACATTGTACTGAAAATTCTCACCTTCTAAATGAAATACTCAAAAAAGACTGGAATTTTAAGGGTTTTGTAATTTCAGACTGGACATCGGTACACAGCACAGTAAATGCAGCTAATGCAGGGCTCGACCTTGAAATGCCCCAGGGTATTTATTTCAAATCGGATAGCCTCTCCAAAGCAATCAAAGAAGGTAAGGTAACTGAGAAACTGATTAACGATAAAGTTACAAGGCTTTTGCATGTAATGTTTAATGCCGGGTTATTCAATGACCGGGGGCTTCCGGATACTACGGTTGTTAACTGCGATGCCCATAAACGCCTTACATTAAAATGCGCACAGGAAGCCATTGTCCTTCTTAAAAACCAGGATAGTATTTTGCCTCTTAATTTATCGAAAATAAAAAAAATTGCTGTTATCGGCCCTAATGGAAATATCTGCCGAACAAACGGCGGAGGCAGTTCGTTTGTTCGGCCTTTCTACTCTGTCGGCCCTTTAGATGGAATTATTAAAAAAGCCGGTAATAAAGTAAAAGTTGAATTTGCAGTTGGCGATAACTTCAACATTCCGGAAACAGCTCCTGTTAAAACCAAATATTTGCTTACGCCAGATAAAAAAGAAACCGGCTTGTTGGCGCAATATTTCAACAATATGGAACTGGCCGGAAAACCTGTTTTAACAAGTGTGGTCAATTCCGTTAACTTCAGGTGGTCGGAAACCAAGCCAGCTAAGGAAGTGAACCAAAATAATATTTCAATCCGCTTTCAGGGTTATTTGGTACCCGATAAAACAACAACGTGTAAGCTTTACACGTTAAGCGATGACGGAGTTCGGGTTTATATCGACGGTAAACTGGTAATAAATAACTGGACAGACCACGGTGGATTATATGACACGCATGAAATCCTGCTTCAGAAAGGCAAAGCTAAAAAGCTGGTAATTGAATATTATCAACATGCCGGCGAAGGCATTATACAGCTTGGCTGGGATTATGAACTTCCGCACAGAACGAAAACCCTAATTGAGGAAGCAACAGAGCTGGCAAAATCATCGGATGTTGCAATTGTGTTTGCCGGTTTAACCAACGCGCTTGAAGGCGAGGGCAATGATCCGGGAAAAATGGAGCTTCCGTCAAAACAAAAAGAACTTATACAATCAATAGCCAAAGTTAACCAAAACACAGTTGTTGTGCTTAATGGCGGCATCCCTTTGAGCGTCCAGCCCTGGCTGAATGATGTTAAAGGCCTTATTGACATGTTTTACCTTGGGCAGGAAACCGGCAATGCCATTGCATCAGTCCTGTTTGGCGATGTAAACCCTTCGGGTAAACTGCCTTTTTCATTTATTAAAAGTCCCGACCAGTCGCCTGCCTGTAAAAATTACAAAAACCCAAATCTCGAAAACAATTATGATGAAGGTATTTTTGTCGGCTACCGCTATATTGAAAAAAACAACCTGCAACCCGAGTTTCCTTTCGGATTTGGATTGTCTTATACAAATTTTGAATACAGCAATATGAAAGTTGTTGACTTGGGAAATAAAACTTTTAATGTTAACGTTGATATAAAAAATACAGGCAAAGTCAAAGGCGATGAAGTTGTGCAACTCTATGTTGGCGATCCGGTTTGTTCAGTATCAAGGCCAGTAAAAGAATTAAAAGGATTCTCAAGGGTATCACTGGAGCCGGGCGAAACAAAAACCGTTATCATGAAACTAAAGGAACGCGATTTTGCATATTGGGATATAATTTCAAACAAATGGAAAGTTGAACCGGGCAACTTCGATTTGCTGATTGGCAGCAGTTCAGCCGACATTAAGCTTCTGAAGACAATAACTATAAAATAAATTGCAATCATAAAAACTATAGTATTGAAAAAAAAGACTTGAACAAGTGAAAATTTAATTACTTATTAATCTAACTTTGATTTTCTTTCTTTTTAATATTTTAATATTTAAAATTTAATAAGATTTTCATTTAAATTATGAATAAACCGGAATATATATGGGCAATTGGAGATATTCACGGATATGTTGACCCATTAAAACATGTACTGAATAGCATAAAAGAATTTAATACAACCCGCATCATTTACCTGGGCGATTATATCGACCGTGGCCCCGAGCCGAAAGAAGTATTGGATCTTGTAATTGAGCACAAAGAGGAGAAAGTCGCACTAATGGGCAACCATGAGTTAATGCTGCTTAATTCTATTAAAGCAAAGGGAGAAAATCATATTGCCGATTTTGTTTGGAGCCAAAATGGTTATGAAACCACTTTAAAGTCATTTGGGGAAGGCGATGTTGCATCGTTAAGCAAAAATATTGATAAGAAATACCTCGACTTTTTGAATTCTTTAGGCTTGTTTCATGTTGAAACTTTTGAAATAGGTAAAAAATCTTTAAATATTCTATTCTGTCATGCTGGCCCGTTTTTCGATTTTCCGATCGATGAACAATTGAAAATTAAAAATTTCGACGATCATAATGCTTATTTGGAGCTGAAAAAACTAACCTCTGAAAATTCATGTTTGTGGAACGAAGATAAGCTTATGCAGGAAAGCATGTCATCATGGGATAATTACCTGCTTGTCCATGGCCACATGCGCACACAATACCGCAGAAACAGAAATCGCCTGCAATATGGAAATAAAAACAAACATTACAATTTCGACCTTTCTGATATCCCTAATCCGCTTTATTTTCCGGGAGGAGCGGCAGTATCGGCGCTCGATATAGATACCGGCGTTGATATTGGAGGCAAGTTAACAGCTGTTGGATTTTCAAAAGAGAATATTGATTTTTCGAGAGGAAAAATGCTACTGAAAGTTATACAAGCCGATTCAGCGCGCCGTAGTAAAAGTGTTCCTGTTGTAGTTTACGATTTGACTTTACCTTTTACAGATGAAATTGGATGGTATATGACATTTATAAAGAAAATATTCAAATCGAAAAAAAAGAAAAAATTGCCTCCCCCTAAGCCAAAGCCACATTATAATTTCCGACCAGTTAAGCACAATCGTTAATCAGGCAATGATGCCAAAAGTAGTTGGCTGAATTTTTAAAAGCAATCTGCTTACTTTGTTGAATTATTATTTATCAATATAAATGCCTTGTAACCTTCCTTAGTTTTTTACTGTAATTATAAGCAATTATCGCATTGAACATACCATTTGTAATTGTAACATTTAAAGCCGGATTTGTACGGTTATATCCAACAAACTGAAATTTGGCCTGAATATTGGAAAAGCCAGCCTTTACAACATTAAAACTTCCTGAATCTGCAATAAATGTATTTGAAGTGTCCTGTACATATGTAGCAGCAATATATGCATTATAATCATTGGGATTGTTACTAAAATAGGTATAGCCAATTTTATAAGTTTCACCCGGTTTAGGCATGAAGTTTACAAATTGCAGGATAATATCTTTTTGACCTGCTGTAGCTGTTATATTATAATTTGTGTCCTCGCCCATTATTTGTCGTGCGCCTATAGCATTAAAATAAACAACTGAATTGCCAATATTCGATTCCATTTCACCAACAGGAATTGGAAGATCATTTGCATTTCCATAAAATGAAGTATTAAATTCACCGCTTGCATTGGTAGTAGTGCTATCGTTAGGATTATAGAAATTAAGGTTGAATGAACCTTTTAATCCATTTTGTGGAATATATGAAACGATATTAAAATAACCGTAACTATCAATCCCATCACAAAATAATATATTGGGTCCATTAATATAAGTTGCTGTTATACTATCAACCGGATAATTATTGACGCAATCATATTTGTTGTTTGTGAAACCTGCTACCTGGTAAAAATAAAAAGCAATAGATTGAGTGGAATCAGCAGTATTAATACCGAAAACTGAAACCGTAACAGTATTGCCCGACACCTGGTATTCAACATCTGTAATTTTAAAATTACAATGTTGTTTATTAATTGTGGCGCTTATTATCCCAACGCCGACATCAATACTTGATTTATCTGGCTTTGCACAGGATACAAAAATTATGGCGATAGGCAATAAAAATATACTAAAATGCAATAATTTTATTTTCATAACATTTGGTTTAATTATGCAAATTTATAACAATTAATTAATAACTAATACGTACTTTTTTTGCTTTAAACAAGTTGCGTCGAAAATATAAAATTCATTAAGTTTACATTATAAATTTTTAATTTTTATATTATGAAAAATAAAACGGTTTATAACAATACAGGCAACCCAATTGTAAAATTCATTTTTATTATTGGTTTATCATTTATTACTTTTTTCAATCTTAATGCAATAGATAATGGAGTTGCCTTAACCCCTCCTATGGGCTGGAACAGTTGGAATACTTTTTCCTGCAGCATTAGCGAAAGCCTTATTATGTCTATAGCCGATTCAATGGTATCGAAAGGGTTAAAAGATGCCGGGTATTCTTATATAGTAATTGACGATTGCTGGCAAATGGGCAGGGATTCCCACGGTAAAATAATAGCTGACAGCGTTCATTTCCCTTCAGGAATGAAATATCTTGCCGATTATGTTCATTCGAAAGGATTAAAGTTCGGGTTATACACATGCGCAGGAACCGCAACATGCCAGGGCAGACCGGGAAGCTATGATTATGAAGCCATAGACGCCCAAACTTATGCAGACTGGGGCGTTGATTATTTAAAAGAAGACTGGTGCAATACAACCGGCCTGAATGCCCCAATTCAGTACAAAAAAATGAGCGATGACCTTGTAGCTACCGGAAGGCCGATAGTTTTCAGTATTTGCGAATGGGGAGGAAGCAGTCCCTGGGAATGGGCTGAAAATGTTGGTAACTTATGGCGCACAACGAGCGATATTCAAAATTGTTGGAGTTGCAGGGTTTCCTGGGGCGGCATGGGTTGGACATTAATACTTGAAAAGCAGGTAAATTTAGCTCCATTCGCCGGCCCGGGTCATTGGAACGATCCCGATATGCTCGAAGTGGGCAACGGTATGACAACCACCGAATGTCGCTCACACTTTTCAATGTGGTGCATGCTGGCAGCGCCGTTGATAGCCGGTAACGACATCAGGAATATGTCTAAAGCCACAAAAAACATTTTAACAGCTCCCGAAATAATTGCAGTTGACCAGGATTCGCTCGGTATCCAGGCAGTACAAATAATAAAAAATTCGGGGCTTGAAGTTTGGCGGAAACAATTAAAAGATAGTTCGGTTGCCGTTGCATTGCTGAATCTTACAACAAAAGCAAGCCCGATTATGGTAACATGGAAAGAGATTGGCATTGAACCGGGAGCTGCTAAAGTCCGCGACTTATGGGCGCAGGCTGATCTGGCGAGTACTCCGACACTTTTTCGGCTTCAGTTGCATCGCACGGCGTAATGATGCTAAAAATTAAAGGACAATTAAGAAAAGGCGCAGGCGTATATATCGATAAAAATTCATTGATATTAAACCGGCAAAATAGCGAACTGGTTACAATTGGTTCAATGCATGTAGATACAAAAATGTCGTTTTTTTCAACCGACACTTCTTTAATTAAAATCGATAGCGTTGGGGTTAATCAATTTAGTGTTACTGCAAAGGATACAGGCGCATGTTATATAAAAGTCGTTAACATGGCTGGAGCCGATTCCGATAGCTGTTTAGTTACAATCAATCCTTCCCAATTGCCCGCGCCCTGGCAATTCGAAAATGTTGCAGATTATATCGGTTCGGCATTATACAGCAACAATATTTTTACCGTTGATGGTAGCGGATCGGGGGACATTGAAGGACAATCGGACCAATTTTCTTTTACAAACAGGGATACCGGCAATAATATTTATATTTCGGCACGTATTTTATCCCAGACAAAAACGGATGGAGATGCAAAAGCAGGCCTTATGTTCAGGGAAACCTCCAACACGGATAGCAAATTTGTTTCACTTTCTGCAACCCCAAGCGATGGAATATCTTTTATATGGAGAGATGTTGCAGGATCTATTTCCAGCGATGTTAATGTTGGCACATACTCATTTCCGGTATATCTGAAATTAGTAAGAAACGACAGCACTTTTGGCGCTTACAAATCAACCGATGGAAATTCCTGGACTTTATTGAAAACGCATAAATGCTCTTTAGGTTTTAATAATATTTACAAAACAGGCCTTTTTGTAGATTCGCGGGTGCAAAACGTAACCGGCGAAGCTAAATTTGATAAAGTGAATATTGGCACGGCACAAGATATACTTTCTATAAATTCGCCGGGCTTAAATAATATTGGAATAGAAGTAAGTCCAAATCCGATAGAAGATAAAACACTGAAGATTGCTTTAAATAATTTCAATAACGGTAATTGCAATGTTGAAATAGTTGATATTACAGGCAGGATTATTTATAATCAAACCTTTAAAAATCCGGGAAACAAATTAAATATTAACCTGAAACCTATCAACATAAGTAAAGGTGTTTACATGCTTGTAATAAAAAGCGGAATATTCTCCGGGAATGTTCAATTTATTGTCGATTGATAAGCATGAATTATTTTTTTGTTGGGAAAAGAGTGTCAAAAAATAGCACAAGTCTGCGACTTGTGCTATTTAAATTTAATACTAATAATTAGACAATAATTGCTAATTTTTTTCTTAATCCTAATACTTGCGTCGTTTGAGCCATTCCGAAAAGCTTATAAAAACCTTTTCAAATCGCGAACACCGATTTTCCCTTCGTAAATGGCTTTACCAATTATTGCCCCATAAATGCCGCAACTGTTAAGTTCATCTATTTCGTTAATATCTGTAATGCCGCCGCTGGCAATAATATTCAAACCGGGAAATTTTTCTTTTAATTCTGTATAAAGATTTAAGGAAGCTCCCTGTAACATACCATCCTTGCTTATGTCGGTGCATAAAATATATTTTATGCCTTTTTTCTGATAATCGTCAATAAAATCGGACAATTGTATTTCAGAAGTTTCAAGCCAGCCTGCAACGGCTATTTTTTTATCTTTAATATCTGCGCCGAGGATAATCCGTTCATTGCCAAATTCTGTAAGCCATTTGCAAAACAATTCGCGGTCAGTAATTGCAATTGTGCCAATGGTTGCCTGGTTTGCGCCATAATTAAATACCAAACGCAGGTCATCGCTGGTTTTAATGCCGCCGCCAAAATCGACCTCCAATAAGGTTTTAGAAACGATTCTTTCAAGTGTTTTAATATTTATTACCTGCTTTGCCTTAGCGCCATCAAGGTCTACAAGATGCAGCTTGCGGATACCGTTATCTTCGAACATTTTTGCAACTTCCAAAGGATCTTCGTTGTAGATTTTTTTCTGGTTATAATCACCCTGGGAAAGCCTTACGCATTTGCCGTCAATAATGTCTATAGCAGGAATTATTTTAATCATTGATTATTGAATATTGATTATTGAAAAATCACCAATTGCTAAAATCAGAATAGTCATTATCAAACTGTTTAACTTTTTTCGATAAAATTCTTAAGTATTTTAGCACCAACTTCGCCGCTTTTTTCAGGGTGGAATTGTGTTGCATAAAAATTTTTATAGTTCAATGCGGAACTGAACTTAACAATATAATCCGTTTCGGCCGATGTGTTTGAACCCAATTCGGCATAATAGCTGTGAACAAAATACACATATTGGTTTTCAATATCTGGCGAAAACAAATTGCTTTTAACGTTAAGAAGCGAGTTCCAGCCCATATGCGGAACTTTTAGTTTCGGTTCAAAACGTTTTACTTTCTCTGGAAAAATTCCAAGGCATGTCGTATCGCCTTCCCCAGAGTAGCTGCACATTAATTGTAAACCCAGGCAAATGCCGAACACCGGCTGTTTTAAATCTTTAATAACCTGACTGAGTTTTTTTTCATTTAAATAAGCCATCGTGGTACTTGCTTCGCCAACGCCGGGAAAAATTACTTTATCGGCTTTAATAATTTTTTCAAAATTCCCAGTTACTTCATAATCTACGCCAAGCCGCTCCAATGCAAATCCAACGGACATAATATTGCCGGCATTATATTTTATTATGGCAATTTTCATTTTTGATTATTTTATAAAATATTTTTTTCAGATAATCCCTTTTGTTGAAGGGATTTGCATATTTCCCGGTTCGCGATGAATTGCCATTCGTATAGCACGCGCAAATGCTTTAAATATTGACTCGATTTTGTGGTGTTCATTTTCTCCTTCAGCTTTGATATTTAAGTTGCAACGGGCAGCATCGGAAAAAGATTTAAAAAAATGCATTACCATTTCAGAAGGCATATCTCCCACTTTTTCGCGTATAAAAGTAACATCCCAAACCAGCCAGCCGCGTCCGCCAAAGTCTATGGCCACCTGTGCAAGGCAGTCATCCATTGGCAAGCAAAAGCCGTAACGCGACATACCTGTTTTATCGCCAATAGCTTTGTTTATAGCTTCGCCAAGCGCAATTGCCGTATCTTCAATTGTGTGATGCTCGTCAACAGCAAGATCTCCGGTAGTTTCAATTGTCAAATCGATGCCGGTATGCTTACCTATTTGTGATAGCATATGGTCGAAAAACATCAGGCCGGTTGAAATATCACAATTTCCCATGCCTTCAAGATTAATTAAAACATCCACTTCTGTTTCGTTTGTTAGCCTGTGGATATGTGCGGTCCGTTGCGGTAATGCAATAAAACTATATATTTCATCCCAATCCTCTGTAATAAGCGAGCAATATTTTTCAAGCTTATTCTCTTTAATCTCATCTGCTTTTTCTTCATTACCAATAAAAATAGCCTTACAGCCTATATTTCGTGCAAATATTATATCGGTAAGCCGGTCGCCGATTACAAAGCTGTTATCTAAATCGTAATCACCCTGCATATATTTTTGAAGCAATCCCGTGCATGGTTTCCGGGTAGGCTTGTTCTCTTCGGGTAGCGAGCGGTCTATTAATATTTCATCAAAATTTATATCTTCGTTCGCAAAACATTTTAGTATTTTTTCCTGTACTTTATTAAAATCTTCTTCAGGATATGATTCAGTGCCTAAGCCGTCCTGGTTGCTAACCATTACCATTAAATAATCCAGATTTTTCCTGATATAATAAAGGTTCCTTATAACCTTAGGAATAAACTCGAGCTGATCGAGTGTTGAAACCTGCAATGTATCGGGTAGTTCAACAATAATGGTACCGTCACGATCTATAAACAATATTTTTTTTTTCATCTGCTATAAACTATTCAACAATTAACATTTCATACGTAGATAATTTTATTTTTTATTTGTCGTATGGAACACCCACATTATCTTCATTTGTGTTTGCAATTAGCTGAATCATGGGTGTTTCATAAATGCTTAAAGCTTTTTTAATATTTTAACCAGTAAATCGTTTTCTTCCTGCGTTCCTACCGTAATTCTTAAGCATCCCGCGCATAATGACACGTTCGAACGGTTTCTTACAATAATTTTGTTTTCAACAAGATAATCATAAACCAATTTGGGGTCGTCAACTTTAATAAGAAAGAAATTTGCATCGGACGGAAATGTTTTTTTTACCAGCCGCACTGTTTCCAATTTCTCCATCAACAGCAATTTATTTGTAATGATATATTGTACCCAATCGGCTTTTTTATCTTCTTTTTCAATGGCTTCCAAAGCATGTTGCTGGGTTAAATAATTTATGTTGTATGGATATTTAATTTTGTTAAGGACTGAAATTATTTGTTTTGAGGCAAAAGCCATTCCCAAACGGATAGATGCAAGACCCCACGCTTTTGAAAATGTTTGCAGGACAACTAAATTCGGATACTCTTTTAAATTTCCTAAAAATCCCTTTTTACCTGAAAAATCGATATATGCTTCGTCGATTATAACAATTCCGTTAAAGTTATTGATTATTTTAATTACCTCGTTTTCATTTAAATAGTTCCCGGTAGGATTGTTTGGCGAACATAAATAAATTAACTTGCTGTTACTATCGGCAGCAGCCAACAGTTTTGAAGCATCGAGGCTGAAATCATCCGATAAAAGGACTTTTCGGAATTCAACATTATTAATATTAGCAGCAACCTGGTACATACCATAGGTTGGATCCATTGCCACAATATTATCAACACGAGGCTCGCAAAATGAACGGATTAAAAGATCAATCGGTTCATCGCTGCCATTGCCGAGAAAAATATTATCAGCATAAACATGTTTTATTTCAGCAATTTTATTTTTTAGCTGCTGTTGCAAAGGATCGGGATATCTGCTGTAAGGAGCATTAAATGGATTTTCATTAGCATCAAGATAAATGCTTGTATTGTCCATATATTCATCCCGCGCGCTTGAATATGGCAATAGATTTTTAATATTTTCGCGGATTAAATTATCCAAGTTTATCATTGCAGTATTTATTTATTACTTGTTTTAAACGCAGTGAAACAGCATTTTTATGCCCATCAAGGCCTTCAGAAGCGGCCATTTTTTCAATTGCCGGCCCTATATTGAAAATACCGTAATCGGTTACCTGCTGAAAGGTAATTTTTTTCACAAAACTATCGAGGTTCACCCCGCTGTATGCTTTTGCATATCCGTTTGTAGGAAGCGTATGATTGGTACCCGATGCATAATCGCCCGCGCTTTCAGGCGTTAAATGCCCAAGAAAAACCGAACCGGCATTTTGAATTTTTTCTCCCATCTCCCCGGCATTATTTGTTGCTATTATTAAGTGTTCCGGTGCATATTCGTTAACCATTTCAAGTAAATCATCCATATTCTTTAAAATGAAAATCTTACTGTTTTCAAGAGATTGAGAAGCAATTTCCTTACGTGATAATTCTTTTAGTTGCTTTTCGATTTCAGTTTTTATCGGCGAAATAATGCTTTCATCGGTAGTTAACAATATTACCTGGCTGTCTTTTCCATGTTCGGCCTGAGAAAGAAATCGGAAGCCACAAATGCCGGGTTGCTTGTGTTATCGGCAATTACTGCAACTTCCGAGGGACCGGCAGGCATATCAATAGCTACGCCTTTTTGATTAACCATTTGTTTTGCCGTTGTTACATATTGGTTGCCCGGGCCCAAATATTTTATAAACTTTCGGCACGGTTTCAGTTCCATAAGCCATTGCCGCAATTGCCTGAACACCGCCAATTTTATATATCTTATTGATGCCAATATAATCGGCTGCAAATAAAACTGAAGGATGTATTTTCCCTTCAGTTCCGGCAGGCGAGCAAAGGATTATTTCTTTACATCCGGCAATTATAGCCGGTATGCCTAACATAAGTACTGTTGAAAACAAAGGAGCTGTGCCTGCGGGAACATATAACCCGACTTTTTCAATAGGTACAGCTTTTTGCCAACATTTAACCCCGGGCGTTGTTTCCACTGCTTTGAAAGCAATTTTCTGTGAAATATGGAATTTTTCTATATTGCTCCTGGCAAGAATTATTGCTTTCTTAAGGGCTGCATCAACAAGGTTTTTCGCTTCTTCAACTTCCTCGTATAAAACCTGTAACGATGATAATTTTATTTTGTCAAATTTGCCAGTATAATTTAATACAGCTTTATCGCCATTAATTTTAACATCATCAAGTATCCCGCCTACAGTTTTTTCAAGAAAGCTGTTGTCAATCTCCGGCCGTTTTAACAATGTGTCCCAAGCGCTTTTATCTGGGTATTTTATTACTTCCATTATTTCATTTTTAACTTTCAGCTTTTAGCTAATAGCATTATCATTTTAAATATAAAGATATTGATTGGGTTCGAAATCTTCATTTTATTTTTCTTCAAATTTACTTAACTTAAGTTTAATCTATGCAAGCTACACCTTTAATTGTAAACAAAAAAGGCTTGCAGAAACTGCAAACCTTTATTTTAAATTATTTACATTTTTCTACATATCCGTCATACAACCAATAAATATTGGTGGTATTGATGTCCATTTATTTTTAAACTATATATTGAATTTTTTATCATCTTAATTTATTCTATTGCAATTTTAAGAAATTAATCCGGTAAAAACAAAAAATATTTCTTTTGCAGATATAATGCAACATTAACAAGTCCAATCAATACGGGTACTTCTACAAGCGGGCCTATAACTGTGGCAAAGGCTGTTTGCGAGCTGATGCCGAAAACAGCTACAGCAACTGCAATAGCCAGTTCAAAATCGTTGCTTCCGGCTGTAAATGCCATAGTGGCTGATTTTTCATAACCAGCGCCCATCCATTTGGCAACGAAGAAGGTTGAGAAAAACATCAGTGCAAAATAAATTGTGTAAGGTATTGCCACCCTGATTACATCTAAAGGCAGTTCGATAATTTTTTCGCCTTTGAGCGAGAACATAACAAATATTGTAAACAACAATGCTATAGGGGTAAGCCACGATGCTTTGGAAATAAAATTATTAAAGAACCATTCGTCGCTTTTCCATAAACGAAGTACAATGTTAGATATTAAGCCTGTTGAAAAGGGTATTCCAAGGTAAATTAAAACAGTGAAAGCAATTTCTGAAATTGATACGTTTACCAATGCGCCACTCAAACCGAACAAGGGCGGAAGAATGGTTATGAAGATATAAGCATAAACGGAATAAAGAAATACCTGGAACAACGCATTAAATGCCACAAGTCCGGCAGCCAGATCGGTATCGCCTTTAGCAAGATCGTTCCATACCAGCACCATTGCAATACAACGCGCCAGGCCGACTAAAATTACCCCAACCATAAGTCCGGGATGGTTGTGCAGAAAAATGATTGCCAAAAGGAACATTACCAGCGGGCCGATAATCCAGTTTTGAATAAGCGATAAGCTAAGCAATTTGATATTTTTAAAAATCAACGGCAACTTTTCGTATTTTACTTTTGCCAAAGGCGGATACATCATCAGGATAAGCCCCACAGCTATTGGTACGTTGGTTGTGCCGGAACTTAACGAATCCCAAAAACCTGAAATACCTGGTAAAAAATAACCGGTTAAAATCCCTGCAAACATTACAAGAAATATCCAAAGGGTTAAAAAGCGATTGAAAAATGAAAGTTGTTTTGCTGTTCCCATAGTTATTAATTTGATGATTTGAAAATTTGAAAATGGTTTAATGAGACTTTGAAGTGCTTATTATTTTTGAAAGGATGTTAAGTATTGATTGAAGTTTTTCTTTCAATTGACTATCAAAAGGATAATTTTTTGACATTTCGCAAAGGGTGAGCCAATACTCTGTTTCATCTGCTTCTTTAGCCGCAATCTTCATTTTATGGACAAAATCAGCCTTACTTTCAGCGTTTTGAGCCTCTCTGACATTTGCTCCAATGGATGTCCCTGATTTTAAAAGCTGTTTAGCTATAACATATTTTTTATTTTTTTCAAGTAATTCAGAATATTCAATTATGTTAAGTGCAAATTCAAGCGAAAGTTTCACTATTAAATTGTCTTTATCATTCCTCATAATTCTTTCATTTTTAAATTTTCAAATCATTCCATTTTCAAATCTTCAAATCATTTATGTAAAACTCATAAAATTTCTCCTTTATCTCATCCCGAATCCTTCGGAACTCGCTCCAGATAAATTCTTCAGTTCCGGTTTTAGCCGAAGGGTCTTCAAACCCGATATGAAGTCGTTTTTTAACTTTACCGGTAAACAGCGGACAAGTTTCGTTGGCATTGTCGCAAACGGTAATTACATAATCCCACTCATCGTTCAGGTATTTATTTACATGTTTCGGGTAATGGTTTGAAATATCAATTCCTGCTTCAGCCATTACTTTAATTGCTTTTGTATTTACCTGGAAACTGGGTTCCGTTCCGGCAGAATGAACCTCTATATTTTTATCGAACGACTGTAACCATCCGTGGGCCATCTGGCTGCGACAACTGTTGCCGGTGCATAGGATTAATATTTTCATGATTTTATTTATAAAAATTTTAGTCGGGGTTTAGAAATATTTAAAATACACAGTCATTGAAGAATAACCAACTTTAATATGAATATTGCGATTTGTCCTAAACAAATTGACCCATACAGACGGTAATGCAATTTTCAGGATTTTATAATAATGTCCTAAAAAAGATTTTTATAATCTGTACATTTGTTAAGCAAAATCATGGCGATTCCTGCCGGTATGCCTGCAAATAATAAATACAATAAATCTTCCTTATTTTTTTTCAGGGCTTTTTTCAGTCTTTTCAATTTTTTTTTCATGGCTGCATGAATAACTTTCCGATAATGCAAAGTTACAACACAAGGCTATTAAAAAGACTTTTAAGTATTAAATTATCGTTAAATTTTTACTATACGGCTCTTTTTTGTAACCAATCCCTGGTAAACCCACAGCTTGTTATTGCTATCAAGAAAGGCAATAATACCATAATTACCATTATAATATATAAAATTTTTTAATTCAGGATTATATCCCATGGGATATAATAAAGTAGTTTTATTTCTATAAACATTAGATATTATATAGATTAAAAAATTAATAAGTTCTTTTACATATATTTGTAACCCATAGACACAATAACTATGGGATTAAAAGTTGACAAAGTAAGAAGGAATCCCGTTCAATTTCTTAGCCTCACAGGGTTTAATCCAGATGAGTTTGATGAATTGGCATTAGAATTCCGAAATGAATGGGAACAATATTCCAATCATTTCACTTTAGAAGGAAAACCTCGACAACGAATAGCATTACCTAGATCAACAAGTGTTTTACCGGGCGTTCAGGACAAATTATTGTTTATATTAGTGTACCTAAAAACGTTTCCTTTACAAGAACTTCAGGCTGCTACTTTTTCGATGAACCAACCTCAAGCCAATTTTTGGGTACATCTTTTAAGCCCAATTCTTGGCAAAACTCTTAAAAGGCTTAAAGAAATACCTGAACGAAACAATCAAAAGCTGGAACAGCTATTGAAAGATTGCCCTGACATATTGCTTGATGGAGTAGAAAGGAGTATTCAACGGCCACTAAATGCTGAGCAGCAACAAGACTGCTACAGTGGTAAAAAAAACTCATAGTGTCAAGAACAACATTCTTTCACTGCCCGATCGCCGAATTTTGTTCCTGAGCCGAACCTACAATGGTAGCGTACACGATAAGAAAATTTGTGACGACCAGCCGCTAACCTTTCCAAAAGGAATAAACTTGTGGCAAGATACTGGCTTTGTAGGTCACTATCCTGAAGGAGTCAATATCCGAATGCCAAGCAAAAAGCCCAAAGGCAAGGAGTTGTCTAAAGAACAAAAACAGAAGAACCGGGAAATATCCAGGTTTAGGGTACTTGTCGAACACGCTATATGCGGAGCTAAGCGTTGCCGAATTATCAAAGAACGTTTACGTTGTCACAAGTTTGAATTCGATGATCTGATAATGGAACTCGCTTGTGGGTTACATAATTTTAGAATAACTATGAAATGTGTCGCATAAATCAATTAATCTATATA
>CAWEFA010000027.1:0-143106 GCA_963808135.1 uncultured Bacteroidota bacterium
ATATTAGTAATTAACAGCAAAGCAAAGTGGTTGTTCCGTTTAAAATTTGTATAAATTATATTAGCCCCATAAAAATGAATATAAATATAGGCTTGTAAAGGATAAGATTTGGAATTATATAGAACAAACATGAAGTAACTTATACAAATTTACCAGTTGCCTTCCTTCTTACCTTTTTGTAAAGTAGGTATTTCTTGAATAATAACGGTCTGGAATAGTTTGAGCGGCAATTTTGAAAGATCACTGATTGCTGCTCATTCTGGATTTTTGGTTTAAAGCATTGTTGCTGCTAATTATTATTTTAAGCCTTGTTGCCTATTACTTTTATAAAATAATTAGGATTACAGTTGAATTGTTGGAAAAACTTGTTAAGAAGGGTCCCCAGACCGGAAGTTAACATTCAAAAAGGAAAAAATTGAAAAAATAATCTCATCCTTACTGACTAATGAGAATGAAAATGGAAACACAGGCAGAAGAACTTCAATTAGGCAAGGAAATGCACATAATTATCCTTTGAAATCTATTAGAAAATTCTAAAGAAATATTATTGCAAAGGGACGATTCGGAAAGTACGAAGAATTAAATAAGTATCGAGAACAATTCTGCTAACATTTTTGGTCTTTATCCAACGCACCGTTGTTTAATTTCCATGCAAAGAGTCCTAGGATAGCTTTGATGCTATCCGGAATATATCGCATGAAATACGCATGCTGCTTCTTTAAATGCTGTTGTAGGTTTCGCTGAAAATTTTAAATTTCGGTTCAATATCCTTCCAAAAATGAAAAAGTTGAATTCATTCATATTATTTGAACAAAATTGGACGACCTGCTCAGCCTTGGTGCTGATGATATTCTTGATATATCAAAAATTGAAAGCGGACAATCAGCTTAGCCTTAAATAGAAAACTGTCTGTTATGTTAGTCATTGACTTTAAATTTGCTATTAATTTAATTTATAGCGAAGAAGTTAAAAAACTGGAATTACAAAACATTTCAATATCCTTTTCTGCCAGGATACCTGACGAAGTAATGAAATTATATATAAATGTTGATACGGTTAAACTTCGCCAGATAATTACCAAACTTGTAACAATGCTTTAACAATCACAAAAGAAGGTTATGTGGAATTCGGATGCAAAATGAAACTAAGGATATGCTTGAATTTTATGTAAAAGATCCGGCTTAGGGATAAAAAAAGAATACCTTGAATTAATTTTCGACCGTTTTAGAAAATTTGAAGTAGGCATGGAAGAACTTATCAGGGGTACGGGCTTAGGCCTGCGTTAGCCAAGCAACTTGTAGAACTTATGGGAGGCAAAATTTAGGCTCAGTTGGAATATGGTAAGGTTCGGTTTTTTTTTACTTTGCCTGTTTAAAATGCTTAATCCAAAAATTTTTATGAGAATTCCTATTCCTTTTTTTGAGCATTGTTTTCAGGTAATCGCGCATTAAAGGGATGTTGACCGGATAAATGCCATTACGGATTAAATCTCGCTATCGGCCATAAATTTTTTTCCAAACAAATCAAAATTATTCTTGCTTTTTGTATCGATTGACTGTATCTTTCTATTGCTTTTTGTTTGTTATTAAGGCACCATTCGATATGTCCAGGTTAAGCAAATCATTTTTGTTTCCTTCGCATTAAGTAATTTCTCAAAATACTTTTTAGGGTGTCCAGTTTTGCCAGCATGAATGAGCACCAGGCAATCGGCCGTTGGATTTTTATATATCTGGCGCAAGGTATTCCACTTTGAAATATGCTTTCAGCGCATTTTCATAATATTTCAGGTCCAAATATGTATGAGCCCAAATTTGCCTGGATGTAAAGGTTCCTCGGGTCAATTTTTGCAGCTTCGACAGAATCATGTTCAGGTTTCTTTTGGTTATTTCCTATAGCGTAGTCTCTGTAACAAAGGGCTGTTATCTTTTTATTCCAGAGATTTTTTATATCAATTAGGTTGGCCTTCCCTCAAATTCGAGAGCATTCTGATAATCTTTTAGCTTCTGGTAATGTTATTCTTTGTTTTACCATAGCTCAAAATTTTCATTGTTTGTTCCAACCTTTGAAAAAACTTCTATTGCATCGAAGGAATGGCCTTTCTCAAAAAAGATATTCAATTACCTGATATTTCGAATAATTGTTTCATTTCTGACAATCCATTTGAAGAAGTTGTATTATGAAAATCAGCTTTTGGTTCAAAAAAACATCAAGAAAATTCCTGCTTATATATGTTAAGATTATCGAAGTGGTATAAATCCTGGATATACTGGGTGAAAATATATTCTTTTGCTGTTATGGCTTGTCTATCTTCATTGTCATTAGTGGCTTCTATCTCATAGCCTTTATTTCCATATTCAATATTTTTACAGAGCCAGGTCCTGGTTCCTTCTGATATTAAATTCAAACAAAAAAATGCAGTATTTATTTAGGTATTCACATAATGTCCATGATTTTTCTATGCCTTCAAAAATTATTATCATCAAGGTACCCCTGGTTTATTGTTAATTGAATTTTATTATTTCCTATTTTCTTTATAAAAAGGAATAAACCAGTTGCCAATAGCATTCTGTTGCTAATTGTTTCAGCATTGAAGTGAAAAAAAGCCTGTACCCATAAATACATCAGGAGCTTTGAACTTGCTGAAGCATAGAGATTTCCTTTATTTTTATTTGTTAGTCGGGGGTATCCTCGAAAAGGTCTTTCCCTGCAGTTGGATTTTTTTCTTCCCAGTCCTTTTGGTTTATAGATTTTTCATATTGAGCTTATCATGTATCTTCCTGTTGGATAGTGTGTCATTGGGTAAAATTTCAATCATGAAACTTTTGGGTAATTTTTTTCGGTATCTCTTGCCTTTTTTTATGAATTGGATAATGGCTGTCTGAATGTGTTCTCACCTTGCTGCCCGATAAATATTTCCAGGTTTTCTTTATTTTTCGGATACAGGAGTCAGTTGCTCGTTACAGCGATAGGAGTGATGAGTATACCAATTAAAATACGTGCCCAAACTTGTCTTTCGATTTATTAAAACTATTTGAAACTCAAAACTCTTTTTTTGCCGAAGCAAGGCTTTTTGGTTCAATCGTTTAATAAATCGAAAGAGCAGGTTTGGCAGCGTGCCTTAATTGGTATACTCATCACTCTTTATCAGTATAACGAGCGATTATTCCTGTATCCGAAAATTAAAGAAAACCTGGAACATTTATCGGGCAGCAAGGTAGAGAAACACATTCAGACAGCCATTATCCAATTCATAAAGGCAAGAGATACCGAAAAAATTACCCAAAAGTTTCATGATGAAATTTTACCCGAAATGACGCGTATCCAAAGCAGGATACATGATAAGCTGGATGTGAAAAATATTATCCAGGACCCGTTTTCGGAAGAAAAAAATCCCGACTGGGAATATGTTTTCGAGGATACCCCCGATTTGTTAAATAAACTAGAAGAAATGTCTATGCTTCAGGTTGAAGGCTCTGATGTATTTATGGGTACTTTTTCAATGCTGAAACAATTCAGCTTTTTCACTGCTATTGGCAACTGGTTTATTCCTTTTTATAAAGAAAATCCGGAAATAATAAATTCAATTAACAATAAAGCCGGGTCTTTTGATGATAATGATTTTTTTGAAGGCATAGAAAAATCATCGATATTATGTAATTCTGATAAATACTCGTTTTGTTTGAATTTAAATCTCGTCCCGGAAGAGAACCGGGCTGCTATGCTGAAATTATTCAATATGGAAATAAAGGCTATGGATGAAGCCACTAATGACGATGAAATCCTTCACAAGCCATCACACGAAAGATATATTTTCACCCAGTATATCCAGGATTTATACCGCTTCAATAAGCTTTACCCGTATAAGCAGGAATTTTATGATGTTTTTTCAACCAAAGCTGATTTTCATAATACGGACTTCTTCAAATGGATTGTCAGAAATGAAACAATTATTCGAAATATAGGTGAATTCTTTTTTGAGAAAGGCCATTATTTCGATGCAATAGAAGTTTTTTCAAAGGTTGGAACAAACAATGAAAATTTTGAGCTATGGCAAAAAATAGCTTATAGTTACCAGAAGCTGGAAGATTATCAGAATGCTCTCGAATTTTATTTAAAGGCCAACCTAATTGATATAAAAAATCTCTGGAATATAAAAAAAATAGCGCTTTGTTACAGACGTATCGGAAATAACCAAAAAGCCCTTGAATATTATCTCGAAGCTGCAAAAATTGAACCCGAGAACCTTTACATCCAGGCAAATTTGGCTCATACATATTTGGACCTGAAAGATTATGAAAATGCGCTGAAAGCATATTTCAAAGTGGAATACCTTGCGCCAGATAATATAAAAATCCAACGAGCCGATTGCCTGGTGCTCATTCATGCTGGCAAAACTGGACACCGCTAAAAAGTATTTTGAGAAATTACTTAATGCCGAAGGAAACAAAAATGATTTGCTTAACCTGGGACATATCGAATGGTGCCTTAATAACAAACAAAAAGCAATAGAAAGATACAGTCAATCGATACAAAAAGCAGAGAATAATTTTGATTGGTTTGCAAAAGAATTTATGGCCGATAGCGAGATTCTAATCCGTAATGGCATTGATCCGGTCAACATCCCTTTAATGCGCGATTACCTGAAGACAATGCTCGAAAAAAGGAATAGGAATTCCTGATAAAAATTTTTGGATTAAGCATTTGAAACAGGCAAAGTAAAATAAAAAACCGAACCTTTACCATATTCCGACTCAACCCAAATTTTGCCTCCCATAAGTTCTACAAGTTGCTTGGCTATTGTAAGGCCTAAGCCCGTACCCCTGATAAGTTCTTCCATGCCTACTTCAAATTTTCTAAAACGGTCGAAAATTAATTCAAGGTATTCTTTTTTTATCCCTAAGCCGGTATCTTTTACATAAAATTCAAGCATATTCTTAGTTTTCATTTTGCATCCGAATTCCACATAACCTTCTTTTGTGAATTTTAAAGCATTGTTAACAAGATTGGTAATTATCTGGCGAAGTTTAACCGTATCAACATTTATATATAATTTCATTACTTCGTCAGGTATATTGGCAGAAAAGGATATTGAAATGTTTTGTAATTCCAGTTTTTTAACTTCTTCGCTATAAATTAAATTGATGTCTTTAAGCACCTGGTTTAGCATAACAGGTATTTTATTTAACCTGATTGTCCCCGCTTCAATTTTTGATATATCGAGAATATCATCTACAAGGCTGAGCAGGTAATTGCAATTTTGTTCAATAATATGAATGAATTCAACTTTTTCTTTTTCAGAATATGAACCGAAATTTAAAATTTTAGCGAAACCTACAACAGCATTTAGCGGCGTGCGTATTTCATGCGATATATTTGCCAGAAATGCTGATTTAAGCTTATCCGACTCTTCGGCTTTTTCTTTTGCATCGATAAGATCACGGGTGCGTTCAATAACCAAATCTTCTAATTGTTCTCGATACTTATTTAATTCTTCGTATGTTTTTTCCAAATCGTCCCTTTGCAATAATATTTCTTTATTAGAATTTTCTAATAATTGGGAACGGCTATATAATTCCTCTGCCTGAGATTGAAGTTCTTCTGCCTGTGTTTCCATTTCATTCTTCTGCTCAGTAAGGATGAGATTTATTTTTTCGATTTTTTCTTTTTGAATGTTAACTTCCCGGGTACGTTCTTTAACAAGTTTTTCCAACAATTCATTCCGAACCCTAATCCTAATTATTTTATAAAAGTAATAGGCAACAAGGCTTGAAATAATAATTAGCAGCAACAATGCTTTAAACCAAAAAGTATTCCAGAATGGCGGGCGAATAGTAATCTTCAAAATTGCCGCTCGACTATTCCAGACTCCGTTATTATTCGATGCCTGTACTTTAAAAAGGTAAGAACCGTGAGGTAAATTTGTATAAGTTACTTCATGTTTGTTTCCTATATAATTCCAATCTTTATCAAAACCTTCAAGTTTATATTTATATTCATTTTTATCGGGGTTAATATAATTTATTGCTGCAAATTTTAAAGTGATAACCTTTTGCTTTGCTGTTAATTCTAATTCATTTGTTTCAGTGATGGCTTTTTTTAATGGTGAATTATTGCCAGGTAACACCAATTTATTAAATAAATAGAGTCCCGTAAAATAAACAGCTGGCAAGTAATTATTTATAATTATGCTATCCGGGAAGAATTTGTTGAACCCATTATTGCCTCCAAAGTACATTTCCCCATTCCTGCTTTTAAAATATGCCCAACGATTAAATTGAAGCCCCTGCAAACCATCAGAAATGTCAAAATTTATGCACTTGATTGCCACACTATCCTTTGTTTGCAGTACAACTAATTTTGATAGCCCATTATTAGTGCTTATCCATAAATTTCCATGATTATCTTCCAGTATCCCATAAATATTATTACCCGGAAGCCCGTCTTTTTCGAGGAAAATTTTAAATTCTTTTTTATCAAGTATAAAAAGGTTCAATCCATATTCAGTGCCAAACCATAAAAGATTTCTCTTATCCTCAAGGATACAATAAATACTTGAACTGCTAATTCCATTCTTGCTGAATTCATTGCTTGAATAGTGTTTAATTTTTTTATCAGCATTTTCAATTACAAAAAGTCCTTTATCCTCAGTGCCAACCCATAAATTCCCTATATGATCTTCATTGATGCAATCTACAATTGGTGGCGGCTGATCGGTTGCATTATCTTCTAATTTTACAAATTCAAAGGTATTTTTATTTTTATTGTATTTAAAAAGACCATTAAGCCAGCATCCAACCCAAATATCATTATTACGCGATTGAAAGATGGAATATATGCAGTTACTGTTTTTAAATTTTGCATTTAATACAGGATATTTATCAATAAGTTTTAACTGGTCATTAATAATTTCAAATTTATTAATTCCGCCAAGCCAGGAACCAACCCAAAGAATGTTGTCACGGTCGACGGTCAATGAAAGTGTTTTGTTATTTATAAGGCCTGTTTGACTATTATCGGCTGTATAATTTAAAAATTTATTGGTTGAAGGATTAAAATAATTGAATCCTCCGCCATCAGTAGCAATCCAGATATTATTATTTTTATCTTCAGTAAATGAAGTAATATTGTTGTTACTTATTGTATTCTCAGATTTTGGTTTATAATTAAAAAGTGCAAATGAGTTAATACGACTGTCAAATATATCTACTCCGCCAAACCGGCTTCCAATCCAAACAGTCCCTTGCTTATCAATGTATAATGAATGTATAATATTGCTCAATAAGCTATTTTTATCATAGGGATTATTTATTACCTGAACAATTTTATTGCTTTTTGGGTCCAATATATTTAATCCGTCTAATGTTCCTATCCATAATTTTTTGTCAGGAGTTTCCCTGATTGAGGAAATATGATCGTTTGTAAGCGAATTCATATCGCCTGCTTTTCTGAAATAATGTTCAAAACTTTTATTTTTTCTGATAAACTTGTTTAAACCTCCGCCGCGTGTGCCAATCCATAAATTGTCATGGCTATCGACAAACAGATGCCGGATATTATTATTAGACACTGAGTTTATATCAGCCGGGTTATGACAAAATATATTTACAATTTTATCATCCTTAAGCTGGATTAATCCACTGGTTTCGGATTCGGCTATGCCTAACCAAACAGAACCTTCCTTATCTTCGACTATTGTAACAAATCTCTCATTTTCCAGATGGTAATCTTTTTCTTTATCAAAATGATATTTATCGAATTTTCTTTTAGAACGGTCGAATTGAAATAACCCTCTCGAAGTGCCAATCCATAAATGCTTATGACTATCCTCAAATATTGATTGAATAAAATATTCCGTTTTATTTAATTTTTGGGCTGAATCAATAAAGAAGGAATTAAAATTGTCATATTCACGATTATAAAGGTTTAATCCATTCCGGCTTCCAATCCATAAGTTCTTTTCATTATCTTCATAAATTGTCCAGCAATAGTTTTGCGATAATGAATTCGGATTATTTTCTTCTTTCCGGTATATTGTAAAGCCGTATCCATCATATTTATCCAGGCCGTCTTCGGTGCCAATCCATAAAAACCCTTTATAATCAACACATATTGAGAGGACATTATTATTCCCCAATCCTTCGGCATTTGTAAGATGCTTAAATTTTAAATTATATTGTTGACCATTAATATTAAATAATATTAATGAAGCAATAAGCAGCAGAGAAAAAATCCTTTTACAAAAGGGAAAACCAGACATATTCCTAAGTAAGGTTAAAATTTAAATAGAATAGCTCAAAGCAACAGAAAATATCTTAAGTTAATAAAGTTATTGCAAAAATATGTTAATCAAATTTCTTTTTAAAATTTGTTTTAGATTATCTTTTTTAATAAATAACCTATGGATAATAATTGTCAAATCAGTATAATTCCAAATCGATATTATGCAATTCATTCCAAGGCAAACCGTTCTTGTTTAATTCCGTCATAAAAGGATCGGGATCAAATTCTTCAACATTAAATACACCCGGGTTTTTCCATAATTCTTTTAAATACAGCATTGCACCAATTACTGCAGGAACACCAGTTGTATAGCTTACTGCCTGTGTCCCGGTTTCTTTATATGCTGCTTCATGGCTGCAGTTGTTGTAAATATAAAAAGTTTGTTCCCTTCCATTTTTAATTCCCCTGATACGGCAACCAATTGAAGTCCAGCCTTTGTAATTTTTACCCAAGTCTCCCGGATTTGGAAGCACTGCCTTTAAGAATTGAATCGGCACTATCTCAACTCCATTATAAACAACGGGATCAATACGCGCCATACCTATGTTTTGTATAACACGCAAATGGGTTAAATATTCCTGGCCAAAAGTCATCCAGAATCGTGCTCGTTTAATTGAAGGAAAATTTTTTACCAACGATTCGAGTTCTTCATGATAAATCAAATAAGATTCCTTCGGGCCAATTTCAGGATAAGTTAAAGCTTCGTGTATTTCGTGTGGTTTGGTTTCAATCCATTTTCCGTTTTCCCAAAATTTGCCTTTTTGGGTTACTTCACGGATATTAATTTCGGGGTTAAAATTTGTGGCAAAAGGTTTTCCATGGTCCCCGGCATTGCAATCGACAATATCGAGGTATTGTATTGTGTCAAAATGGTGTTTTGCCGCATAAGCCGTAAAAACGCCAGTAACCCCGGGATCGAATCCACAACCGAGAATAGCGGTAATACCTGCCGCTTTAAATCGTTCCTGGTAAGCCCATTGCCATTTGTATTCAAATTTAGCTTCTTCTTTGGGCTCGTAATTGGCAGTATCGAGATAGCTTGTTTTTGTCTCGAGGCAGGCATCCATAATTGCAAGGTCCTGGTAAGGAAGGGCTACATTTATAACTATATCGGGTTTATAACTTTTTAGTAATTCAATAAGTTGGGAAACGTTTTCAGCATCTACCTGGGTAGTTTTAATTTTATTGTCACCCACAGATTTAGCAATTGTATCGCATTTTGTTTTGGTGCGACTTGCCAACATAATGTCGGTAAATATATCCTGTGCACTTGCAGCTTTATGTGCCACAACTGTGCCAACACCGCCTGCTCCGATAATAAGTACCCTGCTCATTTGAATAAAATTTGTTTATTAATTTTCTGATATAGTATTACAAATTTAAAGCAATTTCAGCAGTAAGAAAAATGAAATCTAAAGCGGCTCAATGACAGAATGATTTGCTTAATTTTCATGGTTTTAAACATATCTCTGAATTATCCACATTTGTTTATGCGGAAAATAAAAATGTGGATAGCCAGTACATTCAATATTCGATTATTACATTGGAATTGAAAAGTATCCAAGTCCAGAAGATGTTAGAATTGGATTAAAGGAAAAACTCAATGATATTCAAAAAAACGAAGATGAAATTATACTTGAAATTAAACCAGCTCTTTTTGCATGTTATAATCAATATATAAAGGAAGCCAAGGTCAGTGATTCCCGACGCAAACAATTAAAAAGTACTAAAAATCATTTTTACAAATTCAATAGCGAATTAAATTTCGAATCGATTAACCATACAACTTTAAAAAAAATTCAAATATTTCTCAAAAATGATGAGGTTAAAAAAGGCTCAAATACAATTGCCTCTATTTTGAAAAAGCTTAGGGCTTTTTTTTCATATGCAACTAAAAATGGCTGGATACCAGCAAATCCATTTTTTGGATTCCAAATTGAACAAGAGAAATATGCGAGCCTATTTAGTCAAAGCATATGGACTAACTGGCTTTAAATCTGAATCATTCTCATTCCAAGGATAGTTACAATTATTACCATATGCACTACTTGAAGAAGCAAAAATAAATTTTGGAATATTTAATTCTCGAGCTATCTCAAGTATATTTTTGTACCTAAAGTATTAACTTCTGAATATAGTTTCGGATTATCAATACTTGATCTAACTCAAGGTTTAGCAGCTAAATGAATGATAATATCAAACGAACCATTTATTTTTTTTAATTTTTTGAGATCTCTAATATCTATCTCTAATAGTTTAAATCTATGATTTTTAAGGTGTATTTTAATATTTTGTTCTTTTATGGCTCTATAGTAATAGTCATCAAAATTATCAATACAAGTTACATCATTGTTTTGCTCAGTAAGGAGTTTGTCAATAAGATTACTACCAATAAAACCAGCCCCTCCGGTAATTAAAATTGAATTCATTAGGATTTAATTATATGTTCTAAATATAATTTCTCATGCTCTTTAATAAACAATTGAAATGAATATTTTTCTTTAATAAGCTTATTCCCATTGATCCCCATTTCCTTAGATAAATCTTTATTCATAATGAGCTCTTTTATTCTTTCAGCTATTGAAATAATGTCTTTTCTTGGACTAACAAAACCTGTTTTTGCATTTAATATAATATGGCCATTCCCTGTATCAGTAGCAATAACAGGTTTATTGTATGAATAGGCTTCTATAAATGTATAAGGTAATCCTTCCCATAATGAAGTGTTTACTAAAACATCAATAACTAAATATATTTTATGTATTTCCTTCACATAGCCTGTAAGTTTAATTTTTGAATTAAGTCCTAAAGATACAATATAGGATTTTAGTTGGTCAAATAATTCTCCATCACCAACTATAAGAAATATGACATCTGGAAATTCTGATATTACTTCTTTAGCAGCACAAATAAATGTTTCATAATTCTTTTGTGGCACGAGTCTTCCAATAGCCGCAACCACAAATTGATTATCGTTAATTCCCAATTCTTTGCGAATATTTGACATTTCTTTAATTTGTCTATATTCATTAAAATCAATTGCATTATTGATATTATTTATTTTATGGCCGGACACAATTCCATATTTATGAATTTCCTTCATTTCACCGTCAGATACAATTATTGAAGTGGATATTTTCCCAAGCATTTTTATAGAAAAATGTATACATTTTTCTTAATACCATTTTGTCCTTGAAAGTAGAAACAATGTGGCGTATATAATACTGATGGCACATGGTTGAAATAAGCTGCTAAACGTAATAATGCACCCGCTTTTGAGCTGTGGCCATGTACAATGTCAAAATTCGTTTTACGTATTAATAAGTAGATTTTTATAAATGAAATTATGTCGTTAATGGGATTAAATCCTCGTTTCATAGGCAAAATTGTAACTTTTGCCCCGACTTGTTTCATTTTGTTAATCTCTTCTGCTATATCATTATTTCTTTTATCTGATAAGATTACTGTAATATTGAAAATATCCCTATTTAAATGTGATACCAAATAAACCAAATGTTTTAGAGCCCCACCTCCAGCAGCTTCCAAACCAAATAGTATTTTTACTTTCTTCATTTTAAAATGAATTGTTCAAAAATATTGACCAGCTTTTTTGTTGATATATTAATATCAAATTCCTCTAACACTTTTCTTCTACCTTCCTTTGATAATTTTACATATAACTCAGTGTTAGATATTAAAAGCATAATCGCTTCGGCTAATTCATCTTCATTTTTTGGATTCACCAGCAGACCTGTTTTTTCATGTGTAATTAATTCTTCCACAGCGGATATTCTGGATGATATAACAGGTAATCCTATAGCCAATGATTCTAATAAAACATTGGGTAATCCATCCATATCTCCATTTTGAGCTTCAATACAAGGTAAAATGAAAATATCAGAACTTGCCATTAAACGATAAATTTCCTCATGGTCTTTGTATCCCAAGAACTCAACAGAATCACTAAGTTTTTCATTGCTTATATAATCTTTTAAATCATCCGCTAAAATACCATCTCCAATAATTATATATTTTAAATGATACCCTCTTTCAATTATCATTTGTACTGCTCTGATGCCATAAATTATCCCCTTTTTCTCCACTAATCGAGCAACGGTGAGTATTTTCAGTGAATCGATTTTATTAATCTTATGCTCAACAAATGGCCATTTATCAAGGTTAATTCCATGGTATATGTTAAATACCTTTTTCTCGAAATTATTTGATTTAATTATATTTTCAATTAGTATTTTATTATGAATGTTACACGTAATAACAAATTTAGACATCATTGCTTTTTGTATAATCCCATTTCTATTAAGATATATATCCTGGGCATGAGCTGTAAAGCTATATTCAACTTTCAATAACTTTGATAGTAAATAAGCCACGTCTGACGTAATAAAAGCAAAGTGAGCATGAACATGAGAAATACGTAGTTTCTTAATTTTTCTTTCAAAATAAAGGGCGATAAGAAAATAGCGTGTTTTCTTTAAAATTGTTCTAAAGTTTGTTGATTCTTTAAAGCAAGTTGAAAAATAAATTTGAAATTTTTCTGTGAAGTTTCTAAAATTCAAGAATGATAGAATGTAAATAAAAAAGTGTGGAAGGTAAAAAACAGGAGATTTTAGTGTATTAACATATATTTTAAAAGTGCCATTTCGGGATTTCTTTAAAGCTATAATTAAAATGTCAAAGTTCTGCTTTTCTAATTCAAGAATTTCATTTAAAATAAACTGTTCTGATTCACTTGGAAATTTTTCAATAATATATGCGATTTTTATCATTGGCTTATTTATTGAAAATGGAAGCGAAAACATCTATTTAAACGTAGAATTATTCTATATATTTCAGACGAATTTTACGTTATCACTTTTATATTTTACCCTAAGTTCTTTTGAGAAATACAATGTAATTAAATAAGTCACTATTCCAGTGATAAATGTAGCTGATATTATAGCTATCCTAATTTTTAATTTATAAATATCGTTATATGCAAATGCCCTAAGTAGAAGTGTTATTGTCGTAAAAATAATTCCAGCAAATATAATTTTCGATATAAATTTCAATATCTCATTATAATTGAACCGAACCTTTCTTTTGAGCAAAGCTAACAGTATCATAGTTTTAATAGTTTTATGTATTACATAGGCTAATGCTATTCCTATATACCCAATCGAATGTATTAAGAACCACGTTAGTATTATATTAAAATAACACATCCAATGCCAACAAATATAGGCGTTTTAATATCGGCATTTGCATAATAAAATATTACAAGAATTGTCTCTATAGCAAAGAAGACTAATCCCATTGCATAAATAGCCAGTGGTGCAGAAGTTAGCATTGTTGATTCTTTTCCAAAAGCCCCTCTTTGAAGTATTATCTCAACAATGGGTTGTGAATAAACATAAAAAAATGCTGCAATAGGAATAAATATTATTACTATCCATCTAAGAGATTCATTAAAGAGATATTCTAATTTTAAATGATTTTTCTCAATAGCTAATTGAGAAAAATAAGGGAAAACTACAATACTCAATATGAATGGAAATAAAAGTACAGGAAGCTCGATTATTTTTTTTGAGTAACTTAATGCGGCTATTGAACCTTCTTGTAAATAAGAAGCAAAAATATTATCTACAAGTCCACTTAATTGTGAAAATGTAACCCCAATAAGCAAAGGCCAGGTTAAATACCAAGCTTTTTTAATATAGTTATTATCCAATTTAACTGGACGAAAACTTATTTTATCATAAAGCTTTACCAAATGAACAGTCAATCTTCCTATTGATCCTATTACAATACCAATTGCAGCACCAATAATTCCAAAATGCTTATAAAATATTATAAGACATACGATTATTAATCCTTTAAAAACAATTTCGCCTGAAGCTGGAAGTGCAAATATTTTCAAACCATTCAATGTTATACTAGTTAATGCTGATATGGCTAAGAAGATACAGGCAGGAATTGCTATTCGAATTAGCTTGACAGACAACGCAAATTTATTTCCTTCGAATCCAGGAGCAAAAATATTTATTACTTTCCCGGAAAATGCTATAGTAATAACAGAAATAATAATAGTAATTAGCAGAATTAGTTTAATTATGTTGTTAAATAATCCCCAAGCCATTTTTTCATCCCCTTTGCTCTTAGCTTCTAAAAAGACATTCAAAAATCCGGGTTGGATTATTTCCCTAAAAAAAATGAAAAGGCTTAGAATTATTGTTACAACTGTTGTATAAACATCAACCTGATAGCTGGTACCATAATAATAAGCCAATATCAACTTTTCAACATAGCCAATAAGTTTTACAGATAGGGTAATAATTAATAAACCTATTGAAGATTTAATTATTCCATTTTTTCTTAATTTATATAAAAGATTAAACATTTACCATTATATTAAACTATCTTTTCATAAACCTGCACTGTCTCTTTTGCTGCCTTTTCCCAAGTAAAGGTTTTCACCCAATTTTTGCTATCTTCAATAGATTTTTTTCTTAGGTTATTATCGGTTATTAAATTATACATTCCTTCAGCTATATCTTCAATATCTAAAGGATTAATCTGAATGCATTTACCTCCTGTAATTTCTGGTAGTGCACCTCTATTTGAGACCAATACTGGAATCTCACAAGCCATTGCTTCTAAGGGAGGAATACCAAATCCCTCATATAATGAGGGAAATACAAATAAGTCTGCTAATGAATATATTACAGGTAAATCATCCTCCGGAATATAGCCATTGAAAAAAACTTGTTTATCCAGCTTCAATTCATTAACTTTTTTAAAAACATCATTATACTTCCACCCTTTTTTTCCTACAATTACCAGCTTGTGAATTATTTCTGACTTTTTTCTCAATAAATTATAAGCCTCTATAAGTTGTTTCAGATTTTTTTTAGGTTCAATATTTCCAACAAATAAAATAAATTTATCGGGTAAGTTGTATTTTACCTTAACTTCATTTAATCTAAATGAATCATTTTCTTTTTTGAAATTTTCGTTAACGCCATGATATATTGTAACAATTTTTTCAGGTGGCACATTATATTTTTTAATAATTTCATTCTTTACAGTGTTGGAAACGGCAATAATTTTTGTTGCTTGTTTTATTGATCTCGACTGAAGTAAAGAAAAATATATTACAGATTCGTTTTGACAAAATTGAGGGTGATTAATCGCTATTAAATCATGGATTGTTAGAACAGATTTGAACTTTGAGAAATATGGCAATAAATAATTAGTAGCGTGATATAAATTAAATTTTTCTTGTCTTAAAAATTGATGCAATTTTAAGTTCTCGTAATAAATTCGTTTAAGTCTATTTTTACTATTAATATCTACATATTGAAATTGAAGCTTGTCTGAGACTCCAATATTCGGAAAATAGCTTTTTGAAACTAAAGCTTTTATTTGTAAATCTTCTAATTTTCGAATTTCTTTTAGAAGATTATTAGTATAATATTGAACTCCTGAATTTTCATCACTAAGTTGCAGCCCATTTATTAACACTTTTATATCACTTTCATTATTATTAGTTGTTAGTAATATAATTACCATTTATAAGTTTGTAATACAATTTTTCAGCAAAAAATAATTCGCCATACTTACTTGGATGATCATCATATTTAAGTCTTAAATATTTTTCATAATAATCATATGTTATATTAAGGTTCAGATGTCTTATTTCATATTTGGAATATAAATCTTCTATTATTTTTTGACTAGGAGTAATTTGCGGGGTAAAATAATTAAAAATAACTAATCTAATGTTTCTTTCCTTTAGAAAATTATTCAATAAACTTAACTGGTTAAATGATTCTTCTAATGTATATTTATATGTAACCATGTCTTCAGAAAGTATTTTTTTCTTTCGATAAGGGGCTATATACTGCTGGGTCAAACTACCAAAGGAATACTCATATTTATCTGTTAACATCTTACAAATTCCTCTTATAATATAGCTCTTATCATAGAAAAATGTTAAAATTTAAATTTATATAATCGATCAATTCTTGTTATACAATAATTTCTGGATTTTTGTGAACCTGAAGCATATTCAAGAATATAGCTTCGATAACATTCCTTTGTATAATCACGTCTCTGAAAAGGTAACGATGTTTCAAATAAAACTAAATCTACATTGTATTTAATTATCTCATATTTAATACGTTTATACATTTGCCAATTTTGTTCAGAACCATCAACTGAGCAATTAATAACTTCGACTTTTTTATTATTCTCTATAAAATAGTTTTGCAGCGGAACTGAAATTCCACTTCCTGAATTAAAACTATAGCCTGCCATAGCAATTCTAAAAGTATCTTTACCTTTCAAATTATTAAAATCTGGTCCAAAATAGCCATGACTATTCACGATTTGATTTATTTTTTCTGATATATTATAACTAGGTGATATATGAATATTCTTTGCAAATGGAATATATTTATAACCGCCTAATGAATCAGGATTATATATAAGTGGATAAACTTGAGTTTTTAGTTGTTCAAAAAATGCAGTTCTCAAATAGTATTCTGCTATAGATATTGAAACTATAACAAAAGCAATAATGTAAAGAAACAACTTCCTTTTCATAATGAAATTTTATTAAAATGTTAATATTGTAAGCTACTAAATAATTGAGTCATCTTTCCGGAGCATTCATTTAAATTAAAATATTCACATACCCTTACTCTTCCTTTCTTCCCAAATTTTCTTCTCATTGATCTGTCATTTAATAATAATATTGTTTTTTGTGCCATTTCAGAATAATCATGAGGTTTTATAAGAAAGCCTGTTTCCCCATTCAAAATTATTTCTTTTGGACCTCCGCAATTATAGGCAACAACAGGCTTTTCCATTGCCATTGCCTCAATCATTACACGTCCAAATGGCTCGTCTATGGCTGGATGCACTAATACATCTATCTGGGCATATGTTTCACAAATATCAGTTCTATGACCTAAAAATGTTACATGATTATTCAAACCAAAATAAGAATATCTCATTTTTTATTTGAGTCAAATACTTTTTTTCTCTGCCTGATAAATCATCTCCTACTATCAAAAAATGTACATTTGATTGGTTATTTAGAACTATCCATGCACATCGAATAAAGTCGATATGATTTTTCCATCTTGTGATTTGCCCTACTTGGGCAACAAGCAATGTTCCTGATGGAAGGGTTAAGAGCTCTCGAATATCATGTTTAACTTCAATGTCAGGTGAAAATTTTAGTGTATCTATCCCATTATAGATAACTGTAGCTTTTGAACAGATATTAATTTGACTATAAATGTGATTTGAAATGCAAACTATTTTATCAGAATACTTTACCATGATTGATTTTAATATACCATTTTGAATGTTGTCTCTGACATGCCAAACAACTTTTTTACCTGTTAAAAGTTTTATAATTAATCCGTAAATATGATTTTTAATTGTGTTCGAATAAACAATATCTATTTTTTCATTTCTTATTACTTCATTAAGCTTAAGCTCAACATATATTAAATTAATAAAACATTTTAAGTAATAGATTGGATTAAATGATTTAGAAAACCAAATAAGCGGAAGGGTTATATGCTTAGTTTTATTTAGCCTTGGTAATTTGATTTTATATTCTTTAGGAACGATTATAACAAACTCAAAAAAATTATTGTCAGTATCTAAAAATTCAATCAAACTTTCTTCCGCACCACCAGTAAAAGTAGATGAGTTAATTACAAGTATCTTCAACTTTTAATCAATTAAACCATTAAATTTTACGATTTATCTATTCTATAAATTTCACAATTAAACTTGCTCAATTCAAGAGAAAAAGTTTACCAGTAGTAAAATAGCCCAAAACCTTTGTTTTATAAATTAGTTCATATTTTGCTTGCAGAAAATTAGCAAATGATTTTGTATAATTATTTTTAGATATCTTATAATCAATAGAACTTAACATACCCATTTGATATTGTTGTTCAGAAAGTTTATAAAGCTCTTCCATTGACGATAAAGTTTCTTTTCTTGAATTATATTTGGCATTAGCATTTTTTGCATCAATATATAACTGCTGAATAGTCATATATAAAGTTAATTTAACTTGTTCGTATCTGCTATTTGAGATATCAACATTCACTTTTGCCTTGCTAATATTATTTTGTAGACTATACTTGTTGAATATGGGAATACTCAAATTCAAAGAAATCAGAGAGGCCAAATTATCATTTATTTGGCTTCTATATGGATATTTTAATGGATTAGAAGTTGTTGACATAGGATTAGTTGATAAATCAGAATACCACGAGGAATAAGCACTATATAGTGATTTTGCCCACGAACTATAGCTAAACTTTTCTTTGCGCTTTGGAGTTGATAGTTTGCAATTTTTAAATCAGGAAATTGTTCCTGAAAAATATTAAATATTTCGTTAAATGACATTTGAATTATCGAAGTATCTATAGTGATATCTGAGTCTTTTCTTATTTGCAACGCAGTTATTGAATCATTATTCATATATTGACATAGAATCAGGTGTGATTTAATTATGTCATTTTCAGTTGTTATTACTATTTCCTTTTCTAGAGCTTCCTAGGCTTTAGTTTCTAAAAGATATCTATAAGATGATTTGACTAAAACCATTAATAATATAGTTTTCTCTGTTTGAATTTGCGAAACCTCAATTTGGCTTTTTTCATTTTCAATTAAGGCATATAGATACAAGATATTTAAATATGAATTTAAAATATTTATAGCTACATCAATCGTAATTTTAATCACTTTTTTAATACTGCATCAGAGTCCCATTTCTTTTTCCTTTTTCAACTGCCCATTCAAAAAACTTCAGACTCATAGGTAAAAGAAAGATCGATATGCTAGTTAAAATTATCAATTGCTGCGATAACATACTAATAGAATAACCTTGTAATATAGCCAATCTAAGGGCATCAAGCGAATAGGTAATGGGTATAACATATGAAAATATTTTTAACCCAAAAGGAAGTAAAGCTATAGGGAAAACTGCACCTCCTAATAAAGAACTTAAAGTTCCAAAAATAAATCCAAAAGGCTCTCCCTGTTTAAAAAGAATAGTTCCAGCTGCTGAAAATATACCTAAACTTATAAAAGTAATAAAAGATAAAAGTAATGTTAAAATTGTAGATGCGATATTTATCTTAGCTATATTAAATCCAAGAAAAAAATAGGCTATTACAAACATAAATATTAACACAGTTCCATTATGAATAAATTTAAATATTGCCGACATAAATATCAACGATTTGGTATCTGTTTGTGAACTTAATAACGCTTCCAAACAACCTGCCATTTGATCCCTACGCATAAGAGCAGAAAATTCTTGCACTGCCATGGTAAAATAAGTTGTAAATGCAATTCCTATTAACGTAAACGAAAAATAATCGCCACCGTATTTAGCTATGCTCTGAGTTGAACCTGATGGCATCAGTTTGGCAATAAAAAAATATGACAACAATGGAAAGACGGCTCCTAATGATGTTGTAAGAAATGCCATCTTATAGCTTGCCAGTATTATAAAATCTCTTTTAATAAAGGCTACTGTTTTATAAAAGTTCATAATAATCTAAAAGTTAGAAGTTTCTTCAAAAATCTTGTTATAACAATTTTCAATTGACCCAAATTGATGCATGAGCTCGTCAATTGGAGCAAACTTAACTATCAGTCCTTTCTTCATGAAGCATACTTTATTGCATAAGGTTTCTGCTTCATAAAGGCTATGGGTGGCTATTAAAAGGGTCTTTTCCTTGTCTTTATGCACACGTTCGGAAAGAATATTTTTTACATCTTTAGCAGATACGGGATCTAATGTTCGGGTAGGCTCATCAAGTATTAGAATAGATGGGTCTGAAAGTAGGCCTCTCGCAATGGCTAATCGCTGCTTCATACCCGACGAATAACCTGCAAATAACTTATTCTTATCTTCATTGAGTCCTACAAGATGCAGTAATTCATTTACCTTTTTCTCAAGTAAATCTCCATACAAATTATCCAAAGTTCCAAAAAAACGTAGGTTTTGAATCCCTGTTAACCGCCAGTAAAAGCTTCGTTCTTCGTTTAGTACAAAACCAACGCTTTTGCGGGCTTTTAGATTTTCTTTAGTAGTATCACAATCATTGACTTTTATTATTCCCGAACTCGGATATAACAAACCTCCAATAAGTTTCAAAAAAGTAGTTTTGCCCGCACCATTTGCCCCTAAAAAAGCAACCCGGTCACCCGTTTCTATATTTAGAGAAACTCCATGAAGTGCTGTAAACCTTTCCTGTTTAAAAGGCTTGGTAAAATATTCAATATACCTTTTAGGTGCAGGATAATGCATGTATATATTTTCGGCTGTAATCATATTAAATAAAAAGTTTCGTGTTTCGAGTTATGTGTGCCTAAAGTTAAAATTAGGTACTTCAATAGATAACATATAGTTCACTCATAACTCGTAGTTCATAACTCATAACTCTCAGCTTCTTCTATATATCCACCGGTTTCTCAACTATATTTCCATCATGAAAATATATGGTACGATGTGCTCTTTCTGCATGTGATGGCGAGTGAGTTACCATTACAATGGTTGTTCCTGCTTTATTGAGTTCCTCCAAAATTTGCATAACCTCTTCTCCATTTTTTGAATCAAGATTACCTGTTGGCTCATCAGCTAGTATCAACTTAGGCATAGTTACCACAGCCCTAGCAACAGCCACACGTTGCTGCTGTCCTCCTGAAAGTTGTCGAGGATAATGCTTAGCCCTGTGTAAAATTTGCATTCTATCCAACACTTCTTCCACTTTTTTCTTTCTGTCTGAAACGCCAATTCCTAAACATTTTAAGGGTAGTTCCACATTTTCAAAAACACTCAGTTCATCAATTAAGTTAAAACTCTGAAATACAAACCCAATGTTCCCCTTTCGCAATCCGGTACGTTGGCTCTCGTTAAACTTAGCCACCTCTGTACCATCAAAATAAAAGGCACCATCTGTAGGATTATCGAGCAGTCCAAGTATATTGAGCATAGTCGATTTACCACATCCTGAGGGTCCCATAATAGACACAAATTCCCCCTTTTTAATATGTAAATCAACCTGATTAATCGCTGTTGTTTCTACCTCATCGGTTAGAAATTTTTTTGTTAATTTTTCTATTTTAATCATTTTTTAAAGCTTTGAGTTGCGAGCTTTGAGCTTCGAGAAGAAGCATAAAACTGCAACGATTAATAATATTATAAAAGCTGCGAGCCTTGATCTATGAGCTGTGTGCTGCAAGCCAAGAGATTAATTCTCGTAGCTCACAGCTCGCAGCATTATTCTCGAAGCTTCCTCTATTCCTCCCTCAACGCCTTCACCAGATTTGCCAGTGCAGTTCGTATAGCATAGTAGCTCACCGTAATAACTGTAATAATACTCACCACTAATACGGGTAAAATAAAGTACCACCATTGAATACTAATTCTATTGGCATAATTCTCTAACCACCCCGAAGCAAAATAATATCCTAAAGGCAATGCTATTACCGAAGCTATTAATATCAGTTTTATAAAATCAAATAAAATCAAACCAATAATTTCAAGTACGGTATTCCCAATGACTTTTCGTATGCCTATTTCTTTGGTGCGTTGGGTAATGGTAAAGTATGCCAGACCCAATAAACCTAACATAGCTGTAAATATTGATATGAATGAAAAAATAGCTAGTATAATACTATTATGCACATCACTTTCGTAAAGCTTATTGTAAGAGTCTTCCAAAATAAAATACCTGAACATTTCATCACCAAAAAACTCTTTCCATATCGTTTCAACCTTAGCAATAAATTGATGGTCGAATTCTCTAACTGCTTTAATAATGATAAACCTTTTTTCTGCAGGATTTAAATATAAGATTTGAGGAGGCTCTGCTAATTGCAAAGATGTCATTTTAAAATCTTTTACAACTCCAATAACATGTTTACCTGAATCTCCATAAACTCTATATGTTTTGTGATTAATAATATCCTCCACTTTATTAAAACCTAATTGTTTTGCAGCTTTCTCACTAACAATAGCTCCCATCTTATCAGCAGGAAAATCTTTCGAAAAATTTCTTCCTGCAAGCATCTGGATATTTAATGTTGAAATATAATTATAATCTACATATGAAACGCGTAATTCTTTATTCTCATCTTTCCTCTGAATATCGCTCCATGTGCCATCTGTAAAACTAGTATTTGCAGGTAAAGAATTAGCAGCAGCCACTGAACTTAATTCCGGGTTTTCGGCTAATTTCTGTTTAAATGTTTCAGATTTTGATAAATAAACAGAATCATTTCCTTGTATGTTGTTACCTTTCAATATAAGAGTGTTCTTGATATCAACTCCCAAATCCCTGTGTAACATGTAGCGGGTTTGAAAATATATAATCATGGTAACCATTATAATGGCAATAGAAATAACAAATTGAAAGACAAGAAGTATTTTTCGTAATCCTACACTTCCGGCTGAAAGGCCAATTTTACCCTTTATAGTTTCTACCGGGTTAAAAGATGATAATACAAAGGCTGGGTAAATACCCGACAAAAAAGTACCTGTTAAAAATATTATTACTAATACAGTACTAAAGCCCCATCCCCAATTGGCAAAAGATAATTGAACATGCAGAAAGTCCGAAACAGGCTTCATAAGCAGAAAAACGACACCAAACGCCAACACCAAAGCAATCAAGTTTACTACCAGTGATTCGGTAAGAAAATTCACAATTAATTGTTTCTTCTCATATCCAACAACTTTATATATACCCACTTCTTTTGCCCTATTTAATGATTTTGCAGTGGAAATATTGATATAGTTTATCCATGAGATAATAAGAATTAAAAAAGCAACAAAGGTTAGTATAAGAACTATCTTTCCGTTTCCATTCTGTTCAAACTCTGCTCTGTGATTTGAATATAGATGGATTGAACCCAAAGCTTGCAATTTTCTTGTCCATGTATCATTTTTATAAATGACGGGTTTGTTATCCTTTGTAATCTTATTAATTTTTTCTTCCAATTGTTTAATATTAGCCTTTTCATCTATCAACAAATAGGTTTTAGTGAAATACATATCCCAAGTGTTGTCATGCCATTTTTTAAGCCAATGGGGCGTATTGTATGACATGAATATATTAAAGTGAAAATGAGAATTTGCGGGAATATCTCTAAAAACACCAGTAACTTTAAAAGTAAATTCATTGTTCAACTTAAATGTTTTACCTAAAGGGCTCTCTTTGCCAAAATATTTTTTTGCATTCGCTTCCGAAATGATTGCTGTATTAGGCTCATTTAAGCATGTTTGAGAATTTCCTGCAATAAGTGGTATTGTAAAAATTTGAAACAATGATGAATCTACATAACTTAGCTTCTCTTCTTCGTATTTTTGATTATCAATAGTTATAATAGCCTCTCTTTGAGGGAAAAATCTTACAAACGATTGCACTTCCGGGCATTGACTAACAATTGCAGGGCCAAGTGGTGGAGGGGCCAATATAGCATCTACTAATACTTCATTATTCTTATAATCAATGGCATGTATCCTGTATATTTTATTAAAATTTTTATGATGTTTGTCAAAATTCCTTTCTGTTGTAATAAAAAGAAGTATAAATATTGATGATACGATTCCTATTGACAGACCTATTAAATTTAATAATGATATTCTTTTTATCTTCTTTACCAAACTATTCATATTCTTTTTTGTTTTTTTGTAACTACTCAGCAACTTGGCACTATAATGGATATTTACCACATAGTATCATAGTTACATAGGTTTCACATAGATTAGCTTTTTGGAAATGCAGCATAAAATTCATCTTTTAAAGTTTTTTGACCGTTCGCAAAACGTATGTGTTATTCTATGTTTCTATTGTGTCTATGTGGTAAAAAAATAATATAAACCTTCTTTTATTGCCTTTTAAGCTGCTGAGTAGTTACGTTTTTTTGTTTTCTAACGCTGTAATTACATTTTGTTTTTTAATTTATATCATATTTATTGCAAATACAAGCATTAACTTCAAGTACATACCTACAAACATTCCCCTAAGATAAACTATATTTTTTTTAATAAAATCATCATAAGGTATTGAAGATAAAGCAATTGACCTTTTAGTGTTTGCCCAAAAAAAGTAATATCAAACGTTTTATCTGTCTTATTACAAAAAAGTGATTTATATTTTAAATCCCTTCCGGATCCACCCATGAAATTCAGAGATACAAAAAGTTTTAATTCTATAGCTTGTTTTATTTGCTCTAAAAACACAATAGTTCCAGGTGAAAAGTTTTTGTACATCTTTTTATAAGCCCTAAAATACAAGGTTTTTTGGCCATTGATTATACCCCCAAATTCAAATGCAATAGGCTCTTCGCTTAAATACATTACAATAATATCTTCTGTTTTTTTTCAAATAATATATTAATAATACTTTCCGACAAATTATAATCTATAGTTGTAAAAGAAAATTGGTTTTCATTTTTCTGCCAACAATCATTTCCTATTTCACAAATATCATTAAAAAGTTCTTTAATGACCTTTTCCTTCAACCCAAAATATTTTCCATTGGAGTATCTTGAAAAAGATACGAACCCAACTTTATTTATATTTCTTAAATTTCTATGATAGTCATTAATAAATCTTTTCTTAAGCCCATGTAAAAAAGTATCCCAATCCAATGGTAACTCAAAACCTAAAAAATCACTTTGTTTTGTTCCTTCTGTATTATTAATTCTATATTTTCTGTATTTAAAACCAAAATTTTTACAGTAAGATATTAGTTCATCTGATACGTTATCCCTTAAACCATTTAATTGAATAATATCAATTCTTGATTGGTTAATAATTTGAAAAACTTGTTTTAGAATACCGTTATAATCAACATCTAATAGCTTTTGACCTAAAATATAATTATGGCGAATAGTTAAAATTGTTGGGAAAAATGACAAATATTTTGTTTTCTTAAATATAAGTTGTTTTCTAACTCTTAGGTAAAAAGGAAGAATGTTTATGATTTTATTATCTTCCTTAATTATAAAACAGAATGGATGCCCATTTTCTTGCGGTTTTGTACGTGCTATGGAAATAGTTTTTACAAAATCGTAATGGTACATTTCATTATTTACAACTTCTGAGGAAGATACTAAATCATTCCAAATTCGAGAAATATTATTTAAATCTCCCCAATTTGTAATTATATTTATTGTAATATTATCGTTCATTGAATTGTAATAAAACAATTCATTTTTTGAAAATTAAATTCGTTGAAATTATTATGAAATTTAAAAATTTGAAATAATAATCATAAGGCGATAAGATGGCTCAAATTATTAATTTACATTGTAAGCCTTTTAATAAACCAACCAAATTCTTACACACATTTTCATGCAGTCCTCTTAAGTTCTAAAAAATAAGGAATAGTTAAAGGTTGTTTCCTTATAAATGCATTAGTATTCTTCTTGATATAATTTTAATTGTTCAATAATATTGTTACTGACACTTACCTGATTGGGATTATTTATAAGCTCTTTAATACCATTATTATAGGCAGTATAAAATTGTTTAATTTGTTCTACACTATATCCATTTACTAATAAATAATGAATATCATCACCCGCAACATGAAAATATTGGGAATTTTTTATGGATAAATACATTTTAATTCTTAAATCCCTTGCAGTATCACTATCCATTGTACTATGTGACCACTCCCAACCTGAACCTTTAATATTGAATCTGTTTTGACTCTCCCCTATTTTTGCAAATGGGCTATAAAACCATAAAAATAATATGTAAAAATCTGGTTTCATCTCTTCAATAAAGGATACTGTGTCGTTACATGTACTTTCAGTCTCACCTGGAAATCCAACTATAAAATTAGCACTACTTACAATATTATATTCTTTTAACAAAGTCAATGCTGTTTTATATTCGTTTAGCGTTGTATTTTTATCCATATTGTTAAGTATTTCCTGATTCCCAGATTCGAGACCCAGGTTTACAGCAACACAACCACTTTTCTTCATTAATTCTACAACTTCTTCATCTAAATATTTAGCTTTGGCAAAGCCGAACCACTTAAACCGATATTTATTTCTAATGATCAGTTTTAACATCTCCTTAAATCTCTCTACGGGAAAATTCGTACAATCGTCTAAAAAACGAATACCTTTTACAGTTTTATATTCTTTTATTGAATCTAACTCTTTTTCAAAACGATTAATTGTAATAGGTTGAAACTTACCAAATCTTTTATTACGTTCACAAAACGAACATCTAAACGGACAAGATATTGCCGTTCTTATGCCTAAACAACTCCCCATTTTATCTTTAAACAAACTCCAATCAACCATATTTTCCTCAAGGGAATTTTGTTCCAAAAGAAATTTGGTGTAATAATATTCTTTATTCTTTTTATAATAGATATTTTCAACATTCTCAAGATTCTTATCTTCTTGCAGCGATAATAATAAATTTACGAGTGTTTTTTCACCTTGCGCACTACAAACATAGAAATCAGCATCAATAGATTTAAGAATATCTGCAAATTTATCATTTGTTAAATTATACTGATTATTATATATAAATGGTCCTCCAATTATTAATGGAATATTAGGATTAATTTTTCTTATAAAAGTTATTATTTCTTTAATTGGGAAATCGTCGGTATAATAAGTAGTTGTAATTGCAATTGTCCTTATATTGGTATCTTTTAGGCACTTCGCTAATTTTTCTTTTTCATGTATAAATGAGTTCACATAATCAAATGAAAATCCATTTTTTTTAAGAAACGTACCCAAATAAGCAACTGCAGGATTTACCATATCATAAAGTATATTTACATCTAAATTGTGGGGGTTATAACGTTTAAAAACCTGCATGGGCATGTAATGTTTCCCATCAATTTTAATAACATCAAGATTTTCATACAGACTCTTATCTTTATACAATAAGAATCTCATTCTTTGATTTTTGGCGAAAACATCAATATTAGGTCCAATAATAAAACAATCAATCATTCTATTTATAGTTTTTAAGTTAATAAACTTAATTGTTCCATCTATACTTAATGAAAAATTTTACAATTAAGAATAATTTTAAATTTATTTCAATTTTGAAGACGCTTTTTTAATAGATAATCACTACAATAATGAATTCTTCTTTGTAATGTAGGATGATCTAGAAAAAGAAAATAATAAACAAACTTATTTTATCATATTTACTATTCTCCAAGTTTTGTAATATGCCCATGAGTATGTCCTCCCGGCAAATAAAGATTAACATCCAATAAGTAATCTTCTTCTATGTCGTATATATAGAACATTTGTTCATCCCCAGCAATTATATATCTGCCATCCTCACTACTTGATAATGCTAATGGAAATTGGACTTTAGATTCATATATTACATATTTAACGTCTTTAAAACTTAAAGGCGGGTCTGGTTTAATCCTTACAGTTTTGATACGTTTCATTGTCACTGGATCAATTATCACAAACTTTCTTGGTGTGGTGGTAACTGCAATATAGATCTTATCTTTGTACTTAAACGTTATATGCTGGGTTAATCGGATTGCAGCTTCATCAGAATAAGAATTAAGAATTACCGACTTATTTTTCTCAATTCTTATTTTGTATAAACTTCCTAATCCAGCAAGTACAACACCAAATCTAATTGTATAAAATATATTATGACTGAAGCATAAAAAACATGAGGATCAATGGGGTCAAATTGAAAGTGCGCAGCTGTAGGTATTTGTAATTTTGTTTCCCAATGAGTTTTATTTTCAATATCATAAGTTATTATCTTGCTACCTGTCATTTTATTTACAGCATGGTTCTCAATCTCTTTCGTCGAAACATTCTTGTGATATGAAATTGCCGGAAAAAAATCAAAGTTCACTATAACCAAATATTTATCGTCTCTTGTACATAATATCTGATGAACATTGTCTATATAATCCAACTCATATAGTTTTTCGACACTTCGATCTTCCAATTTAGCTCTACAAATTTCGCATCTAGCGTAGTTTTGTTCTTCTTTTAGTATTTTGATGGAATCTTCGAAAGACCACCTGACAAAATAAAAGTATTTAAAGTCTGAAGAAAAGCTGCCGGTACTACTATACAGCATAAGTTTTGATTCATTCTCGCTATTTAGCAGATATACTCTATTTTTTGTTGTATCGATAATATATAGACAATATGCTAAAGTAGCACATATGATACCATTTGGTGTCATATGACCTGTATGAGGAATCCTTGTTTCGTTTTGAAAAAACGATTCATGACTTATGCCTTTTGGCATATTTTTAACAGCAACATCTCTTTTGGATATATTTATTATTTTTGATATGTATGGCCCTGCTAAATTATATCGTTTTACTTGTTTCGAATTAAAATCAACACAATCTATTCTAAATGCATTATAACTATAATTATTATTTTCACCTACACTCAAAAAAGCAGCTTTCATTTCAGGCAAAATATCGATTGAGCCTTTAAATGGTATTGCTTGAGTCGAAAAAGTACCAGGCTTTTTCGAGTTTAGCAATTCCCTAATTTTATATCTATATTTTCCAAAAATATAATCGTACTTGATGATTATTCTTTTAATTTTATGTAACATAATGATTTCTTTAAAGCATTATTTATATTAGAGAAATGGCATCTAACTCCATTTCAAACAATAAGTTATCCTTACAAATTATGGTATTTGAATATTTCACTGGGTCAGGAACCGCAAATTTACTGCTAATGATTGCTTTACAAATTTCAGTTATCTTTTCTTAAGAAACTTCTGCAATATTTTATTCTATTTTCTACTGTTGGGTGATCCAACACAAAGAACTCATAAATCTTATGTGCTTTGATATTTAACGGCTTAGAATTATAAATTTCCTTAAGGGCTTTAACAAAGGATAAATCTTTAATAATTCTAACTGCATAAATATCACAAGTTTTTTCATGAGATCTTCGAACTACGTTAATTGGCATTTTAAATATAACTTTGTATAGTTGTATAATAATAAAAATAAAATTGGGAATTAAAAAGAGATTACTAAGCTCGCCATTTAGCGACATGTAAATAACAAAGGATATAATTAGAAAGCCAAACAATAATAATTCTAATAATAAAATAATAAAATTATGCTTATTTTTAAAATGAGCAAACTCATGAAGAATGACAAATTCTGATTCCTTTTTTTCAAAACTACTTAATAAATCTTCCGAAATAACCATTTTTTGATTCTGCCCAAAATTAATAGTAAAAGCAGCTAATACTCTTTCTTTACTTTTCTTAAACTTAGATACAATTATTTTATCTGCCGGGATATTGTGTGAATTCAAAGTATCAATAAATGTCTGAAATTTTGCAACTTCTGAAATAATTTTCAAATCACATTTTCTCTTTAGAATTAATATGTAGTATAAATAGTCCTTGAAAATTATATATAGAGAACCAATGGTGATTAAAACGAAGTAAAAAACATTCCCCAAATATTGATACGATACAAATGTTAAAATAATAATCCAAACAATAACTAAAGTTTTACCATAGATTTTAACAAGGAAATTACTAAACCTAATTTTATTGCTCATTAAACGTAAAGAGAGATAGAACAATGTAATAACAATTAAGATTGTAATTAATCCAATTTTTTTTTCTTTAAAAAGAATATAATCAAAGAAAATAAGAAAAAGCAAGTGTAACCCGTATAAATAGCTATTTTCAATTATATTTAACAACAACTCCTTTATGGCTATAGCTTTATTCTCATTTGAAGACCCTTTTTCTTTTTTCAGGAACCGAACATTAGAATATGTAATAATTAACCATAGAACGAAGAAAAATGAAACTATTGTAATAGTAATCGTCAATGTAGGATTATAATTAAATGCCTCCATCTGAGATAATAGGTTATTTTTCTTATAAAAAAAGCTTAGACAGATTAATTACTTAAATTTCTATGGTGTGTATATTACAGGAAATTCTATCGGTTTTTGTTCACTTATATGTTGCATTATTTCCTTTGAGGAATAAACCTTTCCGCAATATCCTTTAATCCAATCCAAAGCACGTTGTTTGTCGCTCTCCAACGTCGAAGTTATACAATCCGATACTGCAACTACATTATAACCTCTAAAATAAGCATCTGCTCCGGTTGTCTGGATGCATATCTGGGCCTGCATCCCTCCTAATAATACAGTATCAATATTATTCTTTTTTAAAACATTATCCAATTCTGTTTCATAAAATCCACTATCCTTTCTTTTCTCCATTACTATATCAAGATGAGGTTCAATATCATCAATAATCTGGACACCCTCGGTTCCCCTAAGGCAAGGGATTTTCCCATTAAATAATTCCACATGATCAGTTTCTTCATAAATAAGCTGTTGATGTATAATCAAAACATCATTTAATCTTAAATATTTTAAAAATGAAATAATATTAGGTATTATTTCATTTACTCTGGAAACTCTTTCCGGACTTTTTTGTATTAGGTCTGGCTGTAAGTCAGTTGTAATAAATGCCATCCTTTTTGAGACTTTAACTTTTGAATCATTTTTCATTTTTTCCCTTTATTTAGATTTATAATTAGCTATCATTATTTGTCCAAGGCTTATTCCTCCATCATTGCAAGGTACCTTAGTATGATAAAACACTTCAAATTTTTCATTTCTCAATACATTAATCGTATTGGACAATAAAAAATTGTTACCAAAGACGCCACCGCTCAATACAACTCTTTTTAGTTTTGTGTCTTTGGATATTCGTTTTACAGTTTCCAGTATAATTTGAACCATAGTAGAATGGAACTTTCTGCTCATAATGTTCTTTGGTGTATTTTTATCAAGGATATCCTCAAGAATTCCAATAATTATTTTGCGAAAGTCTACCTCATACAAGTCTTCCTTAGGTTCGATATTATATTTATATGAGCCAATTCTTGTATTATCGGCATTCAAAAGTAACTCAAGCTCAATTGCTGCTTGAGCTTCGTATTGAATTTCAGTACAAATATTAAGTAATGCAGAGACCCCGTCAAATAGCCTTCCCACGCTAGATGTTTGAAATGAATTTAATTTTTTATCATACATTGCATTAAGAAAACTCATTCTATCTTCAGGAACTTCTGAGAAAAACAACTTTTTTATTTCACTAAATTCAATTTGAATACTTTGTTTTAATAAATCAAATGCAATTCTATATGGTTCTTTAACGGCTTTATCACCACCAAGCAAATTAATATCTCTCAACTTGGCAGCTCGATAAAAATCTTTATAACCACCAACAAGAAACTCTCCCCCCCACATTTTCCCATCTGTACCATAGCCATTACCATCAAATATTACACCTATAACTTCTCCATCCAAATTATTCTCAACCATGCAAGAAGCCATATGTGCATGATGGTGTTGTATCAAGCAATAAGGCAATGCCTTTTGTTTAATAGTTTTAATTGTAGAAACAAAATTTGGATGCATATCACAGGCAACAATCTCAGGAGTTATCTCAAACAAATCCTGCATCTTTTCAGAGCACTCTAAATGAGAAGAAAATGTCTCGTTATTTTTCAGATCTCCAATATGCTGACTGATATAAACCTTATTATTTTTACTTAATGCAACTGTATTTTTTAATTCTGATCCTACTGCAATTATCTCTTTTAACTCTTCATTAGTATTAATTGTTAATGGAGAAAACCCTCTTCCAATTCTAATAACAGAGGTAAACCCAATATTTTCAGGTTGTAAATTTGTGTATCTAACTATAGAATCATCTAACCTTGTATGAATATCTCTATCATTAACAAGCATGTAATCAACTATATGCCCAAGCTTATCTACTCCTTCATCATTTTTATATTGTATTGGCTCACTGGATGTATTTGCACTTGTCATAACAAGAACAGAAAGTTCGTTATTCTTAAATAACAAGTGATGAAGCGGCGTTGAAGGTAACATTACTCCTAAATTTGGATTTTTGGGTGCAATACACTCTGGCAATAAATTATTCTTTCTTCTTAGTATAACAATTGGACGCTGAACTGAGCTTAACAATGCATTCTCTTCTTTTGATAGATAAACATGACTCATTGTAGTTTCTAAATCCTTCATCATTAGAGCAAAGGGCTTTAAATCTCTTTTTTTTCTTTTCCTGAGTTTTTCTAATGCGTATTCATTAAAAGCATCGACAGCCAGATGAAATCCTCCCAAACTTTTTATTCCGACTATTTTACCTTCTTTCAGCTGCTCAACAATGAAATTAATCGGTTCATTTGAACTAACTGTATTTCCACAGTTATCCAAAACTTGAAGTTTGGGTCCGCAGTGTTCGCACGCATTGGGCTGGGCGTGATATTTCCAATCAGTTATATCTTCATATTCACTTCTACATTTTTCACACATTATAAAGGATTTCATTGTCGTATTAGCTCTATCATAAGGCATATTTTGTATGATAGAATATCGGGGACCGCAATTTGTGCAGTTGATAAAAGGATAATTCCATCTGCGATTACTTTTATCAAGCATTTCCGCAAGACAGTCATCACAAATTGTTGTATCTGTTGGAACTAATATATCTCGATTTCTTTTTTGCACAACTCTTTTTTATTTCAAAGCTATTATAAGTTCCAGGAACTGTATCTGTAATCAACCTAAAAATACCCTGAATATCTGCCAAACACGGTTTTTTATCTAAGACGTCTTCAACAAACCTATCCAAAATACAGCTCTCCTGTTCAACCTCAAGTAAGACACCTTCCGAATCATTCAATACCCATCCATTAATCTGGTGTTCATTAGCAATTTTATGTAAGAAAGGCCTAAAACCTACTCCTTGCACAATACCTTTTATTCTATATTTTCTAACTACCATTAATTCCTAATCTTTTATAAAATATCGATTAACACAATCTCGGTAACTCAGCTCCTACAAGTTCTTCCAATTTTTCTTTTTCATTGTTTGTATTTATCATTACTACATTTGCATTTCGTTCAGCAGACACAGATCCTACGACTTGAGACTTCGTTCCATATTCATGCTTTTTAAGTATATCTATTACCTGTTGTTCAGAACCATTTTTTACGAAAAGACAGAGACATCCTTCATTTGCCAGATTCAGCGGACTTATACCAAGCATATCACATGCCATTTCTACCTCATATCTAATAGGAAGTTTTTTATATTCAAATATGATATCAAAACCTGTAGTATGAGCAAATTCAAACATAACAGAAGAAAACCCACCTCTAGTTACATCTCTCATAACTTTGATGGTGCCAGCTTCTACAGAACTGAGAAGTTCCTCAATCATATTATTAAGTGGAGCACAATCACTTTTTACTCGCTGCTCATAGCCGAGCCCCTCTCTTACTGATAAGAGATGAATAGAATAATCCCCCAGGTTACTAGTAATTATTATCTTGTCTCCCGGAGCAATATTTTTAGTTCTTAATGGCTCTCTTTTGAATACACCTACTCCTGCAGTATTTATAAATATTTTGTCAGCAGCACCTTGGTTAACTACTTTAGTATCTCCCGCAACTATCTTGATATTTGCCTCTTTAGCAACTTTTTTAATTGAATCTAATATTTTCATTAAATCGGAGATTAGGAAACCTGATTCAATTATTAATGACAGAGTAAGAAATTTGGGGATTGCTCCAGATACAGCCAGATCATTAACCGTCCCACAAATTGATACTTTACCAATGTCGCCATTTTCAAAAAATAATGGAGTTACAACAAATGAATCTGTTGTCATTGCTATCTTTCCTTCAATACTGAGTATCGCACTATCTTCCATTTGGCCTATATAAACTTCCTCCAATCTTTCTGCAATCAGATCAACTAATTCATGGCTAAGCTTTGCCCCGGTACCATGATCCAAAATAATTTTATCCATATCAAATCTTCTTAAATATATATTTATTAAGTTTTATTATCTGAATTATTGTCTCTAAGAAAACGCCAATAACTGCGAGTTTTCTTAGAAGCACAAATCAGGTATTTCATTCATAATTCCAAAGTAATTTTCTAATATCTTCGTCCCTCTTTTCAAGAACTAATAGATCTTTTGAATACAGCCAATATAGTCCTGGCATTGTATACATATCTACTGTTATAGGAGTTATTTGTCCTTCGGAAATAAAATATTTATGTCCAAGGTATTCCGGCATCAATTTTAATTCTTCCAAATTTTCTTTATTAGGCATTTTAAATTCTGTTTGCCTGCAAGAATAAAAAAAGCATACTTTCCCGTAAGCGGTTAGTTTTACTTTGTCTGAATTTAATTTGGGCGCTACTCCTAAATAACAATCTACGGATAATTCTACCAAATTAGGAGAATAGGTATGATTAAACAAATATGGAGCAACACCTCCATGTAACCGTGCACCCGCCTCAATCATTACAGGCCCATTCTCTGAATTTATCAACTCCATATGAATTGGCCCAATCTTAATCTCTAATGCTGCTGCAGCAAGCTTGGCATAACTAATCATATCCTTAAATTCGTCACTGTTAGGATCAAGTGCTATAAGATCTTTATAGACAAAATCACACCCATTGAGTTTTATTTTATTGTATTTACATATAGAAGCAATCAAATAGTCATTATTATATGCAACCAAATCTATAACATACTCTGGCCCCTCGATAAAACTCTGAACTATAAATCCCTGATTTAATTCACCTAAATTATTAACCTTGTTCCATTTAGCCAATTTCAATGTATCTCTAACAGCATCTTTTCCTTTTACCATCGAAACTCCATCTGTCCCTGCTGAGTTGACAGGTTTTACAACATATTTCATTGTAGCAGAAAGACACTCAACTACTTTATCAATTTGATTAAAGTCGCTAATTAATATTGAATCAATATAAGCAATGCCATGTTTGCACAAAGCAAGCTGCATTTCATGCTTTTTTCTTCGTATATTACTTGAATCAACAGGATTTCCTCTTACTCCCAGCTTATCCGCTAAAAAATCTGTTAAATAAATAGCAGTTTCACAGCCTGCAACAACAGCAAGCGGGTTTAGCTTTTTTAACTCCTTAATAATTTTGGGATCCCAATTATAAATTTTAGTGAAATCTGTTTTTATCATCGAATTAATAAAACTTGCAGCAATAGTTTTTGATGATATAATCGCTACACATTCTACACCCTTTTTCGAAAAAGCATTTGCATACATTTGTCCTGTAGAAAAAGGATCTACTATAATCACAGTATTCATATTATAATTTTTCTTTTTTATGGTCAAGTTACTAGCCACCATTAAGGCTAAAATTTGTTTGAATAAATGTTCGTGGCTGGCTATTTTTGTCCTTTCTGTTTATTCAATTCTCATATATTTTTTAACTGCTTTTACATTTTCTTTATTTGTCAGCTTTTCAAGTAATGTAAAAGCAACATTAAGTCCTGTTGATGGTCCCGTTGATGTAATAATATTTTTATCTATGACAACCTCATCATCTTGAACAATAGCTCCCATATCAGCAAGTTGATCCCTTCTAAAGCCAAAGGGAGTCTCTAAGTCATACGTAGTAGCATATCTATTTTGTAAAACACCTGATTTTGCAACAGGAAGAGCGGCTACACATATTGATGCAATTATTTTTCCTTGTATATCAAATTGCCTAATCAGGTTGAGAAACCTTTCATCATAAGCATCCTCAAAAAAACCTGCTTTTTCAAATCCGCCTGGTATTGCAAGGGCATCGTAATCAATTGTATTAATTTTTTCAAACTCAAGTTCTGGTTTTACAATCAGGTTCCATGTGCTTGCGATATCTTTTCTTAATCCTGTAGTAATTAAACCAACCGGTTCAGTTCCATAAGCTCTACTCCACCCCATTACATCAGTGAATACACTTGCTTCATATGCTTCAAAGCCTTGTGCTAAAAATAAAAGTACAGATTTCATATTTAATAACTCATGTTACGCAAGTATATTAATTTAGGACAAAAAATCGATGAGAACAGCTAGTCAAAGAGTCATTGAAAATTTATATACAGATTACCTGATGATCTCCACGCGTTTATGCACGGCAACCGGGCTTTCAGCATTGACAGATAAAGCAATTAGCCACGACAAAGTTACCCGTTTACTATCTTCAGGTGCCTTTTCCAGTCAAAGTATTTGGAAAGAAGTAAAGCCATTTATCAGGGAAATTGAAAATAGCCAAGGTTGTATTTCTATAGACGACTCTATACAAGAGAAGCCATATACAGATGAGAATTCACTAATATGTTGGCATTTTGACCACACTAAAAAAAGGAGTGTGAAAGGGGTAAACTTTATAACAGCACAATATTGCAGTGAACAAGCAAACCTTCCTGTGGCAGTTGATTTTATTACCAAACCAGAACAAAAAACCAATCCAAAGACAGGGAAGAAACAACGCAAAGCCAAGAAAACCAAAAATGCCTTATATCGGGAACTATTAACACAAGTGAGAAACAATCTCGTCAATTTTAGCTATGTCCTCAATGATATTTGGTTCTGTTCGTCTGAAAATATGTGTTTTGTAAAAGAATCTATAAGAGTTGATTTTGTTATGGCCATCAAAGGTAACAGGAAAGTAGCCTTGAGCCATGATGATAAACTTGAAGGCAAGTATGTTAGGATTGAGGCGTTGCCACTGGAAAACGATGCTATTATTCATGTTTGGCTGAAAAAGGTGGGTTTTCCCATCGGAATAGCCAGGCAAGTCTTCAAAAACGGAGATGGAAGCAAAGGCATCCTTTATCTGGTTACAAGCGACCTCAACTTAACATACGGGCAAATTACTTCAATCTATCAAAAACGATGGAAAGTTGAAGAGTATCACAAAAGTGTCAAAAGCAATGCATCATTTGCCAAGTCTCCAACAAAAAGAGAGAATACACAAATTAGCCATTTTTGTGCAGCCATTCTCGCTTATGTGAAATTTGAAGTTCTTAAACTTAGGCACAGCCACAATCATTTTGAATTAAAGGAAAAACTGTATCTAAATGCCCTGAAAATGGCTTACAAAAATTTAAAGCAGATTGAAACTATTCCTATTTTTCAAGCTGCGTAACATGAGTTAATAATTATTTAGTTATTTAATGCGACCTTACAGCATGATAAATTGCATGCAATTATATTTCCATCTTAAATATCTGAATTAGATAGAATTTCATTGTTGTCCGGTTAAAATAATAATTTGAAAAATAGTTTCCTCACTTCACTTTGTTTCGTTCGGAATGACAAGCATTTATGTTTCCGGGAATCTCAATAAATTTATCGGACAACAGTGATAGAATTTATTATTTTAGTAATTCTCTTATTAATGGATTAGTTTGTTTTATAATAGTTTCTATTACATACTTAAATTCATTTTTCATCTCAGTTATAAACTCATCAGTAAATTTATTTGATTTATATATAATATTAAGCTTTAAATCATTAGGTTCAACACTTAATGTAACGACTAAATTATATTTAATATCTTGAACAAAACCACTATCCTTTATAGGATGGTCATATACTGTTATATACTTAGAATTATATTTCTTAATGTAGTCTGATAAGTCATTAACAAAAAATCCGATACCACTTATTTGATTATTTTGCACTTCCATAAACTTCTTTGCATCCTCCTCAATTTGAGGATATGGATATCTTGAATATTTCATCGATTCGTAAAACTCTGATTTTACTTCCTCCAAAAATAAAGAGAATTCATTATCAATATTAATTTTAGTAGATAACAAAAGCTTGTTAACAAAGAGTCCTATATTATCATTAATCTCATTTAAATTTCTATTATGTATGTTCGTACATATAAGAATGTTACTATTATTAGTAATTTTATATAAAACAATGTTAAAAACACCTAATAAGTACGTAAACCAGGTTGCTTTATAATAATCCAACAAATTCTCAGTTTTTTCTTTAGTATCTCTTAAAATAAGTGAAGTTGATTTTGTAATATTTTTATTTAATGATAAATAATTATCATTTGAAATATTTTTAAAATAGTGATTACTATTTTTTAACTTGAATTCCCAGAATTGTTTTGCCTGATTATTATTTAGTATCTCATCTTCACTTTTAAGAAATAAATCATTATTTAAAACAAGATTGGTATTCACTGTCCTATTCTCGTACAGTGAATCATAAATTCTATTAAAATTCTCCAAGAATACAGTTGATGAATAGCCGTCAAATATTATATGATGAATATTAATTAAAATTACTAATCCATTGACTCCTTTTAAAAGTTTGATTCTATATGGCGGGTATTGGGATAAATCAAAAACATGTTTATATTCATCTAAAATAAGTGTCTGAATCATGTTCTCATTTTCCACATTGCATGTTTCAATATTAACTATCGGGTTTCTAATAATTCGTTGCTTTAACAAATTATCTTCAAAAACAAAGAATGTTCTTAGAATCTCAAATCTTGCAATTATGAGATTAAATGTTTCCTTTATTAAATTTAATTTACAATGTCCATTGACATCAAAGGCAAAAACAACATTAAATAAGCTATTGCCTTTAGAAAACCCCCAACACCATTTTTGCATGTATGAGACAGGTTTATATTCAATAAATTCACAATCATAAGTGGATTTCTCATTATTCTTTTTAAGAATTAAACTTGCAAGATCCTGAAGTTTCACGTTATTGTATACTTCTGTAAATTCAATATTCAAATTGAATTTTATTTTTGCCTCCTTACTTAGTCTGATTAGATTTAAAGAATTACCTCCTAATTCAAAAAAATTATCATCTACACTAATTTTTTCTTTCTCTTTTCCCAACACTTCGCTCCAAATCTCGACTAACTTTTCTTCTGTTTCATTTCTAGGGGCAACACATTCTTTACTTAAAGGTATTTCAAGTGAGGTTAATTTTTTTAAGTCAACCTTCCCATTTGCTGAAACAGGAAATTTATCGATTTGCAGGAAATACGTTGGCTGCATATATTCAGGCAGGAAATTAGATAAATATTGCCTTATTTCATGTTCATTAATTTGTTTTGATGCTATATAATAAGCATTAATTTTATTATCACCTGATTTACTGCTATTATTATTTATTGTTACAACAGCTTCAGAAATATCTGGAAATTCACTGAGTTTGTGTTCGATTTCCCCAAGTTCTATACGATAACCTCTAACCTTAATTTGTAAGTCATTCCTTCCAAGAAAATGTATATTGCCATCTAAATCCCATTTGGCTAAATCTCCTGTTTTGTAAATAAGTTCATTCTCTATAAAAGGATTTTTAACAAATCTTTCCTTAGTTAGGGTGGTGTTATGGATATAACCATTGGAAAGTGCAACTCCTCCGACATATATTTCTCCTTCTACATTTGCAGGTACTAATTTTAAATACTTATCAAGAATATAAATATTTGTGTTATTAATTGGTCTGCCAATAGAAGGTAAAACACTCCAACTTTTAATATCGCTATCTAACTGGTAGGATGTTACTACATGTGTTTCTGTTGGGCCATATTGATTTGTTAAGGTACAGCCTTTAACCAAACTAAACATGTTTCTTATAGATGTTGTGGTTTTGAGTTGTTCTCCAGCTGTAATTACTTCTTGTAAGGATTTTGGATAATTTATGTTATTGCAGGATTCAGCTATTTGTTGCAAAGCAACATAAGGTAAGAATATTCGTTCTATTTGTTGCTGTTCCATATGCTTAATCAATTCATCGGTGTCAATTCGTAATTCATCAGTACAAACACTTAATGTTCCCCCACTACAAAGGGTTGTAAACATCTCTTGAAATGAAACGTCAAAACTTAGAGGGGTAAACTGTAATGTGGTGGCTCCTTCTTTAACTTTTGTTTTAGATAATTGCCAATTAATCAAATTATATAAAGGTTTGTGTCCCATTGCAACACCTTTCGGTGTTCCAGTAGAACCGGATGTATATAAAATATAGGCCAGGGCATCAGAAGTAATTTTTGGTATTTCATATACATCGTTCGCATTGTAAATTTTCTTTTGTAAATCTAATAATATTACATTTCTGGAATATTGTTTTTCTTTTCCTGTTTTAGGCATATAGGCTATCCCGTCAATGTTTTTCAATGTGTTGTAGTTTGGGAAATTTGGCCTTGAATTAATATATTCGGAGACCAGTTCGTATAATGTAACTTCTCCCTCACCTGTAACAAGTACATCTATATTTTTATCGTTTACAGCGGTTGCATGCTCACTATTAATATATGGGCCTCCGGCAATTATTTTCAAATTTGGGAACCAATTTTTTATAACTGCAACCGTTTTATGAAAAAAACTTTTGTAATATGATAATGTTCGTACACAAAGCAGTTCCGGTTTAAATACATCTAATAAATCGTAGAGTTCATCATAATTATCAAAATCTATTCGGGATTTAGCAATTTTACCGTTAATTTTATTCTCCAATTTATTGTTCAAATAAGTCAACAGGTACATAAGCCCTAATGGTTCTTCAACAACATCGTATAACATGCCCTCTGCATCTTTGGAAAAAAATTGTGATAGGTCAAGAAATAAAATATTTACAGCATTTTTATTTGTTTTTGTTTTTGTGAAATACTTGCTTATGTTTTGCGGATAATTGTTTTCTTCATCTTTAGTATTATAACAATATTCAGAGGGTAAATCATCCCTGGTTATTGCAAACGCATTCAATATGTCATTAAAACAATTAATTCCTGTAGGTAAATAGCTATCATATTTCTTAACAAGCTCTTCCTCATTTAATATTTTCATTTGGTGAGGAAGAACCTTTAAAATTCTTTCTTTATCCAGAAAATATTCACTCATATACCTGGTTTGATATTCCCTGGCAAACTGTTTCGAAAATGGTAATGTATCAGGAATTTCATGAAAAGCAAGATTTGAAGAGCGTCTTATCCTTTCTGCTGACACCCCGTTTTCTAAAGCTAATTTGCTTATTTCCGTGTCAGGATAAATTTTAAGTATATTCAGATTTGGAAAATGTACCCATTTAAATGACTTAAGCATGCTCCAGGTAGATTCTGCTTCCTCTTCTGTTTCTGTAGGAAAGCCAATCATTAGTTCCATTTCAATAATTACTTGTGGGTACTTAGTAATGATATAATCAATATTGTCCTTAAATTTATCTATTCTCAGGTTTTTCTTCATAAGTCGCTGCAGCCGGGGAGAAGCAGTTTCCAAGGCACAACTGAAATTTACGGTACCTGCATTAATTAAAAGATCAATATACTCTTTAGTTAAAATATCTGCCCTTAAACCATTAGGAAAAAATAACTGAATATCTAACTTTTCTTTTATTATTTTATTTAATAATCTGGCACTTTCGTTAATATCAAAATTGAAATTATCATCAATAAAAACAAATTTTCTTATTCCTGCCTTGTATGAAAATTCAATTTCTTTGTATATATTATCGGCGCTTCTGTAATGTATCTTTCTACTCCAAATTTTATGACAATATAGGCATTTATATGGACATCCCCTGCTTGCCTGCATGGTTATTGACCTTTTAACCGGAGCGTTACCAATTTGTTGATGGTATTTATTGTAATCTAACAGAGTTCGGTCAGGAATTGGTAAGCTATCTAAATTTTCAATACGCTTTCGTTCTTGCGTATATACAGGCTTGTCATGAAGTACATCCAATCCCATCAATCTTGTAAAATCATATTCCTTTAATGAATCATTATTAGAAAGTACAATCTTGGCCTTACTATTATTTAGAATTGAAATAGTTCGCTCAACTGGGTCTTTTAAATTAATGGGTAGGTAAGCTGCACCAGTTTTTAATATACCTATGATGCATGCAATAGATTCAATTGATCTATTAAGTACAATTGCAACAATATCATTTTTATTAATACCCTTAGAAATAAGAAGTTTAGCAATATTGTTTGATTTCTCATCCAGTTCAGAATAGGAAATAATTTCATGCTGATATTTAATAGCTGTATTTTTTGGGTATTTTTTTACTGCATCAAGAAATAAATCAACAACGGTAAAACTTTCGGACAGTTTTATTTTATTGTTATTGAATCCATATAAAATTTGATTAACTTCCTTTTCTGTCAGTATATCAAATTCATTAATTCTAATTTCCGGAGTAGAAAGAGTTGTTTCGATAATATTAAAAAAATGACCTTTTAATTTTTCAAAACTATCGGCATTAAACAAGTCTGTATTATATTCTAAGTCGCACCTAATCGCATCGCCTTGTTCTACAAAATTAAAAGTTACTTCAAACTTACTTACTACGTGTCCTGTTTGGTATGGTTTTATTTGCAAATTATCTATTTGAGGTAAATTTTGCTTATTAATATCTGTGTTTTGAAGTACCACAGCGATATCAAAAAGCGGGCTTCGGCTCAAATCACGTTGTATTTTTAAAATGTCAACCAGCTCGTCAAAACCATAAGCTTGATGCTCATATGCTCCTAATGTTGTTTCTTTTATAAATTTAATCAGGTTTTTAAATGAAGTGTTTTCATCAAATTGAGTACGTAAAGCCAGTGTATTTACATAAAATCCAACCTGGTCCTCCAACCCGGCATGCTCACGGCCAGCTACAGGTATGCCCACCACAATATCATTTTGCCCGGTATACCTGTACAACAAAGTCTTTACAAAAGCCAGTAAGGCCATAAATAAAGTTATGTTTTCCTGCTGGCAAAAGTTTTTAATTTTATCAGTAGTCTCTTTATCTATCCAGAATGTTAGCTGATCTCCATTATATGTCTGTACCTTTGGCCTTGGCCGATCGGTTGGAAAATCCAAAACAGGTATTTCTCCTTCGAACTGCTTCATCCAGTACTTTTTATGAACTTCCTGTGAAGCATTATTAATTTGCCCATTGCTCCAGGCCGCATAGTCTTTATACTGGACTGCTAGTTGTTTTAGTGGATTATTTTTCCCATTACAGAAAGCATTATATATTTGAAGTAAATCCTTAACAATTACATCCATTGACCATCCATCACTAATAATATGGTGAAGGTTGAACAACAAAATATTTTTTTCAAACGACTGACGGATAAGGGTAAGTTTTATTAAAGGCCCATCGGATAAATTAAAAGGCTCCTGTATTGCTTTTTTGAGAAGCGTATTTAATTTCTCAATATTGTTTTCTTCTTCTTGTAAATCAATAATGTTAAATACTTCGGGTAGTTTTGAAACTGGTAATATCTTTTGTCTGGGTTCTCCATCTAATTCAATAAATACAGTCCTTAGGCTTTCGTGTCGTTCAATTAAGCTATGGATAGCTTTTATAAAGGAATCCTGTTTCAAATCTCCTTTAAGTAAAAAAGTAAATGGCATGTTATAAGCTACAGAGCCACCTTCCAAATGGCTTAATATCCATAAGCGTTTTTGAGAACCTGATAATTCGTAATGTTCTTGTTTAGGAACGGGCTGAATAAGACTTTGTTCAGCACTTTCCAGTTCACCTATCAGTTTTGCCTGCCCTTCTATAGAGGATACTTTAAAAATCTGTTTAAGGTCAATTTTCTTATGAAGCTTTTCCTTTACTTTGTAAATCAGCCTTGTCGCTTTTAAGCTGTGGCCTCCAATTTCAAAAAAATTGTCATCTACACTAATTTTTTCTTTTTCAATTCCCAAAACCTCACTCCATATCTCTACTAAATAAGTTTCTATTTTAGAGCCAGGAGTTTTAATCCGTTTGAAGCCTGAAGATTGAAGATTGAAGCTCATAGCTTGTAACTTTTTCCTATCCACTTTTCCACTACCTGTCTTTGGCAGTTCATCTAACTGAACAAATTCATCAGGTACCATATAGGAAGGTAATCGCGCTCCAAGCCATAATTTTAAAGCCTCGGATTCTAATGGTTCAGTATTTTTTAGCGTATAAAAAGAAATCAGCGAATTGTATCCATCAATCGTTTTGCAGAGAACAACACTTTCTTTAATAAATTCATTTTCATTGATGACAGATTCAATTTCACCCGGTTCAACACGTATCCCTCGAATTTTAATTTGTTCGTCTTTTCTACCTCTAAATACAATAGAACCATTCGGCAGATAAAAACCATTATCCCCGGTGCCGTATGCTCTATCCTGGTTATCAAATGATTTCATGGCTTTTTCGGTCAATTCAGGTAGGTTTATATATTCCCTGAACAATCCATTCCCTGAAATACAAATCTCGCCCTCTACACCGACAGGTTGTAATTGATTATCGTTGTTAACAATAGTTACCTGTTTATTGCATATCGGCGTACCAATTTTGTAGACATCCTCTATGGTATTTATTTTCTGATAGCTTGCACACACGCATGCTTCCGTTGGGCCGTAAGTGTTATATATCTCATATTTGCCAGCTAATTTATTGAGGTATTCATATCGTAAAACGTCGCCACCTGAAATCAACAAACGCAAGTTGTTTGTTCGACTACCTTGCAGGTTAAATTCATTTATAACTAATGGTGTGGTGCTTAAAATATTTGCTTTTCCTTCTTCAATGAGTGATAGTATAGTTTCGACATCTTTACCACCCTGCTCAACAACCTGAATTTTTCCACCACGGATTAATGCCGGGAATATTTCTTCTATTGATGTATCGAAAGCAAGGCTTGATTGTTGTATAATACTGTCATTATATGTTACATTGAAATATTCAGCAAAGGTTTGAGCATAGTCGGCCAAAGCCCCGTGTTCTATCATTACTCCTTTAGGCTTTCCGGTTGAACCGGAGGTGTAAAGAATATAGGCTAAGTAATTTTGACTTATTTGGACTGGTAAAAGTTTTGGCGATTCAATACAGTCATTTTCCAGTTCTCTTTCTATTTCAATAACAGATTTGTCTTTTAGCGCTATAAAGGCAGAATTATTCCTATCACTAATAATGATGCTTATTGAACTATCTTCCAATATTTCTTCAATTCTGACTTTAGGATAAGTAACATCAATAGGTACATAAGCAGCACCAGACATAAGAACACCAAACATAGCAATAATGGCATTTTCGTTCTTGTCCATGAACAGGCCTACCCTGTCTTCTGGATTAATATGATAATCTGTAAGGAAGGTATTTGCCAGAATTGATGCTTTTGTGTATAATTCCCTATAAGATAAATATGTTTCGCCACATTCAACAGCTATTGCTTCGGGAGATATTTCTACCTGGGATTTGAATAAATCAACAACTGTTCTTTTTACCGGATATTCTTTAACCGAATTAAAAACAGTAAGTATCGTATTGGTATCTTTTTCAGATACTATTCTAAGATCTTTTACAGGTTTATTGTTTGAAATGGAAATACTTCCAAGCAGGTTAATAAGATGTTGAAAAAAGTTTTCAATCTGCCAGGATTGGAATAAATCCGGATTATACCTTATTTTAAGATCTATAAAAGTTTCTTTCTGAATAAATTCAAACGTTAGGTTAAGCAGGCTATTCCTGGTTTCAAGGGGATATTCGGTTATGGCTACTCCCTCAATTTGCTTTTCAAGATTTTGACGGTTGTTGAAATTTTGCAATAGTATCAATACATCAAACAAAACAGAACGTGAAGGGTCTTTTATCAGATTCAAATCACGGATCATTTCATCAATCGGGTAATCCTGGCTTTCAAAGGCTCCAATTACTGTTTCTTTCACTTTAGAAAGCAATTGAGAAAAAGTCTCATTTTTATCAATTGCTGTTCTTAGTGGCAATAAGTTCAGAAAATACCCTATCTGATTTTCCAATTGTTTGTTTGTTCTTCCGGCATTATCAGTACCCAGAATTATATCGCTTTGTCCCGTATATTTATAGAACATTACTTTAAGCATGGCAACCAAAACCATAAACAGGGTGGCTTCATTTTCATTGGCCAATTGACTTAATTTACGGGTTTGATTATTATCGAATTTGAAAAGAAGCTCATTTCCTTTGTAGGTTTGGATAGCCGGACGAGGAAAAATATGAGGAAGTTCCAATACGGGAATTTCTCCAGTTAATTTTTCCAACCAATATATCCTTGATTTTTCTTTTTTTGCATCACATTCTTTACTTGTCAACCAACTGGTATAATCTTTATATTGTATCTCAAGTTCTTCAAGTAAAGAATAACCCTTATAGCTTTCAAGAAGTTCTTTTATCAAGACCCCTGCAGACCATCCATCAGCAATAAGGTGGTGAATAACATATACCAGAGTATATTCATTGTTACCCGTTTTTATGATGTTAATTTTGAATAATGGTCCTTCTGAAAGATCGAAACGAATGGCAATAAATCCTTCCAGATAATTTTTCAGTTTGCCCACTGTCAATTCTTTTACCTCAAATATTTGGTATGTGGGAACCAGTTCAGTGGGCAGTATCTGCATAAAAGGTTCACCCTCAACCTCAATAAATATAGTCCTTAGTATTTCATATTTATCAATTAGCTTAATTAACGCATCTTCTAATTTCTTAATATTGATATTTCCTTTTAAACTATAAGCTCCTTTTAAATTATAAGCAACGGATGCGTCATCCATCTGGCTTAAGACCCACAGGCTTTTTTGGCCGGCAGATAAGGGGTAGTATTCATGTTCTGGCGCTTTGGGAATGATAAAAGTATTGGTGTTATTTTCTTTTCCCTCAATTATTTTTGCAATGCCTTCCAATTCAGGGTTCCGGAAAATGTCAGATAATGAAAATTCAACTTTAAATACTTCAATTATTCGTGTCATCAATTGGATAGCGCTCAGGCTGTTTCCTCCGAGTTCGAAGAAATTGGTTTTCTTATTTATCTTTTGAGAATCAACTTTTAATATATCAGACCATAATTCCTGAATTCGGGATTCAATTTCTGTTAATTGGTCAAAACCTGCAATTTCCTCTGTAGTGGCAGGAGCCGGTAAACTTTTCCTGTCTACTTTTCCTGTTTCAGTTAGTAGAAAAGATTCCATTTGCACAAAATATGAAGGAATCATATAGTTGGGCAGTACCTGATTTAATCTGGCTTTAATTTCCTTAATATCAATATTACTTTCTGAAATAAAATAAGCACACAGGTATTGTCCATTTTCATTCTCATTTAAAGCAACAATCACCCTCTTTATTCCCTCAATTTTTAGAATTGCTGTTTCTATTTCAGCTAATTCTATTCTTTGTCCACGCAATTTTACCTGAAAATCTTTTCTTCCTAAGTGCATCAAACAACCATCGGCCAATTTTCTGCCCATATCGCCGGTATAATATATGCGATCGTTGGTTTCTGCATCAATAATCTTAAATTTCTGATTAGTCAAATCATCACTGTTCCAGTAACCTTTAGATAAATACTTACTTCTGATTGCAATTTCACCTATTCCATAATTTTTAATTTCATTCCTGCTTTCGTCTACAAGCAATACCTCAACACCTATTGCCTGGTATCCAATAGGAACAACACTTGTATGAACTTCTGTTTGTTTATTAATAAAAAACTGCCTGCAAATATTAAACTCGGTGCAACCTAAACCATTTACCAATAGACAATCATTGTTGAAATTTTCTTTATACAATTCCACATCATTCTTTAGCAAAGGTTCTCCGGCCAAATAAATCAAACGAAGTTTGCTTAAGCCATGAGATGTGAGATGTGAGCTGTGAGATTCATTCTCCCTTCTCCCTTCTCCCTTCTCCGTTTTCCTCGCAGCTAGCAGCTTTTGGTTCGCAACTTCTTCACAAACTGCCCTAAACACCGTTGGGACCGAATGATAAACAGTTACTTCTTCCCGTTCCATTCCTTCAACCAGTTTCTTAACCCCATCCTTTTTGATATCAACCAAGTATAATGAAGCTCCATTCAAAAGGATTCCAAACAAATCCATAACAGAAGCGCTAAAATTGAAAGAGGGGATAAGCGTAAAGCGATCTTCTCTGGCTATATGCAGACTATTGGTAAAGCTATAAGTCAAATGCATCACGTACTCATGCGTTTGCATGACCCCTTTGGGTGTTCCGGTTGAACCGGAAGTATATAGAATATAGGCAAGGGATTCGGATGTGATTGTATTTTCACAAACTAAATCTGATGTTTCCGAATTATTATCAAGATTTATTATTCGAATTGCGTTAGTTGATTTTGCAACTAATTCGTTTGCTTTTCCTAGGTTGATGTTATTGGTAAGTATAACCTTAATATCGGCATCATTCAGAATATATAAAAGTCTTTCAAAAGGGTAATCTGTATCGAGAGGCACATAATAATTTCCAGTTTTTAAAACACCCAAAATGCTAAAGATCATGTTTTTTTCATGACCAAACAACAATCCTATTCCAGTTGGTTTACCATTGTATAATGACAGGATTTTCCCTTTAATGATATTAGAGATACGATTTACTTCATCATAAGTAAATTTTTCATCATTTGTTTTAATGGCAACTCTTTCCGGATATTTAGCTGTTATTTCTTCAAACTTATCAGAAATCGATTTTTGAATATCAACTTCTGCAAAAGGAATATATTCGTTCTGAGGTATCACTGAATTTCTAATTTCCGGTATGGCAGCACTCATATCAGTTAAAAATGTTTCCGGATATTCTGCTATTTCAGTTAATATGTTCGTATATAAATCAGCGAAAAGACTAATGGAACTCTCTTTAAACAGGTTTTTACAATAATCCAATCTGAATTTGATACCCTCTTGCTCGGGTAAAGCATATAAATTCAAATCAAAATTTAAGTCAACTCCCGGATTTGCCTTATAAGAATTAAAAATACGGTTTACATCATTGCTATTAGCGAAATCGAAATAATTAAAAAATATTGACGAAATGGCCAGTTGGTTTTCTACAACAGGAATATTCAAATCCCTGATTAATTGACTAAATGGATAATCAGCATGAGAGAATACATTTCTCGAATGTTCATAAACACGACTGATAAATTCTTTGAATGTTTCTTCTTTATTTAATTTTGTCCGCATCATTGCAGTATTAATGAGTAATCCTGCAATATTTTCAAGCTCTTTCCTTTTGCGTAACGATACCGGTGTACCTATTATCAAATCATGCGATCCGCTTAAACGTTGTAATAACAAATAATATGTGGACAATAAAATGGAAAACAGGTTCGTCTTTGTTGCCTGAGCAAGCACATTAAGCCTGTTCAGAAGTTTACTGTCAATATTAAAATAATAGCTGCTCCCCTCTCTGTTTAATGTTTTATGTGAAGTAAAATCATAGGGTAATTCTATTGCAGGTAATTCTCCGCTCAATTCTTCCAGCCAAAATCCCTTTTTCTCATTAAGTTCATCAGCTGATAACCTGGTTTCTTCGTATAATGAAAAATCTACAAAGTCATAACCTGGTACAACATTATTTACAACCTTACCTTTGAGTAAGTGCTGGTATGTTTCTTTGAGTTCTTTCATTAATAACACAACAGATGTACCATCTACCAAGATATGATGTATAACAATCAACAAAGAATACTTTTTATTGGCTTTTTTCACCAAAACTGTCCTAATTAACAAATCTTCTGCAAGATTAAAGATTTTAGCAGATTCAATCTTAATAGTATTTGTATGCAGTGCTTCTAAATCGGTGACTGAAGTTTCCGATAAATCAACAATCTTTATTTTATTTTCAACGGTCGTTCTGATTATTTGAGAAAGGGAATTATTCTCAAATTGGAAGTTCGTTCGTAAAACAGCATATTTATTGATTAAAAAATTTATCGCTTTATTAAGTAACTCCACATCAACCTCTTCATTGTATTCCAGTATAACCGGTATATAATATCCTGTACCGTCCGGATTTCGTTGCTGATTGAACCATATCATTTCTTGTAACTTTGAGGCTGGGAAACTATTACCGTCTCTATGAGTAATGAGTAATTTTAAATTCTCAAGCCTCGAAATATTTTGAGCAATTTTTTTAATTGTATTATTTTCAAAAATAAAATCGGCTAATACCTCTTTGTTGTATAATTTTCCTAAGCGATAAGCTATCCTGGTTAAACGAATTGAATCTAAACCCAAACTAAATAAATCTTTATCTTTGTCAACTGCAATATCGTTTAATTCATCTTTAATAATATTGTATATTTCTAACTCATCCTTTTCAAATGCACTTGGATTGGTTTTACTAATCGTATCTGATAATAGTTGCCCTGCAATTACATGTAATGAGTTATTTAAATACGCCTCCATACAAGCTTTTCTCTGAATTTTGCCGCTTGTTGTTTTTAACAATGTTCCTTTACGGACGAAAACAATATGATGTGGTGTAATTTCAAACTCATCGAATATTTTAAGTTTAATTTCCTGGTTTAAAGTATCTATTCTAAGTCCATCTCTGTATTCAATTTCAGCAATAATGATTAATTGCTCTTCCTTTTTGTTATCAAGGCTAAAGGCAGCTACAGCACCCCTCACAACAAGGCTATTCGCCAAACCTACTGCTAATTCTATGTCTTGTGGATAATAGTTTCTGCCATTTAAAATGATCAGGTCTTTAATCCTCCCAGCTATAAAAAGTTCATTGTTTTTCTTTATACCCAAATCGCCTGTACGCAAATAGGTTTCAGTTTTACCATGTACTTGTGCCTTGAAACTATAATCTGAAATTTCTTTATTTTTCCAATAACCGCTTGCAATACTATCGCCATTCAGCCATATTTCGCCTACGTATCCATCCCTTGCTTCGTTTCCGTTTTTATCAACCAATATTAGCTCAAATCCTTTCCAGTTTCCGCAACTTACTAATTCAATTTTGTCGCCATTTAAGCTTTCTGTAAACTCGTTTTGTTGGTATTGTAATTCTTTTGAAAGAAATTTATGAGTAGAGGGTTCCTTATCAACACTCACACCTGAAACTAATAAAGTAGTTTCTGCCATTCCATAACAGGGAAGAAAAGCTTTTTTAGAAAATCCATGCTTTTTGAATTGCTCGTAAAATTTGATCAAGGTGTTTGCTCTAACCGGTTCTGCCCCATTAAATGCAACATCCCAAGTTTGCAAATCAAGCCCATCAACCTCTTGTTCTGATATTTTTTCACAACATAAATCATATGCAAAATTTGGCCCGCCGCTAATAGTAGCCTTATATTTTGATATGGCCCGTAACCATCTGGAAGGTTTTTGAAGAAAGTGTACCGGCGACATTAAAACACATGGAAACCCTGTATAAACGGGTTGCAAGATATTTCCAATCAGTCCCATATCGTGATAAAATGGCAACCATCCCACAACAACCGATTGCTTCGACAGCCCAAATGATTGCTGTATTAAATACTCATTATGTAATAGATTCTTATGTGAAATCATTACCCCTTTGGGACTACCTGTTGACCCTGATGTATATTGCAAAAAAGCTAAATCCTCATGATTGATGTTTACATCAAAATAGCGCTTCGAATATTCATATCCAATTTCATCAATATTAATGATTGATATATCTGTTGAATTATTTTTTCTTATTGCATTTTCAAAACCTGAATTAGAAATAGTCAATATAGTTGAAGGTTCTGCATCTTTAAGTATAGCGCTGGCCTTCTCCGAACTCCTGTTCATTTTGGGAGGGTAGGACGGTACAGCAATAACTCCAGAGTATAAACAACCGAAGAAAGCTTTTATAAAATCAAACCCCGGATTAAAAAATAATACAGCCCTGTCACCTTTTTTATAATTAGATTGAAGATAACCAGCTATTCTTCTAGCTTCCATATCAAGCTCACCATATGTAATACTTAATGTATTATTTTCACCATCAACCAAAAAGGTATAAGCTACCTTATCAGGTTCTGAAACAGCCCTGAATTTGAGTATGTCTGCTATTGAAGTATATTTTGCGATATTTTTTTCCATGTAACTCGTAACTCGTAACTCGTAACTTTTCAAATTAACTTTAAAATTTTTTGTGCATTATTTTTTAGAATATTATTTAAGGCATTCTCGGCTTTATCAGCAACATCTTTTTCCATTTCTCTTATGATATTTACCTGATTGACTAATGGTTTCATAAGATTTGTTATTGGCCAGTCGGAACCAAATAGAATTTTATTATTGTATGGTTCTTTAAATATCATTTTCAATGCTTCAATTCCTTTTTCAGAATTAATTATTGTTTGAAAGCCTGATATATCAGCATAAATATTTTTTTTCAACAACAATGTTTGAATTACAGGATCGCCCAATTTGTATCCGGCATGGGCCATTATGAACGTAATATTTTGATAATTAGATGCTATTTCTTTTAATACATTTGGTTCTGCATTCTCATTATCCAAACCGTAAAGTGAAAATCCGGTGTGAATTAATACCGGCAAACTTAATTGTTCACAATATTCATAACATGCATTCAACTGTGGATCATTTATTTTAAATCCATAAGGCGGATATAATTTTACTCCCTTAAATCCGAACTCCTCTATTCCTTTTTTTAATAAACGAAGGTCAAGTACCCTTCCCGGATGATAACCTGCAAATACTATAAACTTTTCGGGGTATTTTTTAAGAATATTAAAATGCAATTGATAGTTTTCTTCTATGGTCAATTCCGTATTACCCAGAAATGCATTGTCATCAATAATTAAAAGTACCGCTTTTTCAATTTCAGCCTCATCCATCTGTTTTAATAACTGGGAGCATTCCTTGTCCTTTAAAAACAGCTTTACAACAGAGACTACCTTGTGTAATGAGTTATTCGGGTCCTTATTTCCTGAAAAAACTCCCTGCAGGAATTTATCTGGATAGAGTTTATGGTAAGCAATATGTGTGTGAAAATCAATCATGAAGAAATTTTGTGTTGCAAGTTAAAACTTTAGTCACTCTAACTTACTTTAGTTCACTTGTAACTTCAAACTCCCCTTTCCCATACTTCTCAATAATAGCCTTTCTTTTCATTTTAAATGTAGAAGTAAGCATTCCGTTGTCAATGGTAAAGGGTTCATTAGCCAAACAAAAACTATAAATCTTCTCGTAATTGGCTAACTCATTGTTTATTTTTTTTATCCAGTCGGTAACAGTTTCTATCTTTATCGTGCTGGGTACATTAATTATTGAATGTAGTTTTTGTTTATCCCGGGAATAAACTAGTGCATAGTTTATTTTATTGTTCCTTTTTATGATTGTTTCAATTTTAGCCGGGTGTACTTTTTTGCCATTTTCTAATACAATAACATCATCTTTACGGCCTGTGATAAATAAAAAACCGTCTTTGTCAATATATCCTATATCGTGTGTATGAATGAACCCATTTTCATCAATTTCCAAAATATCTTTGTTCAACTCATCGTATTTTTCATCATATTTTAACAACACTTCCGACTCTGGGCTAATAGATACATTTAATCGTTTTTTAGGTTTGCCGACACTACCTATTTTAAATTTTCTGGGTGTATTCATAGACACTACCCATGAAAGTTCACTCTGTCCATAAGATTCAAGGATTTTCACGCCGATACTATAGAATACTTTTAAAGTCTCTGGGTCACTTGGTGCGCTTCCTACAACAAATAAATCAGCATGTCCGCCATATATTTTTTGGATGTTTGAAAACAGCAGGTTTTGAAATAATTTCTTTATTATATTTTTATTGGATAAACCATTTATGCTTAACTTATTAAATATGACATACAAAATCCTCTTGATGCCTTTTAGTCCATCAAGTTTACTTTTAATAGCCAATGCCATGGCTTCATAAACCGGAGGTACTGAAATCATTATATTAGGCTTCTCCTTAATAATGTGCTTATAACAGTTTACAGGATCAGAAAGGACAATATTAATTCCATTAATCAAAGCTGTTTCAATAAACATCCTTTGCATTTGATGTGAAAGCGGAAGAAAAATAATTATTTTATTGTTTTTTTTTTTAAAATCCGAAAAAATACCATTTTTATAGGCTATATACTTTCTAATTAGGCTGACAACTCCTTTTTCAGAAGCTTCAATATCAAAATACTTAATTTTAATGTACTTGGTTTTTTCGGAAGTACCTGATGAGAATGAAATGCTATATTCCTCCCTAATAATATTATTGCTATTACATTCAGAAGTGTCGCCTAATTCAACATTATCAAAATCAAATTCGTTTTTGTCATTGCAATTAAAATAATAAATCTCAATCCCATCAATTTGGAACTTATCTTTCAAAGAATAATCACATAATAAAATGTCAATTTTAACCTCATTAAATGTTTTAATAAAACTGTCAATCGATATAGTTTCCGGAATGGCTATAGATTTATATCCGCCTTTGATAAATGCATGGTCAAGTACTACCCATTTATAAGAAGTTGGCCCCAGAATTGCTACATTTTCAATAGGTTTCTTGGTTTTAAGGTAATTCAACTGTGCTATGCACCTATCAACATCAGCATGAAATTCACTAAATGTTTTAACGTATCTTTTATTTTGTTCAAAATACACAAAATAGTTTTGTGTATTTGTTTTTAATTTCATATATGTTTGAAACATTCTCTCTCTCATACCTCAAACATCAATTCTTTTGAAGTTCTTTAACCAATTCCACTATATCATTAATAGTTTTAATAGAAGATAAATCAATGAAATCAACAATATCCTCCAGTTCTTTCCCGATAATTTCTTCAAGGCTTATAAAGAGGTTTATATATTTTATGGAATCAATTCCCAATGTATCTATTTTTGTTTCCTTTTTTAAAACCAAACCTTTTAAATCAGTTGGCATTATTTCTTTCAATGCTTCGCATACTTTATCAAAGTACTCATTTTCTTCCAAATCCTGCGGTTTTCTTTTAAAAATTTTCATCTTTTTATTTTTCCTTTAAATAGTTTTAGATTATGAGTTATTGACTTCAGGAACACAAAGCATTAAATATGTTTAAATTCATAGCTTCTTTTACAACTTTTTTGCTAAGATTTATTGTGTTAATCGGTTCAAGATTTGCCCAAAAATCATCACATTGGTAATTTATAAACGACACACTATTGTTATCTTCCAATCTTTCTTTTAATTGAGCTATTGTTTTACGTGAAGCAATGGTATTTAATTTAATTAATAATATATTCTTTTGAATTATAGTTTTTTTTGTCGAGTCAAGATGATCAATAAATTGGATATTATTTTCCGATATTGGGTAACCCTGGTGGTCTTCATACATTTTACCATCAATAATAATATTTTCCTGGACATCAGTCATATTATTTATTTTATAAAACATTTTTCGTCTGGATCGCTGTTCTGTCAAATATCTTTTACCTATAACAATTGGTTCAATTAAAACAATTTTTTCAATATACGATGGGTATTTTTCAGCAACAATAAGCGCTAAATCTGCTCCCATCCTTAACCCAAACAGATTTACCTTTTGATATCCAAATCTTTTATGGACATTCTTAAGCAATTCTAAAATGGATAGTTGAATATTGTTGAAATCCATTTCATACAGTTGTCCGCAACTATCATCTGTACCATAGTAATCAAAGCGCAACACTGGAATCCCATTTTTGCAAAAAGCTCTTGCTGTTTCAGCATAAAACTTCTGACTTCGTTTTTTCTCGTCAAAAACAGCATTTAAGAAAATATAGGGAATGCCCTTATTTTCTTCCGGAGTATGTTCATGAACAAAATGAAATTGACCATTAATTTCAAAATAATATAGATTCTCTTTCATTTCTCAAATCGTTATCCAAAAAGATAGCTAATAATGTCTCACAGGTATGGCAAAGCAGGTAACTCTTAATTTTTAATTAGCTGTTTTGCCAATCCAATTAATAATGCTCTTTTCGATATCTCTTTTAAATTGCCAACCAAAAAAACTGTGATCAGCACCTTTTATAATAGTATGGGTATAGTCACATATACTGGCTTTGTGTCGCTCTTTTTCCCAATAATCCAAACACTCTTTTAATTTTGATTCCTTCTCAGCAAAAACTACTAATGCGCTTCCAATTTGCTTTTCTCCTTTACCTTTCTCATTAATCTCTTCATTATTCTCTTTGGTAGACGTTCGATATATATTTTTGATGATTTTCTTCAAGTTTAATTTCCCGAAGATGATTTTTACCCATGTTTCTATTTTAAAAAGCTTGACATAATATTGTTTTAAGTTTTTCGTATTTATACCTTGAATAGCCCCCAAATGATGGTTGGGTGATAATAAAATTATGCTATTAATATCTGTATGATTTTTAGCATAATTGTAAACAGGTAAACAACCATCCGATATGCTTAATAAAATAATTTCATTAAAATTGTATTCTTTTTTAAAATATTCAATTATTATTTGGAGATATTTTTTATAATGCTGTACAAGCCTCTCTGGAAAAGTTCCTTTATACGTTTCAATTTTGTTATCAAAACTATCTCCCATAGAAGGTATATCAGCACAGTAAGATGCTATTGTATGCTTTTCGAGTTCTAAAGCAAGTTCTACATAAATCCTTTGAGGTCCAATTCGCGTACCTGTTTCTGAAGGACATAAAATTACTAGCCTTTTGTATTCTTTTGAACCCCTTAAGATTCCAAAAATCTTACCAAAGTCAAAATCAATAATTAATGGATGATTAAGCTCACATGCTTTCAAAAAATCAGTCATTATTGATTATAAAATTCATTAGAAAAAGAGGTTAAAAAAGAGAGAGTCCAAAAAAGTATTATTCCCCGAAGTATATAGAATAAATTTGCAAAAACATCATCCATGACATTGGAAAAAGGATATGATGGCAATAAAAAAGTGAATGGGCGTAAACGGCACATCATAACAGACACATTAGGGTTTTTAATGGCGATAGTAATTCATGATGCAAATATTAATGACCGGGAGGGTGCAAAATTATTATTAAAGAATGTTCAATATAAATACCCCCGTCTGAAAAAGATCATGGTAGATCAAGGATACACTGGTGAATTAGTAGAATGGACAATGAAAGTTTTTGGCTGGGTATTAGAAGTTGTGGTAAAAGTAGCCGGAGTATCTGGCTTCAATGTATTGCCCAAAAGATGGATTGTTGAAAGAACATTTGGCTGGTTCAATTTTCAACACAGGCTTGCAAAAGACTATGAACTACTGCCTTGTTGCAGTGAAGCAATGGTTAGACATGCTTAATAAAATCCCTAAATAAAATTTAAACAACCTCTAACAATGATTTCTTGTTCCAAACTCAACATTTTTTTAATTCCTTCTATTTCTTTTATAGGTAAAATAGAAGCTTTTCCCGCACACTTTACATAAGTCACAACTTTAGGTATTTTAACTATGTTAAATAATCCACTATGTGTTGTTTTTACAAATATATAATTTGGAAAGAGTATTTGGTCAATCCATCTCTTTTGCCGATTCTTCCATATTTTCAATGTTCTAGTCAAGGGAAGAAACACCTCGTAACCATTCTTTACAAGATTATCATATACAATTTTTCCGCCTTAGGGCAAGTTTAAAAAACAAACCAGAATGTCTCAAAATTATTAAAGAGTTGTTTATTGAAAAAATCTGATTTTTTAATATGTGGTTTAGTAATCAATTTTTAAGACTTTATTTTTATACACACCTTCGGATGGTCAATTAGCATAGCTGCTAATAACAACAAATGAATTTTGAGACCTCAACTATTGTTAATTCGTTATGCAAAAAGTCGTTCAATAAAAGGAATTTATTATTTTTCGACTATCCCGAGACAAGCCTACGGGGTATTTCGTCGAAAAATTTACACTTCGTGTAACCGCAAATTCCTGAAAATTGAACAACTTTTTTATGTATGACCCCGCAGCAAGCAGCGAGGAATTCTCTTGCTTAAAATACTACTCAAAAACGTTTCACTTAAAAGTTGTGTTTTTCCAATGCTCCCTCCAAGACTTGAACTTGGAAATCTCTGATTAACAGTCTAATGCTATATCAAACCAAGTTAAGGAGGAATTAATTTTAAGCCACGAAAATAATAGGATTAAACCAAATTCACAAATATTCTATGATATTTTTTTTTTAACCCGTTATGCGATTGGGTTGACAAGTCGTCTATTAATATTTTATTATAAATTTTTTGAGTGTAGTTTTGAGTGTAGTAAAAGTAAATACGCTGTATAAATTTTATATACAGCGTATTACATTTATAATGAGTTACCCCTACGGTACGATTATCGAACCAATTAATGGAGAGTTTTAAGAGAATCTATGATTTAAGAAATGTTGTACCTGTTACACTGCTTCAACCTATTGCACTGCCTCCACGATTGAGAAAGGTAATTTAGTTGTTTTTAACCTCCCTTACAGATATTTAAGGATCAAGAGGAAAAGTTGGGGGGGGAATAAATTAAGCATAAATATTAGCCAATCTAAACAAGAAGAAACTTACATTTCTCACACCTCTAAAAGCAGATCGGAATGCTTTAATCTTAGCATTGAATGATTCGGCAGAAGCATTAGTGCTTCGATTATTAAAGTAATTGAGGATTGTTAAGTAATGGGCTTCTATAGATCGGGCAATGGTATTGAAAGATTTAAAGCCCGATTTTTCCACATTCTCATACCACAAAGCAAGTTTAGAAAAAGCTACTCCTTTATCCTTGGTTTTACTGTAAATTGTACCTAATTGCATTGCCAAACCATAGGCTTTTTCTAACAGTGGATATCTGGCGAATAGTAGTTCTGCACGATATATTTGAGAGGGCGTCCAAGAAGCTTTGGGTTTAAAAAGCAAATACCGGCTTCGGGCTAAAAGTTGCTTTAAGGTGTCGCCATTTTCGAGTATCTCAGGAATATACTTTTGGCCGGTTTCTTTACTGAGTTCAATCTCTTTATTCTCTTGTTCGATAGCTTGCCAACGATATTGTATGCGTATCTCCTGTACTGCTTCATAAGCCAGTTTTTGCACATGGAACCTATCGGTAACCAAACTTGCTTTAGGAAAACTAAAGCGGGCTATCTTCTCCATGTTTGCTGCCATGTCCAGTGTAATTTCCTGTACTTTGTTCCTTTTGGGCGCAGGTATTTTTTCTAAGATTGACCTTATCGTGTCGCTATTGGTCCCTTTAATCATGGCCACCAGTGTACCTTTTCGACCTTTGCCTTCTTTGTTGGTTATTACTGTGTATAGTTCGCCTTGAGAAAGCGCTGTTTCATCTATACTTAAGAAAGGGCCTATATTGTCTTCAAATAATATCCATTCATTGGCATGTGATAATTGTTCCCATGTGTGAAAATCGCTTATATAATCCCGGTATTGTTCTTCCAATTGAACGCCATCAACACCAAAGTATTCCCCTACGCTTTTACAACTTACTGGCTTGGTATCGAGAAATAACTTTTAAAAAAGCCGCAAATTCTTTTGTCATTCGCGTTCCTTTTGCCACAAGTTCCCAGTTACGGCTAACTATAGCCCCTGTATCTTCGTTAAGCCACTTCCTACGTTTGATTAATAAGTAGTCGAACCTCAAAAAGTATATTTTAGAATAATCAATTGATATTTACCTTTAATAGATATTATATAGATTAAAAAATTAATAAGTTCTTTTACATATATTTGTAACCCATAGACACAATAACTATGGGATTAAAAGTTGACAAAGTAAGAAGGAATCCCGTTCAATTTCTTAGCCTCACAGGGTTTAATCCAGATGAGTTTGATGAATTGGCATTAGAATTCCGAAATGAATGGGAACAATATTCCAATCATTTCACTTTAGAAGGAAAACCTCGACAACGAATAGCATTACCTAGATCAACAAGTGTTTTACCGGGCGTTCAGGACAAATTATTGTTTATATTAGTGTACCTAAAAACGTTTCCTTTACAAGAACTTCAGGCTGCTACTTTTTCGATGAACCAACCTCTAAGCCAATTTTTGGGTACATCTTTTAAGCCCAATTCTTGGCAAAACTCTTAAAAGGCTTAAAGAAATACCTGAACGAAACAATCAAAAGCTGGAACAGCTATTGAAAGATTGCCCTGACATATTGCTTGATGGAGTAGAAAGGAGTATTCAACGGCCACTAAATGCTGAGCAGCAACAAGACTGCTACAGTGGTAAAAAAAACTCATAGTGTCAAGAACAACATTCTTTCACTGCCCGATCGCCGAATTTTGTTCCTGAGCCGAACCTACAATGGTAGCGTACACGATAAGAAAATTTGTGACGACCAGCCGCTAACCTTTCCAAAAGGAATAAACTTGTGGCAAGATACTGGCTTTGTAGGTTACTATCCTGAAGGAGTCAATATCCGAATGCCAAGCAAAAAGCCCAAAGGCAAGGAGTTGTCTAAAGAACAAAAACAGAAGAACCGGGAAATATCCAGGTTAGGGTACTTGTCGAACACGCTATATGCGGAGCTAAGCGTTGCCGAATTATCAAAGAACGTTTACGTTGTCACAAGTTTGAATTCGATGATCTGATAATGGAACTCGCTTGTGGGTTACATAATTTTAGAATAACTATGAAATGTGTCGCATAAATCAATTAATCTATATAATGTCTAATAAGTAAAATAATTTGATCTGGCAAGTCATTTAAAAGTTGTACCAAAATATTTTTACCTGCTTTCCATAGGTTCATCATTCGTTTAAAGTTCATGGCAGATGCAGCTAACATTACATTTACTGCATCTCCATAGCTTCCTTTTAAAAAGTTCCTGACCATTCGATAGTTATGCTTTAAATGCCCTATTACAGGTTCGATGGCTGCCCTACGTTTGTGCTTTGCTTTTCTTGATTTGGTTATCATTTTGTCTGGTTTAGGTAAGTGTATTTGTGTGTTGCGTATTTGTTTTGGCCCCGGATAGCCCCTGTCAACATACACATGTTGTGCTTCAATGCCTGTCAACCGTTGATGTTGTTCTAATGCCGAATCTAATGTTTTTGAGTCATGTAGGTTTTCATCAAAATTTAATGCCCCCACAATTACTCCTGTTCGTTGTGTAACCAGGATAAGATACCTTGCTCCCAAATTCATACTTTTTATGTTCTTTACCTTTACTAAAGCATTTAACTTGTGGCTCGTGTAAACTGTAAATTTTATCGCTGTCGCTCTTTTTTTGCTGTAATACTTGCTTATAAAGCGATAGCTCTGTTCCCCATTTTTGCAAATCTGATGGTGATAGTTTTCGCTCTATGTCCCTGACTAACCTTCCTGCTATTGTCTTTATTTTCTTACTGGCTTTGCGGGCTTTTGCTTCTCCGCCTTTTCTGCGTTTTAACCGCTGTGTGATGCTTAATTTTTTTACTGTTCGCTTATAACTCTGGCGTAGTTCAATGTCTTCTTTTTCAGCTATTACCTGACACTTTTGGATTATCTTTTTGTATAGCTTTTCATCTGTAGGATAGGTGATATTTTTCTCTTGCACGGTGCTATCTCCGCTTAATGTTGTTCCTTTTCCATCTTTACCATTAATACGGATGCTTTCTTTTAGAATCAATTCAACCCCTTCTTCACCTATACGTTTTCTAAATTCTATCAACTCTGTTGGGACACATGGCGCTGTGCTACAAAAACACTCTTCTCCACTAAAATATTGGTAGTAGCTGTTCTCTGACCATTGCTCAACCATGCTTTCGTCACTTAAGTTGCGTAGTTGCTTCAAAATTAACAAGGATACCATTAAGCGGATAGGTTTTGCAGGAGCGCCCATGTTCGCGCTGTAATGTTTCTTAAATGAATCTTCAAATATTTGCCAATCTATTTTATTGGCCAGGATATACAGTGGATGGCTATGGCTTAATTGCTCCTTAAAAGTACTGTAAAAACTTAATTGCGATTTGTCTTTTTCCCTTGGTAACATAGTTTGCAAGCTTTTTGGCAAATTTGATTAAAACTTGCAAACTAACCTCGTTAAAAATCTATAAGTTATTAACCTTATAAATTGATTATTAACACCTTGTTCGCCTATAATTCGCCTTTTGATACTCGACTATTTAGACTCCCTTTCCACGGATTGGAAAATCTTGTACTTTGATTTCCTCGAAAAAGCCTTTGGAAGTTAACTTATCGCTTTTATACTCCTGCGGAGTATCATTCTTTTCTTCTAAATAAATATAAAGCTCTTTTTGAGATTGCTTTATATCGTTGATGTTAAAGTATTCCAGTAGGCCATCTGGCAATACGAATTGTGCTATATCTAATCCTTCTTTCTGTTGCATGTATTTTTATTGCAAAGAAATTAGATTTTTTTATTCCCCCAACTTTTCCTCTTGATCCATATCTAACCATTAGATTATAGATTTGGGTAAAACAGAAAAAAGATTTTTTGGGTTAATTTCTCAAAAGTTCTTTCACCGAAATAGCATCTAAACCCTTGTAGTTACAAAATTCATCAACAGTAACCAACTGGTGTTCTTCTTTGCTAAACTGCTTTTTAATCCTTTTGATAACATCACGACCCCATCGTTCGCTCTTTCCTGTTACAATTTGCACATCTTTTGGATAAATACAAATCCTCTCCATTTTTGAAATACTATTTTAATACATTATCTATACTTAAGCCATACTCTAACTATACTGAAGCTCAGTACAAAGATACTGAATTTTAAGGATGAATAATTTGTTTATAATGGAAAAATCGGCAGAAAAGAAAGTTAGTGGAAGTGATTATTTGCAAGGGATTCCGGCCTATTATAGTTTTACTCGAAAAAGTAAAATTATGGCACGTCAAAATGGAATTATTAAAATAGATGGTACACTTGAAAATCTTACCTTCTACAAAACACAAGACGGAAATCTTGTAAAAACAAAAAGTGGTGTTTCTGCTGACCGCATAGCAAATGACCCGAACTTTCAGAGAACAAGAGAGAATGGAGCTGAGTTTGGTAGTGTTGCAACTGCTGGGAAATTACTCCGTGATGCAGTTCGCAATCTTATGATGAATGCATCTGACAATCGGGTAACATCAAGAATAACTCAGGTTATGACTGCTATTAAAAATTATGACACTACATCAGTAAGAGGTAAACGTACTGTTGCTGTCGGCATTGGTGTCGCAGCTGGTCGGACATTACTTAAATGTTTAAATTTTAATGATAGTGCCATTCTTGGAGCTATTCTTTTCAAACCTTATGCAGTTAATACGACTACTGGTGTAATAACCATTGCAAGTCTTATTCCTTAAAATGATGTTGCCTTCCCGATGGGTGCAACGCATTTAAGCCTTACAGGAACTATGGGTAATGTGAATTTTGCAACTGGTGTTTGGGATGTAAGGCTTACTAATGTTCTTAACCTTGCAATTACTACAACTTCAACCGCTGTAACATTAACTCCGACTGCATTACCAGCCGGTACAGGTACAAAACTATTCCTGTTAAAAATTGAGTTCTTTCAATTGCTTAATAGAGTACAATGTTCATTAAAGACTGGAGCTTACAATTCACTTGCAATCATAGAAACTGCTTAAGCTATCTAATCACTTAGTCAAGATGAGGCTATCTAATCAGGGTAGCCTTTTTTATTTTCTATCATTTTCAAAAGAAAAGAGAAAAAACCGGAAAAAAAGAAAAAAGAAAGCTTGCCAGACAGGCGGGTTGCGGAATGGTGTCAAGGTTTTTGCGATATTTTTTGATACAACAAGAAAGGCATGGGAATATATCAAAAAATATTGCAAAACCCATAGGGCTTGACCTTGAAACCATATTTTGGGGAGGCTTTGAGTGAACCCGCCTATCTTTGCTGTATTTTTTATTTTTTCAGAAAATCATCAATCATTGTCAGGTTGTCAACAGATAAGCCAAAAAAAAAGTAAGCCACCCTAAAAGGGCAGCCTACCAATAGAGAATGACAGCCACAAAAGCTGAATAGAAACCAACGAAACCGCACCACCTAAATAATAGAAGTTAAAGCGAACCGTGTTGCAACTATAGGCAATCAACCACCAGCCAGCTAACCTACAACGAAAGATACACTTAAACATAATGCTTTATGGTCACAGGTTGGGGGACAAAGATGCAAGGGCAGACCAAAAAATACTCTTTTTGTTTTGACCGCTTTGGTTTTGGGCAAAAGAAAAAGGAAGATTTTTTAAGGCTGGCGAAGCGAACCCTTGACAGTTTTGGCAACCATGCCTGTAACTTTGCTATTATGTTTTGGTTTATTTGTTATATAATGATTTTTTCTTGTCTTCGATTTTTTTGTATTTATACTGTATGGTTGCCGAAGAAGGAAGAGGAATACAATATGACCTGATTTATGCGGTGGACAATTGATTTTCAGAATTTCTTAATTTTGATTTTTAAGCACATATTTGATATAAAGAAACAAAAAGGACAGTATCACCAAAATCAATAGAAAATGGATAATCAAATTCTAAAGGAAATAAAGGAATTACGTCGACTACTTTCGAAATTAATTGGAACATCTGATTTGCCTGAAAAACAGAGATTCTCTACCCTGGCTTTGGATAAGGCAGCAGAGGAATTTAAAAGTTTATCGATTCAACATGGAGAGTGGATTAGTGATATTTCGAAAATCATAAAGGGCGCACCTTATGATTCAGGTAAATTTATTATTGAGAAATTTGGGTTCAATAACTACTTTACTCGAGGTAAAACAAAGTATTTCAACCGGAAAGATTTGATGGCACTTAATAATGAATTGAAAAAACGGAATATCAATCTTGCCCGATATATTGAGCTTATTAATGATCAAGAAAAATTCAAAAAATATATTGAAAGCGCACAAAAAGGGGAAAAGAAAGGGAAACACTTCCAATTGCCTGAAGGACTAAAAGATGTTCAAACCTCATCATGCCCACCTCCTCCATTGGAAATTATTCAAAACCATATCGATACTCTAAAAGTTGAGTTTGAAAAATTTAAATTGGTTGAGTATATAGACCTTTATGAAGATTCAACTTATGCCATGGTCAAATATGAGTATTATTTTGACCGTTATTTGGATGCTTCAAAAAAGAAACAATGCCGAAAGTGGTGCGAAGATTTTAACTATGCCGATCATTCATTAAAGAAAGTTATAGAACTTAAAAATGAGTAGTTAACTACTTTTAATGTAAGTATATCTGCTTAAACCAAATTTAACATTGCCAATCGTTCATTATAATGACTTAAGTATTGCGACTTTGTTTCTTCGTCAAGGAATGATCTTTTTACTAACTTTTCAACTTCGATTTGTTTCTGAAGAAATGGTTCAAGTAATTTGTTTACTCTGTTCTCATTTATATCAATTATTTTTCCGAATTCAATAAAATCTTCTTTACATGGATTGTGCTGGGGATTATTGATTCTGCAATCGGACCAATGCCATTCCTTAAATAATTCATCATTTAAAGCAAAAAGACCTTCTTCCTCCACATGAATTCTGGTATCCAACAAGTCATAAGCAGGACTTAGGACATAATCACCATTTATTGTTTCAAGTAAGGAGAAATTCTTCAGGTGAGCATCACTATTGGAAAATAAAAAGTTAAAAACTATCAAATTATAAAATTTCTCCATTTCAATTTTCCAAGCTCCAACATGTTCTTTTACAAGTTCGGCAACACCTTCATAGGAATAGTCATATTTAAAGTTTTTCCCTGCATTTTCCTCTGTTTTACCTGCCAATGATGCAAAATCTTCTTTACCTAATTTGACTCCATTGTCTCCAACGTCAAATCGTTTGGTAATGTATGCGGGTTCATCGTTGCTAAAAAAAACTAATCCATTTTCTGCAGTTGTGATTTTATATACTTGACTGGCAATTTGCATAGTTACATGCTCATTTGCGGGCACCATGCCAGTTTTTTGTAGGCCATGAGGTTTTGGTTTGAGGATATATGTGCCTTGCTCTTTTTCTTCAGTTAATCGTAGGTTATTTTTTTCAAGCAGAACTGAATATTTCTCCTGCACTCCTGAAATAGAAATTCTTTTTCTGTTTTGCATAAATTTCTTTTGATCCTCTTCATCAATTTCGGGAGCATTATAGGGTAAGATATGGCTAACCTTTCGCCCTCCAAACATTCTGCGAAGAAAAAGCGGACTATATTCTGAAAACCCTTCTAATAACAATCCAGGGCAATTTTTTATTTCCATAGTATTTATATCTAATTAATTTGCTTAATAGTTATTGCTCCAATGGTGTCGTATTGAGCTGTGGCCAATAACAAACCAAAAAAATCATGCTCATCTATTTTTAATTGCTTTGACTGAACCACCCTATTTGTCCCTTCAGATAGCATGTTATAGAAAAAAGGAAATAAATATTTTGAAGTGTGAACCAATTGTTTCTTTGGCAGGGTCAGACTTATTCCAGGTTTTGTTTTATCATTAAAGTACGAAGAATCGTATGTAAATACGAATGTGCTACTATCTGTCTCAGCTAATATCCCTGTTAAAATACCATTTCTATAGACTTCAGCTTTTCTCATTTATTAGGTTTTTTTAGTTCGAGTTTGATTTCAATGCCTAATATATCAGCAATCTTTTGTAAATTATTTAATGTTATATTTCCTTTGCCACTTTCAAACCGCTTTAATGTTGCAATTCCTACTTCTGAAAGTTCTGCAAGGTATTCCTGGTTTATGCCCAGAATATCCTTTCTTTCTTTTATTACTTTTATAATCTCTTCGTTTGTCATTTCAAAAAAAATAAGTTCGGTATCATATATGATACTATTGAGTAAAGATATGGTATATTTAATTAAAAAACAATATAAAAGTATCATTTATGATACCGTAGAAGATGATTCGACTTTATATAGTGTACAATTGTGAGAATAGTATCATATATGATACCGTTTGGTGGTTAAGAAAGTCTAATGATTTTGAACTATCCTGAATTTCTGGATAGTTGAAGTTCTATCCAACTCGCCACTATTAAAAATATTCTGCAAGTATTCATTTGCCGTGCGAACATCAACATCAAAAAGTTCAGCCACATAACCTGATTTGTTCGGTTGATATTAATAAACTAATAAATTTGGCATTGTTAAATAAGTATAGCTAAATCATTATTCCATTTAAACATTAGCAATTTTATTGAATAAATCAACATATATTTTGCTTTTGTATAACATTTAGTTTTCCTTCTTAATCTTGCTAAGAAATGCCTGAAGAGACTATTATAGCCTTCTACTGTATATGTTTCTGCTTTTGTCTGAAACAATTGCTCTTTAGGTACAAATTCATTATAAGCTTTCCAATAGTCGGCACATACTATTCCTTTGGAAAATTCTTCAATTTTATTCCAGAGCTTTTTCCCTGTTTCTGTTCCTCGTGTGCCAATTTCACAATTGACGAACCTGTGCCCATTTCTATCAACAGCAATCCATATCCAGCAGTAGTTTTTTTTGAACCAATATATGTATGCATTTCATCCAATTCTACAACTTCAATTTCACCAGAATTTCTAAATTCATCTAGTTTTTCTCCAAAGGACTTTATCCAATTAAAAACAGCAACATGGCTTACATTTAAATATCGTCCTATTGATCGAAACCCTAAACCTTCTAAATATAAAATCAATGCATTTCTTTTAAGGTTATTAGGCTTTCCTATTTGCTCAACAGTAAACTATGCTTGCAATCTTTACATAAATATCGTTGCTTTGATTTAACTATACCATCTTTACGGAAATTTTTACTTTTACATTTTGGGCAGCTATCCATATTCATTTCATTTAGGTTTATAACTGTACAAATATATAAAAACTATACTAAATTAACAATACCCTTATTTTTTCGATAAACGGAATGAGCGTGTGGCCTTCGTAAATACTACCTTCATAAATATCGTAACCAATTGCATAGCCTCCAAGTCCAACAAGCAAACCAATGTAAATCTGTGGGCATTGGTGTTTGCCATCTTTACTAAATCCGGTTTTGCGCAGATCATCCTCATCGCTTGCTTCAAAATACAACGTGGTCATGTCGTAAAATACAACACTGATTTTATTATTAAGAACTCTCAAAGTGTGATTAAATGCAATATTCTCAACCTGTGGCTTCAGTTTGTCGTTCAATTTGTCCAAAAAACGATATACAGCATCTATATCCAGGCTTGTTCCCTGATAACGGTATAAATAATTAATGGTTTTGAGCTTACTCAAAGGAAATGCCAGCCGGGCAATTACTAAATGACGGAAAAATTCGTCGTTAATAGCATTAAAGCCAATGTAATTATATATTTTCCCAAAGATTATTTCGGGTCCGAGAGTGCGGATGCTTGCGTTGTCCAATTTAGAGAAGGCTTGCTCAATAGTTGCATCGCCCTCGAATCCGAAAAGCTTTTGGGATTACCACTAAGTCGCTCAATCTCTTGTCTGGCAAGGTGTACTAATTTTTCAATTTCCTGCTGCGTGGTGGCAGAACCTATTGTTTTAACTACTTTATAGCGTCCATTATGCTTCTGTATGACTTGAATACTAAAGCTCCCGGAAGAATTAGGTTTCTTTCTGATAAACATACTTTAAAATTCGGGACACCCAAATTAAAAATACTTTTCAATATTTACAAGGGTTTCATAGGGTGTCCCAAAAAAGTGCGGAAAACAGGAAAAGAAACACTTATTGACTCATCAAAGCATTTGGTTTTAAAAACTGCCCATCCTTCGCCGTATTCTGTAACTTATGGATTCTTTGGCTGCCGTCATTTTTCGAAAACCAATCAATATCTTGAGGAACATGGGCTAAAACCTATCGACTGGCAATTATAAATTATGAAGCCCTAAACCTTAATGCTTCCTTACTGGTTGGCAATTGCATTGTTTAGGAACTTATTGAATGGCACAAGCGCAGTAAAAACTTCAGTTATTTCATCCATGAGACGGTTATCGTGAAGCATTTGAAAGGGAACATCTTTGGCAACCGAATAATTTTTAAATTTTAAGTATTCGATATAAGGAAAACCGGCAGGAAAATCTTTAGGTGGTTTTTTCAGCTTTTGGTCATCGTCGATGTTGCCGAAATGTTTTACAAAAGTTGGCTTTTGAACTATTTCAAGAAACTCGTCGATATTTTCATAAATTTCCAATCGTAATTTTTTTAAAATTTCCGGCATAGGCATATAAATGCCTCCGGCAAGCATATTCAACCCAGGTTCGATATGAAAATAATAACCTGCAAAACCGCTTTTCCTACCGCCTTTGACCATATAAGCGCCAAAATTTACTTTATAGGGCGTTTTGTCGTTTGAAAATCTTGTATCGCGATAAATACGAAAAGTGCAATCTTTTGGCTCGAGATAAGCAATATCTCTATCAATATTCCCGAAAACAGCAATTATTTTAGCAGTGAAATTCTCAAATTCTTTTTTTGCTTCGTCGTACCAGTTTTTGTTTTTTTGAAACCACTCCCGATTTGTTGTTTTCTTTTAACTGCTCAAGAAAATCGGTAAGTCTTTTACTTATCATTTTTATTCTTTTTATAAATCCAAAATATTATTCCTGCCAGAAGCAGCAGTAAATTACTAAAATAGAACTGGCATTAGCAACTTTCCGGCCAATGTAATACGATTTAGGTTCAAATTTAAATTCTATTTAATGACTACCGGAAGGTATAATCATTGACCTTAAAATATAATCGGCCCTTCCATAGGGTGCAGGATTGCCGTCAATGTATGCATTCCAGCCTTTGTCATAAAATATCTCCGAAAATACAGCCAATTGCGGATTTTTTTTAACAATCCGACCGGTACTCAAGGCGCGCCGGTGCATAAGAAAGTAATTTAATATTTGCACTGCTGTCAAATTTTAATGTTTCAATTCCCGGTAGTTTTGTTTCAAACCGTTTATCAATAATCGCTGTTTGTTTGGGGTTGAATTCATTTACTGCCGCCAACGCCCATCGGCATTTTTTACCCATTTAACTTCCTTAACAAACCAGGCATTGCCCATAGCAGAAGTATTAATTAAAGGGTTTGCATCAGAATTATAAATAATGTATTTGGTGTTTAACATATTTAGAATTGACAAATCTTTAAAAACCTTATCGAGATTTTCAATTGTAACCTTTGACCGAAGCGCTGAACCGAGTTTAGAAATATCCCTGGAAAGCGGGCCATCAATCAAATCCTGGTACCTGCGCATTTTTGCGCCATGATAACCACCAATAGATTTATGAAAATATGGGGTATAAGCATCGGCAAACACACCCCTGGTAAGGTTTAAAACCCTGTAATCGAGATCATATCCTTCAAAATTATTTCATCAGTCGTAGTTTTCACAAACTGGTTCTGGTATTCCGTTTTCGTTACGAAATTTTCTTTATTAATATAGCGACGGTCAACTCCCCACAAGTCAACCAATATTAAAATGCACAACCCTGATGAAAACAAAACAGGTTTTATCTTTTTTAAAGCAAATCCCCAGATCAGCCCGGCTGAAAGCAAAACAAATACGAGCGACCGGAAAGAATCGGCCCGGAGTATCGATTGCCTGTCCATTTGCATTGCCGATATAAGGTTATTTATTATGTCTTCAGGCCATTTAGCCGATTTTAATTGTTCAATTAGTCCGGAATCCTGACTGCTGCTGAAATTAAAAAACCATCCGGAAATTAAAATAAATATCAGCAATATCCCTCCGACAATCCCAAGAGAATATTTTAAAGCTTTTACAGTTTCTTCTTTATTAATTTTCTCATCAAACACTTCTTTTAAGGCAAAGAAACCTAATAATGGAAAAGCAAAATTTGCAATTACAAGAATCATTTCAACAGTCCGGAATTTGTTGTATCCGGGGAAATAATAGAAAAACAGGTCGGTGACTAATGTAAAATTTTTGCCCCACGCAAGTACAATTGACAAAATTGCTGCTGACAAAAGCCACCATTTTTTAGCGCCTTTAACTATAAAGAGTCCAAATACAAACAAAAAGCAAATTATAGCGCCAAAATATTTAGGGCCGGAAGTAGAAATCAAATCACCCCAATATACCGGCAAACTGGCTGCAATACGAACCGCATCCTGCGCCCCCGCCTTTTGAAGTTCTTCAGCAGTCCTTGAATCTTCTTTGAATCCATTTACCCCGGCGCCCATTAAATTCGGGACCAAAACAGAAAATGTTTCAGAAATGCCGTAGCTCCATTGCAGCGCATAATCTTTATCAAGCCCTCATGATTCTTTTTCCCCGCTTTTTAAAATATGCTCCGACTTGCCCCTTATGCTGTATTTGCCGTATTCGTAAGTTGTCCATAAATTTGTAATATTTGGCAGAATTGCCAGGACAACGGAAAAACAAAAATGGCGGAAACAATAAAGAAATGTTTTAGTTCTTTTATTTTAAATGTATAAATAAATTTTACTATGAAAAGAACCAATATAGTCATAAAGCAGTAATATGCTATTTGCGGATGGCTAAAAGAAATTTCTAAACCTGTTGCAAAAACGGTAAACAACCCACCCCAAAAATATTTTTTATCAAACAATAAAAGCACACCGGCAATAACCAAAGGCATCATGGATATTGCATAAGCCTGGGTAATATGCCCAACACTAATTATAATTATATTGAACGATGCAAAAGCAAACCCGATAGCCCCTGCAATGCTTAAAATTTTATCAACCCTGAGGCTTATAAGAAGGATATAAAAACCAAGAAGCAATAAAAATAATATGGCTACTGTTGTGTAAGGCAAATGCAGGCTTATTTCCACTGAAGCCTGTGGAAAATATTAAATGACGGCGCTCCTTTTATTAAATAAGAAGGCATACCGCCAAACATTGAATTTGTCCAAAGTGGATGTTCGCCCGGATGTGCCTTTTCGTATTCGACTAATTCGTGCGACATACCTTTTGTGTGTGTATCGTCCATTTGCGGCAGGCTCTTTCCTGTTAATACAGGGCTGAAATAAGCATAGCTTAAAATTACGAACCCAACAATTATAAATATGTGCGGAACCAGCGGCCTAAAAATGTTTTTCAAATCCATTTTGTAAATTTTTAATTCATAAAATTAAAGAAATTTTGTTTGCAGTATTTCCACTTGACAATTTTTTTGAAAGCAACTTAAACAGAAATTAATAAAAGCGTGAATCAATGAGCGTAAAACGCCAGGGTTTGTTTTTCCAAATATCGCCGGCATAATCAATACCAATCCTGCAAGAGGTTGAATATGATATTTTATCAGAATTATCCACGATGTAAAGTCTTTGCGAAGTTATAAGGTTTTCACCATTAAAAGATTTATCAATTTCCAAATACCTGGAAAGTTTTCCGGGCCCGTTGAATTTCTCAAGGCCTCTTATCAGCGCGGCTTGCGGTGTGCCCTCTTGTCCGGCAACAACATTTATCATCCAATACATCCCATAAATAAGGTACATATAAATAAAACCTCCCTGACTGTACATTATTTCATTTCTGGCAGTCCTTCCCATACGCGCATGACAAGCCAGGTCTTCTTCGCCCCTGTATGCTTCAGTTTCGGTAATCATTAATCTTTTTTCATTTCCTTCGGGGCAAATCCTAACCAATGTTTTACCTAACAGTGCAGGAGCAACTTCTAAAACATCATTTGTATAAAAGTCAGGCCCCAACCGCTTTTCCATTTTCGAAAGTATTATTTATTCCCCACAAAAAAATCGAATAAAAAAAGGTGGTAAAAGTTAAGCCCACTTGATTTTCAATGGCATCTTCGTTAATGAACGATAAAAAGATGACAATAAAAATCATAACAAAATAATAGAAGTTCCATTTCTTTTCAAGCACTGGCGGAACAATAAATGCAAGAATTATAAGAATGAAACCGATAATACCGAAATGAATCATAAAACGAAGATATTGATTGTGCGATTCTCTTTGAAAATGCTTTTCCAACCCGGTATCATGCGTTTTATAATAGTTTTCAAAAGCTTTTTTGGCATCGCCGGTGCCAAGCCCAAAAAGAGATTTTTCTTAATTATACTTAATGACATTTTAATATAAACAAGCCTTTGAACTACAGAATGGCCGCTAACGCTTCCATTGTTCATGTAATCGTCAACTTCCCCAACAACTTCATATATGCGCGGATAAATACTGCCCATTTTGGCAAAAATTTTATTTGCCATACCTTTTTCAACATTTCTAATATCTCTATTCGTCATCTTCCATATACCTGCAGAATCTTTTCTCAATCCCATAGAAGTTAAATATCTTATCAGCGTATATTTTATAGGTTGGTTTCTTAAATCGTTATTATTAAAAAATATTTTGCTGCGTTTGTTCCATTCACGTTCCAATTCAACCGGACAATAATAAAGCCATACATAATGGCCATTTTCCCTACTGTTGTTTAATGTGTCATTAATGTATGGGTTCCCATTAACGGTATATTTTTCGAGTTTGTTAAAATCAATCTTATCTTTTGCATAAAAATCGTGTACTACTGAAAAAATATATCCGGTTGCAAAAATTGGCGCCATTATCAATGCCAATATTATTCCTGTTTTTGCATACCGGTTTTTTACCTGGTTCATATTAATAATAATCAAAATAAAAGTTGATATAAACAGAATAGAAATTCCGGTAAGTGATTTTAACAGAAATAAGAAATAAATAAGCCATATTGCAGATATTGTATAAACCAAATGAAGCCGGTTATACGAAGGGAAACCTTTAACCAGCCAGTACAAGAGGATATGAATGCCAACAACAACCATTAACGAAAGCCTGATGTGAGAAATAAAAATTGAAATTTCCCTTACGTCGCTAAATTTTATTGGAATAATGCCAAAAAATATCAAAGCGCTGAAAAGAGTTGAGAAAATAACTGCAAGGATAAAAATGTGCATTATCAGTCTAAACTTTTTAACAGGTATTGGCTCCGATGTTCCAATAATTACAGGTAGAATAATAAGCGGCAATTTTAGGAAAAGGTTTATAAATCCGAGATTTGTTTCGGAAGTGCCGAACATCCATATAATATGGACAACGTATATGGTTAAAAAAATCAGGATACTTTTCCGGCGATACAGGATTTTCAGCTTCTGTGGCAGGTTCCCTTCAAGCAGCCAGTTTAATATCAGCAATATCTGGCTTATAACCAGGAATTGCCTGTAATATAGTAATGATACAGCCAGCAATGCCAAAAGCCAAAAATAAATATCACGGCTGTAAAGCCTATATTGTTTCAGAAAGCCCATAACAATTTAAAAGGTTTGCGAAAGTATGAAAAAAAGGTTTAATAAAAAATTTGAATAAAGCTTGATTTAATAAAGGCAAATTGGTCAAATTCCCCCTTTGAAGGGGGTTAGGGGGATGTTAGGTTTAATTTGCCTGTTTAATTTGAATGTTTATATGATCGTATTTAAGAAGATTCGCTTAATAAAGTTTTTTAAGCGATGATTTTATTTATTATACATCCCCCAACCCCCTTCAAAGGGGGATTCTTCCTGATTAGCTTTTAACTGTATTATAATTTTTAAAACTTAATTCGCATTAAATGTGTAATGCAATTGGGAGAAATTAATCAACAATCAGCGGCTTGTCCGTTCTCTTTTTTTGCTGGGCGCCGGCGCCAAAAACAAAATTAATACCAAACCTGAAATCGAAATTTTCGGCCTTGTAAGGTATATAGTCCTTTTTAGCATAATATAAAGGAATATTATCGAATATAAAATAAAAATTAATAGGTATAAGATAGATTATGGGGTCAGTAACTCGGAATGACAAGCCTACACCCATGTTTGAAAATCCGTTATCTAATATAGAATAGCTGGTTGACAACATAAACATCCTGAAAAGCCTCAAGTTGCCTGAAAGCGTAAATTGCTGGTAAAATTGATTTCTGTAATATTGGGTAACAGAAAGCAGGCCAAGACTGAAGAATTGCGCCGGTATAAATTCTGCTCCCAGAATAAGCTTTGCAGGCAACCAGGTTGTGTATTTTGTTTTTGTTTGACTGAATTTGAAAACATGCTTAAATGAATCTACAAGCTGGCTTGTAAATTTATTGCTGTCAGAATTATTAAGTAAATCAATATTGCCAACCCCCATAAATGAGGTATCGCCTTTAAAGCTGAATTTGTAGGTTTCACTTCTCCATCGGATAAATCCAATATCGAGCAAACTGGCAGAAAACATGAACTTATCAATGCCGCTGTAAGTAACCCCGAAATCGAACCCTACACCCGGGTTATTAAAAGGTTTATAATATTTATAGGGATTGCCGCTACGGGATGTAATGCTTTTTAATTTGCCTGCCGAATCGGTTTCAACATTAAAATAGGGCATAGTAGCATAAACATTCAAATCGGCGCTGACATTCTGCCTGTACATGCTGTCGACCACTGATGAGCCAAAAGTGAATTTGTTATTTTGTGTGGTAACATTGAATATGCCCGATAGCGCTTTTGCGCGCACCCCAAACGTAATATTATCATTTATATTTTTTGAAACGCCCAATGATACTTCAGCATAATTTGAAGTGTTTATTCCAAAATTTTTAAAATTATAGGATGTTGTAGTATTAAGCTGCAGCGTTGACATAAGTTTAATAAAATCACGGGGATAAGAAATGGCCATATCCGATTTAACAGAAACTCCCAATGTAAAAAAAATACCTTTTATTCTAACACCTATGTTTAAAGGGGAAACCTGGAGATTATAATAAATATTATTAATTTCTTTTAAATTTTGGATGAAATTATGCGTTTTAGCGGAGTCATGTAAAAATGTAATTAAAGTATCGTTTCTATAAGGAATAAGAATATCCTTTAGGCTAAGGGAATTGTTGCCGGCGTTGGCATAAATGTCTGCAATGCCCAGGAAAAAATTGCATTTGGGCTGAAATGCCGGGTTTAGCTGGTTATATTCAGGCACTTTATCCATAAAATAAAGCGTAGTATTTATTTGCGCTGATAAAGAAGCAAAAAATGTACAGGTAATAATAAAAGAAATTAAGCGTCGTATCATATAATTAAATTTTAAAAGGACCCTTTTGCCTTGGCATAGAACTTACAACTAAAAGTCAGTTTAAACTTATAATCTGCCATGAACTTAACATATTTGGTTTTATCTTTATAAAAATCGGTAGTGCTGAAATAAACACCGATTAAAAGTTTCTTTGTTTTTTTAAGCGCGTTTAATTGTGTAGAATTAAGACTAACCGGCAACAGGCTTTTTGTAGATGCTGTAACCTTTTCAGTAACAGGATCGACTGGCGCAGCAGCAAGGATAGCATTGGTAGTATCGATTAATGTGCCGACATGATTGTTATTGATATCGGCAAAATAGACCTGGAGTTTTAAGCTTATTGGCATTCCATTTTCAGAAGCAATTTTCAATAACATGGATTCTATATTTATTGAATCCTTACCATTGTTTAATGAATCCAACGAACTTGCTAAATCAAAACTCAAAGTATCATAAGTACTTAAACTTCCTGCACGTAACCAAATAGGAAGGTAAAATTCTGCTTTTAGTTTAAGGGAACTGGTATCGACAATTACATTTTCAATGCTGGTATTTTTATTCGGATTAGACCATGCATCGAAATGGAATGTAACATATTCGGGGTTTTGCTGAAGTGCCTGGAACAAATTTGTATTTGTATTTGAATATACAATTGTATCATTTTTAATGCTTCCCATGCTGCTTGGATAAAGAAGGTCAACTGGATTAATAGAAGAATTTAAAGTTATGCTTTGCGAATTTGTTGACATGTTCGATGCATTAAATTGGATCGGCAAAATTACATAGCTGTTAGTTATATATAACTTTAATCTTGGATCCGCCCATTGAATATTTTTGGTAATATTATTGTTAAGCAACGATAAATTGATTGTATCATTAATGTTGAGCAGGTTTGTATATCCAGCATAACCATACATGGCATAAAAATTAAAATTTGAAGTTGTCATGTTAAAAGATAAGCCCGAGCCGATTGGATCCCCCGGATTTCCGGTTAATGTTAAATCCAATCTTAGTGCAAGGTTTGATGAACCGGTTGCAGCCGATGCAAATCTTAAAAAATAATTGTCAGCGTTTATCGGCAAATCTTTATTGACATTTGCAGTAAGCTGAACAGAACCGCTTAAGGTATCTTTATTAAGCGTTATCCCCGGAAATGTAATTTTTAATGACCCTGCACAACTGGAATTAACCTTAATATCAATCAGCATACTTTTAATATGGATACTGTCAATCCGCTGGTCAGTCCCAAAACTTATCGGGTAGTTTATTGTAGTAGAAAAAGGAATTTTCCCGCCTGGAGGAAATACGGCAAATGGAAAAGATGAAGCATCAATATTAAAATTAAAGGAATTTTGTGTGGGGATGGCAAAAAGATCCTGACCAAAAAAGAATTGCAAATCCTTATCATAAACTACATAAATAAGCCCGCTGTCAGGCCCGCTATGGTATTGATTTATATATTTTACGCTGTCCAACTTTTTTAATACTTCATCAAGCCGTATGGTTGTTGAACCAATTGTAAAAGCCAATCTCGGATCGGCCTCAAAAACGGTTGATAGTTTATTAACGTCATAATCTTTAAAACATGAATTAAATAAAATTCCCGCTGCCAATAAAAATATTGCATGCAGAAAAATTTTGATAATTCTTTGATTGAGCAAATATGTTATCATTTTAAAGAATTGTTAAGTTCAACATTGCTTATTTTACATAATAATAGCGCAAAATTTCATTATCTCCCGTTTGCAATGTAAATTCATAATTATTGTTTGATAAAGATAAAACATTCATTGGAAAATTACCATTAACAGGAAATCCTTTTACAATTTTTCTTTCTTTTTCAACCATGTAAACCTTATCCGATAATGACGAGCCGATAAAAATTGTTGTAATGCCTTTTTTTGATTTCACGATAACAGGCTTCTGGTCAATCAGGCTGTCGGTTTGTATTGAAAAAATATTTTTCTTTTGCTGGTTGAATGCGTTTACAACATTTTTATCTGTAAACAAATAATCTTTCAGGCCATCGCCGTCAAAATCGACAAATGAGAAATTATGATTTTTTGTAAAATCGGCAAGCCTTATTTTTTCTATATGCCCGTCAGGATAAATAAAACAGGCCTGACCTGAAGTATCGGTTGTTACGATACGAAAAAAATTAGGCTTTTCGTCAATGAAAAATTCATTTTTTACTGATTTGAAAAATGGTTGCTTTAACTTCAACTGCTGCTCGCCTTTTCGGTTCAAGAGGTTAACATTATTTGAGTCGGAAAAAAGGATGTAATCTTTCTTATGGTAAGTAAAACATTGGGCTGGTTCTTTTAAAATATTAACTGTTTTTTCGAACTTCCAGCCATCAGCCTTATGGCCATCTTTTGTTAAAGCCACAAAGCTTTTATTTTTAAATGCAATGTAATACCTGTAATTCAGGTTATGGTCAAAATCGGCTAATGCCAATCCATTTGTGGCAGTTTGCTTAAACTTCACCGGGAAACCGTTAATGTTATTACCGTTTTTGTCAATTATGAAAAGGTTCTCGGCAGTATTAAAAAGCAACTGGTATTTGTTATTATTAAAATAATCTATTATAAATGTCGAACTTAGAATTCTTTCGCCTAACGGACGCTTCCAAATTATTTTACCTGCCGACGAAATGAGATATATGTTTAGTTTTTTATCCTGAATGAAGAAAAGGTTTTTGTAAGCATCTTGATTGGTTATTAATGCTGTTGAACTCTCAACGGAACTATCCAATTTAATTGTCCATGCTAATTCCGGGCCAATGTAAGGCGTTACATCATTGTAAAGAAAAATATTATTATAATTAAATTCCCCGTTTCCCGAAACCTGGATTCCCGCAATTGTGCTTGTTTCCGCCCTGAACAGGTTTTTTTCAAACATACTTTTAATTTTCGGGTCGATAAATTTATTTATAAAATTCCAGGTTGAAGGGAAATTAAAAAATAGCGTCAGGTTTGATTTAGAAGCTAATGTGTTTGAAGCTATATTCCGGTATAATGAATCGTTGATAATTGATTTGTTCGCATTTAATTCCGAAAGATAATTATCAAGCGCTTCTTCCGATTCTCCAAAAACCAAGTATTGTTTGAAATTACAAACGCTGGGATATTTGGCGCAACTAAAAACTTTACCAAATAATGCCGTAGGCAATTCATTGTCGGGCAACGCATGGACCATTGATTTTTCCTGGATGCTATCAGCGCTATTAATAGTATTTGAATCATAGAAAACCGGCTTTTCATGCTTATCTTTAATTAAACTTTTAATAAAATCAAGCGCATCAGGGTAACTTTTTGTCCTTACAATGCAATACATACTGTATTTTCCATCTTTTCCCAAACATCCGTTCAAAGTAAAAGACCCATCCATGATGTTGAATAATTTGTCGCCGATATTGTTTCCAAACTTTTGGTTTAAATTTTTAAGGTTTTCAGCCAATGTTTTATTATTTCGGCATGCTCTCATTTATAGCAAGCTTGTAATTGTAAGGCTCGCTTAATGCAAAAGTGCCATAAAAAACAGTAGATGCAGGTAAAGCTTCATAATAAGGGACATCAACAGGTAATTCATTTTTAATTGTTCTCAGCCATATTTGTTTTTGGGTTGTTACATTTGAAAAGCCGTGCAGGGATATACATTTGTGGTCGATATTCAAATCAAGCGCATACCAGCCTTTATATTTTAAAGCTTTTTTCAAATCATCAGAATAAGCCGGTTGAAATAAACCCGCAAAAAAAGCCGAAAATTTTTCAGATTCAATATACAGGTTGCCGATTGTTTTTTTCCCGGTAGTAGAAAAGACTTTTGAAAAACTTGTATCGGAAAGAAGAGAACTTGAATTAATGGATTGCTTGTAAGCATCGGCGATATTTTTAGTCCTGTTGCCGATTATTAACAAATTCTCTTTAAAAAAATAATAAAGGTTTTGCCTGTTCTTTATCTTGAGGTTATTGAATTTAACCAGCGAAGGAGAATATTGGATAAGCTCATAGCCTCTTTTTTCAAGCAGCAGATATAGCTTTTTGCTCAAAACATTTTTATTAATGCTGTTCCCAAAAGGTAAATAAATATTAATGCCGTCCAATTTGTCTTCCACATTATGAAATGAAAAGTAGATAGATGAATCATTTATCAGGCTTTTGAGCGCTGGGATTTCTTCGCTCAAACTATCGAGAAATAATTTTGTGCCTTCAATATTGTTTTTTAAAGAATTTTTTGGCAGGTTTTGAAAATTGTTGTTATCCATTAAAGTTGAGAAGAATTCTTTCACGCTGTTAACCTTTAAAATTAAAACAGCATCTTTAGGAATAGCTTTAACTACCTGTTGATATTGAAAGGCAGGTTTTTTCAAAATAAATAACAAGGCGCCAATAAACATGGCCCCGGTTATTGCAATTGTAGCTATCAGGCTTTTATTCAAATTTCCAAATATTTAGAAAACCGAAAAATAATTTGTTAACTGTTTCTTAAATTTCCGTGAAACGAAATGCTAAAATAGCTAATATTAAAATATTTGTAACTATTCAGGTTATTTAGACTGTAGGCTGAAGGCATTTAGTATTTTCGCAATGCCCCGGTCAAGGCTTCCGGCACTTTCTCTTTTACTACTATTTTCCGGGTACTTTATAAAACCCAATCGGCTGACCAATGAGTTTAGTATGATCCCGCACATTTTTCTCCTAAAAGTCTATAGCCTTTCTACCTGAATAGTTACAAATATTTCTAAGAACATGAATTTTGAAAATACTTTTTATTGTGACAATTTTGAAACTCCCCCCGAAACAATAAACTTCATGGCTTCGGCCGGATGAATATCAAGAGGTGTAATTAAATCGGTAGGAACGATAAACAATTCGCCCGAAAAATTATAAGAATGCGGGAAATACACTGCCACTTTATCTTTTATTTTAAGTTCAGATAAATCGGTGGCAGTAAGAAATCCGATTTTTTCAAGCTCCGCTATTTTGTTGACTTTAACCAATACCGGCTGGGAAAATTTTTTATCTTTACCGACAAATGCCGAGAGGAAATCGCGTATTGAAGTATAAACAACCTGGACAATGGGTGCTTTGCTGATTAACTTTTCAATAATTGCTTTTATAGGCCTTGTTACAATTTTTTGTCCCAAATATCCCACTAAAGTGATAAAGATTAACAACACTATAAACCCGAGACCAGGGATTTTTATTTTCAGTATTTGTTCAATATACGTTTGTGCAAGCCCATCGCCAAAAGTGAAAACCTGGTAAATAATAAAGCACGTAATGGTTAATGGCGCTGTATAAAGCAAACCTTGCAGAAAAAAGTCAATGAATTTGTTCATTACTTTTTTGGTTAAATTTTTGTTTTCCATATTATTGAGTTTTTTCAATTTTAAATCTGATCCTTTTGGGTAACCCCGATACAACAAGCCAATAGGAATGGTCAATCCATTCTTTAATTAATTTGTCTGCAACAGAGCCATCTAATAAAACAGTATTCCAATGGGTTTTATTCATATGGTATCCCGGTTGCACGGAAGAATAACGTTCCCTGAGTTCAATTGCCAAATCAGGCGAACATTTAAGATTGATGCTTACTTCGCCTTCGATCTGTAACAATGCAAACATTTTTCCGCCGACTTTAAAAACCAAAGTTACATCATCAAATGGGAAACTTTCGGTTGTTTCTGGCATTGTAAGACAAAATTCACGTATTGCTTCAATATCCATTTTTATCTGACTTTTGGATAAAATGCGTTTTCAATATGCTCAATATTAAAATCATTGTATTTATATACAATTGTAATTATATCAAAGCGCACATCTGAATTCACGTTATGCTTCACTATAAAAGCATTTGCCGCGGCAATTATAAAACGTTGTTTTTTTAAAGTTACAGCTTCGGCAGGCGAAACAAGACTTCCGGCTCTCCGGGTTTTAACTTCAACAATTATTAGTTCATTTTTAAATTGGGCAACTATATCGAGTTCCTTCTGCATATAGCGCCAATTACGGAATAGAATAGTGTAACCTTTTTTCTCCAGGTAATCTGCTGCAATTTGTTCCCCCTTCATACCTGTATTTTTAATTTCTGTCATATCAAAAGGTTCTTTCATGTAAGGAATAATTGTTTGTCAATTTAAAAAGAAGATTTATCAACACAAACAGTTACTATATAAAAATTATCTAACTTAATCATTTATTTACCGTTATTAAGATAAAAAATGTATTAATATTACAAAAAATTACGAGGATGTGTGGGAAAGTTAAGAAAAATTTTTTATTCATAGTGTTTTTGCTTTTGCAAAGCACTTGTTGGTCTGCCGGGTTTGAGGGGAGTATTTCTTTAATCAAGGAATCGTTTTACGACACAACGTTTTTCAATTATTTTGTATCCGATGGTAAAATCCGTATCGAAGAGTTTAATTCAAAAAAATTATTACAGCACATTTATATTGTTAACACTCTTAATGATGAGGTTATTATCATCGATCCGGTTAAAAAACTATATACAAAATTAAGGAAGAAACCTCTGAACTGTAACAACGATGCACAATGCGCTGTGTTAAAGTCAGTGAATAGCAAAATGATTAATGGAATCAGATGCTACCAATGGAGGGTAAAGTGCAAAGATAAAAACACTGAAATATCCTATTGGGTAACGCAAAATGATTTTTACTTTTTCGAAAAAATGGCGAAGATATTTAATGCAACCGATAGAAGCTTGGAGTTTTTTAACCACATTCCATTGTCGCAAGGTTTTTTCCCTATGTTAAGCGTTGAAAGAAACCTGGTGCGCGATGAAAAAATGCGTACGGCCGTATTAAATATCGAAAGAAAATCAGTTGATTCTGCTTTGTTTAGGATACCTTTTAATTATAAACTTTATTCGATTTGATATTTAATTCAGTTGCACGTTGAGAAAGTACAGTCGTTAATTATTCGTTTGTGCTTCTGGATTTTTTTTCAAATGATAGATTTCTGCTCAGGGTCTATGTAATATTATTTTCCCATTACTAATTTCCTTTCAAAAAATTCAGTATGTGATTTTATAAAAAAATTACTGAGTGTAATCGGTTAATTGTCGATTTAACTAATAAAACAATTGATTGCAGTATTATTGCAATTCAAATTTATATAAATTTGAAACTTGATAGTTGATGTTATTTTCATCAAAAGTTTTAACGGATAATAATATTTTTATGCTTAATAATTTCTTCGTTAAATCGCATGGCTTGGGGAATGACTACTTGGTATTCGATAGCTCGAAGATTGGCTTTGCGGTTAATGAAAAATCAATTAAACGAATTTGCGATGTGCATTATGGCATTGGTTCCGATGGGATTTTATTGTTAGCGCCTTCGGGAAAAGCTGATTTTGGCCTGAAAATATACAATCCCGATGGTTCGGAAGCAGAGAAAAGCGGAAACGGCCTTCGTATTTTCTCTAAATTTTTGTTTGATTATAAATATACTTCGAATAAAAAATTTACAATTGAAACATTGGGCGGTGTTGTTAAAGCTTCAGTTGATGAAGAAATGAATGGCAGGGCTTCTTTAATTTCAATAGAAATGGGCAAGCCGACATTTATAAGCAAAGAAATCCCGGTTAATTGCAACCAAAAGGAATGTATGGATTTTCCTTTGGAAATTGACGATAAAAAATTTCTGATAAACTGTGTATCGGTCGGTAACCCGCATTGCGTTATAATAACCGATAAACTTGATAAAGAAGAAGTAATTAAATATGGTGGTAAAATTGAAAACCATCCGTTGTTTCCAAACCGCATTAATGTTCAGTTTGCTAAAGTTATTTCGCGTGAAGAAATAGAAATTCTTATTTGGGAAAGAGGGGCCGGTTTTACCCTCGCCTCTGGAAGCTCGTCCTGTGCTGTTGCTTGTGTGATGCGGAAAAAAGGACTTATAGCAAATAAAGCAATGATAAATATGCCGGGAGGTAAATTAAAAATTGAGATAAATGATGCATGGCAAATTATACTTTGCGGAGAGGTAAGACAAATTGCCGAAGGGTTTATTAATTCAGAGTTATTAGAAGATTTGAATAAATGAATTACAAATATTGCAACGATATTTTATCCTATTCACGATTTTTAACAAGAGAGATAAATATTGGCGGCGTGCCTTTGGGCGGTGAAAACCCTATCCGCATTCAAAGCATGACCAATACAAATACGCTTGATACAGAAGCTACAGTAGGGCAATGCATACGGATAATAAAAGCCGGGGCTGATTATGTTCGTATAACCGCGCAGGGGATTCGCGAAGCTGAAAATCTTTTGAATATAAAAGCCGAACTAAGGAATAAAGGTTTTAAAACTCCTCTTATTGCCGATGTCCATTTTAATCCAAAAGTCGCAGAAATAGCTGCCGCCATTGTTGAAAAAATACGTATTAACCCTGGAAATTATATCAATAAAAATAGCTCTGGAAAAATTGAATTTTCCGATTCTGAGTATAACAATGAAATAGAAAAAATCCATACAAATATTTTACCATTGCTTAAAATTTGCAGGGTACATGGAACTGCAATAAGAATTGGTGTAAATCACGGTTCGCTTAGCAATCGCATAATTTGCAGGTACGGCAATACTCCCCGTGGAATGGTCGAATCGGCTATGGAGTTTCTACGGATTTGCGCCGGCGAAAATTTTCACAATATAGTTGTTTCATTAAAAGCCAGCAATACAAGGGATATGGTTTATTCAAACAGGCTATTGGTTAATTCTATGTTGGCCGAAGGCCTGATTTATCCGCTTCACCTTGGGGTTACGGAGGCAGGCGAGGGCGAAGATGGAATAGTGAAATCTTCATTGGGTATCGGCGCACTTCTTGCCGACGGAATAGGAGATACCATACGCGTTTCCCTGACCGGCGAGCCGGAAGAAGAAATTCCTGTCGCTAAGGAATTAATTAAATATTTTACCGACAGGGAAAAAACATTTGAAACTCAATCCATAAAAGTTGAATCAAAAAATCCTTTCGAATACAAAAAAAGAGATACCTGTCCGGTTGAAAATATCGGCGGCAAAAATTTAGCAATAATCATAACGGATTGGGTTGGCGGGAATGAATCTCCAGAAATGCCGGAATATTTCTATTTAAACAAGGGCAATAACTTCGATAATTTACCTGATAAATTCAACTACATATTAAACCTTCACGACTGGTTTAAATATGTTAAGCATAAGAAAAATATTTTTCCGCTTTATACAGTAGCAGAGTTTAATACTTATGGAACCAAACATTCAAATCTGAATTTTGTAATTGTTTCAAACGAAGATTATGTGGATTGCTTTTCAGGTAAAATAAAAAACAGCAAAAATGCCGTCCTGATATTTGAAACAATTAATAAAAACAGTGTGGCCGATCAACGTTCATTTTTTTACAAATTGATAGAACAAGGAATAAATGTGCCTGTAATATTAAATAAAAATTATTCCGAAGATTCATTAATGTCATTTCAGATAAAAGCTGCTTCTGATTTGGGAGCTATGCTTATAGACGGTTTTTCTGATGGAATATGGATAAGAAATAATAAAATAACCGAACGCCGCGATATAATATCTTTACCGTTTAATATTTTGCAGGCCGGCAGGGTGCGCATGTCAAAAACCGATTATATATCTTGCCCTTCCTGTGGGCGCAGCTTATTTGACATTAAATCGGAAGTTCTTCGGATTAAGCAAAAAACGAGTCAGTTAAAGCATCTTAAAATAGCTATAATGGGTTGTATTGTCAATGGCCCGGGCGAAATGGCGGACGCTGATTATGGTTTTGTCGGCTCTGGCCCTGAGAAAATTTCTTTATACAAAGGAAAACAGGTTGTAAAGAAAGATATAATTTCAAAAAATGCTTTAGAAGAATTAATAGAGCTAATTAAATCCAATGGCGATTGGGTTGATCCTTAAAAATTAATTTATAGGTTCCTTTTGTTTTTTATATAATTTGTGCCTAAATATCTTATCCATAAAAGCTGGCTTTTCTTTATTATAATATCCATAGCCATATCCGTAATTATAATTATAACCATAATTATACCCGTAACCATAACCGCTTTGGGCAACAGGCAGGTCATTGATAATAATATTTACATTTTGGATGTTTCGTTTTTTTAAAGTCGATACAATTTGTTTAAAAATTGCTTTACGCGTATAATTATGTCTAACCATGAATATGTTAACATCGCTAAAGTTAAACAGTAGCATTGCGTCGGCAACCATTCCCACCGGCGGGGTATCAATAATTATATAATCGAACCATTGTTTCAGGTTAAATATCATTTCATTAGTAACGGGTGAAGCTATTAATTCATTCGGATTAGGCGGCACAGGCCCGGGCAAAATTACATTCAGGTTTTTATTAGAAGTAGTATTTATTATTTTTTCAAGCTCATCATTACCGCTTAAAAATGTACTTATGCCTTTATTATTTGTTAGGTCGAACGGAACGTTCCGCATTGGCTTCCGAAGGTCGAAATACAACAACAGGGTTTTTTTGCCGAATAAAGCAAAGCTTGCTGCCAGGTTTATGCTTGTATAGCTTTTGCCTTCATCCATCATTGATGATGTAACCAAAATTACATGCTTTTCATTTAGCGGGGCAACGAATTGAAAGTTAGTCCTGATTGACCTGAACGATTCTGCAACAATAGATTTTGGATCATCAAAAATTGGGATTAGATTTTTTGATTTGTTATGAATTGCATGACCGAGTACAGGAAAATCGGCTATAGACTCAACATCTTCAATTTCGCGTATTTTTTCATTAAAATAGTCATTGAAGAAAATTAACACGAATGGAATACAAAGCCCAAGCATAATAGCAATTAACATATTCTTCATGAAATTCGGCGAAATAAGAATGGCATCACGTTTGTCGGCTTCATTTACAATTTCGTTATCGGAGATTAAGCCGGCTTTAGAAATTTGTAAATCGCTTCGTTTCGAAAGCAAATAAGTATATAAATCGCTATAAAGCTTAAATATTCTTTCATAACCGAATAATTCTTTTTGCGTTTTAGGCAATTTTTCTTCTTCAGCAGAAACCTTATCAATCCGTTGGTCGATATAATGAACCGACATTTCATTAGCATCTATTAAATTTTTTACATTATTGAAAATGACCTTTTTTAAATTGGAAACTTTTGCATCGTATGAAGTAGTAAAAGGATTTTCCTTCTTAAGATTATTAGCCAATTCAGCCCGGTCGTTTATCATATCGGTAAACTCGCTGAACAAGCTGTTTAATACCGGGTCGTCAATTCCCATTGATGCGGGCGCTATGAAGGTTTTCACATCGCTGTTTTTCTCCAGAAGATCTTTTAAGTACTCAAAATATTTCTGTCTTGCTAATAGCTCTGCTTTCCGGTTTTGAAGATCTTCAAGGCCTTTAAAAACTTCTTGCGAATAAAAATCAACATCCATTATTTTATTGGCCGATTGGAATGTTTGAAGCCGTTCCTGCGATAATTTTAATGAATCAGATACTTCAAGAAGTTGATTGCTAATGAAATTTATGGTGTTGGCAGCCGATATATGTTTTTTTTCAATCGATTTTTCAAGATATATATTACAGATACAATTTAAAAAATCAACAATTTTATCGATGTTATTTCCTTTGAATGAAACCTGGAGTATAGTTGAATTTCGAAGGTCAGTAACCTCGTAGTTTCGGAATTCCCTGATAAGGCTTTCCCATGACCTCAAAGAAAAATAATATTCCTTTCCAATAATATTTGTATTTGATTTTTTCGGGTTCTTTAACCTGAGAGTAAACGAAATAAGATCAGTTTTTACAGGTTTGTTACAAATAAAAGTATTTTTGAATTTGCAGTTATAAATAACATTTTTAACCGATTGTGTATATAAATTTCTTAATTGAGCATTCTGAAAATCAGCCGACAGAAAATAGGTGGAATCGGAAAGGAATTTAACTTTATATAAAACGTCGGTGGTTTGCAAAGCAAGGCTATCGGGGATAATTTCAAACGGGGAGTTTAAATATAGCTCACGCCTGGCAAACGGAATTTTTTGAAAATATGAAATGCCAAAATTAAGTCTTTTCAAAGCCCTTTCGGTAATATGGGTCGATTTGAGCATTTCGGTTTCGTTAACTATCGAAAATTTATTTTCAACAGCTTCAATAGGATCGGCATTTTGAAGGTCTATGAGAGGTTTTTCTTTTTTTATGAGAATAGAAGCCGAAATTCGATAAACGGTCTGGGAATACCGTGATACAACAACTGCAATACTCATTGCAATAAATGTTGACAATAAAATAAGTTTCCAGTATTGTTGAATCTTACGGATGATATACTTTAAATCGTTTGGTTCTTGTTTTATTGCAGATCGTTCAAATTCCATTTCATTTCTTATATGAACCGAAAAAATTATTTGATATTAAAATATATCAATAAAGCCAGTGTAAATGACGCTATTGAGAAAAGCATAGTGTATGGAAATTTATCAAATGCAAATGATTTTGCTGTCCGCGGTTCCACGTATAAAATATCATTAGGCATCAGGTAGTAATAATCGCTTTGAAGAATATCCTTATTTGATAAGTCAAGGATAATTACATCAGAACCTTTTAAAGTTTGGCGGACCAATTTTACTTTTTTTATATTTGCAAAATCCTTAAACCCGCCCGCCATTCCAACAGCCTGGAGAATATTTACCTGATCTTTGTTTATGGTAAAATTACCCGGTGAATTTACTTCCCCCAATACCGCAACCTGGTAATCTATTAACCTTACAACTACAGTGGCTTCTTTAAAATAATCATTAATGGCTTTTTGCATTTGGTTTTTTATTTCTTCAACTGTTAATCCTTTAACATACATTTTATCAATAAAAGAATAGCTAATGTAGCCTTGCTCGTCGACCATATAGCTGTTCAAATACATGTATGTCTCGTTCATCAACGAGGGGAGATCGGTTTGAAAAAGTTTGCTGGTTTTTGGGTCGGTACTGTACACTCTAATATAAAGGTGATCGCCGGTTTGAATATGATAGGTTGTTTTTTTGCTATTTTCGAAATTACTTATCGTTTCTTTCGATGGTCCTGAATTAATCTAAGGCGCTTTTGAGAAATACATGAACTTGTTAAGGAAGCGACTAATAAAATAAAATAAATGAGTAATGAATGAATGAAATGGCTTTTCATGGCTTTATTATTTGTTCTGTTGCTGCTCTTCATTGAAAATACTTTTTAGGTTTACCTGCTGGCCATTGTTATATGCAGAAATAAACGCCCCTTCGATATTAATTTTTTTAAGCAGGTTACAAGCTTTGCTATAATCATTGCCACAATTAATAGAATATTTATACCAGTTATCTTCAAAACTGTTTTCAAGTTGTTCGGGTCCGGAATATATATCCTTCAATTCCCCGGCAGATAGTTCAACTCTGCTTGCTACAACCTGAACTTTAAAAATAAGATTTGAAGCATACTTAAAGTTAATAAAATTATTTGAATTTTCATCTGGTTTAATTAAAGCTTCCGTTGGGTTTATTTTTCGGCCATTTACAAACGCAACAACAAATGCCCCTTTAATTTCGCAGCTTTCCCTGAATTGCCTGGCTGAAGCATAAGTTTGATAAGGCCCTGTTGAATATTTGTACCATTCGTCTTCATAAATTTCTTCTAAGATTTCCGGGCCGGGATAAATTCCTTTTTGCATTTCAGGATTTAATGGAACACGGCTTGCGGCAACCTGAACCCTGAAAGTAAATCCCTGAACTGAAATGGTATCTGAGAATTTATACTGTGATTTTTTTTGAATATTCTTTCCTATCCTTTGGCTTTTTTCTTTTGTTTCAGATTTTGAGTTATAAGCTGTTTCTGTATCAATTTTGCCGGTTGATCCTGTTTGTTTAGAAGCTAAGGTTGTGTTTTGTTGTGCCAATAGTAAGCTATCCGGAATATTTTTTTTAGCGGTATCTTTAGAAGCTGTTTCGGCATTTAAATCGTTGTCGCCAAAAATATATCTGTACCAGGCTTTTTTTATGGCTTCAATATCTGAATAATCAAGAGATGGAAAGTCGATAATATATTTTTCATAATCTTTTGGGTACGATTCTTTAATAAATTTATTAAACGCATCAACTTTTTCTTCTCTAATATTAATTGCCTGGTAAATATTGGGTGCACTAACCGGTTCGGTAGATGTTTTGGCGGCAACCGGCTCTTCTTTTTCAGTTTCAGGAATCTTGCGAATAGTATCTGCCGGTTTTTTTTGGAAAACTTGACCCGTATCTTTTGGCATAGATGTTTGAGAAAATGAAGTATTTGAATATATATTGAATGCCTTAATTATATCTTCGACAGCTTTATTGGATAAATCCAAAGCAGAGGACATTGTTGAAAACGAAATTAGCTTATCATTAGCGCCTTCGGCTTCTTTAAGCTGGTTTATAGCTGACTGGAAATTTGTACGTGAATTATTTTCGAGAGATTTTGCATATCCTAAATCTTCAGGGTTGCCTTGATACTTTTTCCAGAATTCTTCTGCTTTGGAAATATATACTTCGTATTTAATTTTATTTGATGATTGATGTGCTTTAAGCCCTTCTATTTGCTTATCAAGCGCCTTATTATTTAGCTTTTCGGTTTCTTCAGCTGTTAATTCGGATTGTTTCGTGGAAATTTCATTATAAATTTTATCAGCTTCCTGCTGAATTTGCTTCGATTTCCGATCTTCTTTTTCGGCTTTTTCCAATTTTTTTCTGTCGGAATTGGTAATAATTATCTTGTCATTATTAATATTTTGGAAAGCAAAAACTGTTTTCGCCTGGAAAACATTTCCATAAATAAACAACAATATAACCGGTAATTTTTGGATCATAAACGCTAAATGTAATTTTTGATATTGTTTCAATAGTAATATAAACCTATAATGTGTTTGTTGGTTAATTTGGATTTAGAAAATGGAAAAACAGTTAAATTTTAAATAATTGTATTTCATCATTTTGCCATAGCTGTTTTTGTTTTTCGTACACTGCGACATTTCATTGTCCGGTAGGGTTTTGCAGTTTATTTATTTTTGAAAAAATCAGTTTTTTAACTATAAAAATTTCTTATATGTAAATATAAGAAATCAATTTTATAAATTTCCCCTTTAAGTTATTTTTATATCCTTCTTAACTATTTAGGATAATAGCGCATTTGGTTAAGATAATTATCAGGTTCCAAATTTAAAAAACTTCTGAAACATCCATATTCTGGAAGGTATAAACATAATGAGATTATATAATCCAATATAGATGATCTACCCGATAATTGAAACCAAATCAGTTCACATGAAAATAAAGCATTACTTACTTTATTGGTAATAAATTAATTTTATTAAATTAGCTAACTTAAAATTCAATTTGATAACAAATAAAACGAAATTGATAAATTGCTCTTGAAATTAATTTATAACTAAAATATTTTCAAATGAAAAATATTATAGTTCCTTTAGATTTTTCAAACGATTCTTTAAAAGGTCTCGAGTATGCGCTTTTAATTGCAGGCAAAATTCCGGTGAAGATTCAAATGGTTTATGTTCAGAGAAGGACAGACATACCCAGTAACTCAGGAGAAGAATTCCGACAAGCTGAAAAAAAATTTTTAAATATTTTGGATAGCTATAATGCCCGTGTACCTAAAAATTCATCGTTAACATATATTATTAAAAAAGGTAAAGTTTACCAGGAAGTAGTAAACCAGGCACAAGCTTTTCAGGATAGTTTAATTGTAGCCTCTACTCACGGCGCTTCGGGATTTGAAGAATTATTTATAGGGAGCAATGCATACAGGATTATTTCAGCTACTACACGCCCGGTAATTACCATCAGGCAAGTGCAGGCGCCAAAAAATATTAATAAAATATTACTGCCTATTGACATTGTTGTTGAATCGCGGCAAAAAGTAATTTTTACTTCATTCCTCGCACAAATATTTGGGGCTGAAATTCATGTTGTTACTGTATCTTCTTCAAAAAGCAAAAAAATAACCAATCGGTTGAATGCATATTCAGCCCAGGTTTGTAATTATTTAAAAACGCGTGAAATTCAATTTACAACAGGCTCTCTTTATGGAAGTAAATATATTAAGCAAATTATTGAATATGCTGAAAATATAAATGCGGATTTGATTTCAATAATTAATGAAAGTGGTGATAGTATTACTGACTTTATTATTGGCGGTGAAGCGCAACAAATTATAAGTAAATCGCCGGTGCCGATTCTTACCATAAGGGCAAAGCCTCATTTTATTAAAGAAAGTTTCAGCACTTTTGGGGAATAACATAATTTAATGACAAATAAATTTCTTAAAGTTTTTGGTTATAAATTAAAAACATGTTTATAAAAATTCTTCAATTTATTTTTAAAAGCCAATTGTAGATTATTACAGATATGTTTAAAAATTTTTACATATTTATTTTAATAATGATGTTTAGTTGCCAGTCCAAATACAAACCTTTACAAACTGTGCCTGATGTAAATTTAGAAAGTTATTCAGGCTTGTGGTATGAAATTGCGGCATTCCCCCAGATATTTGAACGCGGGTGTAAATGCACAACTGCCGAATATCAGTTAACCGGCAAAAATTATATCAGTATTATTAATAAATGTCAAAAGCCAAAAAAAATTGATAAAATTGCTGGAAAAGCTTTTGTTGTAAAAGGTTCAGGAAATGCTAAACTTAAGGTACAATTTTTCTGGCCTTTTAAAGGCGATTATTGGATTATTGAACTGGATAAGGATTACAAATGGGCGGCGGTTGGAAATAAAAGCAGGAAATATTTATGGATACTTTCACGAACATCGGCAATAAATGACGATTTATATAATGAAATACTTAATAAGTTAGCCGGGAAAGGCTTTGATGTTTCAAAATTGATTAGAACGATACACGATTGTAAATAATTTTATAATAAAAAAATTAAAAATCATCGGAGCATTTCTTACTTTTAGTCGATAAATTGATATACTTTGCGATATGAGTGATTTTAAATACTTACTAAATATTTTAGTCGGGGCAATAGTATTCATAATTACAGCGTGCCATCATGAAATTCCTGATATTAAAACAACTTTTGAAGCAGATACTGTAAAAACTGAAATTGAAATGGTAAAAAAAGCTATCAATATTTTTTACCATATGTATTTGCCCTCCGAAATGTATAAAGTTTTTGAAAAAGCTGGAGCAGTGTATACGCCGGATATGCTAAACCCTGTTGAAAATGTGAATTTATACGAAGTTAGCAGTAAAGCTGCATTAAATCTCGGGATTTATGGAGTAGACCTGAGTTATAATAAAATGTTTGGACAAAACCAAAAAACATTGCTTTATTTTACCGTTATTCATAAGCTCTCACAACAATTAGGGATTCCTGATAACCATTTTACATTGGCCCTGAAGAAAATGGAAAAGAATTTATATAATCGCGATTCACTGGCAAAATACGCTACCAATATATATATTACTACAAACCACTACTTAAATGAAAACGACCGGCAGGCAATAGCTGCGTTAATTATTACCGGCGGATGGATTGAAGCTCTTTATATTACGGCCAGGATATCAGATGAGAACCCTTTAAACAAAGAAATAATAGAACGTATAGCATTTCAGAAATACTCCCTTCACACCCTTATTTCGTTTTTAAACAATTTTCAGGACGATAATAATGTTGCTAAATATTTATTAATGCTAAAAACCTTGCAGCGCTCATTTAATAAACTTGAAATTTTATATGAACCGGGCGACCTTGAAATCGACACAATAAATAAAATGATAAGTACAAACAAAGCCGAATTTACATTACAGGATAAAGATATTAAGGAGATAAAAAAATTAGTCGTTGAGATTAGAAATGATATTGTCAAATAAGCTTGGATATATCTTTTAAAAGTATTTAAAATCTGTTCAGTATTTAAAAAACACTATAAGAACTTAACCTGTTAAGCTCTATAACTAAATCATTTGTAATAATTTTAAAGCCAAGCAAAAAATATTCGCTTAAATGTTATTTAAGTCGGATAGTTGATCCTCTTATATATCAATGAATTTATTATTTAAACATGCGCGAAAAACGTTGGTATGCAGTTTATGTTCGGTCAAGAAGTGAGAAAAAAGTATTTAAACAATTAATCGAACAGGGAACCGATAGCTATTTACCTTTGCTAAAAACTTTGCGCCAATGGAGCGACAGGAAAAAAATGGTAGAACTTCCATTGTTCAGTTCCTATGTTTTTGTCAATATTTCGCCAAAACAATTTGACTATGTACTGAACGTTCAAGGTATAGTAAAGTTTGTAAATTTTGATGACAAGCCAGCTACCATCCCCGAAAAACAAATTGAAAGCCTTCGGTTATTGCTTTTTTCGGGCGAAAAATTTGAAATTGGTTTTGATGAATTTAAACTTGGAGAAAAAGTTGAAGTAATTGCAGGCCCGTTAAAAGGATTTAATGGAATCCTGGCAGATTATAAAGGGAAGAAACGTGTTTTACTCAGGATAGAAACAATTAACCAATCATTATTTGTTCAAATCAGGCCGTCATATTTAAAAAAGGGATAATTATTTTAAATAATTTCTAAAATTACAATCCATTAGCTTATTATTATAAACAGCCTATTCTTATCATGACAATAACAATTAAAAATGTTTTAAATTTTTTTTAAAACTTTCTAAAAATTAAATTGAATAATATTTTTTTATTAATTTTGAGTAAGAAAATTACTCGGTCAGTGAATGCCTTAATGTAACTGAGAAGGCGAAGCTGTGAAAAATCCTGTTGAAAATATAATTTTTACTTCCTGAAATACAAATATTTAGCATAATCGTGTTAGATACTCTCATTAGTTCCCGTACAAGAATTAATTTGCTTTTAAAATTCTTTCTTAATCCCGAATGTACATCGTATTTACGGGAATTGGCCGAAGAATTTAATGAGAGTACAAATGGGATAAGGTTAGAACTGAATAAATTTGAGCAGGCAGGAATGTTATATTCAATTGTCGAGGGCAATCGAAAACTATTTAAGGCAAACAAGGATTATCCGTTTTATAATGAAATACATAATATTTTGATGAAATATACCGGAATCGGACAAATTATTGAACAATTCGTATTGCACCTGGGGCAACTTAATAAAGTATATCTCTCAGGTGATTATGCAAAGGGCAGGCATTCAGAAATAATTGATGTTGTGCTGGTGGGTGAGATAAACCGAAAATATTTGGTTAACGCAATTGAAAAAGCTCAAAAGTTGATATTGAAAAAAATTAAATATCTTATTTATAGCAATAATGAGTTTGATTGCAATAGTATGGCTAAGGATTTGCTTTTGCTTTATGATGCCAGAAAATAATTCAGAATAAACAAGCCAATAAAAAATTTTTTTAAGCTTTTAAAATTATCAATATGATTAAAATCTGTCTTGTTGGATATGGTTACTGGGGGCCAAATTTATTAAGAAATTTTAATGCCCTTGACAATTGCAAAGTCACGGTTGTTTGCGATTCGCGTGAAGAGAGATTAAAGCTTGTTTTAAAAAATTATCCCGATACTATTGTAACAACAAAACTCGATGACGCTTTTCAAAATGATTTTGATTCAGTAATTGTTGCAACCCCTGTTTTTACTCATTTTGATATTGCAAAAAAGGCTTTATCACTCGGCAAGCATGTTTTAATAGAAAAGCCAATGGCTTCATCGGTCAAACAATGTGAAGAACTTATATTGTTGGCTGAAAAAAATGGTTTGTCATTAATGGTCGATCATACTTTTTTATATACCGGGTCTGTAAGAAAAATAAAAGAACTTCTTTCAACAGATTTTTATTGGAAAAATTCAATATATCGATTCAACCCGCATTAACTTAGGACTTTTTCAGCCGGATATAAATGTTTTATGGGACTTGGCGCCTCATGATATTTCTATACTTAATTATGTATATCATGAAAAACCTGTATCTGTGAACGCCGTGGGGATTTGCCATACATTTAATAAGATTGAAAATATAGCCTATCTTACGCTAAAGTATCAAAATGAGATGATAGCTCATTTCCATTGCTCATGGTCGTCTCCTGTAAAAATTCGCAAGTTTTTAATAGGCGGGGACAAAAAAATGATTGTATGGGACGATATGGAACCCACTGAAAAAGTAAAGATATACGATACCGGCTATGATTATAAGAATGACGAGGAAAAAAGAAAAATATTGGTTGATTATCGAACCGGAGATATCTATGTTCCAAAAGTTTCCGGTACAGAAGCGCTGAGCCTGATGGCTAAAGATTTTATAAAATCAATAAGTGAAAACATCGAACCGGTTGCAAATGCTCAGAATGGATTGTTTGTAGTGAAAATTCTTGAAGCAGCTAATAATTCATTAAAAAATAATGGGAAAGAAATTTTATTATAGTTTTTTATGGAAATATTAAATATTGATTCAGATAAACAATCGCTTGTAAATGTAAAGGTTGGTAGTAATGTAAAGTTTTTTAACTTTGTTAATGCCTATGGATGCCAAATAGATGATAACACCAAAGTGGGAGCTTTTGTGGAAATTCAAAAAGGTGTAACCATAGGTAAAAATTGCAAAATCTCAAGCCATACTTTCATTTGCGAAGGTGTTTCAATAGAAGATGATGTTTTTGTTGGCCACAATGTTTCGTTTATTAACGATTTATACCCGCGTTCTACAAACAAAAATGGGCAATTGCAAACAACTGACGATTGGAAAGTAGTTGAAACTATTGTAAAAAAAGGGGCTTCGATTGGTACAAGTACAACAATTTTAGCAGGTGTTACCATTGGTGAAAATGCTATTGTAGGAGCCGGTTCAGTAGTAACAAAAAATGTTCCTGCAAATACTGTTGTAGCAGGTAATCCCGCTAAAATACTCAGAACTGTAAATTAATTTATTATGAAACACCCATGATTCGGCTAATCGCAAACACAAATGAAGATAATGTGGGTGTTCCATACGACGAATAAAAAATAAAATTATCTACGTATGAATAAGATTCAATTCCTCGATTTAAATAAGCAATATCAGCAAATAAAAGATGAGGTTTTAAAAGAACTTCCAAAGGTATTTGAAAGCAGCGCTTTTACTAATGGTTATTCAGTTACAAATTTCGAGAAATCGTTTGCAGCATATTGCAATACAAATTATGCCGTGGCCGTAAATAATGGCACATCTGCTTTGCATCTTGCCCTTCTTACATTAAATATCGGCAATGGCGATGAAGTTATTATTCCTGCCAATACGTTTATTGCTACCGCATGGGCGGCTGCTTATGTAAATGCCAGGCCAGTATTTGTTGACTGCACTTCCGATACATGGGAAATTGATCCTGCTCAAATTGAAAAACATATAACAAAAAAAACAAAAGCAATTATTGGCGTTCATTTGTACGGACAACCTTTCGATTTCGATGCTGTGAAAAAAATTGCTGATAAACATTCACTTTATTTAATTGAGGATGCTGCACAAGCTCATGGGGCATTATACAAAGGAAGGAAAACAGGCTGCATGAGCGATATGGCCTGCTTTAGTTTTTATCCCGGCAAAAACTTAGGAACTTATGGCGAAGGCGGCGCTATTACCACAAATAATAATGAGTATGTCGAAAAATTACAAATGCTGCGCAACCATGGAAGCAGGGAACGCTATTACCATGAAACAATCGGTTTTAATATGCGAATGGGTGGAGTTGAAGGCGCAGTTTTAGGGATTAAACTGAAATACCTCGATAGCTGGAATGCCCACAGGAAAGAGATTGCCGAAATGTATTTTAAAGGTATTACCAATTCCAAAATAACTTTTCAGAAACAACCGGATTTTTCCGATTCTATTTATCACCTTTTTGTAATCACTACTCCCGAGCGCGACAATTTTATTAATTATTTGAATTCGAATAATATTTTTCCCGGATTACATTATCCGGTTCCATGCCATCTTCAAAAAGCATTCTCTAATTTAGGCTATAAAAAAGGTAATTTCCCAAATGCGGAATATCTTGCAGAACATTGTGTGAGTTTGCCTATGTATGCGGAACTAAAAGATGAAGAGGTGCAAGAAGTGATTGATGTTGTAAATAATTATTCATGAGGATTAAAAGCAAGTTGTTACAACAGATTGATCTGCTGAAATTAAACTTGAGTGGTAAGGTCGTTTTAACAGAAGCTGCAACAGGTGCATTTGTAATAACACCCATTATGGCGGCTCTGGCAGGAGCCAAAGTTTATGCTTTTACAAAGGCTACTAAATATGGTTCTGTTAATGAGGTAATTCTACAAACAAGAAAAATAACTGAATTATTTTATGGATATAATTTAGATTTACATATAATCACGGAATTAACTCCTGATATTATTTATGAGGCTGATATCATTACCAATTCAGGCCATCTTCGCCCTTTGGATAAGAAAAAACTGAAATATGCTAAAAGCGGAGTTGTTATCCCTTTAATGTATGAAGCATGGGAACTTCGTGATAAAGATATAGATATTGATTATACTAATAAGATGAGAATTATTGTCGGAGCAACAAATGAACGACATCCGAATGTTGATGTATTCAACTATCTTGGAGATATGGCATTAAAAATGATATTTGATGCCAATCTTTGTCCTTATAGGAACAAATTTATTCTTTTTTGCAATAATGATTTTGGCCCATATGTGGCAAATACATTGTCAAAAGTTTGTGGCTCATTGGCAGTTTGTGATTTGATAGAAAATAAAGAAAAATACGATGCGCTGCAAATTGACTGGATTGGCAATTTTCCTGAATTTACTGTACCTGAAAAATATAAAAAATGTGATGCTGTAATATTTACTGCCTATCCGTTTGATAAAATATGGATCGGACAAAAAAATACTCCGATATTGATTGGTAAATTAAAGGCAGAAATTGATAATCCTTACATACTAAGATATGCTGGTGATATTGATTGCAAAGCTTTGGATGCAAATGGAGTAAATTATTTCCCATATTCTGTAAAGAGTGGACACATGGGAATATTACCTTCTGAAATTGGTTTTGATCCAATTATATGTTTACAGGCTGGAGGGTTAAAAGTGGCAGAGGAATTGTTAAACGGTAATTTCAAGTCCGATTATTTAAAAATCATTTCTTAGGATGAAATAAATGGATTCTATTTTTTTACTATATAAATAATTTATGAACATCATTTCACCTAATGCCAAAATTGGACTTAATGTCCGTTTTGGATCAAATTTAGTTATCGGAGACAATGTAGTTATTCAAGATTATGTTGAAATTGGTAATAATACAATAGTTAATAATACTTTGATTGGAAGTGGGACAATCATTGAATCAAACTGTATTATCGGATATTCAAAAGTGTCCGGATGGGTTTCAAGAGAATCTGAAAACATTGAAATTAAACTAGAGAATCTTGTAATTGGTAATAATTGTTTAATACGCGAAGGAGCAACTCTATATATGGGCTCAAAATTAGGTAATTCCATTAAAATTAATCACAAAGCTTTAATAAGAGCTAATGCAATTATTGGAGATTTTACTTCTATTGGTTCTATGACAGAATTAGACGGCGACTTGTCGATTGGGGAACATTGCTCAATACATTCCCAAAATCATATTTGTAGTAATACTACAATTCAGGATTATGTATTTATTGCTCCTTTTTGCGTAACTGCTGAAGGAGACCCAATGACGTTTTATAGACCACAACTTTATCAATTAAAAGGTCCTGAAACTGGACCTTTTATTGAAAGCGGTTGTCAAATTGGAGTCAACGTTGTACTATATCCTAGAAATTCGCCTTGGTCATGAATGTATAGTCGGTTCAAGTGCAGTGGTAACTAAATCCTTTGAACCATTATCTATTCTATCTGGTTGTCCTGCTAAAAGAGTTGCTGATGTTAAAGATTTATTTAGATTACCTTTGGAAATTAGAAAAAAAATTGGTATTGAAAAGTAACTACTTTTTTGAAGAAAACTAATATATGAACGATATTTGTATAGTCATCCCTTTCCTGAATGAGGAGAAAAATATTTCATTTTTAGTAAATAATTTAAATAATTATTTTAAAAATAATAAACATTTATCTTATGAGGTTATTTTTGTTGATGATGGGTCAATAGATAATTCTTTTGAAATTCTTCTTAATTCAAAATATGAACATTATAATGTAAAATTGATAAAATTATCAAGAAATTTTGGATCACATTCTGCTTTAAGAGCTGGGATCATACATAGTAACAGTCGTTATCTTACAATGTTCCCTGCAGATTTACAGGATCCATTATCATTAATAGAAAAACTATACTCAAAATGTTTAGAAGGTTACGACATAGTTGTTGCTCAGAGAAAAACCGTTAAAGTAGATGCCACTACCCGCTTATTTTCTCGGTTTTATTCTTGGCTCATGCGAAAATATGTGATTAGGGATTATCCTAAATATGGTGCTGATATAGTAATGATTAATGTTAAAATCAAGGAAGTACTCAATTCCAACATTGAAGCTAATTCAAATTTTATCTTGCATATTATGTCTCTTGGATTTAAAAAAGCATTCATTGAATATGATAAAGTTGAAAGGAAATATGGAAAAACAAAATGGACATTATCAAAAAAAATAAAACTTCTAATAGATTCATTTGTCGCTTTCTCTTATGCTCCAGTAAGATTTGTAACAATTATGGGGATACTTTTTTCAATAATAGGATTTCTTTGGACAGTTTATATAGTGTTCAGAACAATAATGATAGGTGATTTATCTCCTGGGTGGCCTGCTTTAATTTCGGTTTTATCAATTGGCTTTGGAATTACGAATATTTCTCTTGGAATAATTGCTGAATATCTTTGGAGAACTTTAGACTCTGCAAGAAAAAGACCAGCTTTTATAGTGGATGAAATTATTGAATTGAATAAAAATGAGGAAACTAAGTAATATTCTAATTACCGGAGGCGCCGGTTTTATTGGTTCGCATTTAACTGATGAACTTCTGTCAAGAGGTTACAAGGTTATTGTAATCGATAATTTAATTAATGGCAAAGAAGAAAATTTAAAAACAGCTAAAAGCCATGATAGATTTACCTTTATAAAAGGCGACATTTTAAATGAATACGATTTAGAAAATGCAATGAAAAATGTCGACGCCATTTTTCACATGGCTTGCTTGGGCGTAAGGCATTCGATCAATAATCCTTACGAAAACCATTTGGTAAATGCCGAAGGAAGTTTAAAAGTTTTAATAAAAGCCCGTCAAAATCAAATAAAGAAATTTTTTTATATTTCCTCATCCGAAATCTATGGCAAGGCTTTATCGTTTCCAATTAAAGAAAGCGATACGCCATATCCTATTACTGTTTACGGGGCATCGAAGCTTGCCGGAGAACATTACACAAATTCCTTTTTTGAATGTTATGGAATGGATGTTACTGTAATCCGGTTGTTTAACAATTTTGGCCCGCGTGCGCACCACGAGGGCGATAGCGGTGAAGTAATTCCCCGCACCATTGTAAATGCGCTATATGAAAAAAACCCTGTAATTTTTGGCGATGGCAGCATTTCAAAGGATTTTATATTTGTGAAAGATACTGCCAGAATTTTGGCCGATCTTATTGATGTTGAGAGATTGACAGGCCAAACTTATAACATCGGTTCGGGTGAAGAAATTACCATTAAAGCTTTGATGGAAGAAATAATTTCTATTATAGGCAATAAAAAACTCAAAATTGAATACGATGCCCCGAGGCCTGCCGATGTTCCGCGTTTATTGGTCAATTCTGAAAAATTAAAACATATTTATAATTTCAAACTCAATTATAATTTATTACAAGGCCTTAATGAAACCGTTCATTACTACAAAGACATTATGAAAGAAAAAAATTTAGCGAATGAAATCCCTCTTAAAAACTGGTAATTAATGATTCCGGTCGCAAAACCATATTTAACAGCCGATGAAGCCCAGGCCGCTTACGATGTAATATTGTCCGGCTGGGTAACACAAGGCCCAAAAGTCCAGGAATTTGAAGAAAAATTTGCGGCATATGTCGGAAGCAGTTACGCTGTTGCTGTATCGAGTTGTACAACTGCCCTTCATCTTTCGCTTATAGTAGCAGGTATTAAACCAGGCGATGAAGTTATTTGCCCATCCATGTCTTTCATAGCTACAGCAAATGCAATTGTCCATGCGGGAGCCAAACCGGTTTTTGCCGAGGTTAACAAACATTTTAACATTGATGCAAAGCATGCCGAGACATTGATAACATCCAAAACAAAAGCTATTCTTATTGTACACCAGATAGGCATGCCTGCCGATATTGATACTTTTAAAAATATTTGTAAAAAACATAACTTATTATTAATCGAAGATGCTGCTTGTGCAATAGGTTCGGCATATAAAGGAAAAAAAATTGGTTCACATTCCGACCTGGTTTGCTTTTCATTTCATCCCCGCAAAGTAATTACCACAGGCGATGGAGGTATGATTGCCACATCAAATCCTGAATATTATAAACGGTTAAAAGCTCTCCGCCAGCATGCCATGAGCGTAAATGACCTGGAGCGCCATAAATCCGATAAAATTATTTTTGAAGAATACCCGGAAGTTGGTTACAATTACCGGATGACAAATATCCAGGCTGCAATCGGAATCAAGCAATTGGAAAAACTGGATTTGATAGTTAATGAACGTCGCAAAATTGCTTTTCAATACCATGAAGGATTAAAAGATTGTAAGTATTTGGATTTACCAATTGAAGAAGAAGGATATTTTTCAAATTACCAATCGTATGCCATTACTTTGAAAGATACGGTTAAAATAAGCAGAAACGAATTTATGCAAAAATTAACCGATGAAGGTATTTCTGTTCGAAGGGGCGTGATGACAGCCCATCGGGAAAAAGCATACGCCAATGAAAAAGTTAAGCTTCCAATATCAGAAAAACTTTCGGATAATAGTATTATTTTACCGCTGTTTCACCCAATGCAAAAGATGGATTATTTAAATATTATAGAAGAAATTAAAAGAATTTTATCGGAATTGTAATTCAAATATATCTATTTAAAATTTTAAATGAGGGCTTTACGTATGAATATAAAAATTAAAATTTTACTGATTCTAATAATATTAGGATATTTATTATATAACTTTTTGACTTTGGCGATTTCACCAATACCTTGGTTTGACGAAGTTTGGTTCGCAAGTATTACCCATTCGTTCATTACAAAAGGGAAATTTTTATTGGAAATATGCCCACTTAGAACTGATAAAGAGGTATTGGCTTATGGGCCGGTTTATTTTTTATTAACGGCTGCCAGTGTTAAATTGTTGGGTTTTGGTATTTTTTCATTTCGTCTTGTTAATTTCTTATTTGGCTTAGCAAATATTTATGTTTTTTATAATATCATTAAGTATTTTATTAAAGACAGGCTGTGGGTTTTGTTAACAACCTTGCTTATTATATTTGACAATATTTATTGTTCAAATATTCATGGAGGAAGGATGGATTCAGTAGCAATATTTTTTTGTTTGGTTTCCTTAAATGCTTTATTAATTGATAAATTAAAACCACGTAATCTCTTGCTCTCCGGAGTTTTTGCAGTATTAGCAATCCTTACAACGCCCAGGTCGGGATTTTTATTTCTCTCAATAATAGTCTTTATTATTTCCATTGATGGGTTTAAAGTTCATATAATAGAAAAAATACGCAATTTGATTATTTGGGTTCTGCCAATAATTATTGTTTATGCTTTATGGATTTGGTATGCTTTTGGTAATATCGGGCAATTTTTAGAATATTATATTCATCCGGGTAAAGTCGCAAACATTCCATTAACTACAAGTGTTGGGGGAAAATTATTTATTCCCCAATACCAGGTTTTGTTAATTATTACAACAATTATACTTCTTATATCAGGGATATTTAAAAAGAAAATAAAGCCGGATATTTTTATAATAATTTCAATAATAAATATAGTTGGTTTTTACTTTTTGGTAAATGATTCCGGGGCATATTCGGTATATATAATTTATTTCTTATATGGATTGTTTTGTTATTTACTTTATAAATTTGAGTTTAAGCAAAACTTACAAAAGTTTAAATTCGCAATTTATGCTCTTGTTCTATTTGTAAACCTGTGTATTTTTTCAATTAAAACAATTACGGTATTTGCTTGTTGGGAAGCAAGGGATTTTCATAAAATCGACCAAATAGTAAAAGCAAATATTTCTCAGGGTGCAAAAGTAGTTGGCTGCGACAGGTATTATTATTCGGTTATAAAAAATAATGACTATTTTCAAACTGTTGAACGTCCTAAAAGCAACCTGGAAAGAGCGGAATATCACCGGAACCAGTTTAATTTCGAATATCTCATTATTAGCGATGAAATAGAAAAATCTAAACCCGATATATTAAAACAATATAATAATGGAAGTTTAATTTTAGTTTCGCATTTTATGTTGAAAGGAACAGGAATAATAAATAAAATTAATAAAATAACAGGGATGAAAATTAGCGAATCCTATAATGGTGAAATTTATAAAAGGAAATTAAATAATAATACTATAATAAAACAGTTATAAAAATGAAACTTTAGAGCCGAAACCCTAAGTAAAAGTTACATATCATTGGTTACAAGAACTAAATACAATATATGGCTCTGGTTAATGTTGACGCCCATAAAACAAAACAAGTTTTTTAGAGAATGACAAGCTTATAACAGAAAGTTTACAAGCTATTTCAAAAATTTAAAAATAAATGAAATTATCTGTAATTATTACCTCATACAATTATGATAAATTCTTAAGCAGGGCAATCAGAAGTGTGCTTCAACAGTCCTTAGATAAAGCCTTATATGAAGTTATTGTCATTGATGATGCTTCTACAGACAATACCAAACTTATTCTTGAGCCTTTTGAAGATATTTGCAGAATTTTTCATCTTGAAAAAAATGTAGGCATAGCAGAAGCCAGAAATATTGGTATCAAAAAAGCCAGGGGACAATTTGTAATTTTCGTTGATGCCGATGACTATATTCACTATGAAATGTTAAAAACGCAATTATTGTTTTTAGAGGAGAATAATTCTTTAGACGCTGTATCAATAGATTATTACACGGTTAATGAAAAGGGAGATCATCTTAATCATATTTCTGCAGATGAAAATCCTATTGCATGCGGCATAATGTTTAGGAAAGATCATCTCATAGATATTGGTATGTACGATCCGGCATTTAAGGCGCGGGAAGAAGAAGATCTTCGGGCTCGTTTTCAGGAAAAATATAAAATTTACAATATAATTTTACCTTTATATAGATATCGGAAACACGAAAATAATCTGACAAATGATATAAGTTTAATGCAGGAATTTCGCGAAAAACTCAGTAAAAAATTAAAAAAACAAAAGAATAATCCTAATATAATAGCTATTATTCAGGCCCGCGTTGGCTCGTCCAGGTTACCGGGAAAAGTTTTACTGCCAGTTCAGGGGAAAACCGTACTGGAACATGTTGTCGAAAGGGTAAGCAGAAGCGCTTACTTAAACGATGTAATTGTTGCCACCACAACAAACAGCAATGACGACGGAATAGCAGCCTTAACTAAAAAAACTAACTGCAAAGTTTACAGGGGTTCGGAAAATGATGTGTTGGACAGGTATTATCAAGCGGCAACACAATTTTCAGCCGAGGTGGTTGTCCGGGTAACTTCGGATTGCCCGCTTATCGATCCTTCTGTTATTGATTTGGTTATAGAAAAGTTTTTGAATAGCAAATCCGATTATACTTCAAATACTTTGAAAGTTCCCTTCCCGGATGGACAGGATGTGGAAGTGTTTACTTATAAATCGCTTGAAAAAGCATGGAATGAAGCCAAATTATTATCTGAAAGAGAACATGTAACTCCATACATTAAAAATAATTCTTCTCTTTTTAAAGTAAACTGGATTGAAGGGAAACAAGAGCAAAGCAAATACCGCTGGTGCCTTGACGAGCCTAAAGACCTCGAGCTTATTACTGCCATTTACGATGCTTTGTATCCAAAAAATAAACAATTTGGAATGAAAGAAATTTTGGAATTGTTAGAAGAACAACCAACGCTTAAAAATATCAACAGTCATATAATCCGCGACGAAGGATATTTAAAATCATTAAAACAGGATAAATTAATAAAATAACTTTATGGGCAAATCACAGGAATTATATTTACGGGCAAAGAAAATTATTCCCGGGGGCACACAGCTTCTTTCCAAAAGGCCGGAGATGTTTTTACCGGATCAATGGCCGGCTTATTATAACAGGGCAAAGGGTTGTGAAATTTGGGATTTGGATGGGAAACATTACTACGATATGGGCCTCATGGGAGTTGGTGCAAATGTTTTAGGTTATGCTAATGATGAAGTTGACACTGCTGTAATAAAAGCTATTAAATCCGGAACAAATAGCACTTTGAATTGCCCGGAAGAAATAAAATTGGCTGAAATGCTTTGTTCAATTCATCCCTGGGCAGAGATGGTCAGGTATGCACGTACCGGCGGCGAGGCAATGACTATAGCAGTAAGAATAGCCAGGGCCAAAACCGGCAAGAGTAAAATATTATTTTGCGGGTATCATGGTTGGCATGATTGGTATTTAACGGCCAATCTTTCGGAAGATAAATTAAAACATGGCCATTTACTCCCGGGACTTGAACCGAACGGGGTTCCTGTTGAATTGTTAAATACATCTACTACATTTCAATACAATAATACTGAAGAATTTCTTCGGAAACTTTCGGAGAATAACGATCAAATAGCTTGTGTTGTAATGGAGTCGGTTCGTAACTTTGAACCCGAAAAGGAATTCTTAAATACGCTAAGGAATGAAACCAGGGAAACGGGGAATCATTTTAATAATCGATGAAATAACTGCAGGGTTTCGGCTCAATATGGGAGGGGCTCATTTAAGGTACAACCTGGAACCCGACATTGCAGTTTTCGGCAAGGCTATGAGCAACGGATATCCAATGGCGGCAATTATTGGAAAACGTTTTGTAATGGAAGCGGCTCAAAATTCTTTTATCAGCAGCTTATTTTGGACAGAAAAAATTGGGCCGGTCGCTTCAATAACAACAATTGAAATTATGCAGGATCCAAAGATTTTTCAGACAATAAAATCAAATGGTGAAAAAATTTCAAATGGGTTAAAAAAGGCAGCTGACGAAACAAATATTGAATTATCTATAACCGGCAATCCTGCCATTTTGGGTTTTTCAATACAACATCAAAATCCTTTGGTAGTAAAAACCTACTTCATCCAGGAACTCTTAAAAAAAGAATTTATCAGTACTTTTGCATATTATTCATCAATTTCCCATACTGATGCGATTATAAATAATTATTTGGGCGAAGTAAAATCCGTGTTCAAAAAAATAAAAGAAAACTTTGATATTCTTGAGAAACTTTTAGAAGGCGCCGTTTGTCATGCAGGTTTTAAAAGATTAACGTGATGCAAATAAATGGTGAAAAAATATATTTAAAGAGGCTTAATGTCGAAGATGTTACAGCCAATTATGTAACCTGGATGTCCGACCCAGAAGTTTGCAAATACCTGGAAAGTAAATGGCAAAGCCATACTCTGGAAAGTATCAGAAAATATGTTGATGGGCTTTCAAAAAGCCCGTCAAATTATTTGATGGGTATTTTTAATATCACCGACAATAAACATATCGGCAATATTAAGTTGGGAAACATTCATAAAGTTCACCGTTATTGCGATTTAGGCTTGCTGATTGGCGAGAAAGAATTCTGGGGAAAAGGAATTGCAACGGAGGCAATTACTTCGGCCACAAAATATGGGTTTGAAATTTTGAACCTTCATAAAATTTTTGCAACGGTTTGGGAACCTAATGTCGGCTCTTACAAAGCTTTTATTAAAGCCGGTTATGTTGAAGTCGGTATTTTTAAAAAGCATATTTTCCTTGATGGAAAATATGTTGATGAATACATTCTCGAAATAATTAATAATAATGAAACGCACAACAAATCCCTTTGAAGTAAATTTTAAAGAAAAGTTCAGCTTAGATGGCAAAGTAATTATTATTACCGGCGCTTGCGGCCTGATAGGAAAAGCGTTTTGTGAAGCCATTGCCCAATTCGGGGCGCATGTTGTTGCAGCCGATCTTTTACAAGCCTCTCCAAAGTCATTTGCCGAAAGCTTAGAAAAAAAGCATGGAAGAAAAATGTTGGGATACGATCTCGATGTGGTTAAAAAAGGTTCCATAATTGGCCTGAAAGAAGATGTGTTGGCAAGATTTAGTAAAATAGATGGTTTGGTGAATGCACATCAAAATAAAACCAAAAATTTTTTTCAACCGTTTGAAATTTATTCTGAAGAAAATTGGGACGCTGTTGTTGAAACAAATTTAAAAGGCACATTTTTAACATGCCAGATTATTGGCGGATGGATGGCTGAACATAATGGCGGATGTATTGTGAATATTCCTTCAACTTACAGCGTTGTGGCACCGAACCAAAATCTGTACAAAGGCACCTCGCTTGGTTGCCCTGCTGCATATTCAGCTTCAAAGGGTGGAATTGATGCATTGTCCAGGTATCTTGCTTCATATTGGGCAAACAAAAACGTAAGGGTTAATATGATAACACCTCATGGAGTTTGGAATAACCATGAAGAACAATTCGAGAAAAATTTCTCAAATTTTTCCCCAATGCAACGCATGAGTTACAACCATGAAGTTGCTGGCGCTTTAGTATATCTGCTCTCTGATGCTTCTTCGTATGTTACAGGTCATAACATGCTGGTCGAAGGCGGCTGGACAGTTTGGTAGTTTAACAATAAGAATCAGGTAACTAAAGTTCATATTATTTCCTTATAAAAAGAAGCGACAAGAATGAGAAATTTATCACAGATAAACCATCCAATTTATATTGATGAAATTACACCATCATTCATAACGCGATATTTCGAATATTCCTGGGCATCTGAACAATTTAATAATGAAGATATTATTTTGGATATTGGTTGCAATACAGGCATGGGTTTAGATATATTATCGAAACACGTTAAAACAGTTTGGGGAACCGATGTTATTCCGGATGTCATAAATTCATTGAATGAAAAATATAAAAACAACAATAAAATAAAAGTTAAATTGGTGCCGGAAGATAATGAAATTTGTTTTAGCGATAATTATTTTGATGGGATAGTAGCTTGTAATTTAATTGAGCATATCAATTCTCCCGATATTTTTCTTGAAAAATTAAAGAAATGCCTTAAACCAAAGGGCAGAATAATTTTTTCAACAGTAAATAGGAAATTGAGATTGTATTGGTGGCAAAAACCATATAATCCTTTTCATTACAACGAATTTTCCCACAATAGTTTAAGAAAAACTCTATTAAGGCACTTTAACAAAGTTGAGATTTTTGGAGTATTTACATCGCCTCCATTTTTCCCTGATTATATAAAACTATCGTCAACAAAAAAATTTGATAATGGTATAAGGTATCCATTATATCATTTTTATTATAAGAATATTCGCCGGTTAATTCGCCCAATAACATCTATTCGAAAAAAGAAGTATATTATCAACGAAACAAACAATTCGGGCATTGAGAAAAAATATACAATCAATGAAGCATTAAGTTTTATTAATATAAAAAATACGGATTTAGATAAATGCTCAGAGATATTAGCTATTGCTTATAAATAAACGCATAATTATCTTGAAAATAATTATTCCCGTTATTACAACTTACCTTTCAACAATAGTTCTCATTCAAATCAAGCAGATTAATATTTTTAAATAAACTAATAATTCAAGGCTTTGCCAAAAAAGAATTTTAAAAAATGAAAATAACACTAACAGAATTTATTAGCTCGTATAAACCGGATATTTTAGTAAAACCATATATTATTGCTGAAGCAGGCGTTAACCATGAAGGTAAAATGGATTTTGCCAAACGTTTAATTGACGAGGCATTTGAAGGTGGGGCACAAGCAATAAAATTTCAAACATATAAAGCAGAAACAATAGCTTCTAAAAATAGCCCATCATATTGGGATATTACAAAAGAACCAACCAAAAGCCAATATGAATTGTTTAAAAAATACGATAAATTCTGGAAAAAAGAATATGAAGAATTAAAAACCTATTGCGACAAAACCGGCATTGAATTTTTATCAACTCCATTCGATATTGAATCGGCAAAATTTTTAAACGATCTCATGCCTGTTATTAAAATATCATCTTCTGATATTACAAACCTGCCGTTTATAGAATTTCTGTGCTCTTTCGATAAGCCTGTTATTTTATCAACCGGCGCGAGTTATCTTTGGGAAATACAACAAGCAGTGGAACTCATTGAGAAAAATGGGAATCAATTATGCCTGATGCATTGTATTTTAAATTATCCTACAATGGATGAAAATGCCAATTTAGGAATGATAAAAGATATTATAGCTCACTTTCCGCAACATGTTGCCGGATACAGCGATCATACGCTACCCGGGAATATGGATATTTTAATTACCGCATTTTTACTTGGGGCTGCTGTTATCGAAAAACATTTTACATTCGATAAAACTTTACCGGGGAATGATCATTATCATGCAATGGACAAGAATGATTTGAAAAACTTCTGGAAAAAAATAGATTACCAATTAAATATACTTGGAGAAATTAAAATTAATTCATTAGAAAGCGAAGAACCAGCCAGAAAAAATGCCAGGAGGTCGTTGGTAGCTTCAAGAGATATTCCGAAAGGGAAAATTATTGATCCCGCTGATTTAACATGGAAAAGGCCTGCGTTTGGAATTTCACCGAAATTCTATAAAGAAATTATTGGTAAAAAAGTTACTAAGGATATAGAAAAAGATGAAATTATTTATTGGCAATACCTTGAAATATGAATCCCGAGATATCAAAGCACAATAAACGACCTTCTTAGTTTAAATGTCAGCTCGTATTGCGAACTTGGCCCGGGAGAAGGTTCTGTTGCAATAGGTTTAAAAAAAGCCGGGAAGAATGTAGTTTGCCTGGAAGCCCCGTGGGATTTTGATAAAAGGACTTCCTGGGGCAAAGAGAACAATATTAAAATTTATAAAGGGGAATTTTTCTCAACGGATTTCTCAAAAATAATTGAAGAAGAAATCGAATGTTTTTCATTAATTCATGCTATTGCCCACCTAAGGTTTCCGCCTCACCTGATACTTGAAAAAGCATTTAAAAAATTGAAGCCGGGAGGTTATTTTTATCTTTCTACTGTAAATGCAGGATCGCTTGACAAAGTAATAAAACTGGCTAAAGGACAAGCCATAACCGATGAAGTGAAGAAATTTGTTGAAATGGGAGAGGATTATAAAAAATACTGCAACCCTTCAGGAAAATATATGATTTGGGATAGCTGGATGCACGTTAAAGAATACAGGGCATTTGAATTAAAAAAGATATTTGAAGAAGAGAACTTCAAAGTTATTAAGCTCTTTCACCGGAATAATTTTAAAAATTGGGAAAATGATATTATTTGTAAAATTTGGCCGCACCTCTCCGAAGAAATAATTATAGTTGGTAAAAAAAATGATTAGCGCTATTGAAAAATATTTTGATCGTTTATGGCCTATTTGCAGGAGTATTACGGGGGAAGGATTAAGGGAAACTTTGAAAATTCTACAGGAGATAATTCCTTTGAAACTTACTGAAATTCCAACCGGCGCTAAAGTCTTTGACTGGGAAATCCCTAAAGAATGGAACATTTCTGACGCTTATATAATCACGCCAGAAGGCAAGAAAATAGCAAATTTTAAAAATAATAACCTGCATGTTGTTAATTATTCTGTTCCTGTTAATGAAACTATAGAATATCCGCAATTGATACAGCACATTTACACATTGCCTGATTTACCTGATGCGGTTCCATATATAACATCATATTATAAGGAAAATTGGGGATTTTGTTTATCCCATAATGAATTTCTTACACTTCCTAAAGAAGGGAAATATAAAGTATTTATTGATTCAAATTTAAAAGAAGGTTCGTTAACTTATGGCGATCTTGTTCTTCCAGGCGATTCTGATAAGGAAATTCTTTTTTCAACTTATGTCTGTCATCCGAGCATGGCAAATAATGAGCTTTCAGGGCCTCTTGTAACAGCTTTTTTATATCAGAAAATCAAAGAACTGACCAACAGAAAATATACTTACCGATTTGTTTTTGTTCCTGAAACCATTGGAGCAATTGCTTACCTTAATAAAAATGGGAATTATTTAAAAGATAAACTTGAAGCCGGATTTGTAATTACATGTTGTGGCGATAAAGGCAATTTCACTTATAAACGGTCAAAAGCTGAAGGAACCCTGGTTGATAGGGCAACAGAACATTTTTTAAAAAATACCCAAGAACATTTTAAGATTATTGATTTCAAAATAGGCGGTAGCGACGAAAGACAATATTGTTCCCCAGGTTTTAATTTGCCGGTTGGTTCGTTAATGAGAACTATGTACAAATGTTACCCGGAATACCATACTTCATTGGATAACAAAAATTTTATTTCTTTCCCTTCGTTAATCGAAACAATTGATGCATATTTTGATATTGTCAGAATTTTCGAATTAAATGATAAGTATGTTAATAAAATTAAATATGGAGAACCTTTTTTAAGCAAACATAATTTGTATCCCACTGACACAAATCACCAGAAAATGGCGGATTCTACTGCCATGTTATTACATTTTCTTGCCTATGCCGATGGGACTAAAGACTTAATTGAAATTGCCGAAAAGTTTAATAGCTGTATACTTGATTTTGCCGATATAGTTGAAACCTGCAAAAAAAATAATTTAATTTAAGGTGCTTAAATTTATTCTTGGAAATTCCATACTCTATACTTTTGCTAATTATTTGCCGCTTTTGGCGAATATTATTATTTTACCAATCATTACCCCATATCTTACAACATTCGATTATGGCATTTATGGTTTAGTGTTTGCATATATTTCGGGTCTGTCGTTTCTTAGCGACCTGGGATTAACTGTTTTATTCCAGAACAGTTATTTTAAAACAAATGAAAATTATAAAGAATTATGGTCGAAATACCTCGGTTTAAGGTTAATTGGCAATACAATTTATTCAATAATACTTATTGTTGTATTATATTTTTCATTAAACAATAAAGTAAATTCTGGTGTCCTGGTAGAAATATTACTTTTAATAGGAATCCCTGTATTATTTTTTGAAGTTACAAAATCAATTGGAATAAGATGGTGCCAATATTCAGGCAATCACAGGAAGGTTCATATTGCCACTTTTACCGGCGCTATTATTTCGCTCACATCGACATACTATTGTATTTACCATTTAAGGATGGGCTATTTGGGCTGGTTTGTTTCAAACTTGGTTACAAATTTTTTTCTCTTTATATATTATTCAAAAATAATTTATATCGACTTAAAAGTGATACCAAAATTTTTTCTGGATTTACCATTTGTTAAAAAAAGCCTGAAAGTATCCCTTCCTTTGGTGCCTCATTCTTTTTCCGGTTATCTGATCAATACTTCCGACAGGGTTATGCTGGATTGTTTTAAAGTAAATATCAATTCGATTGGGAATTATAATTTAGCATATTCGTATTCTAACTATTTCCAGTCATTTAACAATTCAATGGGAACGGTGTTGACTCCTATTTATCTTAGCAGGTTAGAAAAAAAGAATGAAGACAAGTCGGTAGCTATATTAATAATAAGCTGGATGATTTTGTCCGTTTTCATAAGCTTCAATTTATGCTTATGGAGCAGGGAAATTTTTGCCTTTTTATACAGAAACGCCAGTCTTAACAGCGTTTATCCTTATTGTATATTTATTCTTATGGGTATGAACTATTTCCCGATGTACAGCGCTGCAATACTCAAACTAATTTATCTTGAACAAACTAAAACAATTCTTCGAATATCGGTAATTGGCGGAGTAATTAATATATTATTAAACATTTTGTTAATTAATGCTTATGGAATTAAAGCTACTGTATTTAGTTCATTTATAAGTTATCTCTATATGGGTTTTAGCGGATTTTTTATTTCTTCAATCAGAAAGCATATTAGTTTTAATTATAGGCCTTTATTTTGGTTATCGCTAATTATAGTATTATCCATTTTGGTATTCTATGCAGTTAATTTATCCTTTATTCAAAAAATTCCAATAACTCTATTTTCCTTATTATCCGTTTCAATTCTTTATTTCTCAAATAAAAAATCATTATCAGGTATTTTGAAACAAGATTCATGAAAGAAAACAACTCCGACTTTATAAGCAATGTTTATTTCAAAATAAATGATGATGTAATTTTTAATTTATTTCAATGGCGTTAGATATTAAATTCACCGATTTTAAAAATTATTTTTATTCAAAAGTAACAGACTTTTCAATTTTTAATTGCCAGGAATTTAACCTGCTCAAAGTTGTCCTTGAAGGATTGGTTGTAAATTATAACAAATCCTCCCAAAAAGTTAGGAATTATGTGTTTTATCCATTATGGTTTTTTCAGCTTATTCTTTTAATAAAAAGATTTAAGAAAAAAAACTTAATTAAATCATATCAAAAAGAATTAGAACTGCAACAACAAAAAGAAAATTTGATTATCGATGTGGGGCGAATTGTGTTCGATGAAAACAACCAGCCTTTATCTACTTATTTCCATAATATCATTAATAAACTTGGCAAAGAAAACACGACCCTTATTATTGAAGAAATAATACATAAGAATGTATTTTACAATTTCTATTATAAGGACCTGGCCAAAATCTTTTATAACTCTAAGTTAACCGATGAAAACAAATTATTAAGAAAAGAACTCATAAGAGTATTTAATCTTATAAAAAGCAAAAGAATTTTCAACTCCGGCGAAATGGAGAATATTAAAATCGCTTTTAACAATTTTTTTAATCATTACAGAATCTGGGATGTAATTATTAAAGCTTTAAAACCCCAAAAAGCATTTTTTGTTTGTCATTATCATAAAGAGGGTTGTATATTGGCGTTGAGAAGGAATAATGTAAAAACCATCGAACTTCAGCATGGATTAATAGCCCCGCAGGATATTTTTTATTGCTTCCCGCCACAGGTAAAAAGTATAGCAAATAAGGCGCTTTTTGCTGATAAAATTTACACCTATGGAAAATACTGGAAAGAAATTTTACTAACCGGGGTTGAATATAGTGAAAAGCAGATTGAAATTTTAGGGTACTTTGTTAGCACGAATTCTGTGTTTTTTGAGAACGATAGAATATTTCTTGATAATTTATGTTTAAATAAAAAGGTTATACTAATTACAACTCAAAATAACATTACCGGTTATTTTATTAAATATATTGAAAATATGAGTTTGAAATTGGCCCAAACAAATCCGGAATACATAATAGTCGTCAAACCACATCATGGTGAAAAATCAGAAGCTTATAAAAAACTTGAAACTGCCGGGAATGTGTTTGTTCTTAATATTAATACAGACATCCTTTACAAATATGCGGAAATAAATATTTCGGTATACTCAACCACGCTTTTCGAAGCCTACCGGCATTCAATTACCTGCTTTGCTTTAAAGGCAGAACAATACATTGATTATGTTGCAACAATAATTAATTCAGGCATTGCATTTCCCTTGGAGTTTGATCAGAATCCTGTAGAAGAACTAAAAAAAATAAATAAAACCAGGAATTCTTTTCAAAATATTCAATTCTTTTTCAGTGATTTTAATCCTGAGCGTTTATGAATATTTTTCTCAAATACCCGGCAGGCGTGGAGATATTGTCTGTGCCAGCTTACTTGAGTTTATAATTAAAATGATATAATGACTATTTCAGCAATTATTCCCTGTTATAAACTCGAAAATTTATTTGGGACAACATTGGTTTTTTATATTTTTTTAAAAAAATTGAATACAGCGTGTTATTGAGTAATTTAGAGTTAATTTTACAAAAAATGGGAAAAGTTTTTTCGTTAATCATTAATAACGATAAAAATCTCTTATCCGGGTATTATTCAAACTTATTTTAGAATTAATTGATATAAAACCCACATGTTAAACAAGAATAACACAAAGAACGGATGAATAAAATCTTAGCAAACAATACAAGTAGGTTGAATGCTGAGACATGTGGGTTCTCCCGAATAATCGGGACAAGCTATCCGACCTTTGAAAATTAAATTTTATTTGGATGAAAAAAATATTAAAGAAAATATTAACGATAATTTTAGGTGATTATCTTGTATTCCTAATTGCAAAGCTAAAAAGGAAATATATTCCGAGTAAAGAGCAAAAGGAAATAATCAGAAATGAATTAGAAGAGATCAATAGAAGAAAGTTGTTTTATAGTTCTTTTGTCAAAAAAAATGATTTGTGTTTTGATGTTGGAGCTAATATAGGAAATAGAGTTAGTCCTCTTTTGGAACTTGGGGCAAAAGTTGTAGCTGTTGAGCCACAAGAAAGTTGCTACAAGATTTTAAAATTAAAATTTGGCAAAAAGATTGAAATTGTTAAAAATGGTTTAGGGGAAAGTGAATGTATAAAAGATTTTCACATATCAAATGCTGACGTATTATCATCTTTTTCAGAAGAATGGATTAATTCTGTTAAGGACTTTCGTTTTAAAGAGTACAATTGGGATAAGGTCATAAAAGTTGAAATGACAACTCTTGATAAACTGATTGAGAAATATGGCCTGCCAATATTTATTAAAATTGATGTTGAGGGTTACGAGTTAGATGTTTTGAAAGGTTTAACAAAACCTATAAGAATGATTAGTTTTGAATTTACTGTTCCTGAACAAATCAATAGAATTATCGAGTGTATTGAGCAAATAGAAAAAAATGATACAAATATTGAGTGTAATTACAGTATTGGTGAAAGTATGATTTTTGCATTACCATCATGGCAATCAGTGGAAGAGATGAGAAAACATATAATTCCTGAAAGAAATTATGGATATTGGTCATGGGTTTGGAGACATTTATGTTAGAATTAAAAACTATCACTAACAGTGGCTTATAAGAATTATATGTTAAAAGCAAGAAAAAATTAAGCTGCTTTAAAATAAATTTTTTTTGAACGACATTCTCTTTTATTTTCTGTTATCAAAGGCAGGGTATGTTTGGGCATATTAAAAATCTATAATTGTGAATATTTCAATGAAATTAAACAACCTCTTAGGTGTTATTGATGATTCTGAAAATTTTTTAGAGAGGTTTGGTTTATAAGTAAAATGATATAATGAGAATTTCAGCAATTATTCCTTGTTATAATGTCGAAAATTATATTGAAGAACCTGTTAAATCATTAATAAACCAAACGTAATAGGATATTAAAAATGGCAAATGTCCATGTGATTATTCTTTACTTGAAAAACTAAAGATATTTCCGAATTACTAAAGCATTCAAAATGGAAAATAAAATAAAATATTTATTCTCAGAGGTAATCAGTAATGAAGAGTTAAAAAATCTAACTTTTTCAACATACTTCCCTATTATTATTAGTAATGGGAAAGTAAAATTAGGACCATCTGACCATTCCATTTGTTATCCTATTGAATTTTTATACCCTGAAAAGAAAATAATTAGTGGCAATCTAAATTTTTACAACCAAATACTTTACGACAACCTCAACTTAAATAATTTTCTTAAAAATGAACATATAAAACAAATTGATTTAAATAATTGCCAAAGTAATAAGTGTATAATAATTAATGTAATTGATAACTGTTATGGTCACGCTTTCTTAAAACTTCTCAATGTTCAGATTTTCTGGAATAAATACAGTTCAAAATATGATATAATTGTAATTATTCAGGATCAACTATTGCATTACTTACCAAAATTAAAAGGTTTAATTCCAATACCAATAAAGTTAGGATTTTCTGAAGCTGAAAAAGGATATTTATTAACTACGATTATTGATAAATTAAAAAACAATTATCAGATAGTTGATTATGGTATTTTAAACACATATGAAAAATATGCATCAAAAAAAGTAATTATAGATTTTTTTGATTTTTTTGGCCAAAACAATCAAAATTCATCTTCAAAAAATATTTGTTTTTATTATAGAAAAGACTTTTTTAGGATGTGGGGAGGATACAAACAAAAAAATAATATTATTAGATTTTTTAATCATTTAAAACACTTTTTTAGTAAAAATATTACTTTCTTCGTTTTAGGAGAAAGGGATACATTTAATTTTCCATCATGGATTAATGATATACGAGTTAATTCTTTTAATAAAGATGTTGATTTTCAATATAATCATATTCTATTAAATAGTATTATTGCAATAGGTGTTACTGGTTCAAATATGTTACTTCCATCATTATTAGCTGATTCAACGGTTCATTTAATCCCCGCTTTTAAGATAAAAAACATAAATGAAGATATCATTAGAACAGACACTGATACTATTTCCGGATATTATATTCATCAAAATATTTTGGTACTTAATAAAAGCTTTTATTATTCGCCTATTGAACTAGCTCAACAAATAGTTCTACAGTATAATGCTAAATTGGAAAAATTATATAAAACAAATATTAGAGAAAATTATAGTTCAAGTCAAAATATTTGGATTTGTAAAAATTTCCCTGAGTTTAATTTATCAAATGCTGTAAAATTAAAGTCCATAATAAATAATAAAACTTATTCATTTCTTTATTATAAACTTAAACTTACTAAAATTTTAAAATTATTTAAATGTATTAAGGTGTTTTAAAACAATTTCTAAATAAAGGATATTAAAACCTCTGGACAAAGTCTTGTGCCAAAACAGATATTCGCTTTACAAACAAAGTTTATTATCCCGAGGTAGGGTCTCGAAGAATTCTTTTAATTAAAATCTAAATTCCAATTAGTTTAATTTTGTTAATTAATATGAAGTTAAAATTTGCCCTTATTGGCTGTGGACGCATTTCTGTAAAACATTCTGAATTGTTAGGAAGTGGTAAAATAAAAGATTCCCAACTGGTTGCCGTTTGCGATATAGTTGAAGATAAAGCAAAAAAGGTAGCTCAGAAATATAATGTCCCATATTATACTGATATGGACACAATGTTGCAAAATGAGGATATTGATGTTGTTTCAGTTTTAACAGAAAGCGGCAATCATGCCAAAAATGTTATAAACATTGCAAAATATGGGAAACATATTGTCGTTGAAAAACCAATGGCCCTTACTTTGGATGATGCAGATGCAATGATTCATGCTTGTTCAGAGAACAATTGCAAACTTTTTATTGTTAAGCAAAACCGATTTAATTATCCCGTAGTAGAATTGCGTAGAGCAATAGAAAGCAGACGTTTTGGGAAACTAGTGATGGGTACCATTCGAGTGCGCTGGTGTCGAACACAAGAATACTATAATCAGGATAAGTGGAGAGGAACATGGGCTTACGATGGCGGTGTGTTGTCAAATCAAGCCAGTCATCATATCGATTTATTGCAATGGATGATGGGTGATGTGGAAAGTGTTTATGCAAAAAGTATTACAGCATTGGTTGATATTGAAGCTGAAGATACAGCTGTTGCAGTTTTAAAATTTAAAAACGGGGCATTAGGAATAGTTGAAGCAACCACTGCGACCAGACCAATAGATATTGAAGGTTCACTTTCAATACTTGGAGAAAAAGGTATGGTCGAAATTGGCGGATTTGCTGTAAACGAAATCAAACATTGGAATTTTAAAGAAAAGTTAGCAATTGATGATAATATACATGATTTCTCCACAAACCCGCCAAACGTTTACGGGTTTGGCCATCAAGCCTATTATGAAGATGTTGTTGATTCTATTATACAAAATAAAAAAAGTCTTATAGATGGTTTTGAAGGAAGAAAAAGCTTAGAGTTAATTTTAGCCCTTTATGAGTCAATAGAAACTGAGAAAGAAGTATTTCTGCGGTTTAGTCCTCAAAAATGCAGATTAGGTTTTAAAAACTAGAACAAATGAATAATTCCCCAACAATTAAACCTTTCAAAATTATCAACGTTAATTTTGGTAATAATATTAAGATAATTGAACCGGTAAATATATACGATTGTAATATTGGAGACAATTGTTTTATTGGGCCATTTGTAGAGATTCAAAAAAATGTAACTGTAGGTAAAAATTGCAAAATACAATCACATTCATTTATTTGCGAATTAGTAACCATTGGAAATGATTGTTTTATTGGACATGGTGTAATGTTTATAAATGATTTATTTCAAGAAGGTGGTCCTGCAGGTGGTGATATAACCAAATGGAGAGAAACACATATTGGTAACAAAGTATCAATAGGTTCAAATGCAACAATCTTACCCATTATTATTTGCGATGATGTAGTAATTGGTGCTGGTTCGGTAGTAACAAAAAATATTTCAGAGTCTGGTATCTATGCGGGAAATCCTGCAAAACTGATTCGCAAACTACCTCAATCAAAATAATAAAATAATTATGAAAATCCCATTTGTTGATTTAACCGCCCAATATTTATCAATTAAAGATGAAATTGATACTGCCATTCAAAACGTTATTAATGATTGTGCATTTATTGGTACTATTAACAATAAGTACATTAAAAAATTTGAAGAAGAATTTGCCGGATTTTTAGGAACAAATCATTGCATTGCTTGCGCAAATGGTACAGATTCACTTGAAATAATTATCAAAGCCTTAGGAATAGGACCAGGCGATGAAGTTATTGTCCCATCTTTATCATGGATTGCCACTTCAGAAGCTGTTAGCAATATTGGAGCAAAACCTGTCTTTGTGGATATTGAACCAAACTTTTTTTGTATCGATGAATCAAAAATTGAAGAGAAAGTTAATGCGAGAACCAAAGCAATAATTCCTGTTCATTTATACGGCCATCCTGCCAATATGCCTGCATTAATTGATATAGCTCAAAAGTATAACCTCTTCGTGATCGAAGACTGTGCTCAAGCACATGGTGCAGAAATTAATGGTCAAAAAGTTGGAACTTTTGGTATTGCTGCAGGATTTAGCTTTTTCCCAGGAAAAAATCTTGGGGCATTTGGAGATGCTGGGGGTATTGTTACAAATAACGAAGAGCTTGCTAAACAGTGTCGAATGATCTCGCAACATGGTCAGCTTGAAAAAAAACATTTTCATTATATCGAAGGCCGCAATAGCAGAATGGATGGCATAAATGCAGCCGTATTATCGGTAAAGTTAAAATATCTTGACGAATGGAATGAAAAAAGAAAAAAAGCTGTGAAAATTTATTTTGAAAATATAGATCATTCAAAAGTACATTGCCCTAAAATAAAAGAAAATTATAATCATGTTTTTCATTTATTTGTAATTAGATCTGACGAAAGAGATACTATACTTAAAAAGCTTGAAGAACAAAAAATAAGTGCAGCAGTGCAATATCCTACGCCGTTACCCTTCTTGCTGGCTTATAATAAATTATCTATTTTTTTTATGAATCAATTTCCTGTTGCTTCACAAATTACAAAACAGATATTATCATTACCAATTTACCCCGAAATTTCAAAAGAACAGATTGTGTACATTAGCAATATCGTTAATTCATATAGTATTCTTTGATAAATTTAAAACATATTATTTTATCTTGTTATAATTTTCCACCAAATCCCGGTATAGGTGGTAGAAGATGGGCAAAATTTGCTAAGCATTTAGCCAAAAAAGGATATGTGATACATGTAATAAGAGCCAAAAAAAAAACAGAGAATGAATCTGATTGGACATCAGATGTTCAATCAGAGAATATTATTCATTATCCGATAAAAACAAATTACCCGGCATTATTAGGAAGGGCTCCAAAGAGTATTTTTGAAAATTTTTTATATCGCCTTCAGGTTTTCTCCATGTATCTTTTTACAAGGGGAACTATTTACGATAGCGCCGCATGCATGCAACATTCATATATTAGAGTAATATTAGGGATAATTAATAAATACAATGTAAAAAATATAATAGTTACGGGCGCTCCATTTCGTTTGTTCTATTATACTGCTCTATTAAAAAAAAATCATCCGGAATTAAATATTATATGCGATTACCGCGATCCATGGTTGAATGCTGTAAATTATGGGTTTCAAAATTTAAGTAAAAACAGGCGAAATTTTGAACATAAAATGCAAAGTATTGTATTTGAATATTGCGATATAATTACTGCGCCAAACAAATTTTTGCTTTCAGAGATAAAATCATTTGCAACCAATCAGCAGCAAAAACGATTAAAATTTGTAGAAATAACTCATGCCTATGATGATGATATTAAGCAGAAGGTTGTAAAAAGTAAGGAGAATAAAAATAAAATTATTTTAACTTATGGAGGAACGCTATATATAGGAACGGATACTTTACTTGAAACCCTGAAATCTTTTCTCGATTTATGTAAAGAAAAGAATTCCGAATTATATAAAAGATTAGAAATAAGATTTTATACAAATGAAATTCATTTTGAATTGCTTTTTAATAAACATAAAGATGTTGTATGTTTTTACAAACCTGTAACTAATATATTGGAGATTATTCAGATTTCAGATTTTGTACTGATTCTATTAGGGCAACATAATAAAGATTATTTAACTACTAAATTTTTTGAATTGTTACCTTATAGAAAACCTCTTATATACATTGGAGAGAGAGGTTATGCTGCAGATTTTATAGAAAAAAACAAGTTAGGCTTTATATTGCCATCTCATTTCGAAAATGAATTATTAAATATTTTAAAGGAATTTCCACTCATATTAAAAGAATATAACGATTCATTCGATTATTCAAGTTTTTCTTATCAGAAAATGACAAAAAAACTGGAAAGCTATTTTATTTAAATTTTGGGATTTTTTGTTTATATAAAAGAGCCATAAATAACTGCTTTTATTAATTTTTGTGTTCTTAATGTGAATTTTTTCTTGTAAAGTCCACAAAGAATAAAAAATCGCAAAGAACATTTAGAATAAATAATTAGGAATTTTTAATGAAAATATTATATTACTCGCCTCACCCGTTTTTAAATCTTTCATCACCTTCCGGCTATGGAACCCATATACGCGAAATGATTAATGCATTTCGTGAAACAGGCCATGTTGTTGAATCGCTTATAATGGGTGGAGAAGTAATCGTAAATAATGATTTGTCCATTAAAATTAAAAAGAACCCAATAAAAAAATTCATCCCGTCTATATTGTGGGAAACCATTAAAGATTTAAGATTAATATTTCACGACAGGAAAGCCCAACGTTTGCTATGCCAAAAAGTAATTGACTATAAACCGGATGTTATATATGAAAGAGGATATTATATGACGATCTCCGGAATAAGAATTGCTAAAAAATTTAATTTATGTCATATCCTTGAAATGAATGCACCATTTCCTGAAGAAAGAAAAAGCATGGAAGGTTTGTCATTGCTTGGTTTTTTAGCAAAAAGAAGAGAACATATTCAAATTAAAGAAACATCCCATTTAGTGGTAGTTTCATCAGCTTTGAAATCATATTTCAAAAAAAAATTTGGGGATTACTTAACAAACATCATGATAATGCCGAACGCAATTAACCCTAAACAATAAATGTAAATAAAGATGAGGTTAAAAGTATCAGAAAGCAGATTTCTATAAATGAAAATGAAACGATTATTGGCTTTGTTGGTTCAATATTTCCTTATCACGGCGTTGATATATTATTAGATAGTTTTTGCAAACTACAGAAAACGAATCAAAATCTAAGGCTTTTAATTGTCGGCGATGGTGAATCACTGCCTAAGCTAAAGGAACAAGCTGTAAAATCAGGCATCAATACAAAAGTTATTTTTACCGGGAATATTCAACATTCGCAGGTATGGAATTATATTTCTTTAATGGACATTTGTGTTATGGCCCGTTCTAATTGGTACGGCTCGCCAATAAAAATATTCGAATACGGGGCATTGGGAAAGGCTATTATTGCGCCGGATAATATACCTGTGAATGATGTAATGATCCATAACGAGGACGGCTTGCTTATAAGTAACGATTTATTTAAGCTTAGCTATGCCCTGTTAACGCTGTTGAATGATAAAGAAAAAAGAGAAATTTTAGGTAAAACTTTTCAAAAAAAAGTGCTAAATGAGCATACCTGGATAAATAATGCCAGGGTAATTCTAAATTCAGTTAAATGACAATAGCCTTATTAACAGATGGAATATTCCCATATATTTTGGGAGGTATGCAAAAGCATGCCTATTACCTCGCTAAATATTTTGCAAAGTCGAAAATTTCAGTTGATATTTATCATCCAAAAATTCATTCATCAATAGAACTGAACAAAGTTTTTTCAGCAGAGGAATTGAATTACATAAAAATTACAGAAATCTCATTTCCAAAGTTCCGATATTTTCCCGGTCATTACATCCTGGAAAATTATATTTATTCGGGAAATATTTACAAAGCAATTAAACATAAAAATTATGATTTTATTTATGCAAAAGGATTAACAGCATGGTATATTTTAAATCATAAAAAGAGTTTGCATACACCTGTCGGTATTCAGTTACATGGATTAGAAATGTTTCAGGATAAGAAAAATTTAAATGTTTCAAATATCCTTTTGCGTTGGGCGGCATTTCAAAATATTGTAAAAAGCGATTGTATATTTTCTTATGGTGGCAAAATATTACAGCTTTACGGGGAAATGAAAATACCTCAGGATAAAATTATAATTCAACATGGCGGCGTTGAACCCGATTGGATAATTGAGCCAAAAGATGTTAAATCAAATGCTGAACGGACTTTTATTTTTATCGGAAGATTTGAAAGAAGAAAAGGCCTGATTGAGTTAAACGAGGCCATCAATCAAATAATTAATGATTATAATTTCAGGTTTTATTTTCTTGGGAATATTCCTTTTAAGTACCAAATTAAATCTCTAAAATGTATTTATTTAGGCACAACCAATAGTATTGACGCTTACCGAAAATTTATAGATATGGCCGATATTATTGTTGTGCCGAGTTTATCCGAGGGCCTGCCTACGGTTATCCTCGAATGCATGGCAAGAGGCCTGGCACCTGTTGCCACTGATGTTGGCGCTGTTAGCGAGATTGTAAATAATAATAGTGGCTGGCTAATTAATCCAAAAGACATAAACGCACTGAAGAATTCATTAATTGAAGCTATTACATTGCCTGAAAAAGAATTTACAGAAAAAAAAATCGAATCAATAAAAGCAATTAAATCAAAATTTCTTTGGCCTATACTCATTTCAGATTTGAATAAAGCAATTCAGAAAATAATATGATAGTTGGAAACGGACTAATTGCCCAAACACTTCATGATCTTGATGACGATGAAAACACTATAATTTTTGCTTCGGGTGTTTCGAATTCATCAGAAAGTGATGAGGAAGCTTTTAACCGTGAAGTTAATCTTCTTTTGTCATTTATTTCCGGGAGAAAAAAAATCGTATATTTCAGCACATGCAGCATTTTCGATGATTGTTTGAAAAATTCTCTTTATATACAACACAAAATTAATATTGAAAACTTAATTCAAAAAAACTTTAATAATTACCTTATTTTAAGATTGCCTACGTTAGTAAGCAATTCAAACAATCCGAATACTTTTTTCAATTATTTTAGGGATAAAATAAAAAATAATCTCCCTTTATATGTGCAAAAAAATGCTTACAGATATTCTGTTAGATGCTGAAGATTTAAAATTTATAGTTCCGGGTTTGCTAAAAAAATATCATAGTGAAAATAAAATATTGAACATAGCCTATTCTAATGCAATTGCAGTAAGTGAGATTGTAAAAATCATGGAAACTAAATTAAACATAAAAGCAAATGTCAATTTTCTTGAAATTGGGAATTTCTTTACTTTTGATAATAGCGAATTTTTAATGTTTTTGAAGAATGAAAATATCTGTTATGATACAAACTATGTGGAAAAAGTAATAAATAAATATATTGTTAGCTGATTTAATAAGAAGTTTGAATTAAATTTTCACATGATTATAAATCAATAAAGTTTATATGATTAAGCAAATATTAGGGAAGAAACGATTGTTTGAAATTGAAAATAAGTTTTTGTGGCTATCTGTCGCAATTGCTTTCAGGCTTATTATATGCCTGTTCTTTGTTTATCAAAGCAATATTTATTTGAAAGACAGGCTTAATAGTGGTTTTGTAATAATTTCCAATGATTATGGCCAACTTCTCAGGCCTGTGGACAATTTTTTTAAAACCGGGGTTTATGAAGTTAGGGAAGGTTCCGGGTTGCCTTATGCCGGGCGTTTACACTTGGTTATAGCTTTCCATATATGTTATTAAGGTTTGTTTTTAGTAAAAATATAGGCTTGTCTTTATTAATAATCTGGCAGTTTTTATTTTCAGCTCTTTCCGTATATTACCTGGCAAAATGTATTTATTTGTTAACGAATAAAAAATCACTGTTTTTAATTGGTTTCTTTTCATATTTATTCTTTTCATATATCATTCAAGGGGATTTATGGACTTTACCCGAAAGTTTTTCTGTTTCGGCTTATATTTTTCATTTGTATTTTTTTATTCGATTCTGGAAAGAAAATAAAAACAAAAATTTAATTATTTCAGGAGGATTTTTAACCTGGGCTATCTTCCTCAGGGGATTTTTGCTTACTTATCTGATCTCTTCAACAATTATACTTCTTTGGCTTTTATATAAAATGGGATTGAAATTAAAACTGGCAGCAATAAAATTAATGTTATTCTTTTTGCCATTTATAATAGCAGAGTCTATTTGGATAACTAGGAATTATATGTTGCTACACCAGTTTATCCCTTTGCAAACAATATTTGTTCCAGGCCAAAAAATTGATGCAAATGTCGATTATAAAGGCAGATATAAAAATTCAGTCCTTGCATTAAGAAAACTGGTTGTGTCGTGGGGTGGTAACGCCGTTGACTACTATCCAGACTCTGAGACGGGATGGTTTTTATCAGAAGTAAGAAAGCAGGGAGGCAATACTTTCCCTTTTCCAAATAAAATCTTTTTTACAGGGTTTACTAAAGATTCAGTTTACGAACTAAAACATTTAATTACTATATCATTTAAAGATACGTTTCCGGTAAAAGAACACTTAAGAATTGAAAATTTGATCATCAATAAATCAATGAGCTATATTTCAAAGATCAGGCAACAAAAGCCATTTATTTATTATTTTGAGAGCAGGGTTAAAAGAATAAAAAACTTTTTATTACAAAGCGTTGTTTCAAACTGGCCTGGGCCCCCCTTTAGGAATTCATCTTTGCTTTATAAATTTTATAAACTATGCACATTATTTTTTTATTATTTAATTCTGAGTTTAAGCTTCTTTGCTTTAATTTATCAATTGCTTTTTAACAGACGTTTGGAAATAGGTTGGTATTTGTCTCTTAATTTTTTTATATTGCTAGTTACTTTCTCATATTTAATTGAGTCAGCAGAAAATAAATACTTTTTAACGGGTTTCATTAATGCATTCATTTTATCTTATATAATGTTCCCTTTAATAATGAACCGATTCAGAAAAGATAATAAAAACTATTAAATACACTATTTGCAAGGCGATTGTAATCTTATTTAATTAATGTTTTATTAAGCCAACTATATAGGATGGTAAATTATTATTTGCAAAATAAGAACCTCTTAATCTTTTATTTACTTATTGTTTTATTGGGTACATTAACAGGCCCGTTGGCATATATTGTAATCCCACTTTTATTTATTTATCATTTTGGGAAACAGAATATATTCTATATTTTTTTTGGTGTATTTTTCATCCTTCTTCTTTCCGATAGCCGACAATCTTTTTTTCATTTTGCAATTAACATTAAGCCTTATTTAGTAGTTTTGGTATTTTTATTTTATTTGTTGGGTTCTAATAAATTAAGTTTTTTTTATCTTAAACCGTTTATCCCATTTTTTGGTATTGCTGCATTTAGCATATTATACAGCCCTGATATAAATACTTCCATCCTTAAAACTTCTTCTTACTTTATTATGCTTTTTATAATTCCGTCTTTGCTTACTATCTTGTTGCGCCAGAATAAAGAATATATTATCAAAGGAATCGTATATTTTAATTTACTGATTATAGCTATTGGGATTGTTCTTTATTTTATAGCGCCGGGAATTGTAATATTTAAAGGGGACAGGTATTCGGCCCGAAATGAAAACCCATTTCATCCTGATAACCCACGGGGATCCACGCTCCGATGGCGGCCCGGAAGGCGGCAATGATTGACCGTAGATCACGATGCCGAATCCGGTGCGCGGGTTTGTTTCTATGATGTGGCATGGTCGAATTAACCCCGCTGGCGATGTGGGCGCAATGGGGTGTTCTCCCAAAGTGGTGGCCGCCGGCAATGGCTGGCACGCCGCAACGGAGCGCGAGGACGTCGACTCGCAGCGGCACGCCAGATCGGACGCCGTGGATGATTTCAAGCGATTCGGTCTGGCCACCGGCTGCGGGCCGAACCTCGGCCTGGCATTGGGACAATCCGCTCGTCGGCAAATGGTGGCCCTGACGCAGTCCGTGGCCAGATTCAGCTTCAATTCCGCACTCCGCATTCCGAAATCATCGTCTGACCGGCACGCCGCAAGGAGTTGGGGAATGGCGGGGCAACGAATCCTGGTGCCAAAGTTCAATTCACTGACTTTTTCTCGCTGATTTTATCGGCTCGGTATATTCTGGCAAGGGATGCGGCGCGCGGGTTTGCAGCTCATTGAAGCTTGTGGCAGGAAGGGTTTGGCACGTTTAGCATCGGCGTGTCAGGCGTAGAAGATATGATTCATTATATTCAGACGCAGGAGGAACATCACCGGAAGAAAAGTTTCCGCGAGGAGTTGGAAGTTTTTCTCAAGAAGCACGGATATGACTACAAGGCGGAGATGTTGGATTGAAGTTCTTTCGTCCCTTTGGGACTTAATGATATGTTGATGACGTTTAACCCTGCCATAAATGGCTGGGCTATTTTCAACGAAGTCAGCCTCACCGCCGGCCGCGTCATGGCCAAACGCCGAGCGAGGTTTGCGGCCTGCCGGAAAGCAAACCGCTCTGGCGCGCGGGACGCGGCTTCGTCGTCCGCGACCTGCCGTGAACGGTTGTCCCCTGCCGCTGGCCGCAAACCAGCAAACCAGCATTGACAGAATCAGACTTGGAAACTACATAATCTCCCGGTCAAGCTCAAAGAGGGCGCGTCATGAATCATTTTGGCAACGTCAGCAACGAACAGGGCGGAGTGAAAACACCTTTCCCATGCGGTCGCTCGGTTGTGGACTTTCTTCGTGAAATCGTCCGGGCGCAGCCCAATTTGCCGGCCGTCAAAGATGCTGGCCGGACCATGACGCATGAGGAGCTGGACTTGAGATCGAATCTCGTGGCCGATCGCCTCAAGCGGTGCGGGCTTCATTTGGAAGAGCCGGTCGCCATATTGATTCCTGCGTCGGGCGAATATGTCGTGGCGATGCTTGGCATCCTCAAGGCGGGCGGCGCTTATGTGCCACTGGATCCAAACGTGCCGGTTCGGCGGCTGGAATTTTTGCTGCAAGACAGCGGCAGCCGGTTCGCCTTGACCGATGCGGCGGGCACCAAACGGATCGGCGGATGGTCAGGCACGACCTTGGATCTGGCGGCCATCATCGGCCAGCCCGGCCCGGAGGCTCACAAAATTTCCGGCGTTCCTTCCGACCCCAATCGCCGGGCATACATCATCTATACCTCGGGTTCGACCGGGCAGCCCAAGGGCGTGGAGATTGAACATCATTCGCTGACGAACCTCGTCTGTGCCTATCACGAAAGATTTAATCTGAGCGCGCGAGATCGCTCCACGCTGTTTGCCAATGTCGCTTTTGACGCCTCGGTGGCGGATGTCTGGCCGACGCTTTGCGCCAGCGGCTGTCTGGTCGTCCCACCCAGGGAACTGATCCAGCATCCGGACTGTTTGATCGCCTGGCTGGCGGACGAGGAAATCACTTGGACGTTTGTGCCGACCGGCCTGGCGGAAATTTTGTTTGACCGCGTGTGGCCGGCGCAGGTGGCACTGCGCTTTCTGATGACCGGTGGCGACCGGCTGCGGGTCCGCCCGCCGCAAAATTTGCCCTTCACCGTGCTGAATGCCTATGGCCCGACTGAAAACACGGTGATCAGCACCTGGTCAGTGCTCAAAGCACAAAATGACAATTCGCAATTGCCTGCCATCGGCCGCCCCATTGCCAACGTGCAAACCTTTGTGCTGGACGAACACGGCCAACCCGTTGCCGATGGTGTGGCCGGCGAGCTTTATCTGGGTGGTGAACAGGTTGCGCGCGGCTATCTTGGCCAACCCGCGCTGAGACCGCAGAACGCTTTGTCTCCAATCCATTCACCGGATTGCCGGAGGCCCGGATGTATCGCACCGGCGACTGGGTGCGCTGGCTGCCGGACGGCGAACTGGATTTCCTCGGACGGCACGATGACCAGGTGCAGATTCGCGGCTGCCGCGTGGAGCTGGGTGAAATTGAAGCCGCCCTGCTCGCGCATCCGGCCGTGCGTCAAGCCTGCTGCCAGCCGCGATCGGAAAACGGCCTGGCGACCGATGTCGTGGCCCACATCGTTCCGGCACTGGATGCCGGCGATTTCTCCGGTGAGTTACGGTCGCATCTCGGCGCCCGTCTGCCCGCTTACATGCTGCCTTCACAGTTTGTGTTCCATGCGCGGCTTCCCCTCACGCCGAGCGGAAAAGTGGACCGGACGGCTTTGGCAAACTCGGCGGCAAAAAAAAATACGCGGGCGCAACCGGATGCGAATGAAGACGGACTGGAAACCGCCTTGTCTCGGCTCTGGCATTCGCTGCTGCCGGCGGCGGCCAGTTCCTCCGAGGACGCCACGTTCGCCAACCTCGGCGGAGACTCGCTGCTGGCGGTGAAACTCATGCTCGGCGTGGAGGAGATCACCGGCCAGCGGCTGGAAATCTCCAGCTTTCTGATCCAGCCAACTTTTCCCGGTTTGTGCCAGGCGGTGAAAACGCGCATGTCACAAACTGGATTTGAGCCGGTGCTGGCGCTCCGCAAGCAGGGCCATCGTCCGCCGTTGTTCTGCTTATATACCTACGAAGGCGACATTGACATTTATTTTAATCTGGCGGAGGCGTTGGGCGATGACCAGCCGGTCTTCGGCATCCGCTCCCCCGCGCTCGAAGACCTTGCCCGCTTGCCACATTCAATGGAAGCGGCGGCGGTGGAAATTGTGGGCTGCATTCGCAAAGTCCAACCCAAAGGCGTCCCCGCTCTGGTTGGATATTCGTGGGCCGGCTTGCTCGCTTTCGAAGTGGCGCGCCAATTGGCACAGCAGGAGGGAATTTCCTGCTTTACGGCATTGGTCGGAGCGGATGCGCCGATCGGGCCGCCGAATTTTGCCTTGCGCCTCATGCACTTCGTCAGGACTTTGCCGCCTTGGTTTTGGCACTTGATCACGGATCGCGAGAACCGCTGGCAACGCCTTTCGCGCTGGCGGAAAATGGCCCGCAGGAACAGGCAAAACCTCGCGGAAGCCCATCTGCCAATGACTAACTGGGTTTCAACGCCCATCTCGCGTCACCTGGTTGCGCTCATGGCCAAATACCATCCCCGGCCAAGATCCGCCGTGGCCGTTGATTTGTTCCGCGAACGTGCCTCTTACCAGCCCCAGCCTCATCCGCTGTATGCCTGGCAAACCAGCTACCTGCCGGATGGCGGCTGGAACCGCTGGACAAACAAACCAGCCCGCGTTCACTGGTTGGAAGGCAACCACCGGACGATTTTCAAACCGCCGGCCGTTTCCAGCCTGGCGCAGTCCATCCGCCAGGCAATGGATCACCGCCTGAAATGGATCCCGGTTGAAAAATGTGGCGCTGGTGGACAAGCTGAATGAGTTGATCGCCACGCTGAAATCCTGACGGTCGGGCGCGGCTGGCGCGGGCCACCATTGTTCTTCCACGGTCAACCAGCCGGACGAAAGGAATCGTCCGGCCGCGTTTTATTTGCCGGCGTTGATTTTATTCCACGCGGCGAATTGACACGCGCCGGCATTTTTGCGGAAATAAACAAAATCCATTTATCACCTCAGATGCCGAACCAAACTATTTCCACCGAATCGCTGCAACAGGCCGGCCGCACCTTCCCGCCAGCGCCGGCCAGCCGTCCAGCACGCGCACCTCAACCTCACGCAGTTCAACGCCCTATATGAGCGATCCCTCCGCGAGCCGGAAAAGTTCTGGCTGGAGCAGGCGCACACGCTGGAATGGTTCAAGCAGCCCAAGCACGCGCTAAAATATACTTGGGACACGAACGCGCGGAAGATCGAGCACACCTGGTTTGAAGACGGCCAGCTCAATCTCACCGTCAACTGCCTGGATCGCCACCTCAAAACGCGCGGCAACCAGACCGCCATCATCTGGCAGGGTGAGCCGGAAGAGGACGTGAAGCGCATCACCTACGCGGAACTGCACGCGGAGGTCTGCAAATTCGCGAACGTCCTGAAATCGCTCGGCATCCAAAAAGGCGACCGCGTGGCGATTTACATGCCGATGATTCCCGAAGCCGCCGTCGCGATGCTTGGCTGTGCGCGCATCGGCGCGATTCATTCGGTGGTCTTCGGCGGCTTCAGCTCGGACGCGCTGGCCGGGCGCATCAACGATTCCGAATGCAAGCTGCTCATCACCGCCAACGTCTCGCTGCGGGCGGGCAAACACATTCAGCTCAAGGAACTCGCCGACGCGGCGTTGAAACATACGCCAAGCATCCAGCACGTCATCGTGGTCAAGCGCACGGACGAACCGTGCAACATCGTTCCCGTCCGCGACGTGTGGTATCACGACTTGATGGCGAAGGCGTCGGCGGAATGTCCGGCGGAAAAACTGAACGCGGAGGATTATCTGTTCATCCTCTACACGAGCGGCTCGACCGGCAAACCGAAAGGCGTCGTCCATAGCACTGCCGGTTATCTGCTCTGGAGCGCGCTCACGCACAAATACGTTTTCGACATCCACGAGGGCGACGTTTATTTCTGCACCGCCGACATCGGCTGGGTGACGGGTCACAGCTACGTCATTTACGGCCCGCTTTGCAACGGCGGCACCACGCTGATGTTCGAGGGCGTGCCCACTTATCCCGACGCCGGACGCTTCTGGAAAATTGTCGAGAAGTTCAAGGTGAATTCCTTTTACACCGCGCCCACCGCGATTCGCGCACTCATCCGGCTCGGCGATGAATGGCCGGCGAAATATGATCTCAGCTCGTTGCGCGTCCTCGGCACCGTCGGCGAACCGATCAATCCCGAGGCGTGGTTGTGGTATTACAAGCACATCGGCGGCGAGCGCTGCCCCATCGTGGATACCTGGTGGCAGACCGAGACCGGCGGACATCTCATCACCGCCCTGCCCGGCGCGCACACGCTCAAACCCGGCAGCGCCAGCCGCGCTTTCTTCGGCGTGGAGCCGGTGGTCTTGCGCGACGATGGCACCGAATGCAAGCTGAACGAGGGCGGCAAGCTCTGCATCAAAAAACCGTGGCCCGGCATCATGCGCACGACGTGGGGCGACCATCATCGCTTCGTGAACACCTATTTCTCGACGTTCAAGGACATGTATTTCACCGGTGACGGCTGCCGCGTGGATGCCGATGGTGATTACTGGCTGCTCGGCCGCGTAGATGACGTGGTGAACGTCTCCGGCCATCGCATCGGCACGGCGGAAGTGGAGAGCGCGCTGGTGAGCCACGCCAAAGTCGCCGAAGCCGCCGTCGCGCCCATGCCGCACGACATCAAAGGCCAGGCGCTCTATGCCTTCGTGACGCTCAAGGACGGCATTGCCGAGAGCGAAGAATTGAAGAAGGAACTCGCCGCGCATGTGCGCATGGAAATCGGCGCGATTGCCGTGCCCGATAAAATCCAGTTTGCGCCCGGCCTGCCCAAGACTCGCTCCGGCAAAATCATGCGCCGCATCCTCCGCAAGATCGCCGAGAACCAGACCGACCAGATCGGTGACATCACCACCCTCGCCGATCCCGGTGTGGTGGATGCGCTGGTGAAGGGGAAGCAGTGATTTGCAAGAAGAACGCGCCGCATCATTGCACCGTTTGACTTGTCCATCGCTGGTGTTTGCTGCTCACCACTAAAATGGATGGCCAAGGTTCCTGGTCATGGAGTTGAACATATAGTTCCCAGAGCCAACTTGGAAAACCACCTGGTCGTTTTCCTGCCGCAGAAATTTAATTCCTTCCGCCTGTGCCACCGGTTGCCCGCTTTCGGTGACGGATTTGACATCTTTCGCCGGCAGGTAAACCGTGGCCGTGGTGTTCGCCGGAATGGTGACGCGCAGATTAAATTGCCCGGCAGATTGGCGCCATTCGCTGCTAATGTGTCCGTGGATGGAATCATAACCATCCTTGACCCAGGTGAGGCCGCCGATCACTTCCGGCTTGATGATGGTCTTTTTGAAACCGGGAGCTTCGGGATCGGGACGGATGCCGCCCAGGTATTCGTGCAACCAGATGTTGAGATCGCCAATGAGCATGACGATGTTGTGGGAATTCATCCCGGCATCGGCGGTGTCGCCATTCCACAGCTCCCACATGGTGGTGGCCCCTTTTGAAATCATGTAGCCCCAGCTGGGATAGGTCGTCTGCGTTGCGATCTTGTAGGCGAGGTCAGGGCGGCCATTGTCCGACAACACCCGCATCAAATAATGCCCGCCGATCAAGCCGGTTCCGATGTGATTGTCCCTTTCAACCGTGATCTTCCCGACGAGGCGGGCGAGCACGTTGGTTTTATATTCCGCCGGCACCAGCCCAAACGCGAGCGGCAGGACGCAGGCGGTCTGCGTGCCGTTGTCATAATAGCCGAGTTCTGCATGGTAGAAGCGGCGGTTGAACGCATCTTTTATCTGACTGGCGAGCGCGTCAAAATGCTCGGCATCCTCGGTTTTGCCCAGCAGCCGCGCCGACCGCGCCATCAGGCGCAAATCATGGTAGAAAATTGCCGTGCTCATTAACATCCCGCTCGTGGTCAACTCGGGGTCGCTGGAATTTATCACCGTCATTTCTGCCGGAGATTTGGGCGGAAAGCACCAGTCGCCGTAAGTGTTTCTTGGCATCAGGCCGTCCTTCATGAAGCCGGCCATGTGCTCGGTCCATCGCTTCATCGAATCATAGTGCTGCTGAAGAATCCCCAGATCATCGTATTGATCGTAAAGCATGTGCGGGGTGATGATATAGGTGCTGGCCCAGACCGTGCCGTCCTGGTAGAGCTGCCAATAGGCCGGAGACACGTCCGGCACGCTGCCGTCGAAATGCTGATCGTCCTGCATGTCGGTCAGCCACTGGGCATACAGCGGCGCGATGTTAAACAGGTAGGTCTCGCCTTTGGCCACTTCCTGCCGGTCGCCCATCCACCCCTGGCGCTCGTCGCGGGGAAGGTCTGTGGGCATGCTGCGGTAGTTGTCGCAGGTGGTCCAATAGATGTTATGGTAAATCTGGTTGAGCAAGGGATTGGAACAGGCGAACTCGCCGGCTTTGGGCACGGCATCATAAACTACTTTCCCTTCAATCGCGTCCAATTCCGGCTTGCCGGGAAAACCAGTGACCTCCACAAACCGAAACCCATGATAGGTGAAGCGCGGTTCATAAACTTCGCCGCGTTTTCCGTTCAGCGTATAAATGTCTTCGGCTTTCGCGCTGCGGAGATTGTCGGTATAAATCATGCCGTCCGGCTGGAGCGTTTCCGCATGGCGGAGTTTTACGACCGTGCCCGGCGGCCCGCTGACTTTCAACCGGCACCAGCCCGCCATGTTTTGGCCCATGTCAAAAACATAAACGCCCGGCTTGGGGTTGGTGATGGCAACGGGATGAAGCGTATCCATGACGCGCATTGGTTCGCTGATTTGCGCCGATAAAACCGGCGCGGCCGGTTTCACCAACTGCGCCGGCAGCCAGTTGGCATCGTCAAATTTTGGCTGGCACCAGCCGGGCATGTTCCATCCGCGCATCATACTCCTCACCGTCATACTCATTGTTGGCGCGAATCGGACCGCCGGTGGTCAGCTTCCAATGCTCGTCGCTGACAATGTGCGCCGTGGTGCCATCGGTGTATTCGAGGTTCAATTGCAGCAGAAGCTTCGGATAACCGAAGGCTTCCGTCCCGATCGGCACACTCGCACGAGGCGCGAAAAAACGTCCGTTGCCGAGAATGACGCCCATGGCATTATTGCCTCGCTTGAGTTGATCGGTCACGTCAAAAGTCAGGTAGAACGCGCGTTTGTTATACTCCGAGAGCGCAGGGGACAGCACATCATCACTTATTTTCCGGCCATTCAGATATAACTCAAAAAGTCCCAGACCGCAGACATAAGCCGTGGCCCGCCGCACTTTTTTTCCCACGGAAAATTCACGTCTCAAGTAACGCGCGGGCAGCCGCCGGTCTTCGTTTCCGATAATTCCCCAAGGCGGCATCCCATATTCTCCGAGCGGCTTGGCCATCGCCCAGGTGGCGTCGTTAAATGCCACCGCCTTCCAGCCTTCCTCAGAATTGGTTGCCGACTTCCAGCTTTCATCCGTGGTCAGCGCCAGCGCATTGCCTGATTCAAAATCAATCTTCAGTCTGCCGATCAATCCTGCGGGGGTCGGGCCGTCGCCCACGTTGCGCGCTTCCACCGCCAAAACATTTTTCCCCGGCTTCAACAAAGCACCGATCGCAAGCTTTCCCGGCACTTTCCAATTGTCGCTGTTGCCAGCTTCCTGACCGTTCACAAATAGGTGAAACTCATTGTCTGCGGTCATGGCGATGGTCGCCGCGCGAACGGCTTGACTGGCCGGCAATTCAAAATCGCGGCGGAAATAACGTGTGCCAACCGGCGCGCTGGCCGCCGGATTTCCCTCGGGAAACCAAATCCATTTCGCACCGCTGAATTCGTTGGTGCTTTCGCCTTGATCCAATCCGATCCATTTTCCCTGCCAGTCCGCCGGTGCCATGAGTCCCATGCTCCACATCGCGGGCGCGCTCCAGGCCGATGCCCGGTCTTGCCTGTCCCAAACCCGGACTTTCCAGAAACATTCCTGGCCCGACGCGAGCGGTTTGCCGGCATAAGCAACATTGACGGTTTCATCACCCGCAACCCGGCCGCTGTCCCAGAGATCGCCGGCATTATTGGGCGAGCCGTTCCGCGCTGCGAGGCGACCAGAATTTGGCAGGCGCCCTGCCCTTGATTGCGTTCGTCTGATTGCAACTGCCAGCTTAAGCGCGGCTGGGCCACATCAATGCCCAACGGCTTGAAGCGATATTCACATTGCAAATTTACCGGCATGGTTGAACCCGCCAGCGGCAGAATGCCAGCAAGCATCAATACGACGGCGATCAGCAGCGGCAGCGGCAGATGATTTTTCAAAAGGTTCTTGGAGTTCATGAATCAGTTTCAGGGTTCTCAAATAATGCCGGCAAACACATGTTTGTCCGGCCCATGGTCATGGGGACATTGAACCATTTTCATGTGATTTCACCAATAGAGAGAATGGCCAATTTAGTGGATAATTTGGCAACCTGCATTTTGAGGCGTGCGCCGAGCCAACTGAAAGATCCAATATTTGGCCGACCATCACCAATCGTTTTACGTTGTCCCCGCCATGCCTGAGAAAATCAAAACCGGCTACGTTCCCGAGCTTGGGCAGTGAACGGAACCGCCATTGGCCGGGGGTCATGCCCGTCTTCAGCTTGAAAAACCGGCTGAAATAATGTTCGTCTTCGAACCCAGCCTGCTGCGCAATTTCCTTCACGCTTTTGGTCGTCTGCGTCAGCAGGTTGCGGGCGCGCACCAGGCGCAACTCCAGCAGATACTGGTGCGGACTGGAGCCGGTGTGCTGCTGGAACGTGTGGCGGAACCCGCTGTAGCTGACGTTCAGCTCGCGGGCGAGCGCCTGCGCATTCAGGCCGCTCTCCAGTTCGGTCTGCATCCTGGCGATGGCTCTTTGAACCACATGCAGGGCGTGCTCATCGCCAGCCAGACCCGCCTGTTGGCCGGAGTAAAGCAGCCCCAGCATCATCGCGGTGTAGCCCGCCATCACCTGCTGCAGCGCGGGGCGATTCAATTTGATGACCGTGATCAGTTCGGTAAAGAGCACCAGCCATTTTTCCTCCTGTCCCGGCTTGAATACCGGCACGCTGGGTGAAAAAAATTTGTTTTTCACCCAGCGCCGGGCCGCGTCACCGTCAAAGCCGACCCAATGCTCATCCCAGCCGGTTTTCGCATCGGGCCGGTAGCGGTGCCAGACTCCCGGATATAAAAAAATCACCTGGCCCGCCTCAATCGGCTGCTTCGCGCTCTCCCGCGACTCAAAGGTTCCGCGACCGTGCGAGATATAGACCAGCGCGTGGCCATCCAGCACTCGGCCTTTGGACCAGACAAAGTTGTAGCCTTTCGGGTGGCCGGCCGCCGGATAGGCCTCGCCCGGAAGACTCCGCATCTCGCCAACGGTGGTGACATACCAGCCCCATTTCCGGTCGCGCACGCTGACGGGAAAATAACGGGAAAAACTCTTGTGGCTGACTTCCATTCTCGAAAATGAATCACGTGTCCCAATCACTTGGGCATCAAGGCCGCCAAATCCTCATGCGGCCGCGCGATGACATGCGCCGCGATGAGTTTCCCCAACTGGCCAACGGCTTTTGCACCGGCATCCACGGCGGCCGTCACCGCCGCGACATCGCCTTTTACAATGACCGTGACATAGACCGCGCCGATCTTTTCTTTGCCCACCAGCGTGACGTTGGCGGACTTCAGCATCGCATCCGTGGCTTCGAGAATGGCGGTGAGTCCCTGAGTTTCGAGGATGCCCAAGGCTTCCTGGTTGGCGCTCATAATTTTATTTTGGTTATTCAGACAATAGGCCGGCAAAAACTGGTCGCGTCCGCCGTAAAGCGGGTTCAGTATGTTCGGAAAATCAATCAATCCTACCAAAGCTGCGTCCGGATTGGCGATACAATTAACCACCGAGCCTTTGGATGCACGGCGCGAATTACTTCGTTGCGACCGTTCTGTGCCGACACGCACGCAGCTTCGATGATTTCCATCGAGCCGAGGCCGAGATCACCCGGTGAACCGTTCGCGGCTTTGCCAAGAATGACATCAATAAAAGTGAACGCGGGTGACTGGCCGGGTAAACCTCGTCTTCCGCGAGCGATTTGAATTCGGTGCGCTGGCCGGCGAAATCAAGGCGGAGGTCGCCCCTCAGCCGGCGCCAATCACACCAATGTGAATTCATTTCACGACGGCTTGAATTTATTTTGTGCCGGTAAAAACTTCCTTCACCGCTTCAAGATACTGCAGGCCGTGGACAATTTCCGGCTCCAGGCAACTGCCTTCGGGCCACTCATTCCAGGCATTGATGGTGACGATCTTCGGCTGCGTCGGCGTGGCCAGCAACCGCTGCTTGATGATCTCCAGGGATTCTTTGAACACGGCCGGGGTGTTGCCCGTGACCACCGAGTTCACGACGTGCGCGGCGGGATGGCTCCAATCGGCGTTGGTCGCAGCGCGCGGGCTGTTGTCCCAATTGATCATGGCATTCGGAAAATACGGAATGGAATAATCCGTCCGGGCGCGCGCCCAGAACGACAGATATTTCTGGCGGCCCCAAACGTAATCGGACACCGGGAAAGTGCCGTTGTTCAGGGCGCCGTGATGCACCCAAGTGTAACTGGTCAAGCTGTCGAGCGCGAGGTCGCGGCAAAGCTTGGGCCAGCCGGGCGGCGTTTTGCCGCCGGGCAGATTCGGTTCGCCCCAGACGATCGCATTGACATGCAACCCGGAGAAACCGGCGGCGCGGACCTTGGCCCGAAACTGATCGAGCGCGGCGCGGGCGTTTTCAATCGAACCAAAGCTGTCGAGGAACTGGCTCATTTCGTAGATGGAGAAATAAGGTTTGCCGTCCACCAGCCAGTAGCTGGGGTGCTTGAAGTATCTGGCGATGACCAGGTCGCAAATTTTGTCCCAGGTCGCGGGCGTGACTTTGCCCGGATACAGCAGCTTGAGATTGTTATCGGCGGGATTGTAGCCTTGGATGTCATACCAGTCATGGTTCGCCCACATGAGGGCGAACTTCACGCGGGCGTTGTTGGTGGCGTGGAGAAAACCTTCGTCCAGCGCATCGTCGAGATACGGTCCGTCATTGTAATAATACCAGTCGAAGATAAAGGCATTCACGCCGTAGTCGGCAGCGGCGGCGATTTTTTGCGCCATGACTTCGGGCTGCGCTTCGTTTTGATAACCCCAAAGCGGCGGCTTGGGCTGCACGTGTCCGGGAAAACGCGGCTTGGCGGTTTTGATTTCATCCCACTCCGTGAAGCCGGGATACTTGTTTTTGTCCCAGCGCGGATCCGGATGCGTGCCGGGATAATAATAGGCGGCAACGGTGATTGGCATGGAGACAGCGCGTGGTTTGTCCGTGACGGAACCCGGTTCCTGGATCGTCACAGACACATTGTCGAGCGCGGGTGTGGATTGGGCGGCTTGAAACTGAATGACAATCATCGTGCCGGCAGGAATTTTTTTTGCAACGAGCGTTTGCTTGTCTCCGTCGGTGAATTCGCCGCTCGCAAGCTGATTCAGATTGCCGTCCAGAATGCTCGCCTTCAAAACCGTCTCGCCGTTGAAAACGTCGGAGACATCGAACGTCAGCACGACATTCGCCGTTTTTTCCAACGTGCCGATTTGCTGGCTCAACCGGCCCAGACGCGATGGATTGCAGACGGGCGGTGTCGCGCCATACTTGTTGTTCACGGCATAATCGCTGCCCGATCCCGTCCAGCCACTTGGCAAGCCGGAATACCAACCATCGTTGCCCTTGGTCAATCCGGTGAGATCGCTGAAGTCGCCATTGACGACTTCCAAACGCGCCTGCACGGTCGCGGCAAAGCCGAACAAGGCGGCCAAAGTGGCCGGCAGCAAAATTGGCATATGGCACCTCACACGGTTCATTCACTTCCCGACTGTTGCACGGTCTCGACCATGGCGAAAATATTTTCCAGCGGCGTGCCGGCTTGGACGTTGTGACACGAAGCGCAAATAAAACCTTCGCGACCCGCGCCCAGGGTGCGCAGGCAATGGTTCACCTCGGCGCGCACTTGATCCACCGTGCCGCGCGGCAGGATGCTTTGGTTGTCCACGGCACCGTGAAAAACCACGCGCGAACCAAATTCCTTTTTCAACTCCGCCAGGTCCATGCCCGGACAGGCGTGCTGGATGGGATTCAACACGTCCACGCCGCAATCAAGGATCGGCTTCAGCAGCGGCCGCGCCGCGCCGTCGGTGTGATAAAAAACCTTCAGTCCGTGCGCGTGGATCAAGTCGCACCAGCGTTTGAGCCGCGGCTGCAAATGTTGCTGCCAGCAAGCTGGCGACATCAGGAGTGACGTCTGCCCGGCGATGTCGTCGCTGATGAATACGAGGTCGAGATTTTTCCCGGCACGGGCGAAGAAACGCTTCATCATCCCGGTCTGGATGCTTTCCACCCGGTCGAGAATCGCCTCCACCAGTTCCGGGCTTTCAATCAGATCCATCATGGACTGTTCGAGGCCGCGCATCTGGCAGTAGATTTCAAAGAATGAAACCCACGGGCCGATGACGGCATAGTCGCGGGCGGCGCGTTCGGCGAGCGCCGTTGCGCCGTCGTAATCAAAGCGGTCAATGCCCGGCCACCATGGATAATTTTCAAGCGAAGCCGGGGTGTCGTAGCCGGTCAGCGGCGCGGTGCCGAACTCGGCGTAATGCGCTTCGCCCGCCTGAATCTGCTTGAGCGGCACACCCCACATGGTGCGGTCGCCGCCGGCTTCAGCCCCCGCGCCGCACTGGCCGCCGGCGCGTTCGCCCGCGTCAGTCTGGTAGTCCATGAAGTCCCACACGATTTTGTCAAGGCCGAGCGCCTGCCACATGGCAAAATCATCCGTCACCCCAAAATGCCGGCGCAGCGCGGCGGAGATTTCCGGCGTGTGCCAGAGATCCACCGGCAGGCGGTCCACCGGCTGCCGGTTCAGGACGGCGAGAATGCGTTCTTTAGGAGTCAAATTATTTTATGCGGTTACGAGTGATTTGATCTGAAACACGTCATTCATTTTCATCCTTTGAAAGGCGCGAGCAATTCGCGCTTCCACCCCTCGCCCGCCATCGCCGCGCCGCGCGCGCCGGCGTCGCCGGATTTGATGGTGTAAAGTTTGATGCCGGTGATGTTCATTCGTTTAATTCGTTTGTAATCTCGTTTCCAAAAAACACAGGGTAGTTTTCAGGCTGGAACTGTCCACAGCAAATTGAGAGATTAACCGGTGTTAATTTTCCTTTTTTCAGGCGGTTTGACAAAGCCAGAATGGCATATCTGGTGGAGAAACTGGCAATCGCCAAAGGCTGCCAAATTGTCCGCTAAATTGGCCTTCTCGCTATTGGTGAAATCAGATCCAATGAATACCATGACCGCATCCAAAACTTGCAGATGAAATGTCGCCGGCCAATGCCGATTTATATGGACTGCTCAAAGACCATCTTGATCTGCGGCATTTTCGCCGCCAACCGAAATGCCTTCGGAGGGCAAAAAAAAAGCTGCGGGCAGAAGTCTGATCAACCACTTGATTGGGTTCATGTTGTCGGCGTCCTGTTTAGTCGGAGGTCATTCCGTGCTGGCTGCCGGACACGGAATGATTCATCAGGATGTTGAACGGAAGCTGGTCACGCTGGCTGATGGACAGGGACAGTTGACGTTGAGATTGAATTACGATGGTCAATGTGTTTTGGATCAAGTGATCGTGCGCGGCCGCGAGGTGGCGGCGGAGTCCGGCGTGGCGAGCGGCATTTGCGTGATGGCCAATGGTTTACCACGAAGGCCGGCCATGCCACGCCCGGCATTTTCATCAGCAAGGACATTCTCACCGTAACCGGCATTGTCTTCGGCAAGCCGGGGAACCGAGGCCTGCGAAACCTGGCAATTTACGGTTCAAGCAGATCGGATCTGGAGTAGAAGCGGAAATATTCAACGGCAACCACGTTGGACGACGCCGCGTTTCCAAGAATGGGATTTCAGCAGCCTGTC